>CAZWUR010000012.1:0-43766 GCA_964637205.1 uncultured Rubrivivax sp.
TCGTGCATCGCCATGCCGCCGATGAACACCGATTCGGAGCCGACGTCCATGTCGTGCATGCGCTGCTCGAGCTGCCGCCGGCGATCGTCGTCGATCTCGCTGCTCGGGAACACGATGTCGGTGCGGGTCTGGCCGGTGGGCAGGCCGTACAGGCCATGCCAGAAGTCCAGCCACTCCTGCACCTCGTCGAAACACATCGCCAGGTCGGCAAACATGCCCGGGTACTGCGAGCCTTCGCCCGGGAACAGAAAAGCCAGCCCGCCTTCCACGCGCTGCGGGCTGTAGGCCACGCCGCCGCGCGTGTTCCAGGGCACCGGCGCATCGCCCATCTCGGCCAGGCGCTTGCGCGCCTGTTGCACGGCCTTCAGCAGCGCCGGCACATCGGGAGTGACGATGGCCAGGCGGTGCTGCGCTGCCTGGTCCTCGCGCAGCAGGGCCGCGGCGATCTCCGGCAACTGCCATTCGGGGTGCAGGCCGATCGACGCGGCCAGCGCGACCAGCCGGCTGTCGAGCGCGGCGACGGAGTCCGCCGACAGCAGACACAGCTCCGCCGGCCAGCGGTTCAGCCGCCGCGGGCGCACCGCCGCCTGGGGCGCCTGCTCGACGATGGCGTGCGAGTTGGTGCCGCCGAAACCGAAGGCGTTGACCGCGGCGCGCCGGGCCTGCCCGATGCGGCTCGGCCAGGGTGCCGTCTGGGTATTGACGTAGAACGGCGTGTCGTCGATGCCCAGCGCCGGGTTGACCTGGGCGCACAGGGTCGGCGGCAGCACCCGATGGTGCAGCGACAGCGACATCTTGATCAGGCTGGCGATGCCCGCGGCCGGGATGCAATGGCTGATCATCGACTTCACCGAACCCAGCGCCTTGGTGCCGATCGGCGCGCTGCGCTCACCAAAGACCGCCTTCAGCGAGGCGATCTCGGTCCGGTCGCCGAGCGGGATCCCGGTGCCATGGGCCTCGACCAGGCCGACGGTTTCCGGGTCGACGCCGCTGGCGTCGTAGGCGCGGCGGATCGCCAGGGTCTCGCCTTCCTGGCTCGGCGCGAGCAGGCCGGCGCCCTTGCCGTCGCTGGACTGGCCCACGCCACGCAGCACGGCATAGATCCGGTCGCCGTCGGCCAGCGCATCGTCCAGGCGCTTGAGCAGGACCATGCCCAGGCCTTCGCCAAGCAAGGTGCCGTCGCTGCCGGACTCGAAAGGCCGCACCTTGCCGCGTGCACTCAGGGCGCCGAGCTGGGTGAAGATGGTCGTCACGTCCGCCGGCAGCGAGGCGTTCACGCCGCCGGCCAGCATCATGCGGCTGCGCCCGGCGCGCAACTCGTCGATCGCGGCGCCCACCGCCAGCAGCGACGAAGAGCAGGCCGCGTCGACCAGGTAGTTCGGGCCCTTGAGGTTGAGCCGGTTGGCGATGCGCCCCGTCATCACGTTGGGCACCAGGCCCGGCGCGGTGTCGGCATTCATCGGCGGGATCTTCTTCGCCAGCATCGCGCGCACGCGCGCCAGCGCCGCCTCGTCGACCTGCGGCATCGCGGCGCGCAGCACCTCAAGCGTCTGGTCGATGACGATGTCGGTCTGGATCACCGTGACCTGCCCGCGGTGCAGATAGGTGCTGTGGCCGAGGATCACGCCGGTGTCGCGATGGTCGACATCGGGCCCGAAATAGCCGGCGTCGACGAGGGCGTCGCGCGCCACGCGCAGGGCCAGGAACTGGTCCGGCTCACCGCCGTCCATCGAGTTGGGCATGATGCCGAACTCACGCGGGTCGAAGCGGTAGAGCTCGCGCAGGTAGCCGCCGAACTGCGTCTTGATGCGCCCCGAGGCCAGGTACCGCTCGGCGTCCCAGTTCGGCAGCGGCTCGCCGATCGTGTCGACGGCGCCGATGATGTTGTTCCAGAACGCCGCCAGATCGGGTGCCTGCGCAAACATGCAGGCCATGCCGATGATGGCGATCGGCGCCGGCGGCGCATCCGCCGGGCGTCGCGGGGAAGAAACGTCGGCCTTCATGCCGGTGAGCCTTCGGTGGTGGACCGTGCCGTGCCGCCCAGGCGGTTCAGCGCCGCGCTGGCGATGCTGTCGAGTTCCTCGATGACCAGCACCGCCTCACCCGCCTCATCAAGGAAGCTGATGTTGCCGCGGATCAGGGTCGGATCCCCGGCGTCGATGCGTTCGTAGTGCATGAACAGACGCTCGGGCAGATCGGCGCGGTGGCGAACGACGCGACCGAAGCGCGCCGGCAGCGCGGCTTCGTCGCGGTAGGCACGCGACCACAGCCAGGCCATCTGCGCCGCGGCGTCGAGCAGGCCCGGATCGAACAGCCAGCCGGGTTGGTCGGCACTGCCCTCGCCCAGCCACAGCGAAGGTCGCGTGATGCGCACCTCGGCCCCGGCGCCGCGGTCCGACAGGCCTTCGAAAGCTTCGATGACCTGGAAGCGCGGGCCGTGGAACAGCCACTCGCCATAGGCCTTGGCGACGCTCAGCGACTTGTCGTCGTGCACCAGCCGGCTCATGGGCAGCGCGGCCGGCAGGCCATGCTCAAGGCGGATCACGCAGCGGTAATGGTTCATCGCACGACCGCCCGGCAGCGCACTCTGCAGCGCCGCGCTGACCTCGAAACCCTCGCTGCTGCCATAAGGTGGCGGGCTGAGGAAAACCTGCAGATCGCGTCCGCCGGCGTCGACCTCGACACCCTTCATCAGGCGATGTTCGCGCACCTCGACGACGCGCCAGCCCGGCCACAGTGCCTGCGCCGCCTCGGCCATCATCTCCAGCGCCACCGCCGCCGGCAGCACGTACTTGCCGTCCAGCGCATGTTCAGGGAGGTAGCGGTGGCGGGCCGGGTCGAGCCGCAGCGGCACGATGCGCTCGCCGGTCGGCAGCGACGAGGCCGCGGTGCGGCCCAGCAGCGGGCCGAGCTCAGCTTGTTCGATGCGCGCGATGGCGCCGTTTTCAGCCTCGCGGGATTCCCAGGGTGCCTCGCCGCAGACCACCTCCACCGGCGTGCCCGCGCGACGGGTCAGTTCCTGGCGGAACAGGCGGCGGCCGAGCGCCGCCGACACCAGGCGCACACCCTTTTCGGCAAACTTGGCTTCGGTTTCGGCGGTCACCATGCCGGCGCCGAACTTGGTCGCGCCCCAGGGGCCCCAGCACAGGGCACTGAGCACGACGCTGTCGCCCCAGCGCGCCTGCAGCGACTGGCACAGCCGGTTCATCAGTTCATTGGCCGTGGCGTAATCCGACTGCCCGCTGTTGCCGTAGCGACCGGCCACCGAACTGAAGACGCTCAGGAACTTCAGCCGCTTCGGGTCGACATGCTTTTGCAGCGCCAGCAGACCCAGCACCTTGGTCTCGACGACACGCGACCAGCTGTCGCTGCGCTTGTCGGCGAGGCGCTTGTCCTCGATCACGCCGGCACCGTGAACGATGCCGTCGATGCGCCCGTGGCGGCGCGTCAGGTCGGCCAGCAGCGCTGCCACGCCCTGCTCGTCGGTGACGTCCACGGCCTGGTATTCGACGGTCGCACCGGCGGCGCGGAAATCCGCGATGTTGGCGCGCATTTCGCGCTCGCCGAGCACGGACTGCACACGGCGCTGGATCTCGCCCGGCGTGAGCTTGATCGCACCGGCACGCACCTGGGCCACGAAGTGGGCGCGCAACGCGTCGGCGCCGGCCAGCGCCGCCAGTTCAGGCGGCTCGTCGGCGGGCATCGCGCTGCGCCCGGTGAGCACCAGGGTGTTGCCGGGTGCGGCGAGTTCGCGCAGCACTTCGGCGGTGATGCCTCGCGCCCCGCCGGTGGCGAGCACCACCAGGTCGTGCAGCGCGGCGTCACGGTCGGCATCGGTGGCCACGTCCTCGGCCAGCGTGCGGAAGATCGTGCGTTGCCCCGCCGGGTAGCCCACTTCCTGCCGGCCACCGACAAGTTGAATCTCGGCCAGCAGGTCGGCTGCGCGTTGCGCCGCGCTGCGCGCCGGGTCCAGGTCGATCGCCTTCACGCGCAGGTCTTCGCGCTCCTCGCGCAGCGACTTCAGCGCGCCGACGGCGCCCGAGCTGAGCACCAGCGCCGGCGCGGCGCTGCCTTCGCGGCCGAACAGGCCGCCCATTGCACTCGCCGACAGCACATGGCTGCCCGCGCCGAGGGCGGGCAGCGCCGTCTGCAGCAGGGCGAACAAGGCCTTTTCGCCGAACTGCAGCGCTTCGCGCCACTGCACGGCGCCATATTCATCCGACAGCGGCTGCGCGTCGATCGACGCCAGGTGCAGCACACCGGCCAGCGGCTGCGCCGCTGCGATCAGCACGCTGGCGCGTTCGCGCAGACGGGCTTCGTCGCGCAGTTCGTCGGCGTCGATGAACACCGATTCGCGACCCAGGTCCTTGAGCAGCGCGGCCAGTGCGTCGGCCACGCCCTGCGTGTCGCGTGTGATCAGGAAGCGGCCGGGCGCCAGTTCGCGGCGCGCATCGTCGCCGGCGGGCTCGGCCGCAGAACGCATGACCAGCCGGGGCGGGTGATCGACGACAGCTGTCGCGTCGACCTGGGATCCCGCCCCGGCAAGTTCAAAAGGGACGGCAGTCGCCCCCGTCGTGGTCTGGGAGATCAGGTCCAGCATGCCATTCAGCGTGGCCTGCGTATTGAGCTTGCTGCGATGTTCGGTCAGCGCCTCGCGGTGCGCCGTGGGCAGCAGTTGCAGCAAGGCACCGACGACCTCGATGCGCTTGATCGAATCGATGCCGAGATCGGCCTCGAGGTTCTGGTCCAGGCCCACCATGTCGCGCGGGTAGCCGGTCTTTTCCTCGACGATCGTCATCAGCATGTCGACCAGCTTGTCGCGGCCGAGCGCGCCACCGGCGGGCGCAGCAACAGACGCTGCTGGCGCTGCTGCGGCGGCGACGGGTGCAGGCATGACCGGTGCCGGCGCGGGGACCGGTGCCGGCACGGCGGCCACCACCGGCGGCGCAGCGGGCAGCGGCGCGGCTTGCACCGGCACAGGCACTGTGGCGGGGGCCACCACCGGCATTTCACTCACGCGTGGCAAGGCCATCGGCATCGGGCGGGCGCGCAGCGCGGCCGGGCGGGCCGGCGCAGCGTCGCCGAGGTAGGCCGACATGACGCGTTCCTGGGTTTCCAGGAACTGGCGCATCGTGTCGAAATACTGCGACATCACGGACATGTCCGCCATGCCGCCGCCTGGCGTTCGTCGTTCATCCATCTGGAAACCTCTCTTCGGTGCTGGGGTCGAAAGTGATCGGGTGGGCGCCTGCACGGCGGCCCGGGGAGCCATCACGGCAGGCGTCGATGCCGGCGCGCTGGGCGCCGGTGCATTGACTGCGGCGGCCGCCGGCGGCGCTGCCGCGCCGACCTGCTCCAGCGTGACGCCCACCTGGCGCACAGGTTCGGCGGCGCGGCGCGCGACGCTGCCGTTGAGCAGCCAGGCATTGCGCGGGATCGCCACCGGCGGGCGCAGCCCGGCCGGCTCGGCCGGGTCTCCGACGCGGCATTCGCGGCGCGCATACAAGGACGTCAGGTGCAGATCGATGCCGGCGCACAGCAGCTGCGCCAGGCCGGCAAGATGTCCCGCGAGCCCGCTGCCGTCGTCGAGCGCGATCGCCACATGCGGCTTGCCGTCCAGGATGCGCGAGCTGAGTCGGGCGAGCACCGCCTTCGGGCCGATCTCGACGAAGACCCGCGCTCCATCGGCGTGCATGGCCTCGATCTGGGCGACGAACTCGACCGGGCGCACCAGATGTTCGGCCATCTGGCGCTTCACGCGCGCCACGTCGGCCGCATGCGCCCGTGCCGTGGAGTTCGAGTAGACCGGCAGACGCAGCGCCTGCCAGGGCGTCTGCTCGATCAGGGCCGACAAGGGCTCCTGCGCCGGCTTGACCAGGGCGGAGTGGAAGGCCGCGGCCACCGGGATCGGCGTGACCTCCACCTGACCCTTGGCCAGGCGCTGTGCCGCCGCCGTCACGCCGGCCTGGGTGCCGGAGATGATGCACTGCAGCGGGGCGTTGTGGTTGGCAATGATCACGCCGTCGATGTCGGCGATCGCGTCCTCGACGACCTTGCGCGGGGCGTTGACGGCGGCCATCGTGCCCAGCTCGGCGCCACCGGCCGCCGCCGCATCGACGATGAAGCGGCCGCGCGCCGCGGACAGCTGCATCAGTGACGCGAAGTCGATCGCGCCGGCGGCGTGCAAGGCGGCAAATTCGCCATAGCTGTGCCCGGCCGCCATCTGCGCGTCCAGCCCGAGCGAGCGGATCCAGGCCAGCAGGCCGGATTCCAGCGCGCCGAGCGCCGGCTGCGCGACGTCGGTGTTGGTCAGGCGCTGGCGGGCCTCGGCCTGCGCCGCGTCATCGTAGGCGCCGCGCGGAAACAGGAACTGCGACAGGCGGGTGCCGGCGCCGAAGCGTTCACCGAAAGCCGGCGCCAGCGCGGCATCGGCCGCTGCCAGCGCCTGGGCCACAGGCTCGAAATGCAGCGCCGCCTCGCGCCCCATGCCCGGGTACTGCGAACCCTGACCGGAAAACAGAAAGGCGACCTTGCCCGCGGGTGCCGTGGCCGTGCCGTGGAAGATGCCGGGCGGCAGGGTCGTGAGTTCGCCGCGCAGAAAGGCCGCCGCGGCCGCCAGTTTGGCGAGCAGGTCGTCGCTGCTGCGGGCCACGATGGCGAGCGTCTCGGCGCGCCGGCGCCAGCGTGCCGCCAGGCTGGCGGCAAGGTCGCGCAGTTTCAGTGCCGTCGCCGCCGGCAGCCGCTCGCGCAGGGCGTCGATGCGTGCCAGCAGATCGGCGCGGTCGGCCGCGCTCCACAGCAGCAGTTCGGCCGACCAGTCATGCGCCGACGGCGGACGCATCCAGTCGCGGTACTCGTCAGCGTATTCCTCGAGCACCATGTGGAAGTTGGTGCCGCCGAAGCCGAAGGCGCTGCAGGCCGCGCGCCGCGGGCGATCTTCACGCGCCAGCCAGGGCTGGGCTTCGGTCAGCAGGTACAGCGGCGCTGACGCATCGGCGAGCACCGCATTCGGCCGCGTCACGTTGCGGTGCGGCGGCAGCACCCGATGGTGCAGCGACAGCGCCGCCTTCACGAGCGCGGCCACGCCGGCGCAAGCCTTGGTGTGACCGATATTGGTCTTCACCGAACCGATGACGGCCTGACGCGGTGCAGCACCCTCCTCCACCATCAGCCGCGTCGTGCTCTCGAGCTCGGCCGTGTCGCCGACCACGGTGCCGGTGCCATGGGCCTCGAACAGGCCGACCGACGACGGACCGAAACCCGCCATCTCGTAGGCCCGGCGCATGGCGCGCAGCTGGCCCGCAGGCAGCGGCGCGGTCAGGCCCTTGGCCTTGCCGTCGCTGCTTGCACCGACCCCCTTGATGACGCCGTAGATGCGGTCGCCGTCGCGTTCGGCATCGGCCAGGCGTTTCAGCGCCACCATCGCGATGCCTTCGCTGATGACGATGCCGTCGCCCTGGGCGTCGAAGGTGTGGCAGCGGCCACGCGGCGACAGGGCCTGGGTCTTGCTGAAGCACAGATAGCCGAAGGGGCCCTGCACGGTGTCGACGCCACCGGCAATGACCAGGTCGCTGCGCCCGGCAACCAGCTCGGTCACCCCCTGGTAGACGGCCGCCAGCGACGAGGCGCAGGCCGCGTCGACCGCGAGGTTGATGCCGCCGAAGTTCAGCCGGTTGGCGATGCGCCCGGACACGACGTTGGGCAGGATGCCGGCGAACGAGTCTTCGGTCCACTCCGGCAGGCGCGCCGCCACGTCGACCGGCAGAGCACCGTTGAAGCGCGGCATTTCGGCGCGCAGGCCGTACTGCAGGCCAAAGTCGCCGGCGCCACCACTGGCGCCGATGATCACCGAAGCGCGCTCGCGGTCGAATTCGCGCTCGCCGTAGCCGGCGTCGACCAGGGTCCGCCGGGCGACTTCCAGGCCCATCATCTGCATCGGGTCGACCGACTCGATGGCCTTCGGCGGCATGCCGTACTGGGTGGGGTCGAAGACGAGGTCGTCGAGGAAACCACCCCACTTCGAGTAGATCTTGTCCTTGGCCTGGCGGTCGGCGTCGAAGTACAGCCGCCAGTCCCAGCGCGTCTGTGGGATCTCGGTGATGGCGTCGATGCGCGCCAGGATGTTTTCCCAGTACTCGCGCACATCAGGGGTCTTCGGCAACACGCAGCCGATGCCGACGATGGCGATGTCGGCCGGTGCCACCGGCCGCGCGGCCGTGTCGGGCGCCAGCAGCTCACCGGCCACCAGCAGGGCCGCGGCGCCTTCGGTGACGTCGATGTGCAGGGCGGCGACGCTGGTGACCGCGTCGCGCAGCGTCACCGCCTGGCCGAGCATGTACATGCCCTCGGCGTGCTGCTGCGCGGTCTCCAGGCGCTGCAGCGGAGCATTCAGGCCCTCGCGCTTGCTGCCCTTGGATGCGATGCGCAGCCGGCCGAGGATCAGGTCGTCGAGCACGCGGCGACTTTCGTCGGCGGGCACCCCGCCGTCGCGCATCTCGCGGCGCTGGCGGAAGAAGTCCTTCGCAAACGGCGTGTAGGCGCAGCGGCTGGCATGCCCCGGCCCGGATTCGAGACTCACGGTGTGCGCGCAGGCCAGCACTTCCTGCTGGAACTGCGGCACGATCGAACCGCTGTCGACGATCTCGCGCGTGAACAGGTAGGCGCTGCCCATCAGGATGCCGACCTGGGCCCCGCGCGCCACCAGTGGCGCCACCAGAACCTGCAGCATCGCCGACGACAGCGCGTCGTGGATGCCACCGGCGAAAAGCAGCTGAACCTCGGCCGGCGGCACCGCGCCGGCGTTGAACTCATCGACCAGCTTGTCGACCATCAGGCTCCAGAGCACGAAGCTGCTCAAGGGGCCGATGTGCCCGCCGCACTCGCGGCCTTCGAAGATGAAGCGCCGCGCGCCCTCCTGCAGGAAACCCGGGATCAAACCCGCCGCCGGCACGTGCAGGAAGGTCGGCACGCCGGAACGCTCGAGGTGCACCGCCTGGTCAGGGCGACCGCCGGCGATGATCGCGTAGGCAGGCTTGAACTTCGTCGCGATGCCCAGCTGTTCGTCGAGCAGTTCCTGCGGCGCGAAGCCCAGCAGGCCGATGCCCCAGGGCTGCTCACCCAGCAGGGCGGCGGTGCGTTCCAGCAGCGTCTTCAGCGGCTGGCCCTTCAGCATCGCGAAGGCCACCATCGGCAGCGCGCCGCCCTCGGCGATCGCCAGCGCGAACTCGGCGGTGTCGGAGACCCGCGTCATCGGGCCCTGGACGATCGGGTAGCGCAGGCCCAGGCCACGCGCCAGGGGCGCCGATTCGGCCACCGGCGGCTGGGCCGCGACCAGCGCACGATGATCCTTCAAGGCGTCGCGAACGGCCTGCAGCAGCGCCGGCAGGCGCCCGTAGCGCCGGGCCCAGGGGCCGGCGAAGGCCGCTTCCTGACCGATCGGCAGCACGGCCTTGGCCGGCTCGCTCCAGTCGATGCGACCGTCCACCACGGCGGCGAGTTGCGCGTGGTCGCGGCCATCGGCCTCGGCGACAAAGGCGCGCGCTGCCGTCATCGGCGGCCGGATCAACAGACGGAAATACTGGCCGCGTTCGCCGTCGCCGGCAGCGACGGTCTCGCTGCCCGACAGGTTGGCGATGATGTTGCGCAGCGCGGCCGGCAGGCGGATCTCGTCGAGCAGCAGCAGTTGCGACTCGAAAACGCCGCCGGCAACGCCCACGGCCTGGCAGGCGGCGGCGACATGTGGTGTCAGGCCGCCACGCAGGTACAGCGGCAGCCCCGGCGGCGCCTGCTTGATCCATTTCTGCAGCAGGATGAAGCTCGCGTCCTCGCCGACGTAGCCGCCACTTTCATTGCCCTTGACCAGGATGCCGTCGACGCCGGCGGCGACCGTGGCCGCGAGCGGCTCGGACGTGAGGACTTCGACCAGCACCTTCACGCCCTGGTGGCGCAGGGACGCGATCAGGGGCGCCTGTTCGGTAAGTTGCCTGCCGTCAGCGATCAGCCACGCCAGGCCGCGTGTTGCCGCCGACGCCAACGCTGCACCCACGCTGGCATCGACCACACCCAGGCGCAGGCCGAAGCCGCCGCGGGCATGGCGGGCCATGCTGTCGAGCGACGCGGCGACGACCGCCCCGTCAGGCTCGAACTCGGCGTTGTAGACCCCGGCTTCGCCGGCGCGACTCGCCGCGATCGCAAGTCCGAGGTCGCGGGAACCTGACGGCGTGAAAACGAACTGGACAAATGCGGTCATGTGGAAGCGTCGGGGGAGATGGGGCGCCGTCAATCGAGGTCCGGCAGCCAATTGGAAACGGTAGCACGCAGGCCGCGCGGCACATCTCCCTAAATTCTCGCCATGTCCCCTGCAAATGCGGTGCTATGCAGCCCATTTTCCGTGAACACCGCACGACCGAGGGTCGGCGCCGGGACGCACAGACCCGGCCGGGGGCGGCACCGGCATGGTGCGGCGTCGAATCCGGGCCTCTGGCCACGCCCTTGTCAGGTGCAGGCGCAATGCCAGGCTCGAAGCAGGGCCAAGGGCATCAAGGCCGCGCCGGCCCCAGCCCCAGGTCGACGCGGAAGACGCCTTCGTTGACCGGCCCGCTGCTGGCCGTGGCCGGTACCGCCCGCGTGAAGTAGAGGAAGGGGCCCTGGGCGGTGATGTAGTACTCGGGATCCTGCCGCAGTCGGCGTGGCGAACTGCCGTCCGTGAGCCGCCTGAAGACCGGTCTGGCCGGGTCGATGCTGGCCAGCGCGAGATCGGTCGGGACCGTGATGTCGCTGGCGCGGTTGCTCGCGCTCAGGGTCATCGTGACCCAGGTCCTGCCGTTGTGGAAGAAGGGCTCGGGGGTGGCAATGTACATCGCGTCGGCCGGGCCCCTGACGGTGCGTACCAGCGTCCATCGGCGCAGGCCGTCGCCGCCGAGCTGGTGGCGATACACGCGCAGTTCGGTCCGGTTGGCGACCGTGAAGTAGGTCATGTCGCCGCCGAACTCGGGCGCCCGGAACATGAAGACGCCGCGCTTCTGCTCGGGTTCGAAGCTGAGTTGCTCAAGACCGTTGTTGGCGCTGTCGAAGTCGAAGATCTGCTGGTAGCGTCGGCCATCGGCCCCCGGCTTGCCGTTGACGAAGGCCAGATGGGTGCTGCCCGGCACCCAGCGCACGCTCAGGCCGATGCTCCGCCATGGTGCCTGCTGCGCCGGCCCGACCTCGTCGCCCATCGTGCGCCAGTGGATGCGCCCGTCGGTGGCACTGGCGTAGGCCATGCGCGGTGAGGGGTCGTCGACGGTCTGCGACGGTGCCGGCGTGATGTGGCCCATGCCACCGTCGATGAACCCGCTGGACCAGACACCGTCGGTCTGCGTCGCCAGCGCGACCCCGGTGGTCTCGGGGGTCGGGTTCTGAACGTCGACGTAGCGCGTGTAGACGAGCTGCGAATCACCGCGCCAGAACAACCACTCCGGGCCATTGCCGAAGTCGGAGTAGTAGGCGGCATTGCTGTCGACCAGGACAGCGCGGCCATTGGACGGGTAGATGAACCCGGTGGCGTGATCGATGTAGCCGATCCAGAGCCGTCCCTGGCGATCGACCCAGTTGAAGCGGTTGTTGCCGTCGCCGCCGTTGCACGACGGGCAGTAGACGCCGTCACGGCCCCAATCGAACTCCAGGTCGCCGAAGCGCGCCGTGGTGACGAGCACTTCGGTGGCCGGCGCGGCCACCGCGACGGCGCAGAGCAAGGCCTGCGTCGGGGACAGCATGAACCGTACGAATTTGTACACAGATGCTGCGTTCATGGTCACGCCTCGCCACCGCGCCCTTGCGGTGAAGTCCTCCCACTCTAGTGCCAAAACCGTGGCTCCGGCTGACCAGATCGTGGGGGTCGTCGCGCAGGCGCGCGTGGCTAGAATCCGACGTGCATCCGTTGCTGGAGGATGATCACCGTGAAGCCAACCCGCTTCTTGTCGCTGGGCGCGGCATTTCTGTTGTTCGCCGGGGCAAGCTCCGGTGCCGACCCGACCGACCCCGAGCGGACCGCAGCAGTGCGCCGTACCGCCACCACGAATCTGCAGTGCAGTCCGCGTCGGTTGGGCGCCTATTACTGGGAGATCGGTCGCAGCGGCGGCGCCGTGTCGTCCGGGCGTGTTTCGGCCTGGGGCGCTCCCGATGCCGTGGATGCCGACACGACCTTGAACATCGCTTCAGCCTCGAAATGGGTGTACGCCGCCATGGTGCTTGAGCGCGACGGCGACGACCCAGCGGCTCGCCGATACCTCAACCTGACCAGCGGCTACAGCAACTTCCGGACGTCGAACTGCCCCGTGGCCGGCACGGTGGCGGAGTGCGATCCCGGCTCGCGCAGCCTCAGCGAGGCCGTGGGTCAGGTGTTCCACTACGACGGCGGCCACATGCAGCGCCATGCCATCGACACCGGCCTCGGCCCGCTGGACGCCGCAGGGCTGAGCGCGTACCTGGCCTCTGTTCTCGGCCCCGACATCGGCATGGACTACCGTCAGCCCGGACTGGCCGGTGGCATCGAAACCACGCCTCGCCACTACGGCGCCTTCCTGCGGCGGTTGTTGACCGACGCCGGGGCGCCGCTGCAGTTGGGTGCCTTGCTCGGCAGCAACCCGGTCTGCACGTTCCCGGATGACAGTTGCAAGGCCTCACGACTGACAGCCATCCCGGAGGCCTGGCACTATTCGATCGGCCATTGGATCGAGGACGATCCGGCAACCACCCCGGCCGAGAACATCGCTTTCAGCAGTCCGGGTTCATTCGGGTTTTATCCGTGGGTCGACGCGACGCGAACCACCTACGGCATGCTGGCCAGACAGACCAAGGCCTTCACCGGCGTCGACGAGGGTTATGCGTCCGTCAAGTGCGGACGCCTGCTTCGTCTGGCATGGATCACGGGAATTCCACAATGAGAATGTTTCGCCGGCAGGCGCTTCTGATCGCGGCACTGCTGCCCATCGTGGGTTGCGCCAGAGCCGGCCGCAGGGGATCCACAGGGGACACGCCGACCAGCGGCGTCATCGCCAAGGACATCCCCTACGTCACGGGTTCACGAGACGAACATCACCTTCTGGATGTGCATCATCCCGTCGCCACGACCCCCGCAAAGCGGCCGGTCGTGATCTACGTGCATGGAGGCGGATGGGGGCGCGGTGACAAGCGCCTGGGCAACAGTCTTGCGCCGCTCTATGTCGATCGGGGTGCCGTCTTCGTCAGCTTGAACTACAGGCTCGCGCCGGAAACGCGCTACCCCGGCTTCCTGGAGGATCTGGCCGCGGCCGTGCGCTGGGTCAAGGACAACATTTCGCGCTATGGCGGCGACCCTGACCGCCTCTTCCTGGTGGGCCACTCGGCGGGTGCGCACCTGGTGGCGCTGCTGGCCACCGACCCACAGTTTCTGCAGCGCCAGGGCCTGCCGGTCAACAGCTTCAGGCTCGTCGTGCCGGTGGACACCGCCAGTTTCAACTTCCTGGTCGATCCCTACGGGTGGTTCGTCGGTCGGCAGAAGAAGATCCGCGAAGAAGCCTTCGGCACCGACCGCGACCTTTACGCCGCGGCATCGCCGACGCTGGTGGCCGCCAAGGCGCGGGCCGGCTCGCTGTCGCCGTTCCTGATCTTTGTCGGCAGCAAGCGTGAAGATGCGGTTGAGCAGAGCAATGCATTCGCCAAAGCGCTGCAACAGTCCGGCAATCAGGGCTCGGTGGTCGCACTGGACCTGGGCCATGCACGCATCAACCAGGCGATCGGCGATCCAGGTTCACCCCTGGCGCAGGCCCTGATCAGGCGAATGGACCTGCGATGACCGCAAGACCCATTCGTACGCCCGCACGGCTGACCCGAATGGCAGTTTCGGCCGGCTTGGCGGCCGTCGCCTCGTTGGCCGCCGCGGCCGGCCCCTTTGTCTTGCCGACGAACGGCTGCCCGATGGCCCATTGCGACGCCCGCCTGAGCGACGCGGTGGGTCAGGCGCCACCGACCACGGCCGTCGAAGTCCATGTCGACCGCGAGAGCGCCGGCTCGGTCGGCGGGCTCGGGTGTGTCTCCAATTCTCGTCTGGCCGCCTGCACCGGCAGCGCCGATCCGGCGCTCAAATCGAACCTGAGCGTCTACGACGCCGACGGTCAACTGCTGTGGCAAGACGGTGGACTGCTCAAGGACACGGCCTGGTACTCGGCAGCCCTGATCAGCACCGACGACGAGGTCATCGCTGCCGACCAGCACACCCTGATCCGGGTCGCTCCCCGGACAGGACAAGTGCTCTGGCAACGCAGCAAGCCCGACGACGGCACGCCGATCAGCCCGGTCCTCGTCGGCAAGGACGGCAGCATGGTGCTGCTGGCCACCAAGGCCGACGCCGGCTTCGGCAACCCGGAGTTGTCGGTCTGGGACGTGGCCACCGGCGAGTTGCTCTGGCACCAGCCGCTGACCGATCCCGTCAGTGGCGCGCTTTTTGCCACGGTCAACACGCCTGCGGTTCGCGGAAACCGCGCCTACCTGCTGGCGGCCGGTGTCGGCGCCCCCAACGACGCCCGATTGACGGCCATCGACATCTGCGAATCGGACGCCTGCGGTGGTCGTGGCCGCATGCTCGTCGCCTGGCAACACCGCTACGACGGGCCCTCCGGCGCCAGCCCGGTCCTCAGCGGGAACCGGCTCTTCTTCGATGGTCTGAAGGGCCGTTCTTCCGGCCTGTTCTATGCCGTCGACGATCAAGGCGTTTCGCCGTCCCAAGCCTGGGTCAGGCGGTTCAAGGGTCGGTTCGGCTTCAGCGCCGCGCTGGATCCTCGCGGCGGCCTCTGGGTATCGCCGTGGCAGAGCGGGAAGCTGTTGCGCCTGGCCGAGGGCAACGGTCGCACCCTGCAGACGGTTGCTGTCGCGCCGGTTCTGGCGCTGCCCGCCGGTATCTCACCCGTGACCGCGGTGTCGGTTCTGTCGGACGCAGGCGGCTCCTCGACCCTGGTTTTCGGCGCACAGACGCTGAACGCCGCCGACGGCGCCTTCGTTGCCGCCGTAGACGTCGCCGCATCGGCCAACGGTTTCGGGGTTTGGGTCTACCGGGTCTCCGAGAACGCCATACGCAAGGCCCCAACCGGCCAGTTCCCGGTCGTGATCAACGGCAACGGTGCTCGTCGCATCGTCTTCCGTGGCACGACCGGTGACACTTTCTTCATCGGCGAACCCTGAGGCTTTGTCGTCTCCCACGTCAACGCAACCCGTTACGGGCGCGTTGCACGCCCACCTCAGGCAAACCTTAGGATCGTCCTGACCGCCTGTGCGGTCTTGGATGCCATCAAATGAAAATGAACGTTCTCGGGATCGTTGCCGCCATGGCGACGGCGGCATTGGCCGCCTGCGGTGGTGGCGGCAGCAGCAACCAGGCCGGCGGGCCGATCGACGTCGACCCGAGTGATGCGGTACGCGCCGAAGCAGCGCGCGTCACGGCCAACAGCAACGCGGCCTGTTCCTCCTCGGCGATCGGGCCCTTCTACTGGGAAATCGGCGACGGCAGCCGTGCGCGGGCCGGTGGATCGGTAGGCAGCAATGCACCGACTGCCGACACCGTGATGAGCATCGCATCGGCGTCGAAGTGGGTGTATTCGTCCTATGTGCTGCAGAAGGTCGGGCGCCGCAACGGCGACATCCCGTACCTGAACTTCACCAGTGGCTATACCGAAATGTTGCTGCCGCTGTGCCAGGTCAACGACACCGTGTCCAGTTGCCTGGACGGCAACGACGATCTCGTGCCCGGTGATGTCGGCAGGTTCTTGTATGGCAGCGGCCACATGCAGACGCATGCATCCAATGTCATGGGTCTGGGTGCCATGGACAACGCAGCCCTGACCGCTGAAGTCCAGGGCACCCTGGGCGACTTCGGCCTCCTCTACACGCAGCCACAGCTCGCCGGTGGTCTTGTGGCCGATGCCAACGGATACGCCGCCTTCCTGCGCAAGATCCTGCGCAGCGAACTGTCCATGCGCGGGGCCTTGGGAGCCTCAAGCGTCTGCACCAACCCGCGCACCTGTACCAGTGCCATCGGCGGGCCGATTCCCGACAACGAGAGCTGGTCCTACTCGCTCGGCCACTGGGTCGAGAACGATCCGGCCGTCGGTGATGGCGCCTTCAGCAGTGCCGGCGCTCTCGGTTTCTACCCCTGGATCGACAGAACGGGGACGTACTACGGCGTGCTGGCCCGCCGTGCCGATGCTGAAGCCAATGCCGGTTATCACTCGGCTCAATGTGGTCGCCTGATTCGCCAGGCCTGGGTCACAGGCGTGGCGGTCCCCTGATCCTGGTGCGTCTGCCGAGGCAGTCACCTCGCCCTGCTGCAACGACGTGCGGATGCACTTCGGACAGTCCGCGGCCCCCCAAGGATCGGGCGCTCACAGCGCTCGGCCCGGTGGATTCGCTTCGTGTGCGGCGCAGAGCCTGCTCGAGGGCGAAGACGCCGGTGCGAGCTGATTGCCCGGGGCAACCAACCATTCCCAGGCAAAGCCGGGGCGCCTCCCTTGGCAACTGGCGCGGACTGCCCGGATCAATCAGCGTTTCCCTGACGCGCCGCGGGGCACCGAAGCCCCCCAAACCGCAGTCTTGCGACCTCGCCTGCACTTGTAGACTGGGCGCGATTTCAGGAGTGTCCGCGCCGTGCACGAATCACCCTCCATCCGCCGTCATTCACAAACGCTCGCAGCCCAGCTGTCGCTGTACAGCGCCGTCTGGCTTTGCGGGCCCGCGGCAGCTCAGGGCAGCTTTCCACCGCCCGGGCCCGACATCCCGCAGACGTCCACACGCACCATGATCGACGCCGAGTTCAACCTCGACAAGCGCTTGTTCACCTGGGTCGACACCGTCAGCGGCGATATCTGGGTAGCCGGCTATGACTTCGAGACCGGCCAGTTCGTTCCGGAGCACGGCCGGGGCGTGTTGATCGAAGCCGCTGTTTCGACAGGCGGCGATTACCCGGGCCTGGGGTTCACGGTCAACGGTCCCGAATGGGCACTGGGCAACAACATCGACGCCATCGTCTACACCCGCAACAACGCGCCCGGCGATCCGAAACGAGGCAACGCACTCATCGGCGTGGCCAGCCTCGGTGCCGACGGCACATGGACCCGGCAAACGCTGGCGACACCGCGCCGCAACGGGCCGTATGGCAGCTTGAATCGCAACGACGAAGCCATGGCCAGCTACCAGGACGCGTCTGGCAACCAGTACGTGCGCCGCTTGCGCGAGGGCAGCGCCGAAGTGCCGTTGCCGGGCTTCGCCTCACCGGGCCTGGCGCCACCAACCGTTCGGTTCGCGGACAGTGCCAACCTCGTGGCCTACCAGGCGCTGTTCAACGGAGTGGCACAGTCGGTGGCCTTCGATCTGGACACACATTCGCTGACGCAACTCACCTTCGACCCGGTCTCGAAGGACCAGAGCTGGATGTGGAGCGCGCCAGAATTCAACGGCGCGCTGGCACTGGTGAACATTGTCGGGAAGTCGACCATCACCTTGTACCGCCCGGATGTCGATGGCGCCGGCAACACCGTCTACCGTGTGCAGGCCAGTGTTGCCGCGCCACGGGGCGGCAAGTGGTTCTCGCTGGAACCCTTTGTCTACCAGGGTCGGTCCTATGTGATCGCCCAGTACACGCCCCGGGTCCTGCGCCATCCGGCCTCGATCTGGCTGGTCGGATTCGACCCCGCCGACCCGGTCCTGCGCCAGATCACGCCCGACGGTTTGCGCACCGAGGCCCGCGCTGATCCGGAAGTGCTGCCGACCGCACAGGGTGTTGTGGTGCTTTACAGCAAGTTCGACACCACCAAATGCACACCTGCCAACCCTTCGACCTGGCTGTGCATGCAGGCCTTGGAGGGCATGTTCCGCGCCGATACCGGCCTGCCCGCACCGAACTGAAGACAGGCCCCGACCCGGCCTTCCCCTGCGGGTTCTGATTCACACGCCACGCCCGCCGCCCGAAGACGGCGCGGCGCAACGGGTTCAGCGCAGATTCGTGCTGATGGCTGCCGGGTTGGGCACCGCCGGCACGGCGAAGAACAGCGCCCGCTGACGCTTGCCCTTGACGTACTGCTGCAGCACCGGCACCGGGCTTGTGGACACCGAGGGCGTCTCCAGGCGCGGGCGGTTGTAGTTCTCGCCTTCGGCAGGCGCCGGATGCACGAGCGCGTGCGTGCGCACGAAGGTGTCGCCGTTGTCGGCGCTCTGGAACACGCTCAGGTTCGTATAGGCGTTGCTGAACAGCATCACGTTGCCGCCCGACAGCGTGGTCTGCACATAGCTGGCCTTGATGTTGTCGGTGAGCAGACGCGTCACCCATTGCCGGTCGGCCACCAGATAGCGTGAATACACCACCCGCCCGCCATCGACCGAGCTCATGTGCATGTTCGAGTCAGCATCCGCAACGATGCTGAAGTGCGTGCCGTACGGATCGTTGGAAGGCTCGGTCTTCGTGTAGATCGCCGCACGCGGCCAGGGCTGATCGAGCGCCCATTCATTGCGCCGTTCCGCCCAATAGGTCTCGGCCTTCACGGTGAAGACCATGCCCATGCCACGGCTGGTCGCGATCGGGCGTCCGCTGCGCTCGTTCGACAGATTGTCCACCGGGCCAAAGACGAACCCGGTGTCGACCCAGGCCCCGGCACCCGCGTCACGACGCATCATCCTGATGCTGAAGTTGCCCGTGGTCTGCTCCTTGTGCGTGAAGGCCAGCCACTCGCGGCCCGCCGCATCGACCGCCATCGCCGGGGTCAGCGCAGCGGAATCGGCGGAGTCGAAGACATCCATCGTCGATTCGATCGCCCAGGTCTTCTGTGCGGGGTCGTACACCAGTTCCGCATAGCGGATGGCGCTGGCCCCGATGTCCCAGGTCATGTGCAGGCGGTCGCCCACGAGATATCCATCGGACGTCGACGAACCATTGCTGGCGGGCAGGGACACACCTGCGTAGACCCAGCTTGCACCACCGTCATGGGTGGAGTACAGCGCCAGGCTGCGGCGGTCGCGGCGTGGCCCGCGGTTGACGATCACATGCGTTGCGCCGTCGCCCGTCTGCCACATGTGCTCCTGCGACCGGTAGGAAATCATCCGGTCGGCACGGCTGACGAGCGAGGTGGTCGTGGACGGGATCTGCTCGGTCTGCGCCGCGGCCCAGCCGCTGCTGACGACCAATGTCGACACGAAGATCCATCGGCCGACCCGCAGTGGGGTCCGGCGCAGGGCAGGCAGGGAAATAAAGGTCACGAAAGCCTCGCTGAAATGGTTCACCAGGCGCCGGGCCGAAGCCCGCCGCGATGGCACATGATGCCCCAATGCAGCGGCGTCGACACGCCGGGTCCTCCCCACGCAACGCTGCATCCCATGAATGCGGGTGCCCGAATCCCCGCTCCGGTCCCAATCACGGCAGCCACGACCACACCTGGATCTGGAAGAAGCGCACGATGCCCAGCGTGAAGGCCTTCCAGGCCGGCATCTCGACGCCGGCGATCTTGGCCTTGCCGGCCATGCCGGTGCGCAGCTTTCCTTCCGGGTTGTCGATGCTGGCCAGCACCTTGACCACGTTGCCGGTGCTCTGTGCCGTCACATTGCGGTCGATCAGGGTCACCTTGCCGGCGAACTCGGTGTCCTCGAAGAAGGACACCGGCCGCACCCGCACGGGCGCACCGACCTCGACGTAGCGCAGGTCCGACTCGGCCACCGCGATCTCGACAATCACGCTGCGGCTGTCCTCCAGCGCCGCGAACGGCACCCCGCGGTCAAGGAAGAGGCCGACCTTGTCGTGCAGGTGCAGGGTCAGGATGTTGCCGTCGAAGGGCATGCGCAGCACCGTGCGGTCGACACGCGACAGCAGTCGTGCACGTTCCTCGTTCAGGCTGGCGAGCTTGGCTTCGGCGGCCAGGATCTGGTCGGCTGTGATCGGGGTCTTGACGAGCGCGAGCTCGGCCTCGCGCTGCGCGACCTGCTCGACGTCGGTCAGATGGTCCTTGCGTGCCTTGTCGAATTCGTCGAAGGACACCGCACCGGCCTGGTAGAGCTTGTCCATTCGCGGCACACGTTCGCGGCTGAAACGTTCGCGTGTGCGGTCCACCTCGAGGCGCTGCTCGGCCAGACGAACCTCCTCGGGCCGCGGCAGGGTGCGCAGGTTTCGCACCTCCGCCTGCTGCTCGGCGATCTTGGCCTCCAGCACCTTGATCTCGCCCTGCATATCGGTGCTCGCCAGGCGCGCCACCGGGGTCCCGGCCGCCACCGATTCGCCGCCGGAGAAAAACACCGCCTCGACAAGGCCGGCGGTATCCGTCGACAGGGCCTCGCGACGTGCCGGAAAGACCTTGAAGTCGCCACCCGCCGCATAGGGGTAGGGAATGAAGAGCGCCAGCACCAGGCACACCAGCAGCGCCGTGCGCCAGTAGTGCATCTTGGGCGTCTTGATCTCGCCCGGCTCCGCGTCCTCCGGCAGGGTGCGATTGCGCCAGCGGTCGTACTGCAACTGGCGTGCATAGGTGGCGCCGAAGTTCTTCAGGCCGACCAGGTTGCGCCACACCATGTAGCCGACGAAGGCGAGGATGAGCAGGAAGGCCGAGCCGCCCAGGCGCAGGTCACCGAGCAGGAACTTCGCCAGCATCCAGGCCACGACACCCACCAGCAGAAGCACATAGCTTGTCGACAGCAGTGCGTAGAGCGCCAGGATCGTGTTGTCGGCAGCCCGGTACTGGCCGCCGTTGAACTTGTTGACGAGTGCGGCGTAGGCCTTGCCGCGCAGATGTGGCTCGTTCAGGTAGGCCGACAGCAGGTAGTAGCCATTGGCCTTGACCAGCGGGTTGCCGGCCTCGAGCAGCAGGCCGACGGTGGCGACGAAGGCCAGGGTCAGCCCGACCGCATGCAGTCCGGTCTGCGCATCGCGGGTGTTGAACCACACCAGCACGCCGATCGAGAACATCACCACACGCGCGATCAGCATCGAGCCATGCAGCCACATGGTCTGCTTGCGCGTCAGCCGCTCGGCCCCCGACATCTTCAGCACCCAGCGCGGGATGAAGCCGAAGGTGAGCGTGATGCCCACCTTGTCCACCGCGACCTTGTAGTGGTCGGCGACCAGGGCCGCGGTGAAATTCGTCACCAGGTGCACCGAGATGAAGGCGAACAGCAGGTGCTCGAGCAGGGTCACGTCGAACGCGATCGCCCGCAGGTCAGCAGCCATCAACTGGCCGTATTCGCCGATCACGATCAGCGCGGCGAGCACAAGCAGCGGAACGGCATACACCAGATAGTGCAGCGGACGCAGCAAGGGGCCGACCAGGCGCAGCAAGGGCCGCGGATCGAACAGGCCGAGCATGCGGTCGGTGGTCCGCCAATCCATGCCGATGGCGTCCTGTACGCCGGCCGGCAGATCCTGGTCGCGCGGCGGCGTGCCGCCGGCCGCGGGCCGCGGCGCGGGCGCGGCGGCCGGGGCCGCTGCGGGTGCCGCGGCCGTCGACACCGCTACCGTCGTGCCGCGGCCCGCATGGGGCTTGCGCGTGGCCTTGCCGTCCGCGACTTCGTAGCTGGTCTTCGTGAACGGCGCGAGCAAAGGATGCTGGGCCGCCGTCTCGTCGAGCAAGTTGCGGTCGGCGAGCATGCCGAAAAACTCGTCGACATCGGCCTGCTGCAGGTCGCGGTCGAACCGGTCCTTGAAGACCGACTGCAGCTTGTCCAGGGTCTCGCAGCCGGGCAGGACCTCGAGGATGAAGAATTGCCAGGCCTGAAAATCATGGACCTTGCTCTGGACCTTGTCGCGCACCAGGTAGCTGGTCTCGCCGTCCTTGACGATGCGGAAGGCCTCGAAGCGGCGCAGCAGGTACGCCGGCAGGACGATCTTCTTGGAGGATTCGCTCATGGCTTGACCTCGACGCTGCCGGCCGCGGCCTGGCGACTATCCCGTTCCTGCATCCAACCTCCGCCCATCGTCTTGTACACGGCCACCAGGGCCAGCAGCGCATCGCGCTGACTCTCCAACCGGTTCGCTTTCGCCTCGATCACTTCGAGCTCGGCGTCGAGCACCTCGGGCAGCGCCGATTCGCCGCCATCGAAGCGCACACGCGACAGCCGCGCCACCTCCTGGCGCACCGTGAGCACGCGGCCCTCGGCCGCCTCCCGCGCACGCAGCTTGTCCTGCGTGGCCAGCGCCGTCTCGACCTCGACCAGCGCGTTGAGCACCGCCTGCTGGAAACGCAGGGCCATCTCGCCCGCCAGCGCCTCGGACTCGCGGATCGTGGCCGCCGTGCGTCCGCCGTCAAACAGCGTGCCCGCCAGCCCGAGGCCGACGTTGCCGGTGCGTGCGGTCTCGGAAAACAGCCAGCGTGTGTCGTCCGCACCCAGACCGAGCAGCGCGCTCAGCGACAGGGTCGGGAAATAGCCCGTCTTGGCCACGCCGATGCGCGCATTCGCCGCCACCAGGTCCTGCTCCGCGGCCATGATGTCCGGGCGACGGGTCAGCACGTCGGCAGGCACACCCTGCGGCAATTGCGGCCGTCCGAGCCCGTCGATCGAACGCCGGTCCAGCGGGCCCGGGTTGCGGCCCAGCAGCGCCGACAGCGCGTTCTCGACCTCGATCGTGTCGCGTTCGATGGCCGGGATCTGTGCGGCCGCCTGCTCGGCCTCGGCGCGCGCGCGCTCCACCGTGATGCGCGTGCCGGGTCCACCTTCGGCGCGCTGGACGGCGAGTCCGAGCGCGTCCTGTCGATTCTTCAGGGCCTCCTGCGCCAGGGCCAGGCGCTGGTCGAGTTCGAGCAGACGCACATAACCCGAGGCCACGCCGGAGGCGACACTGAGCATCACGCCGCGCCGGGCTTCCTGGCTCGACAGCAGTTCGGCACGCGCCGCTTCATCGGCACGCCGCACGCGACCCCAGAGGTCGAGTTCCCAGCGCACGCTGCCGCCGAGCTCGAAATTGTTGACGTAGGGGCTGTCGCCCGCGCGCAGACCGTTCGGGCGTTCCTGGCTGCGCCGCTCGCGCGAGGCGCCGACGTTGTAGCCCAGGCTCGGGTAGTTGGCCGACTGGCTGGTCTGCAGCCTTGCGTCATAGCGCTGGACGCGCTGCGCGGCGATCAGCAGATCCTTGTTCGCCGACAGCGCGAGCTCGATGTAGGCGTCGAGCTGGGTGTCGCCAAAGCCGCGCCACCACTCGACATTGGCCAGGTCCGCCGCCTCGGCCGGCGGCACGCGCCAAGCCTGCGGCAGCGGCAGATCGGGGCGCTGGTATTCAGGGCCGAGCGTGCAGCCGGCGGCCAGCGCCAGCGTCGCGGCCATGGCAAGCAGGGACCAGCGTGGGGGCATGCGATGGGGGTTCATTCTTCCGGGAATTCCCGCGCCAGCATCTCCAGCGCATAGTCCTCGACCTCTTTCACGCGCACCAGCCGGTTGCGCAGTTCCAGCAAGGCGGCCTCGAACCAGCGGATCTGGTACTCGACCTTGCGCCGCTCCTCGACGATGTCCTCCAGCGGCGCATTGGCCGGCGGGCGGCCATGCTCGTCGAACAGGAAGCGGATGCCTTCGGCGAGATCCCGGTTGATGTTGATGTGGTTGACATGGCGTTCGAGGAAGCGGCGCGCCTTCTTGGCGTTGAACGCATCCACCATCGCCGTGCGCAGGGCCTGCTGGTGCGGTGCCAGCAATGACGGGTCGGGTCGCTTGGTCTGCGGATTTTCGGGCACCGGCGACAGGCGCTCGCGCGGCCCGGCGCCGATCTCGGTCAGCTTGGGCTCAGGCATAGCCGAACTCCCGCGCCAGCGACTTGACCTGGCCATACAGCCCGGCGCCGTCGTCGCGCCAGGGCACCGCCTTGTCCAGCGACGGCACCTTGGGCGTGTGCGGGCGGAAGGTGGGGCCGGACAGGAAGTTGGGGTCGTTGCCGAACAGCGCGTTGATGGGGCCGAAGCAGGCAAAGGGCGACCGTTCGGGATGCATCATCTGCTCGACCGCCTCGTCGTCGTCGCGCAGTCCCGCCCAGCGCGCGATCACGGCGAGCTGCCGACGCGGGTCGGCCATGATGTCCTCGCCGCGCATGCGCAGCTGCTGCGCCGCGGGCACCTCGTCGAGGAAGTCGAGGATGTTCATGTTGATGTCGTACCAGGCGATCTGCGGCTCCAGGATCGCGCGCTCCTCGCTGATCTCGATGGCGTTGACCTTGATCGTGAAGGCCCCGTCGTTGATCGCCATCACCGACTTGGCCTGTGCCACCGGGTGGCGCACCAGGTGCACGAAGCGCGCGTCGGGGAAGGCCCGGTAGAGCGAGCGCAGCCGCAGCACCGACATCGTGTACGACGGGCTCTTCTCCACCGCGACCAGCGGGTCGAGCTTGGCCACCAGTTCCTGGAACACCTCGGCCGTCGTGCGTTCTTCGCGCGCGCAGCACCAGCGCGTGGCCATGTTGATGCTGGCCGTGGACTGCTCGCCGGCGTAGATCTCGGCCACCGCACGCAGGATGCCGTGGCGCACCATGGAGCCGTTCTCGGCGATCTCGCCCTGCTGCGAGCCTTTCCACAGGTCGACCAGAAGCTCGACGTTGAACAGGCACAGCTCGGGCAGCCCGAAGGCCTGCGGGTGCTGGCCGAGCATGGCGTTCACCAGCGAGGTGTAGGACCTCGGCGGTGCGAGCAGGAAGAGCGGCGACGCCATGCAGGTTCAGCCGAGCCGGCCCTCGACGAAGGGCACTTCGAAGCACTTCTCGTGCATGATGGGCCCGTGGCCGAAGTAGCCGTCTTCGCCGAAGAGCTCGCCATGATCGGCGGTGACGATGAAATGTGTGTTCGGTGGCGTCATCGCCATCAGGCGGCCGACCTGGCCGTCGATGTACTCGACACATTTCACCTGCTGCAGACGCAGCATCTCCATCTGTGCGGCGTCGAACACCTGCTGGCCGGCGGTGGCCAGTGCGGTGTCGTCCATCGTCTTCAGCGCGCCGTGCACCCCTGAGATGCGCGGCAGCTTCGAGCCGTCCAGCATATACGGGTAATGCGTCTCGCCGAGGTTCAGGAAGTAGTAGTGCGGCTCGTCCGGGAACTCCATCTCGTCGATCATGCCGGCGAAGTCGTTGTGGTTCTTCATCAGCTTGTAGTCGTCGAAATCGCGGCTCAGCAGGGTGTTCTTGTTGAGCACCGGCATCGAGACCTTGGCCACCGTGCGGTAGCCCAGCTTGCGCAGCACCTTGGGCAGCGACAGGTCGGGCAGGAACTCCTTGAACGCGATCTCGTCGGCGCCGGTGCGACCGCGCCACTGCGCAAACTCGTCCTTGTAGACCTCGGACGCGTAGACGTCCTTCGGGCTCGCGTGCGGCATCATGCCCATCGCGAAGACATGGTGCGATGGTGCCGTCCAGGAGGCATACGAATAGCGCCGCGCGGCGTTGCCCAGGCGGTCGATGTACGGCGTCTTGGCCGCCGTGAAGCTGTCGTAGCGGCAGCTGTCCATCACGATGAAGACGATGTGGTTCAGGTCCATGCGGATTTCCAGGAACGTTGGCGGTCGACAGCGGTGCTGATCACGGCAGGGCGATCTGCAGCAGGCCCGAGGAGGCCGCGCTGAAGAAAGGGCTGCCGCCGATGACGACGATCATCGGATAGGCCTGCATCAGGAAGATGCTGTCATTGGTGGCGACGCTGGTGCCGGTCAGCATGCTGAACGGCGCCGAACCGCTGTTGGTGACGCCGACGAGCTGTGCGCTGTCGGTGCTGAAGCCGCCGGTGGAGGTCCAGAGCGCCGGCAGGCCGTCGACCAGGGTGACGTTGGCCCAGTCGCCCTTGCTCGTCGGGCCCTGCTGCGCCGGGCCGAAGGTGATGCCGCCGGTGGAGTCGACGAGGCCGATGCGCAGGCGCTGGCGCTGGTCCGGCATCGTGCCGGCGGCCAGCAGGATCTTGGCACCGCCGCTGAGCGCAACGCTGAAGGAGAAGCGCTCGCCACTGATGCTGGTGCCGGTGATCACGGAACCGTTGGCCGTCAGATTGAGGAAGTCGGTCTGGTTCTCGGGGGCGCACTGGCGAACCGGGGCGACCACCGACTCGCTCTCGCAGATCGACAGCGTATTGCCGCTGATGAAGGCCGTGCCGGGCAACGTAGCAGCGGGCTTGCCGTCGGCGGCGGGTACTTGGCGCGAGAAGACGTTGTAGCTGCCCGCCAGACCTACGATGCCAGGGACAAAGTTGCGCGCGGCCACGAAGGGCAGCACGCCGGCGCCGAAATCGTGCCCGCCGACGATCAGGTCGGTGGCCAGTCGCAGTTTTGCGGCGCCGCCCACCGTGAAGCCGTCGCCCTCAGCGACAAACTGGCGCGCCACGCTGGCACCGTTGCCGCTCATCGTGTAGGCCAGCGCGTCGAAGTCGATGTTCAAGGTGTAGCCACGGCCGTCGGCAGCAAAGACCTCATAGCTGCCGTTGCGCGGATCGACCAGGGTGGCGCCGGCGCTGGCGGTGTTGTTGCCGAGATCCTGGTCTTCGTCGGATCGCACCACGACGCGGCTTTCGACCGCGCCGCGGGCGCTGGCCTGGGTCGTGGCGCCGAAGGTGAAGTCCAGCGTGCGCCCCGGGCCGAGGCTGGGCACGGTCATCGAGGCACCGAGCACGGCCGGGCAAACCGCGCCGTTCCGGCCGACGCAGGTCGGCGCCTGGAAGCTGACCCCGGCGGGCGCCACGGTGGTCCAGTCGATCACCACATTGCTCGCCTGGCCCGGGCCCGGATTGTTGACGCGGGCGCTGAAATTCAGCGCGCTGCCCGCGGCGACCTGGCCGGGGCCGGTCATCGAGGCGCCCAGGTTGGACGACACCGCTACCGTGGTCAGCGTGACCGAGGTGGTCGTGGCGCGCGCCGGATTGGCGCTGCGCGCACTGAGGGTGTCGAACACGACGCCGTTGGCGCCCGCCGCCACCGTGGCCGACACGCTGCAGTTCAGGGTCCCCGCGGCCGGGATCGCGGCCGAGAGCAGGCTGCCGTCGGCCGTCGGCGTGGGCAGCACGGCGCCGCCGGTGGCGGTGCAGTTCACGGGGCTGGCCAGGCTCAGGTCGGTACTCAGCGTGTTGCTCAGCACGACGTCGAGTGCGCTCGAAGGGCCCTGGTTGGCGATGACGAAATCAAAGCGCGTCAACGCGCCACCGACGACCTGGATGTCGGCTGCGGCCCCGGTGACGCTGAGGTTGCTCACCAGGGTCGCACCCACCGAGGCTGTGACACTGTTGTTGCCGGTGCGCATGTCGCCGACGGAGGCCACGGTCATCGACACCGCTGTCTGGGCATTGGTACCGGCGACCACCGTGACCGGGACGGTACAGGCCAGAGACGCCGCCACCGGAAGCGACGCGACGAGCAAGGTGTCGTCGGGCTGCAGCACTGGCAAGGCGGCGGCGCCGGTCGGCACGCAGCTGATCTGGGAGCGCAGCAGCACGAGATTGCCGGTGGCCGTGGTCGTCACCACCACATCGTTCGCGGTATCCGGGCCCAGGCTTTCAATGTTGAAGCTGAAGCTTGCCGAGTCGCTCAGCAGCGGCCCGGCCGGCGCGACGCCGGTGACACCGACATCGTTGCTGCGCGCGGTGCCGGAGACGGTCAGGCTGTTGTTGTCGGTGTTGACGTCGGCGGTGTCGGCGCTGACGCTGGTGGTATTGGCGAAGGTGCCGCTCGCGCCCGCGTTCAAGATACCCGTCACGGTGAAGGTCAGGCTGCCGCCGGCGGGCAGGCGGTCCACCGTCATCGAGGTGCCGGTGGTTGCCGGGCAGGTGGCGCCTCCGGCCGCGGCGCAGGCGATGTGCAAGCTGGCCTGCGACACCTGCAGCGTCGCGTTGCGGATGAGCACGTCCTTGGCTTCGAAATCGCCGCGGTTGAGCACGCGCATCTCGAAGCTGACCGCGTCGCCGCCGTTGAGCGTTTCCGCCGCGACGCTGCCGCTGACCGCCAGATCGGTTCCCGAACGCCCGCTGCCGGCCCCGCAGCCGGCCAACAGCACCAGGCCCGAGACGGTCGCCAAGGCACGCCACGACCACACATTCATCGCATGAGTTCCCGAATTGGAGGCCGTCCGCGCTGCACGCACGGCACCAGCCCAGGTAAGAGGAGGTCGAAAATGATAGCTTCGGGCATCAGCAAGTTTGATGCCGCGCAAGTACGGCCGTACGGCAAAACGTGAGAACTGCGCCGATTGGCCCCGATTCCGCGCGCCGGCGCCGTTCAGGCCAGGCCCGCCGCCACGAAGTGAGGGTTGTCGAAGCCCGGCTTGCCATAGCCGAGCGCCTGTCCGGACAGGTCGCACACCGTACCACCCGCCGCCGCGAGCACCGCATGGCCGGCGGCGATGTCCCATTCCATGGTGCGCCCCAGGCGCGGATAGAGGTCCGCCTCGCCGGCGGCGATCAGGCAGAGCTTCAAGGACGAACCGGCGCCGACCAGGGAAGCCACGCGGCGCCCGGCGAGGAAGGCATCGAGCGCCGCCGCGTCGCCGTGCGAGCGGCTGGCCACCACCGTCAGGCCATCCTCGGGCACCGCGCGGCAGCGGATCTCGCGCCGTCCGGCCGCGTCGTCGAGCCAGGCGCCGCGGCCCACGTCGCCGAGAAACAGGCGGCCCAGGGCCGGTGCGAGCACGGCACCGAGCACCGGCCGGCCACGGTGCACGAGCGCGATGTTGACCGTGAACTCGCCGTTGCGGCTGATGAACTCCTTGGTGCCGTCGAGCGGGTCGACGAGCCAGAACAGGTCCTGCACCTCGGGGATGCGCCCGGCGGCCACGGCCTCTTCGGCCACCACCGGCACGCCGGGCGCCATCGCCAGCAAGGCCGGCACGATCAGCTTCTCGGCCCGTTCGTCGGCTTCAGTGACCGGCGACTGGTCCTGCTTGCCGCGCACGGCGAAGTCGGTGCGGTAGATGTCGAGGATCAGCGCACCCGCATCCCGCGTGATGCGTGCCAAACCCTGCAGCCACGCTTCGCGGTGGCGCTCCCAATCGTTCAAAACGGTTCCTCCGGCGACCCTGGCCGCCAACCGCGCGCACTGTAACCGGCGCCGAGCCCCTTGCCGACACCATGTTCGACGGGATACAGACCCCGCTGGCGTGATAAAAGCCGCGCGGGCCCGACCTTGGCGACCCTCACCGTCACTTCTAGGGGCCTGCGACCGGCATGGATGGCGGCTCCCATCCGCGATACTTCGCAGTTGCCCGCGCTGGCGCGCCGGTGTCCAGGCCTCGCCTGGCGCGACGCCTGCCACATCCCGTCACGAATTCAGCGATCAGACACGACCCATGAGTGAAACCACAGCGCCGGTGCGCCTGACCCATCTCCAGCGGCTTGAGGCCGAAAGCATCCACATCCTGCGCGAGGTGGTGGCCGAGGCCGAACACCCGGTGATGCTGTACTCCGTCGGCAAGGACAGCGCCGTGATGCTGCACCTGGCGAAGAAGGCCTTCTGGCCGGCACCACCGCCCTTCCCGCTGCTGCACGTCGACACGACCTGGAAGTTCCGCGACATGTACACGATGCGCGAGCGCATGGCGCGTGAGCTGGGCATGGAACTGCTGGTCTACCAGAACCCGGAAGCCAAGGCCCTGGGCATCAACCCCTTCGACCATGGTTCGCAGATCCACACCGACATGTGGAAGACCCAGGGCCTGAAGCAGGCGCTGGACCTGCACGCCTTCGATGCCGCCTTCGGCGGCGCACGGCGCGACGAAGAGAAGAGCCGTGCCAAGGAGCGCATCTTCAGCTTCCGCAGCGCGCAGCATCGCTGGGACCCGAAGGCGCAGCGCCCGGAGCTCTGGCGCCTGTACAACGGCCGCAAGCACAAGGGCGAGTCGATCCGCGTGTTCCCGATCAGCAACTGGACCGAACTCGACGTCTGGCAGTACATCCACCTCGAGTCGATCCCGATCGTGCCGCTGTACTTCGCGGCCCGTCGACCGGTGGTGGAGCGCGACGGCGCCTTGATCATGGTCGACGACGAACGCATGAAGTTGAACCCCGGCGAGGTGCCGATGATGAAGATGGTGCGCTTTCGCACCCTGGGCTGCTACCCGCTGTCGGGCGCCGTCGAGTCCGAGGCCGACACCCTGACCGCGATCATCCAGGAGATGCTGCTCACGCGCACCAGCGAGCGCCAGGGCCGCATGATCGACCACGACGCCGCAGCGTCAATGGAAAAGAAAAAGCAAGAGGGGTACTTCTAGCACCCCCGCGCTCCCTTCCGGCCGCTGCCCCCAAGGGGGCTGCGGCAGCGGCCCGGCAAGGCCGGGTCCGCGCCGGCAGCTTGAATTCAACCAGAACTTCCATGGCACACGTTTCAGATCTCATCGCCACCGACATCCAGGCCTATCTGCAGCAGCACGAAACGAAGAGTCTGCTGCGTTTCATCACCTGCGGCTCGGTCGACGACGGCAAGAGCACCCTCATCGGCCGACTGCTGTTCGAATCGAAGATGTTGTTCGACGACCAGTTGGCCGCCATGGAGGCCGACAGCAAGAAGTGGGGCACGCAGGGCGGTGACATCGACTTCGCCCTGCTCGTCGACGGGCTCGCCGCCGAGCGCGAGCAAGGCATCACGATCGACGTGGCCTACCGCTTCTTCAGCACCGACCGGCGCAAGTTCATCGTCGCCGACACGCCCGGCCACGAGCAGTACACGCGCAACATGATCACCGGTGCATCCACGGCCGACGTTGCCGTGGTCCTGATCGACGCACGCAAGGGCGTGCTCACGCAGACCCGGCGCCACAGCTACCTGGTCAGCCTGATCGGGATCCGCAAGGTGGTGCTCGCGATCAACAAGGTCGACCTGATCGACTGCGACGAAGCAGAGATCCGCCGCATCGACGAGGAGTACCGCGCCTTCGCCGCGCAGATCGGCCTGAAGGACATCACGACGATCCCCTTGTCGGGCCTGAAGGGCGACAACATCGTCGAGCGCAGCGCACGCATGCCCTGGTATCACGGGCCGACGCTGATGGCCTTCCTCGAGACCTGCGAGATCGACGAGTCGCGTCTGCAACAGGGCCCGTTTCGCCTGCAGGTGCAATGGGTCAACCGGCCGAACCTGGATTTCCGCGGTTTCTGCGGCATGGTCGCCAGCGGCACCGTGCGCCCCGGCGACCGCGTGCGCGTGCAGCCCTCGGGCCGCGAGAGCACGGTCGCGCGCATCGTCTCTGTGGAGGGTGACCTGCCGCTCGCCGTGGCCAATGAGTCGGTGACGATCACGCTGGCCGACGAGATCGACATCTCGCGCGGCGACGTGATCTCGGGCGTCGCCGCCCCGGCCGAGGTGGCCGACCAGTTCGAGGCCACCGTGGTCTGGATGGCCGACGAGCCGCTGCTGCCCGGTCGTCCCTACCTGCTCAAGATCGGCACCCGCACCGTCAGCGCGACGATCACCGAGCCCAAGTACAAGGTGAACGTCAACACGATGGAGCACCTGGCGGCGAAGAAGCTCGACCTCAACGAGATCGGCGTGTGCAACATCGCGCTCGACCGCGCGGTGCCCTTCGACGCCTACGAGAACAACCGCGACACCGGCGGCTTCATCCTGATCGACCGGATGAGCAACAACACCGTCGGTGCCGGTACGCTGCACTTTGCGCTGCGCCGCTCGCACAACATCCACCTGCAGGCGCACGACATCGACAAGCCGGCGCGCTCGATGCAGATGGGCCACAAACCGGCGGTGCTGTGGTTCACCGGCCTGTCCGGGTCCGGCAAGTCGACGATCGCAAACCAGCTCGAGAAGAAGCTGTATGGCGCCGGCTGCCACAGCTATCTGCTCGACGGTGACAACGTGCGCCACGGCCTGAACAAGGACCTGGGCTTCACCGAGGCCGACCGCGTCGAGAACGTGCGCCGCGTGGCCGAGGTCGCGCACCTGATGGTCGACGCCGGCCTGATCGTGCTCACCGCCTTCATCTCGCCCTTCCGCTCCGAGCGCGCGCTGGCGCGCAGCCTGGTGACCGAGGGCGAGTTCATCGAGGTGCACGTCGACACACCCCTGGCGGTGGCCGAACAGCGCGACGTCAAGGGCCTGTACAAGAAGGCGCGGCGCGGCGAACTGGCCAACTTCACCGGCATCGATTCACCCTACGAAGCGCCGGAGAACCCGGAACTGCGCGTCGACACCACCACCATGAGCGCCGACGAGGCGGCCGACCGGGTGATCGCGCTGTTGCGCCAACGGGGCCTGATCCCGACATGACGCTGCAGCAGGGCACCGTCTTCCTCGGGTTGGCGGTGCTCGTGGTGGAACTGCTGCGCGGCCGGCGTCCGCCGGCCGTGGTCTTCGCCATGGTCGCCTTCATCTTCATGCTGCTGGACTTCGTCAGCGTCACGCAGGGCCTGGCGCAGCTGGCGAATCCGGGCCTGGCCACGGTCGTGCTGCTGCTGCTGCTGTCGGTGGTGCTCGACAAGTCGAGGCTTCTGGAAGCGATGGCCGACGTGCTGGTGCGCGGGCCCTACCGCTGGGCCCTGGCCAAGCTGTTCACGGCCACGGCGCTGTACTCGGCTTTTCTCAACAACACGGCCGTCGTTGCGTCGCTGATCGGGCCTCTGCGCACATTGCGCTCCCACGCCCCGTCGCGGCTGCTGCTGCCGATGTGTTTTGCCGCCTCGCTGGGCGGCATCCTGACCCTGATCGGCAGTTCCACCAACCTGCTCGTCAATTCGCTGCTGATCGGCCAGCAGATGCCGGCGCTGCACATCTTCGACCTGTTCCCGGTCGGCATCCTGATCGTTGTCGCCTGCGGCGCGACGATGATCCTGCTCTACCCGCGTTTGATGCCGGCGCAACCCGCGGGCGAGGAACAGGTGTCGGACTACTTCCTCGAGGCCAGGGTCCGTCAGGACTCGTCGCTGGTCGGGCGCAGCGTCGAAACCGGCGGTCTGCGTCAGCTGGCGCATCTGTTCCTGGCCGAGATCGTGCGCGAAAGCCATGTCGTCGCGCCGGTGCAGCCCGACGAGATCATCCGCCCCGGCGATGTGCTGGTCTTCACCGGCGACCTGACGCGGCTGGACCTGCTGCTGCGTTTCGACGGCCTCGAGACGAGCGGCCAGCATTACCGGCTGCCGCTGGACAACCTGGTCGAGGTGGTGATCGCTGCCGACTCGCCGCTGGCGCGACGCACGCTCAGGCAGACCGAATTCCGCTCGCGCTTCGACGCGGCGGTGATCGCGATCCGGCGCGGCAGCGAACGCCTGCGCGGGCCGATCGCCGACCTGCCGCTGGACGTCGGCGACACCCTGGTGCTGGTCGTCGGCAGCGACTTCGAGAAGCGCAACAACCTGCAGCGCAACTTCGTCATCGTCACCCGCCACGAGGTGCAGAAGTTCACCGACCCGCGCAAGGGCCTGGCGGCCACCGCCGGCTTCGTCTTCGTGGTCGCCCTGGCGGCGCTGGGCGTGGTGGACTTCCTGAAGGCCCTGCTGCTCCTGCTGGTGGCCTTTCTGGTACTCGGCTTCACACGGCCGAACGAGCTGCGGCGCAACGTGCCGTACGCGATCATCGTCATCATCGGCTCGTCGCTGGTGATCTCGCAGGTGATGGTGCAGACCGGCTCGGCGAGCCTGCTCGCCAGCGCGATGCTGGGGTCGATCCACCAGTTCGGCCCCTACGCCGCGCTGGCGATGGTCCTGATCGTCACCTGGATCCTGACCGAGCTGATGAGCAACAACGCCGCCGCCGCCCTCGCCTTCCCGGTGGCCGTCGGCGTCGCGCAGCAGGCCGGCCTGGACCCGCGCCCCTTCGTGATGGCGGTGCTCTACGGCGCCAGCTGCAGCTTCCTGACGCCCTATGGCTACCAGACCAACCTGATGGTGATGTCGCCAGGCCGCTACACGCTGCGCGACTATGTGCGCGCCGGGCTGCCGGTGGCACTGGTGTTCCAGGCGGTGGCCCTGATCGCCCTGCCGATCTTCTTTCCCTTCAGTCGCTGAGCGCCGGCCGGCCACGCAGCGCCTCGGGCGTCGGCTCCGGCGGCACGCTGCGTGGACGATACTGACCGTCGACATGGCGAACTCCGGTCTGTTTTGGTCGGGCATGTCCGCGACGGGAGCAGCATGCGGCGCAAATCGACATGAAACCCGCCATCCGCCTCGCCGTCCTCGGCATGGCTTTCCTGACCCTGGGCGCTGCCGCGCTATCGGTCCGATTGCGCTTCCAGCGCGACCTGCAAGCGGCCGTCGCGCGGGCGGCCGAGCACAGCACCGTGGTCGACACCCGTTGCGGCCCGATCGAGGTGCAGCAGGCGGGCAGCGGCATCCCGCTGCTGATGATCCACGGCAGTGGTGGCGGCCACGATCAGGGCATGGCCTGGGCGCGGCCGCTGGCGCAGCAGGGCGTGCGCGTGATCGCGATGTCGCGCTTCGGCTACCTGGGCACGCCGCGGCCGGCCGATGCCTCGCCCGAGGCCCAGGCCGATGCCCACATCTGCCTGCTCGACACTCTGGGCATTCACAAGGCCGCGGTGATGGGTGTCTCCGCCGGCGGCCCCTCCGCGTTGCAGACGGCCATCCGCCACCCGGGCCGCGTCAGCGCGCTGGTGCTCGTCGTTCCCATCGCCTACAAGCCCGGCGCCGTGGCCGACTCCGCACCGCCGGTGTCCGACGCCAAGGACGCGATGCTGATGCGTCTGCTCGACTCGGACTTCCTGTTCTGGGCCGCGCTGCACGTGGCGCGGGCCCCGCTCATCCGCCACGTCCTGGCCACGCCACCCGAGCAGGTTGCCGCGGCCAGCCCCACCGAGCGGGCGCGGGTGAACGACCTGGCCGAGCGCATCCTCCCGGTGTCGTCCCGCGCCGCCGGGCTGCGCGACGACACCGGTCTGGGCAAGCGGCTGGGGCCCTATGCCCTGGAGTCCATCCGTGCGCCCACGCTGGTGGTCAGTGCGCGCGACGACGGCTTCGGCACCTTCGCCGCCGCGCAGTACACCGCCAGCCGCATCGCCGGCGCGCGCTTCATCGGCTTCGACGACGGCGGGCACCTGCTGGTCGGGCATGACGAGGCGGTGCGCGCCGCGATCGTCGAGCTGGTCAGGACCTCAAGCCCTGGGGGTTGAGCACGGTCGGGGTCGATTGGCCGGAACGGGGGACGGGAGGGACCGAATGCCGCGCGGGCGATGCGAGCCAGACCTGACCGCGCCCCGGGGCGCGAAGCCACGGGATCAGCCCGTGCACTCGACGTTGTCGATGAGTCTCGTCGTGCCCAGACGCGCCGCCGCCAGCACGACCAACGGTTCATCCGGCCTGGCTTGACCGAGGTCCCGCTGCCGACGGATCGCCACGTAGTCGGGCATCCAGCCGCGCGACCGAAGGCGCTCCATGGCGGCTTGCTCGAGCCGTCCGAACGTCAACTGACCCGCGTCTAGCGCCGATGCAATGCCCCGCAGTTCGCGCGACAAGGCGACCGCGGCTTCGCGCTCACCGGCGCTCAGATACCCGTTGCGTGACGACAGCGCGAGGCCATCTTCAGCCCGCGTCGTCTCGCCGCCGATGATCTCCATCGGCAGCGCGAGCTGGCGCACCATGTTGCGAATGACCATCAGCTGTTGATAGTCCTTCTTGCCGAACACCGCGACCTGCGCTTGCACGATGTTGAACAGCTTGAGCACCACGGTGCACACGCCGGTGAAGAAGCCCGGCCGGAACTGCCCTTCGAGGATGTCAGCCAACTCAGGCGGCGGCTGCACCCGGCAGCCCTGCGCTTGTGGGTAGAGCTCAGCCTCGCTGGGCGCGAACACGTAGTGGCATCCCACGCCGCGCAGCAATTCGCAATCGCGCTCAAGCGTGCGCGGATAGGTTTGAAAGTCCTCATGCGGCGCGAACTGCAAGCGATTGACGAAGATGCTCGCCACCACGGGGCCGCCCTGCTCGCGGGCCAGCCTGACCAGCGACAGGTGTCCGTCGTGCAGGTTGCCCATGGTCGGCACGAAGGCCGTGTGCCTGGCGCCGGACAAGGCCTGGCGCAACTCGGCGATGCTGTGAATGACTTCCAAGTGACCCTCGTCAGTGGCTGTGGACCTTGTCGTCGGGAAAGCTGCCGTCCTTGACGGCCCGCACGTAGCGGCCCACTGCGTCCTCGATGCGCCCGCCGTCTGCCATGAAGTCGCGCACGAAGCGCGGCCTGGGTCCCGGTGTGAGGCCTAGCATGTCGTGCAGCACCAGGACCTGTCCGGCACAAGCGGCGCCGGCACCAATGCCAATCAACGGCACCTTCAGCTCGGCCTGCAGAGCGCGCGCCAGCGCTGCCGGCACCAGTTCGAGCACGATCATCGCCGCGCCTGCATCGGCCAGCTCAAAGGCGTGCCGGCGCAGCAGCGACGCACCCTCCTCGTCGCGCCCCTGCACGCGCCAACCGCCCAGCGCATGCACCGACTGCGGCGTCAGGCCGAGATGAGCACACACGGGGATGCCGCGCTCAACGAGGAATCGCACGGTGTCCGCCGTCCAACCGCCGCCTTCGAGTTTGACCATCTGCGCGCCGGCTTGCATCAACAAGGCGGCGTTGCGCAAGGCCTGGTCGTTCGAGGCATGGTAGCTGGCGAACGGGAGATCGGCGACGATCCAGGCGCCGCGGTTGCCGCGCCGCACGCATGCCGTGTGATACACCATCTCGTCGACGCTGACCGGCAAGGTGCTGTCCCGCCCTTGCAGCACCATGCCAAGCGAGTCGCCGACGAGCAGGATGTCGACGGCCGCGTCGTCCAGCAGGCGCGCGAAGCAGGCGTCGTAGCAGGTCAGCATCGTGATCTTCTCGCCCGCGGCATGCATCGCGCGAAGGCGATGCAGCGTGATCGGCTTGCGTTCGCTCATCGCGCGTCTCCCGCGGGTGGCGTGGCGGTGCACCGCGCCGTCTGCCGCTTGTGAACAGCGTCGACGCTCCAGCCTTGCGATGCAGGCCATCGCGGGCGTCGCAGCGCTTGGACCGGTACAGCGGTGAATCCGTTCGTCATTCAGCCTCCGAAGGGCGAGAGAAGGCGCCAGGGGACGGGCACAGGGCAGCGGCATCGTCGAGCGCTTCGAAGCGACCCGCGGGTAGGCGGCGCTGTGTCAAAGACCGTCGCGATGGCGGCAACCCGGCAAGCGGGCGATGACCACGCCTACAGGATGCCGGCCTTGCCGGACTCCCAACGCCGGAACTCCGTGGTCAGCAGCGCAACGTGCTCACGTTCCTCGGCGGCAAGTTCCTTGTAGAGCTCACTTTCGACCGAGCCGGCCGGCGCTCGTTCACCCTCGCGGGTGAAGAAGTCCACCGCCCGTTGTTCGAAGGCGATGGCGATGCGAAACAGGTTGGCCGGGTCCTCGGGCCGGCGGTCGACACCGGCGAAGATGGCGGCGCGATCGAGCTGGTAGTCGGCCGAAGGCGCCGGCAGCGCGGCGTGGTAGCGCTTGGACAGCGTGTCCATGTGCTCCTTCTCCATGTCGGCGAAGCGCGCAAAGAGCTCCCGCAGCACGGGGTCCTTGGCCTCGCGCGACGCACGCTCGTAAAAGGCATGGCCGCCAAGCTCGATCTCGAAGGCCTTGCGCACGGCCTCCATCGCCAGGTCGTCCTCGATCGCGCCACGGTCAAGCAGTTCGAGCTTGCCCTTGCAGAACGGGCACATGCCGTAGGGGAAGGCGAAACCTTCGCTGACCTTGTGGCAGTCGGCGCAGCGCCAGCGCAGTTCGACACCGGCGCAGCAGATGTAGGGCTCGTCATCTTCGAGCGGGCGTTGGCAGCGCGGGCAGAGGCTCATGATGGGATCTCGCTGAAAGCGGCGAAGGGCAAGGCGCCGAGGGCGGTGGGCGGCACGAAGGCGTCGACCTCGGCCTGGGTGATCGGCCAGTTGGCCTTGCCGCCCGCCAGGTAGGCACCGATGGCGCGTGCGGCACGGCGGCCGGCACCCATGGCCAGAATCACGGTGGCCGCGCCGGTGACGATGTCGCCACCGGCGAAAACGCCCGGCACGCTGGTCGCCTGGGTGGCCGCGTCGGCGACGATGTAGCCCCATTTGTTGAGCTGCAGGCCGGGCGTCGACTTGGTGACGATCGGGTTGGCCTTGGTGCCCAGCGCGTAGATCACGGTGTCGCACTCGAGATCGAGGGTCTCGCCGGTCGGCATCGGTTTGCGGCGGCCCTTTTCATCGGGCTCGCCGAGTTCCATCTTCTCGACCTTCATGCCGCAAACGTTGCCGTCTTCGCTGGTGTGGATCTCCACCGGCCCGTGCAGGAAGAAGAATTCGATGCCTTCTTCCTTGGCGTGGCGCAGTTCCTCGATGCGGGCCGGCGCCTCGGCCTCGGAGCGGCGGTAGACGCAGCGCACGGTCGGTATGCCCAGGCGCTTGGCCACGCGCAGGCAGTCCATCGCGGTGTTGCCGGCGCCGATCACGACCACGCTCTTGCCCAGCGTGACCGGGGTGTCCAGGTAGGGAAACTTGTCGCCCCCCATCAGGTTGACGCGGGTCAGGAACTCGTTGGCCGAATAGACCTGGCCGGCAAATTCACCCGGGATGCCCAGGAAGGCCGGCGCGCCGGCACCGACACCGACGAAGACCGCGTCAAATCCCTTCTCGCCCGTCAGCTGCAGCACCGAGAAGGTCTTGCCGATGACCTTGTTGGTCTCGAACTTGACGCCCATGGACTTGAGCGTATCGACCTCGCGGCTGATGATCTCGCGCGGCAGGCGGAATGCCGGGATGCCGTACTGCAGCACGCCGCCCACCACGTGCAGCGCTTCGTAGACGGTGACGTCGCAGCCGTAGCGGGCGAGGTCGGCCGCCACCGCCAGCCCGGACGGCCCGGAGCCGACCACCGCCACCTTGCCCAGACTGCGCTCGAAGCGCGCCGGCTCGGCTTTTTTCGGCCGTGCGCTGTCGCCGATGAAGCGCTCCAGGCGGCCGATGGCCACCGGCTCGAGCTTGCGGCCGACGACGCATTGCGCTTCGCACTGCGACTCCTGCGGGCAGACGCGGCCACAGACCGAGGGGAACAGATTGGATTCGTTGATCACCGCCAGCGCGCCGTCGACATCGCGCACCAGCAGATGCTTGATGAAGCGCGGGATGTCGATCGACACCGGACAGCCTTCGATGCAGGCCGGCTTGCTGCACATGATGCAGCGCTCGGCCTCGTTCAGCGCGTCGGCCATCGAGTAGCCGAGGTTGACCTCCTTGAAGTTGCGCGAGCGCTCCAGCGGGTCGCGCTCGGGCATCTTGGTCGCCAGAGGCGCCAGGTCCTTGTACTTCTTGTAGTTGGTCTTGCCCTGCTCGAAGAGCAGCTTGTCGACGTTGCAGACGCGCGCGTAGTCGGTGTTCGCCGCAGCCTCCTCGACCTTGAAGCGGTTCTGGCGCAGCAGCAGCTCCTTGAAGTCGACCTGGTGGCCGTCGAAGTCGGGGCCGTCAACGCAGGCGAACTTGATCTCGTCGCCGACGGTGACGCGGCAGGATCCGCACATGCCGGTGCCGTCGACCATGATCGCGTTCAGCGACACCATGGTCTGGACGCCGAAGGGCCGCGTCGTTTCGACGCAGGCGTTCATCATCGGCAGCGGCCCGATGGCGATGACGAGGTCGGGCCGGTCGTTCTGGCACACCTCCTGCAAGGCCGAGGTCACGAAACCCGGTTTGCCCCAGCTGCCGTCGTCGGTGCAGACGATCAAGTTGTCGCAATGGCGGCCGAACTCCTCTTCCCAGAACACCAGGTCCTTGTTGCGAAAACCGATGATGCCGGTGGTGCGGTTGCCGGCCTCCTTGAACGCGCGCAACTGCGGGTACACCGGGGCCACGCCGAGGCCGCCGCCGACCAGCACCACATGCCCGGCGCGGCTCACGTGCTGCGGCAGACCCAGCGGGCCGACGAAGTCGGCGATGCTGTCGCCGGCCTTGTACTGGTCGCGCATCTCCAGCGTCGTCTTGCCCAGGGCCTGGATCACCATCGTGATGGTGCCCTTGTCGCGGTCGTAGTCGGCGACCGTGAGCGGGATGCGCTCGCCGCCCTCGCGCAGGCGCAGCATCACGAAGTGGCCGGGTTCCGCAGCCTGGGCAACGTCGGGTGCCAAGACTTCCCACAGGAAGGTCGTGTCGGACAAGGCCAGGCGGCGGATGATGGGGTACATGTCGGGTCGTCTGGTTCATGAGAGCTGCGGGCCACTGCGCGCACCGGGCAGGCCGGTGCGCGGCGATCATCACCGGATGCCCGCGTCCCGCACTTAACCTGGATCAACGCGCCGGAATGCAGCCGCCGCCGGATGCCGGCAAGAACCGTGCGGCGGGGGGGCAGCGCCCAGCGGAGCTCGACGCGCCGGTGTCGGCGAACGCCCGGGCGCAGGCCGTGTCGCGAAGCCTGCTGTCGGCAGCGTCGGCGGCATTCGATCAATCAAGCGCGTGGCGGCGGGTCGACGAAACCCGGGGTCGTTCAAGGGGCTGCCCGGCGCGTGCTGCGCGCAGCGCCATCGGCCCGGTGAGCACGCACCCATGGAGGCGAATCAGGCCCTTGCGGCGGCACTCGCCTGTATGCAGGCGCTCGTACCGGCAAGAAAAAAGCACCTCGCGTCTGCCGCGGGGTGCTTGATCCTTTTGCCTAGTTTGGTAGGCGCGAGAGGACTCGAACCTCCGACCCCCACCATGTCAAGGTGGTGCTCTAACCAGCTGAGCTACGCGCCTGGGAACCCGAGACTATACATGATCGCTTGGCTGCTCCGCCGGGCCGATCAGCGCCGCCGCACCTGACGGATACCCGGCAGCTGGCGCAGTTGGGTCAGCGCGCCCTGCAGCAGCCGGCCGTCGGCGACCTCGACGGTGAAACACATGCGCGCCACGCGGCCCTGCGCATCGCGCGCCGACTGGCTCTGCACACCGGTGACGTTGAGCCGCTCCTTGGCGAAGACCTCGGTGATGTCGCGCAGCAGAGCCGGCCGGTCGCCGGCCTCGACCAGCACGTCCAACGGGTACAGCGCCTGCTTGTCGCGGGCCGAAGACCCCGAGGCAGCGTCCCAGGCGACGTCGATCACGCGGCCCGGCGTGCTCGCGGCCATGTGACGGAAATTGCTGCATTCGCGGCGGTGGACGGCCACCCCCTTGCCGCGCGTGACGAAACCGGCAATGGCATCCGGCGGCACCGGCCGGCAGCAGCGCGCCAGCGTCGTCATCAGCGAGTCGACACCGACCACCAGCACGCCGCCACCGGCGCTGCGCGAAGGCTTCAGAGCAGGCGCCGCATCGTCGCTCGACGCCGGGCCGGGCGGACGCAGCAATTGCTCCACGTTGCGCAGCGAGAACTCGTCCTTGCCCACGACCTCGAACAACGCATCGGCACCCTTGAACCCCAGTTGCTCGGCCAGCGCGTCGAGCTTGACGGCGGTGCGCCCCTCGCGCTGCAGCAACTTCTCGACCAGTTCACGCCCGCGAGCGATGGTCTGGCCCTGCTGTTCGGCGTTGAACCAGGCCCGCACCTTGGCCCGCGAACGTGCGCTCTTCAGATAGCCGAGCTCGGGGTTGAGCCAGTCGCGCGAGGGGCCGCCCTCCTTCGCCGCCACGATCTCCACCGTCTGCCCGCTGGCCAGCGGCGTGTTCAGCGGCACCAGCGCGCCGTCGACATGCGCGCCGCGGCAGCGGTGGCCGAGGTCGGTGTGCAGGTGGTAGGCAAAGTCCACCGGCGTTCCACCCCAGGGCAGCTCGATGATCGTGGCCTGAGGCGTGAACACGTAGATGCGCGCGTCCACCGGTGTCTCGGCCGGTGCATCGGCGGTCACGGGCCCGGCCAGGTCGCGCTCCCAGGCCAGCAGCTGGCGCAGGACCACCTTGCGCGCCTCGGCGATGCGCTCCTCCAGCGCACCGGCGGCGCTGACGCCCGCATAACCCTTGGCGCCGGCCTCCTTGTACGCCCAGTGCGCAGCCACGCCGAACTCGGCATGGTCATGCATCTCCCGGGTGCGGATCTGCACCTCGACGATGCGCCCGTCGTCCAGCGTCACCACGGTGTGCAGCGACTGGTAGCCATTCGGCTTGGGGCGGGCGATGTAGTCGTCGAACTCGTCGGCCATCGCCGCCCAGCGCTCGTGCACACGTGCCAGCGCGGTGTAGCAGGCGGGCACGTCGTCGACGATCACGCGCAGCGCGCTGAGGTCGAACACCTGGTCCAGCGCCAGCCGCTTGCCCTGCATCTTCTTCCAGATGCCGTACAGATGTTTGGGCCGGCCGACCACCTCGGCGTGCAGGCCGGCACCCGCAAGCAAGGCCGCCAGCTGCGCGCGCGCTGCCTCCACGGCCGCTTCGCGTTCGGTTCGCTTCTCGTCGAGCTGACGCGCCAGGCCGCGATAGCTCTCGGGCTCCAGGGCACGGAAGGCCAGATCCTCCAGCTCCCACTTCACCGGCCAGATGCCGAGCCGGTTGGCCAGCGGCGCGAAGACCTGTTGCGACTCCAGCGCCAGCTCCGGCGGACAGGGCCGGTGCGTGGCCGCATACCAGCGCAGGGTCTGCAGTCGCGAGGCCAGGCGCAGCAGCACCACACGCAGGTCGTGCGAAAACGCCAGCAGCATCTTGCGCACACGCTCGAGCTGCTGCTGGCGCTGTGCGGCCGGCAACTGGGCGTCGCGCGCCGCACGCTGCACCTGCACCAGGCGCCGGGTGGCCGCCACCAAGGCGGCGTAGGACGGCCCGAAGGCCCGGCCGACGACCTCCTCGGGCCGCGTCAGCCAGTCGCCGGCATAGACCAGGAAGGCCGCCGCCTGCACGCTGGGCGCGGCGCCGATCGCGGCCAGCACCTGGGCCACACCCTGCGCATGGCCCCAGGCGTCTTCGCCGGTGTCGAGCGCGCGGTCCGTCAGCAGCGGTTCGGCAAAGGCGCGTGCACGCAGCAGCGCCGCGCTGCCGTCCTCGCGGGCCGCCGCGCCCGCGGCCTCGGCCTCCGACAGCGCGACGATCGGCGCCTCGTCGGCCGCTGCCGCGGGCGCCGGCCCGGTCTTCACGGCGCGCTCAGGAAACCGGTCACGGCCGCACGCTGGTCGGCGGCCACCAGGGTCGGCGCGTGGCCGACGCCGTCGAAGACGCACAACTGCGTGCGCGGCCCGCGCCCGGTCATGGCCGCCGCCGTGGCCGCCGAGAGCAGGTCGGATTCGGCGCCGCGCAGCAGCAGCACCGGGCAGGCCACGCGGTCCCAGGCCTGCCAGAGCATGGCCTCGCCGGCGGCGGCGGCTTCGGGCGTGAGGTCGCGAAACGGCAGCGCGATCGCCGGGTCGTAATGCGGCTTGAAGCCACCGCCCTGCTCCGGCGGGACGGCCACCAGCTGCGGCCGGCTCAGCGCCAGCCATTGTTCGCGTGTGTGCGGCCCGAAGCCCTGCGACACGGCCCACATCGCGTCGGCCGCTTCGTCCACGCTGCGCCAGCGCACCGGCTGCCCGAGGTAGGTGCCGATGCGTTCCAGCGCCGCCCATTCGATCGCCGGGCCGACGTCGTTGAGCACCAGGCGGCGCAGCGGCGCGCCGGCCAGGCTGGCCAGCGACAGGCCGATCAGGCCGCCCATCGAGGTGCCGACCCAGTCAAGCTGTTCGGCGTCCAGCCTGGCGATCAGGGTCACCATGTCGGCCACATAGCCGGGCAGGACATAACCCGCAGGATCGGCCAGCCAGTCACTGCCGCCGCGGCCGACGACGTCGGGGCAGACCACGCGGAACTCGCCGCACAGATCACGCGCCAGGGTGTCGAAGTCGCGCCCCTGGCGCGACAGGCCGTGCACGCAGACCACCACCCGCGGATTGGCCGGGTCGCCCCATTCCCAGTAGGCCATGCGGTGCAGGCCGCGGGC
>CAZWUR010000012.1:43776-83043 GCA_964637205.1 uncultured Rubrivivax sp.
CGTCCAGGCAGTGCACATGGCGCCGCTGCGGCTCGCTGCGGTCGGGGCATTCGGGGTCGGGGGTCGGGGTCATGCGGGCTCCTCTCCTTATGATGATGCCAGCACCCTTCGGAGAACCCACCATGCTCAAAGGAAAGACCGCCCTCATCACCGGCTCCACCAGCGGCATCGGTCTTGGCATCGCCAAGGCCCTGGCCGCGCAAGGCGCCAACATCATGCTCAACGGCTTCGGCGATGTCGACGGCCCGAAGGCCGAGGTCGGCGTCGCCGGCGCGCCCGCCGTCGGCTACCACGGTGCCGACATGAGCAAGCCGGCCGAGATCGCCGCGATGGTCAAGGCCTGCGAGGCCCAGTTCGGCGGCGTGGACATCCTGGTCAACAACGCCGGCATCCAGTTCGTCGCCAATGTCGAGGACTTTCCGGCCGAACGCTGGGACGCGATCATCGCCATCAACCTCAGCTCGGCCTTCCACACCCTGCAGCATGCGCTGCCGGGCATGAAGGCGCGCGGCTGGGGCCGGGTGATCAATGTCGCGTCGGCGCACGGGCTCGTCGCCTCGGCCGGCAAGAGTGCCTATGTGGCGGCCAAACACGGCATCGTCGGACTGACCAAGGCGGCGGCGCTGGAAACAGCCACCACCGGCATCACCGTCAACGCGATCTGCCCGGGCTGGGTGCTGACGCCGCTGGTGCAAAAGCAGGTCGACGCGCGCGCGGCGAAGGACGGTATCAGCAACGACGAAGCCAAGGTCCGCCTGCTGGCCGACAAGCAGCCCTCGCTGCAGTTCGTCACGCCCGAACAGCTGGGCGGCCTGGCGCTGTTCCTGTGCTCGGCGGCCGCCGACCAGGTGCGCGGCGTGGCCTGGAACATGGACGGCGGCTGGGTCGCGCAATGATCCTTCGCGGCTGCGCCGCGGCCGGGCCGCGGTTCAGCGCGTCAGCTGCACACTGCCGCTGACGTTGACGGTGACGCTGGTCTTGCCGGCCTCCACCGGCAGGGCCTCGTCGGCCATCGCCGACGCCGCGCCGCGCATCGCCATCACGGGCACACGCATGCGCGGCGATTCGCCATTCACGCTCACCTCGCGCAGCAGCCAGCCGCTGAAGCCGAACAGCTTCGCACTCTGGTCGGCCCGGGCGCGAAAACGCGCCACCGCCTGCGCCGTGACGTCGGCTTCGACACGCTCGGCAGCCGCGCGCGACAGCGACTGCTGCACGCGCGCGATGCTCAGGGTCTGGATGCGCCCGGTGAGTGCGGCGATGGTCGCCATGTCGCGGCCCTCGACCACCAGTTCGGTGCTCCCGCTCCAGCCGTTCGTGCCGCCCTTGGGCGAGTAGCGCGGGTGGATCGAAAAACCACCGGTACGCACTTCGACCTCGCCCGGCCGGGCCGCACGCCGGGCCTCGGCCAGGGCCGCATCCAGGGCCTGCTTGAGCTGCGACTGCACGGCGCCGGGCTCCGGGCCCTCGCGGGTCGTCGAGAAGACCACGCTCAGCCAGTCGCTGGCCACGTCCAGCGTGGCGCTGGCATTCAGGTTGACCACGTTCTCGGGCGGCGGCTGCATCTGCGCCAGCGCCGGGGTGGCAAAGCCGCCCGCCAGCAGGGTGGCGAGCAGGCCGATCGGCAACAGGCGTCGGGGGAAACTCAAGGTCATCGGGTTCCTCGGTGTGACAGGGTGCACAGCGCGGAGCATGCCCTGTGCGTTGACAGACCCTGCCGCGCCCACGCTTCGCAAGACTTGTAACATTGGGTCAGGCACGACGCAGGCAGGCGGTTTGAGCATCGCACAATGCCGTTGTTACATTTTCGGAGAGCTCGCCATGAGCACCACGCCGCACAGCCGACCCGACCGCATCGTCGTCGTCGACGACGACGCGCGCATCCGCGACCTGCTGCGCCGCTACCTGTCGCAGGAAGGCTTCGACGTCCTGCTCGCCGAGGACGCCAAGGCGCTGAACCGTGTGCTCACGCGCGACACGGTGGACCTGATCGTGCTCGACCTGATGCTGCCGGGCGAAGACGGCCTGTCGATCTGCCGCCGCCTGCGCGCGGCCAACGACCCGACGCCGATCATCATGCTCACGGCCAAGGTCGAGGACGTGGACCGCATCGTCGGTCTCGAGGTCGGTGCCGACGACTATCTGTCCAAGCCCTTCAACCCGCGTGAACTGCTGGCCCGCATCCACGCCGTGCTGCGCCGCCGGCCGCCGCCGGAGGCGCCGGGCGCACCGTCGAAGGAGTTGCAGGTGGTCAACTTCGGCCCCTTCGAGTTCGACCTGTCGCTGCGCCGGCTGACCAAGGACGGCGAGCAGATCGCGCTGACGACCGGCGAGTTCAGCATGCTCAAGGCCCTGGTGCGCCACCCGCGCCAGCCGCTGAGCCGCGACAAGCTGGCGCAACTGGCGCGCGGGCGCGAGTTCGAACCCTTCGACCGCAGCCTGGACGTACAGGTCTCGCGGCTGCGCAAGATGATCGAACCCGACCCGGCGCAGCCGCGCTACATCCAGACGGTCTGGGGCGTGGGCTATGTGTTCGTGCCCGACGGTGCGAACTGAATGCACCCCCACGCTCACCTTGTTCGCTGCCCCCCGAGGGGGCCGGTCGGGCCCTTCGGGCGGCCGGGCGGGCCCGACATGCACCCCCACGCTCACCTTGTTCGCTGCCCCCCGAGGGGGCCGGTCGGGTCCTTCGGGCGGCCGGGCGGGCCCGACCTTTAGATGGCGCGCCAGCCGCTCGCGCTGAGCCTGTTCTGGCGCACCTTCTTCTACCTGGCGATCCTGCTCACCGGTGGCATCGTCGCCTGGGTACAGACCCTGCGTGCACTGGAGTTCGAGCCGCGGGCGCTGCAGACGGCGCATCAGATCGCCGGGCTGGTGAACCTGTCGCGCCATGCGCTGACCCAGGGCGACAACATCCAGCGCGTGACCCTGCTCAAGACCATGGACGCCGATGCGGTGCGCGTGGCACCGCAGGAACCCAGCGACCGCTTCGAGCCCTTCGAGGTCGACCGCTTCTCCGAGCGCGTCAGCCGCGAACTGCGCAGCCGGCTCGGGCCGGGCACGGTGATCGCGCGCGCCGTCAACGGCCAGCGCGGGCTGTGGGTGGGCTTCACGATCGAGAACGACGGCTACTGGCTGCGCGCCGACGACGAGCAGGTCAGCGCGATGTCGGGCGACACCTGGTTCGTCTGGATCGGCATCGCCCTGCTGGCCACCGCGCTCGGCTCGGTGGGCATCGCACGGCTGATCAACCGGCCACTGAAGCAGCTCTCGTTCGCGGCCAGCCGCATCCGCGAAGGCGACCTCGACTCGAGGCTGGACGAAAACACCCTGACCAGCGAGATCCGCGAGGTCAACATGGGCTTCAACCGCATGGCGCGCGAGCTCGCCAAGGTCGAGGAAGACCGCGCCGTGATGCTCGCCGGCATCAGCCACGACCTGCGCACGCCGCTGGCGCGGCTGCGGCTCGAGACCGAGATGAGCGTGGTCGACGAAGAGGCCAAGACGAATATGGTGATGGACATCGACCAGCTCGACGCCATCATCGACAAGTTCATGGATTACGCGCGACCCGGCGACACCCAGCTCTACCCGGTGCTGCTGTCGGCGCTGATCGACCGCGAGGCCGCGACCTTCCGCGACCCGAGCCAGATCCGGATCCAGTCGCGCGTGGCGATCGATCTGTGCGTGCTGGCCGACGAAACCGAGCTCGGCCGGGTCTTCTCGAACCTGTTCGAGAACGCACGCCGCTACGGCGTCACCGCCAACACCGGCGTCGCCGACGTCAGCGTGAGTTATGCGCGCAGTGGCCCCTGGGTCATCGTCGCCGTGCGCGACCGCGGACCCGGCGTGCCGCCGGCCAAGCTGCCGCAGCTGACCACGCCCTTTTTCCGAGGCGACGCCGCGCGCACCGCCGCGACCGGCGCCGGTCTCGGCCTGGCGATCGTCGAGAAGTCGCTGCAGCGCATGGGCGGGCACCTCGAGATCGCCAACGCGCCGGACGGCGGTTTTGTCGTCCGGCTGAGGCTGCGCCGCGCGCCTTGATCGGCGTCAGCCGGCAGGCCGCGGCCTGAGCCGCCCCTTGAAAGCCGAGGTACACGCCGCATCTGCAGGACATCGGGCGCGCCGGTCGGCGCCCCGGTGATCGAACTGTCCGGAGCACACACCATGTACCGTTCTCTTTTTCCCCGCGACCTGTTCGGCGAGCTGGAACGCTTCCAGCGCGAGCTGAACAGCACCTTCGAACCCTCGCCCTCGATCCGCGGCCTGGGCCGCGGCGGCTACCCGGCACTCAACGTCGGCAGCACGGCAGGCGCGATCGAGCTCTACGCCTTCGCGCCCGGGCTGGACCCGGCGAGCATCGAGCTGAATCTCGACCGCGGCGTGCTGACCCTGTCCGGCGAACGCCAGGGTTCGACGCCGACGCACAGCGATGCCAAGACCACCCTGCACCTGAACGAGCGTTTTGCGGGCCGTTTCCGGCGTGTCGTCAGCCTGCCCGACGACGTGGACCCGGAGGCCGTCAGCGCCGACTACCGCGACGGCGTGCTGCACGTCAGCGTGCAGCGCCGCGCCTCGGCACAGCCGCGCCGCATCGACGTGCAATGAACCAGGAGACCGACATGCCCGAAATGACCCCCGTCCCGACCTCCGACAAGCCCGAGACCCCGGCCGTGCCGACGCGCGAGTCGCCGGCCCTGCTGCCCCCGGTCGACGTGATCGAGGACAGCACCGGCATCACCCTGTACGCGGACCTGCCCGGCGTGCCCAAGGAGGCCCTGCAGCTGCGGGTCGACGGCGACCAGTTGCATATCGAGGCCGAAACCCGGCTGGCCCTGCCCGAGGGCATGACACCGACCCATGTCGAGGTCGGACTGTCGCGCTACCGCCGGGCCTTCACGCTGAGCAAGGAACTCGACGCCGACAAGGTTGCGGCCGAGATGTCCCAGGGTGTGCTGCGCGTGCGCATCCCGAAGGCCGCCCACGCCCAGCCGCGCCGGATCTCGGTCCAGGTGAACTGATCGGCAGCGGGGGGCTCAGACCCCCCGCACCGCTCAGGCGGCGTGCCCGGCCTCGAGCCGGAACCGCGACACCAGCTGCGTCAGCCGCTGCGCCTGCTGCTGCAGCGAGCCCGCGGCGGCGGCCGATTCTTCGGCCAGCGCCGCGTTCTGCTGCGACACCTGGTCGAGCTCCTGCACCGCGTGGCGGGTCTGCCCGATGCCCTGACGCTGGTGCCCGGTCGCGTCGCCGATCTCGGCGATCAGGGCCGAGACCCGCTTGACGGCATCGACGATCTCGCCGGTGGCGCCACCGGCACGGCGCACCTGGCCGCTGCCGGTGGCCACCTTGTGCAGCGAGTCCTCGATCAGCGCCTTGATCTCGCGCGCGGCCGTGGCACTGCGCTGGGCCAGGGTGCGCACCTCGGCGGCCACCACCGCGAAGCCGCGACCCTGCTCACCGGCGCGCGCCGCCTCGACGGCCGCGTTGAGCGCCAGGATATTGGTCTGGAAGGCGATGCCGTCGATCATGGCGGTGATGTCGGCGATGCGCCGCGACGCCTGGTCGATCTGGTCCATCGTGGCCACCGCTTCGGCGACGACCGTGCCGCCCTTGCTCGCCACGCCCTGGGTTTCACCGGCCAGGCCGTTGGCATTGCCGGCGCTCTCGGCCGCATGCTCGACCGAACCGGTCAGCTCGTCGATGCTGCCGATCGCGCGCTGCACCGTGATCGCCGCCTGTTCGGTGCGGCCGCTCAGGTCCTGGCTGCCCTGCGCGATCTCGGCGCTCGCGGTGGCGATGTCGGAGCAGGCCTGGCGCACGCCGGCGGCCAGCGCATGCTGGGCCTGGCGCATGCGCTCCAGCGCAGCCGCCAGCAGGCCGAGCTCGTCGCCGCGATTCACTGGCGTGGGCACCGACAGATCGTGCTGCGCCATGCGTTCGGTGGCCTCGACCGCCCGCCCGATGCCCTGCGTCAGGTCGCGCGTGATCCACCAGGCGGTGATGCCGCCGACGGCCAGGCCGAGCAGGGTGCCGACGAGCACCAGCAACTGGGCCAGTTGCGCACTCGCGCTGGCTTGGGCGGACGCCGACTTGCGCAGGCGCTGGTCCCAGTCCGCCAGGGCCACCAAAGCCGTGGTCCAGTCCTTCTGACCGGCGATCCAGTTGGCCTGCTTGCCGCTGATCAGCTCGCGCACCGCGAAGAAGGCGGCCGTGTCGCCGCGCCCCCCTGCGTCCTTCTCGCCCTTGAGCAGGAGCTCGTGAACGGCCATCGCCTGCTGGCGGGCCAGGTCGAGTTGCACGACGGCCTCCTGGTCGCCGCTTTGCAGCAGGCCGCGCACGGTGTCGTCGGCCGCCAGATAGGCCTGCCAGGCGGCGCGGGCGTGCTCCATCATCGCCTTGCCTTCGGCCAGCTCGCCGCCGGGCATGTCGCGCATCGCGAACATGAAGGCCGTCGACCGGCGCTCGAGTGCGGTCAGCGCGTCGCTGCGCTCGGCCCCATGCAGCACCACTTCATCGAGGGTGTCGCTCAGGCCCCGGATGCGCTGCAGCGACAGCGCAGCAACGGCCACCAGCAAGGCCAGGACCAGGCCGAAGCCGAGCGTCAGGCGATGGCTCAGGCGAAGATTGACGATAAATGACATTGGTGATGACTCCTGCTGCACCCTTCAGACCCAGGCAGTGCCTGATCGGAGTCATAACGGCATCCCGCCGGCGAACTGAAGCGGCTTGGCGCCCGTTCAATCCGCGGCTGCGGAGGATGAACGCGCAAGCAGGCAGACGGCGCGCGCCTCGATCGAACGGCCCTCGCCCACCGGGCCCATGCTTTCGGCCGTCTTCGCCTTCACGTTGACGGCCATCGCCGGCAGGGCCAGCAGCGCGGCGATGCGCTCGCGCATGGCATCGATGTGCGGCGCCATCTTCGGCGCCTGCGCGACGATGGTGCTGTCGACATTGACCGGCGCCCACCCGGCGGCGCGCACGCGGCGCACGGCCTCCTGCAGCAGCGCGCCGGAATCGGCGCCGGCGAAGGCCGGGTCGGTGTCCGGGAAATGGCGTCCGATGTCGCCGAGCCCGGCAGCGCCGAGCAGCGCGTCGGTGATCGCGTGCAGCAGGGCATCGGCGTCGGAGTGGCCGAGCAGGCCATGCGTGTGGGGAATCGTCACCCCGCCGAGCACCAGGGGCCGGCCGGTGACCAGGGCGTGCGTGTCCCAGCCCTCGCCGATGCGGATCGAAGGCACGTTCATCGGCGTCTGCAGCAGGCGTTCGGCACGGTCGAAGTCGGCCGGCCAGGTCACTTTCAGGTTGTCGGGGTGGCCCGGCACCAGGCGCGGCTGCAGGCCCAAGGCCTCGACGGCACTCGCCTCATCGGTGACCGCCGGGCCGGCGGCGTCCAGCGCCCGCTCGAGCAGCGCCAGGCGGAACATCTGCGGCGTCTGCGCGGCCCATTTGCCGGCGCGCTCGACGGTGGCGGCGACACGGTCCCCTTCAGCCTGCTTGAGCGTGTCGGTCAAGGGCAGCGCGAGCAGGCCGCCGACCGGGTCGTCCAGGCAGGCGTCGATCAAACGATCGACCCAGGCCGGGCGCAGCAGGCAGCGTGCGGCGTCGTGCACCAGCACCCAGTCCGCGTCGCCGGCGCCCCGGGCGCGCAAGGCGCGCAGCGCCGCGCGCACCGTGGCGGCACGCGAGTCGCCGCCGCAGCGCACCGCCCACAGGTCGGGACGCGCCGGCACCAGGGTCTCGAACAGCGTGTCGTCGGGGGCCAGCGCGACCAGGGTGCCGGCCAGGCGGGGCACCGCCGCCAGCGCGTCCAGCGTATGCGCCACCAGCGCACGCCCGGCCAGCGGAGCGTATTGTTTGGGCCCGGCCGCGCCGGCACGCTGGCCGACGCCGGCGCAGGGAATCAAGGCATAGCAGGACGGGGTGGGCATCGGCGGATTCTAGAATCCGACCCTTCCATGCAGCTCCCCACCATCGCGCCGGGCAAGCGCTTCACGCTCCCGCGCCCCATCGGCAGCGCCGACGCGCTGCTGCTCGCCCGCCTCGCCCGCCGCCATGCCGACGACCGGCGGCTGCTCGCCATCGTCACCGCCGAGCCGGCGGATGCGCAGCGCCTGGCCGACGAACTGCCCTTCTTCGAGCCGGGGCTGCGCATCGCCGTCTTCCCCGACTGGGAGACCCTGCCCTACGACGGCTTCAGCCCGCACCAGGATCTGATCTCCGAACGCCTGGCCACCTTGTGGGCCCTGCTGCAGGGCGAGGTCGACGTGCTGCTGCTGCCGGCGAGCACGGCGCTGACCCGGCTGGCGCCGACCCGCTTCATGGCCGGCACGACCTTCCATTTCAAGCAGAAGACCCGGCTCGACGAAGCCAGGCTGAGGGCACAGCTGGTGCTCGCCGGCTACCAGCATGTGAGCCAGGTGGTGTCGCCCGGCGAATACGCGGTGCGCGGCGGCCTCATCGACCTGTTCCCGATGGGCTCGCCGGTGCCCTACCGCGTCGACCTGTTCGGCGACGAGGTCGACTCGATCCGCACCTTCGACCCGGACAGTCAGCGCAGCCTGTACCCGGTGCCCGAGGTGCGCCTGCTGCCCGGCCGCGAGTTCCCGCTCGACGAGGCGGCGCGCAGCGCCTTTCGCGCACGCTGGCGCGAGAAGATCGACGGCGACCCGACCCGCGCGCGCCTGTACAAGGACATGGCCCAGGGCCTGGCCGGCGGCGGCATCGAGTACTACCTGCCGCTGTTCTTCGAGCACCTGGCGACGATCTTCGACTACATCGGGGCGCAGGCGGCGCTTGCGCTGCACGGCGAGGTCGACGCGGCGCTGGAGCGCTTCTGGGCCGACACCCGCGAGCGCCACCGATTTCTGCAGCACGACCCCGAGCGACCGATCCTGCCTCCGGAGGCGGTGTTCCTGAAGGTCGACGAGTTCTTCGGCCTGAGCGCAGCGCATGCCACGCTGGCCCTGCGCGGCAGCGAGCCGCTGGACTGGGCGCGCCCGTTGCCCGATCTGGCCCTGGACCGCGCGGCCAGCGAGCCATTGGCTGCGCTGGAACGGCATCTCGACACGACACCGCACCGCGTGCTGCTGGTGGCCGAAAGCGAAGGCCGGCGCGAAAGCATCCTCGACCTGCTGCGCGACCACGGGATCACCCTGCCCAGCGCCGGCACGCTGGCCGCATTCCTGGCCGGCGAAGAGAAGGTCGCGATCACCGCGGCACCGCTGGCCGCCGGCTTCCACTGGCACCGGCCCGAAGCCGGTACCAGCGTCCAGTTCATCACCGAAACCGAGCTTTTCGCGAGCACGCCCCAGGCCCGGCGCCGGCGCAAGCAGGAGCAGGTCTCGAGCGTCGACGCGCTGATCAAGGACCTGTCGGAGCTGAAGATCGGCGACCCGGTGGTGCACCTGAACCACGGCATCGGCCGCTACCAGGGGCTGATGCTCATCGACCTCGGCGAAGGCAGCAGCGAATTCCTGCACCTGCAGTACGCCGACCAGGCCACGCTCTACGTACCGGTCAGCCAGTTGCACCTGATCGGCCGCTACACCGGGGTCGCCCCCGACGAGGCGCCGCTGCACAGGCTGGGCTCGGGCCAGTGGGACAAGGCGCGGCGCAAGGCCGCCGAGCAGGTGCGCGACACCGCCGCCGAGTTGCTGAACCTCTACGCCCGGCGCGCCGCGCGCGAAGGTTTTGCGCACCGCTTCACGCCGCACGACTACGAGGCCTTCGCCACCAGCTTCGGCTTCGAAGAGACCGCCGACCAGCGCGCCGCCATCCACGCCGTGGTCCAGGACATGATCAGCCCCAGGCCGATGGACCGCCTGATCTGCGGCGACGTCGGCTTCGGCAAGACCGAGGTCGCGCTGCGCGCCGCCTTCGTCGCGGTGCACGGCGGCAAGCAGGTGGCGATCCTGGCGCCGACCACCCTGCTCGCCGAGCAGCATTGCCAGACCCTGGTCGACCGCTTTGCGCCCTGGCCGGTGAAGATCGCCGAACTTTCGCGTTTCCGCAGCGCCAAGGAGGTCAAGGCCGCGCTCGAAGGCCTCGAAGCGGGCACGGTGGACATCGTCGTCGGCACGCACAAGCTGCTGTCGCCCGACGTGAAGTTCAAGCGCCTGGGCCTGCTCGTGATCGACGAGGAGCACCGCTTCGGCGTGCGCCACAAGGAAGCGATCAAGGCCATGCGCGCCGAGGTGGACGTGCTGACCCTGACCGCCACGCCGATCCCGCGCACCCTGGGCATGGCGCTCGAGGGTCTGCGCGACCTGAGCGTCATCGCCACCGCGCCGCAGCGCCGGCTGGCGATCAAGACCTTCGTGCGCAGCGAAAGCAGCGGCACCATCCGCGAGGCGGTGCTGCGCGAGTTGAAGCGCGGCGGCCAGGTCTACTTCCTGCACAACGAGGTCGAGACCATCGAGCACCGGGCGCTCAAGCTGGCCGAGCTGGTGCCCGAGGCGCGCATCGCCATCGCCCATGGCCAGATGCCCGAGCGCCAGCTCGAGGGCGTGATGCGCGACTTCGTCGCCCAGCGTTTCAACCTGCTGCTGTGCTCGACGATCATCGAGACCGGGATCGACGTGCCCACCGCCAACACCATCGTCATGAGCCGGGCCGACAAGTTCGGCCTCGCCCAGCTGCACCAGCTGCGCGGGCGCGTCGGGCGCAGCCACCATCAGGCCTACGCCTATCTGCTGGTGCCCGACGTCGAGGGCCTGAGCAAGGCCGCGGCGCAGCGCCTGCAGGCGATCCAGGAGATGGAGGAGCTGGGCAGCGGCTTCTATCTCGCGATGCACGACCTGGAGATCCGAGGCGCCGGCGAGGTCCTGGGCGAACACCAGAGCGGCAACATGATGGAGATCGGTTTCCAGCTCTACAACGACATGCTGTCCGAAGCGGTGCGCAGCCTGAGGGCCGGCCAGGAGCCTGACCTGCTGAACCCGCTGTCCACCTTCAACGCCAGCACCGAGATCAATCTGCACGCCCCGGCCCTGCTCACCGACGCCTACTGCGGCGACGTGCATGTCCGCCTGAACCTCTACAAGCGCCTGGCCTCGGCGCAGCGCGCGGAGCAGATCGACGCCTTGCTCGAAGAGATCACCGACCGCTTCGGCAAGCTGCCGCCGCAGGGCCAGGTGCTGTTCGACACGCATCGGCTGCGCGTGCTGGCCAAGCCCTACGGCGTGCTCAAGATCGATGCGGGGCCGAAGCTGATGAACATCGTCTTCCGCCCGAATCCGCCGATCGACGCGATGCGCATCATCGAGCTGGTGCAGAAGAACCGTGCCGTCAAGCTGGCCGGCAATGACAAGCTGCGCATCGAGCGCGAGATCGCGGCACCCCCAGACCGCGCCCAGTTCGTGCGCGACATCCTGCGTGCGCTGGGCACACCGAGCAAGGCCTGCGCATGAGCGCCATCGAACACGCCCCCGGACTCTTCGTGCGCGGCTTCACGCCGCCGCTCAGGCTGGGCGACTACCGCCTGGTCGCCTTCGACATGGACTCGACCCTGATCAACATCGAGTGTGTGGACGAGATCGCCGCCATGGTGGGGCGCAAGGACGAAGTCGCCGCAATCACCGAAGCGACGATGCGCGGCGAGATCAGCGACTACAAGGACAGCCTGCGCCGGCGTGTGGCCCTGCTCGCCGGCGCACCCGTGGAGGCGCTGGAGCGGGTCTGGGCCGAGCGGCTGCAGCTCAACCCGGGGGTCGAGACCTTCGTCGCCGCCTGCCAGACGGCCGGGCTGAAGACCTTGCTCATCTCCGGTGGTTTCAGCTTTTTCAGCGAACGCATCCGGCGTAGCCTGAAGCTGGACTTCGCCCGCGCCAACACCCTGGGCGTGGCCCAGGGCCGGCTCACCGGCACCCTGTTCGACCATGCCTGGGGCGACATCGTCGACGGTGCCGAGAAGAAGCGCGTGATGCTCGAGGTCTGCGAGCTGATGGGCATCGAGACCCGGCAGGCGATCGCCGTCGGCGACGGCGCCAACGACCTGCCGATGATGGCGGCCGCCGGCCTGTCGATCGCCTACCACCCGAAGCCGGCGGTGCGCGAACAGGCCATGCTGTCGATCATGCGCGGCGGCATGGAGCGCGCGCTCGAGGTGCTGCAGGTCGACTGAGGGCCGCCGCGTCGTCCGGCGTCAGTGCTCGAAGACCAGTTGCACCCGGTGCACCGTGGGCTGCGCCAATGGCTCGAAGCGCCATTGCGACAAGGCGGCCAGCAGCACACGCTGCACGTTGCGCGGCGTGCGCGACAGCAGCCGCACATCGCCCACCGTGCCGTCCACATTCAGCGACAGCTCGGCCATGAGCTCGCCGCTGCGCCTGAGGTCGGCCTGCACGTCGGGCGGCAGCGCCGGCTCGACCATGCTCAGCAGCTTGGGCTCCGGTGCGGCCACCGGCACGGCCACCGGCTCGGGCGGCGGCAGGCGCGTCGTCGGCGTCAGCAGCGTGAGCCCGACCTGAAGCGGCGGCGCCGGCTCGGGTGCTGGCGCGGCAGAGGCTTGAGCGGCGGCTTGAGCGGCGGCTTGAGCGGCGAGCGCTGCGGCCGCAACGGCGGCCGGGCCCGGCATCGCCGGCAGTGCCGCGGGTGGCTCTGCCAACGTCGGCCGGGGCGCCGGAGCGGCGTAAATCGGCTGCACCGTCTCGCGAATCGCGGGCGCGTCCACGTCAAGGTCTGCCGCCGGCGCCGTCGAGCGCGCGATGGGGTCGGACGGTGCCGGGCCGGCGACACTTCGTTCGGCTGCCGACCCCGCGCCAGCGGGCGCATCGCTCGCTTTGCGTTGCAGGCGGCCGGCCTGGAGAATCCAGCGCATCGGACTGGCGGCCTGCCGGCGCGCCCGCGCCATCGCCTCTTCGTCGACCTTGTCATCGGCCTTGTCGTCGGCGGCAGTCTGGGCCGAGGCAGGGGCCGCGAGCATGCAGAGCAACAGGCCTGCCAGGGCCAGGACGCGAGCGGACATCCGGGGAATCCTCCTGAGAACCGGGTCAACGCCCCTGGGTAAAGGGCGCAGCGGTCGGCGCCGGCCGCGGTAGGCCGCCGGCGCCGCGGATTCTAGGAGTGATTGCAGATCAATCTGCCGCCGCTCAGGGATCACCCGAATCCCGATGTATGTGGATCACTGATCTGGCGCAAGCAGTCCCGCGCCCTGCGCCGGACCCCCGGGTCAGTCCCGGCGCACGGCCCGCGGGGCCGCGGTAGCCTCGCCAGGATCCATCACCCGAGGAGAGCCTGACATGTCCCAGACCAAGTTCCTGCTCGACGAGAGCAAGATGCCGACCCACTGGTACAACCTGTGCGCCGACCTGCCGGCGCCGCCGGCGCCGCCGCTGCACCCGGGCACGCTGCAACCCCTGGGGCCCGACGACCTGGCACCGTTGTTTCCGATGGAACTCATCTTGCAGGAGGTCAGCACCGAGCGCGAGATTCCCATTCCCGAGCCGGTGCGCGAGGTGCTTCGCCTGTGGCGCCCGAGCCCGCTGTACCGCGCCCACCGGCTCGAAAAACTGCTCGGCACCCCGGCCAAGATCTTCTACAAGTACGAAGGTGTCTCGCCGGCCGGCAGCCACAAGCCCAACACCGCCGTGCCGCAGGCCTGGTACAACGCCCAGGCCGGCGTGAAGAAGCTGTCCACCGAAACCGGCGCCGGCCAATGGGGCTCGTCGGTGGCCTTTGCCGGCAACCTGTTCGGGCTCGAGGTCAAGGTCTTCCAGGTGCGCGTTTCCTATGACCAGAAGCCCTACCGCCGCGCCTTGATGGAAACCTATGGCGCCAGCTGCATCGCCAGCCCGTCGCCGGAGACGAACGCCGGCCGCGCGATCCTGGCGCAGAACCCCAAGCACCCCGGCTCGCTGGGCATCGCGATCAGCGAAGCGGTGGAAGTGGCGGCCACCAACGACGACACCAAGTACGCACTCGGCTCGGTGCTCAACCATGTGCTCCTGCACCAGACCATCGTCGGCCAGGAGGCGATGCTGCAGATGGAGATGGCCGGTGCCGACCCCGACGTGGTCATCGGCTGCACCGGCGGGGGCAGCAATTTCGCAGGCATCGTCTTTCCCTTCCTCGGCCAGCAACTGCGCGGCGGCGGCAAGAGCAAGCGGCGCCGCTTCGTGGCCGTCGAGCCCTCGGCCTGCCCGAGCCTGACGCGCGGCAGGTTCGCCTACGACTTCGGCGACACCGCCCACCTGACGCCGCTGACCAAGATGCACACCCTGGGCAGCACCTTCACGCCCCCGGGTTTCCATGCCGGCGGGCTGCGTTACCACGGCATGGCCCCCCTGGTGTCGCACCTGATGGAGCTGGGTCTGATCGAGGCCACCGCCTACGCGCAGAAGGCCTGCTTCGAGGCCGGCGTGATGTTCGCCCGCGCCGAAGGCATCGTTCCGGCGCCGGAGGCCAACCATGCCATCAAGGGCGCCATCGCCGAGGCCCTGCGCTGCAAGGCCGAGGGGCGCAGCGAGACCATCCTGTTCAACCTCAGCGGCCATGGCCACTTCGACATGAGCGCCTACAGCGCCTACATGTCCGACCAGCTGGTGGATCTGGCCTACGATGAGGCCGAGCTGGCGATGGCGCTGGCCGGGCTGCCCTCGGTGCCAGCCTGAGGATTCGGCGTAACCAGGGAGACCGGCATGCAAGCGACCCACACTGCGGGCAGTGTCCACTTTCACAAGGTGGTCGACTGCCAGTGGGCCTGCCCGGCGCATACGCCGGTCCCCGAGTACATCCGCCTGATCGCGCAGGGTCGCTACGACGACGCCTACATGGTCAACTGGGTGTCCAACGTCTTCCCGGGCGTGCTCGGCCGCACCTGCGACCGGCCCTGCGAACCGGCCTGCCGGCGCGGACGTGTCGAGCAGAACAACCTCGGCCAGCCCGAGCCGGTCGCCATCTGCCGCCTCAAGCGGGTGGCCGCCGACCTGAAGGGCGACCCGACCGACCTGCGCGCGCGCATGCCGGTCGCGGGGCCGCCGAGCGGCTTGCGGGTGGCCTGCATCGGCGCCGGACCGGCGTCGTTGACGGTGGCACGCGACCTGGCGCCCCTGGGCCATGCGGTCACGGTGTTCGACGCCGAGGCGCGTGCCGGCGGCTTCATCCGCAGCCAGATTCCGCGCTTCCGGCTGCCCGAGTCGGTGATCGACGAAGAGGTCGGCTATGTGCTCGACCTCGGGCCGCGCTTCGTCGGCGAGCGGCGCATTCACTCGATGCAGGCGCTGCTCGCCGAAGGCTGGGATGCGGTCTTCGTCGGCTGCGGCGCACCGCGCGGGCGCGACCTGGACCTGCCCGGCCGCCAGGAGGCTGCGGCGCAGATCCACATCGGCATCGAATGGCTGGCCTCGGTGTCCTTCGGCCATGTCACACAGGTCGGCGCGCGTGTGCTCGTGCTCGGCGGCGGCAATACCGCGATGGACTGCTGCCGTTCTGCGCGCCGCCTCGGCGGGCGCGAGGTCACGGTCGTGGTGCGCAGCCCCTTCGACCAGATGAAGGCCTCGCCCTGGGAGAAGGAGGACGCGATGCACGAAGGCATCCCGATCCTCGACTGCCATGTGCCGCTGCGCTTCGTGCACGAGGGCGGTCGGCTGACCGGCATGGCTTTCGAGAAGGTCCGCGCCGAGCAGGGTGCCGACGGCCGCCGGCGCCTGGTGCCCACCGGCGAGCCCGAGGTGATCCTGCCCTGCGACGAGGTGCTGGTGGCGGTCGGCCAGGAAAACGCATTTCCGTGGATCGAGCCGGACTGCGGCATCGCTTTCGACCGCCACGGCCTGCCGGTGCTGCACGAAGGCACCTACCAGTCGACGCGGCCGGAGGTCTTCTTCGGCGGCGACGCAGCCTTCGGCCCGAAGAACATCATCACCGCCGTCGCCCATGGCCACGAGGCGGCGATCTCGATTCACCGCCATCTGTGCGGCGAGGACCCGGCCCTGCGCCCGCCGCCGCACACGACCCTGATGTCGCAGAAGATGGGCATCCACGAATGGAGCTATCACAACGAGGTCTCGCCCGAGATGCGCCACAAGGTGCCCTGGGCGGCGGCTGAGAGCGCGCTGCAGAACATCCGCGTCGAGGTCGAGCTGGGGTTTGACACGGCCACCGCCTGGCGCGAGGCCCAGCGCTGCCTGAACTGCGACGTGCAGACGATCTTCAACCGCGAGACCTGCATCGAGTGCGACGCCTGCGTGGACATCTGCCCGATGGACTGCATCACCTTCACCGCCCCGGGCGACGAGGCCGATCTGCGCACGCGGCTGGCGGCACCGGCGACAAACCTGACCCAGGATCTGTATGCCTCGACACCGCTGAAGAGCGGGCGCGTGATGGTCAAGGACGAAGACGTCTGCCTGCATTGCGGGCTGTGCGCCGAGCGCTGCCCCACCGGCGCCTGGGACATGCAGAAGTTCCTGCTGCATACCGCCACCGCCGGTGACGGGCAGCGGGCCAAGGCGGTGGCCGCATGAAACACCGCGCGACACCGCTCACCCTGCGGGCCGGGCGCCGGGCCGCTCCCAAGCCGGCCCGCATCCCCCCGGGGGATCGGCGAACGTACGCGTTCGACGAGGGGCAGACATGACCCCGATCTGTGCGACCAACGACTTCGTCGTCAAGTTCGCCAACGTCAACGGCTCGGGTTCGGCCTCGGCCAACGAACTGTTCGCCAAGGCGGTGCTGCGCATGGGTGTGCCGGTGAGCCCGCGCAACATCTTCCCGAGCAACATCCAGGGCCTGCCGACCTGGTACGAGGCCCGCGTCTGCGAACGTGGTTATGCCGGGCGCCGCGGCGGCGTGGACATGATGGTGGCAATGAACCCGCAGACCTGGGAAGCCGACGTCGCCGAGGTCGAAGCGGGGGGCTACCTGCTGTACGACAGCACGCGGCCGCTGCCGCCGGGCAGCCTGCGCGACGACGTGCAGGTGATCGGCGTGCCGCTGACCGAGATCACGAATGCCGCCTGGGACGACCCGCGGCAGCGCCAGCTGTTCAAGAACATCGTCTACATCGGCGTGCTGTCGGTGCTGCTGGACATGGACGCGTCGATCTTCGAGACCCTGTTCGCCGAACAGTACCGGGGCAAGGAAAGGTTGCTCGACGCCAACCGGCGCGCGTTGCAGCTCGGCCGCGACCATGTGCTGCAGCATGGCCCCGGGCCGATCGGTCTGCGCGTTCAGCGCGCCGACGCGGTCGGCGAGAACATCTTCACCGACGGCAACAGCGCGATCGCGCTCGGCCTGGTCTACGGCGGCGCGACGGTGGCCGCCTGGTACCCGATCACGCCCTCGTCGTCGGTGGCCGAATCGTTCCAGCGCCTGTGCGAGCACCACCGTGTCGAACCCGGGACCGGCCGCCACCGCTGCGCCATCGTGCAGGCCGAGGACGAGATCGCGGCGATCGGCATCGTCGTCGGCGCCGGCTGGAACGGCGCACGCGCCTTCACCGCCACCTCCGGGCCCGGGATCTCGCTGATGACGGAGTTCATCGGCCTGGCCTATTTCGCCGAGATCCCGGTGACCATCGTCAACGTGCAGCGCGGCGGGCCCTCGACCGGCATGCCCACGCGCACCCAGCAGTCCGACCTGCTGGCCTGCGCCCTGGCCTCACACGGCGACACCCGGCATGTGCTGCTGCTGCCCGAGGACCCGCACGAGTGTTTCGAACACGCGGCGCTGGCGCTGGATCTGGCCGACCGCCTGCAGACGCCGGTGTTCGTGATGACGGATCTGGACATCGGCATGAACCAGCGCCTGTGCGCCCCCTTCGCCTGGGACGACGCGCGGCGCTACGACCGCGGCAAGCTGATGGACGCTGCGGCACTGGACGCCGGCGCCGAGTTCGGCCGCTACCGCGACGTCGACGGCGACGGCATCCCCTGGCGCACCCTGCCCGGCACCCATCCGACGCGCGGCGCCTTCTTCACGCGCGGCACGACGCGCGACCCGAACGCCCGCTACTCCGAGCGCGCCTCCGACTACGTCTACAACATGGAGCGGCTGCAGCGCAAATTTGCGACCGCCGCGACCCTGGTGCCAGCGCCGATCGCGCGCCCGGCCTCGCGGCCCACGCGCGACGGCGTGATCTTCTTCGGCTCGACCAGCCCGGCGATGCACGAGGCGCTGGACAGCCTGGGGGCCGAGGGCCTGCATCTGGACGCACTGCGTCTGCGCGCCTACCCATTTCCGCAAGCGGTGGCGGACTTCGTCGCCGCGCACGAGCGGGTCTTCGTCGTCGAGCAGAACCGCGACGCGCAGATGCGCATGCTGCTCGTCGACGAACTCGGCGTCGACCCGGCCCGGCTGCTGCCGGTGCTGCACTACGACGGCACGCCGATCATGGCGCGTTTCATCGCCACGGCGATCCGCCGCGCCCTGCTCGAACAGCGGGAGGCCGCATGACCTGGATCGTCAAGCCGGCACTGCACCACCCGTCGCTGCAGCGCAACCAGGCCGGACACACCCGGCGCGACTACGAGGGCCGGATCTCGACGCTGTGCGCCGGCTGCGGCCACGACTCGATCTCGGCGGCCATCGTGCAGGCCTGCTGGGAACTCGACATCGAGCCGCACCGCATGGCCAAGCTCTCGGGCATCGGCTGCAGCTCGAAGACACCGGACTATTTTCTCGGCGCCTCGCATGGCTTCAACACCGTGCACGGGCGCATGCCCTCGGTGCTCACCGGCGCCAATCTGGCGAATCGCGAACTGCTCTACCTGGGCGTCTCCGGCGACGGCGATTCGGCCTCGATCGGCCTGGGCCAGTTCGCCAACGCCATGCGCCGCGGCGTGCGAATGGCCTACATCGTCGAGAACAACGGCGTCTACGGGCTGACCAAGGGCCAGTTCTCGGCCACCGCCGACCGCGGCTCGCGCAGCAAGCGCGGGGTGGTCAACACCGATGCGCCGGTGGACCTGGTGGCGCTGGCCCTGCAGCTCGGTGCCACCTATGTCGCACGCAGCTTTTCCGGCGACAAGGCCCAGCTCGTGCCGCTGGTCAAGGGCGCGATGGCGCATGGCGGCGCGGCCTTCATCGACGTGATCAGCCCCTGCGTGACCTTCAACAACCACAGTGGCAGCACCAAGAGCTACGACTACGTGCGCCAGCACAACGAAGCTCTGAACCGCATCGATGTGATGCCCATCGGCAAGGAAATCACGGCCGACTACGCACCCGGCGAGTTGATCGAAGTGCCGCAGCACGACGGGCCCGCACTCACCCTGCGCAAGCTGCACGCCGACTACGACCCCACCGACCGCCTGGCCGCGATGATGCAGTTGCAGCAGGCCGCCGCACGCGGCGAGGTCGTCACCGGCCTGCTTTTTCTGGACACCCTGGCCACCGACCTGCACACGGCGCTGAACACCTGCGCCGCGCCCTTGAACGCCCTCGACGAGTCGGCGCTGTGCCCCGGCGCCGGCGCACTCGAGCGCATCAACGCCGCCCTGCGCTAGCGCAGCGTGGCACACAGGAGAACAGCGATGGAACGCACCATATTCCAGGCCATGACGCAGCGTCACGTGATCAGCCTCGGCCCGTCGGCGACGGCGTTCGACGCGGCCTGCACGATGACGCGCGACCTGTGTACCAGCGTGCTCGTGATCGACCCCGGCAATCGGCTGCTGGGCATCGTCACCGAGCGCGATCTGGTGACCCGCGTGATCGCCCACCGCCGCGAACCGGGCGCCACGGCGCTGCAGGAGGTGATGACGTCCAAGCCGCGTTGCGTGACGCCGTCGACCCCGGTCGCCGACGGCGTGTTGATGATGATCGAGGGCGGCTACCGGCACCTGCCGGTGGTCGACGAAGGAGGCCGCATCCTGGGCGTGTTCTCGGCCCGCGACGCGCTGCCGCGCGAGGTCGGCGCCGCCGTCAGCCTGGCCGAGTTCCACCAGCAGCTCAACGACGCCAAGGTCTGAGCGCCGGCCGGGTCAGGTCCGTTTCAGGGGCACGCTGAAACCACGCTGCACGCCCGGCCGCGCCATGCAGGCCTCGTACCAGCGCAGGACGTTCGGGAAGTCGGCCAGGTCCACCTGGTGGCGTTCATGGCGCCAGGCCCAGCCCAGGATCGCGATGTCGGCGATGCTGAACTCGTCGGCGAAGGTGTCGTGCCCGGCCAGGTGGGCGTCCATCACGCCGTACAGCCGGCGCGTTTCTTTCATGTAGCGCGCCAGGCCATAGCGGCGGTCGGCTTCGTCCTCGAGCGCGATGAAGTGGTGCACCTGGCCCGGCATCGGGCCGAAGCCACCCATCTGCCACATCAGCCATTCCAGCGTGCGGATGCGGCGCACCGGGTCGGTGGGCATCAGGCGGCCGGTCTTTTCGGCCAGGTAGATCAGGATCGCACCCGACTCGAAGACGGCAATCGGCTGGCCCCCGGGCCCTTGCGGATCGATGATCGCGGGGATCTTGTGGTTCGGGCTCAGGCGCACGAAGTCGGCCGCATGCTGCTCGCCCTGCGTGATGTCGACCACCTGCACCGCGTAGGGCAGCCCGAGTTCTTCGAGCGCGACGCTGACCTTGCGCCCGTTCGGGGTGTCGAAGGCGTGCAGCTGGAGGGTGGCGGGGTCGGTCAAACGGTTTCTCCTGCGGTTGGCGGCCGGCGCAGCCAATGCTGGCTGGCCAGGGTCAGCATGATCAGGCCCAGACCCAGCAGGTCGGTGGCCCAGCCCGGCTTGATCAGCACCAGGGCGGCGACGAAGAGCAGCACCCGCTCCCAGGGCCGCGCCGAGCCGAGGAAGAAGTGCTCGTGCAGCGACGCGGCCAGGCAGACCACACCAACCACCGAGGTGGCCACGGCCAGCGCCACCTGCAACGGCTCGCCGATGAGCAGCAGGGCCGGCGCGAAGACGAACATGAAGGGAATGATGTAGCCCGTCAGGCCGAGCTTGACGGCGGCCCAGGAGCTGTCCATCAGCCCGGCGCCCGACAGGCCGTTGGCCGCATACACCGCCATCGCCACCGGCGGCGTGATCGCCGACAGCACGGCAAAGTAGAGCACGAAGAGGTGCGCCGCCTCGACCATCACGCCGAGCTTGACGAGGGCCGGCACCAGGAGTGCCACCTGCACGATGTAGGCCGGCGTCGTCGGCAGGCCCATGCCCAGCAGGATGCCGGCCAGCATCGTCAGCACCAGGGCCAGCATCAAGGAATTCTGCGACAGCGCGAGCACGACGCCGGTGAAGCTCAGACCCAGGCCGGTGAGCGTGATGGTGCCGATCACGATGCCGGCCGTGGCGCAGGCCAGGGCCACGACCAGGGTGTTGCGGGCACCCGATTCGAGCGCCTCGAGCACCACGCGCGGCGTGAAGGTGCGCCGGGTGCTGGCGCGCAGCCAGGTCGTCGGCACCACCGACACGATGCCGACCAGGGCCGAAAACGCCGCGCTGCGCCCGGCGAGCAGCACGCCGATGATGATGATCAGCGGCAGGAAGAGGTGGCCGCGTTCGCGCAGCACCTGGCCCAGACGCGGCAGGTCGGCGCGCGGCAGGCCCTTCAGGCCGATGCGCCGGGCCTCGAAGTGCACCGCCATGAACACGGCCACGTAGTACAGCACCGCCGGCAGCAGGGCAAAGGCCGCCACCTTCAGATAGCTCACGCCCAGGAACTCGGCCATCACGAAGGCCGCCGCACCCATGATCGGCGGCATCAGCTGGCCGCCGGTGGAGGCCACGGCCTCCACCGCGCCGGCAAAGGCCGGCCGGTAGCCGCTGCGTTTCATCAGCGGGATCGTGAAGGTCCCGGTGGTCATCACATTCGCCACCGCGCTGCCGGAGACGGTGCCGAACAGGCTGCTCGTGATCACCGCCACCTTGGCCGGCCCGCCGCTGGTGTGGCCGGCCAGCGCGAGCGCGAAGTCCATGAACAGCTGCCCGGCCCCGCTGCGCTCGACGAAGGCGCCGAACAGGATGAACAGCATCACATAGGTCGCGCTGACGTACAGCGGGATGCCGAAGATGCCTTCGGTGGTCAGGTAGAGCTGGTCGAGCAGGATGCCCGGCGACTGGCCGCCCAGGGTCAGCCCGTAGGCCGCGAAGACGATCGCCGTGATCGGCAAGGCCCAGCCGGTGGCCCGCCGCGTGGCCTCGATGAGCAGCAGGATCAGCCCGCCGCCGAAGATGTAGTCGGCGAGCCGTGGGTCGTCAACGTAGTACATGCGGTTGCGGATGTAGTCCAGCACCGCACTGGGGTAGAGCGCGCAGGCCGCGGCGGCGAGCACCAGCACCCAGCCGATCCAGCCCGGATGCCCGGCCCGGCTGCCCGGGCCCGGCAAGACCAGGAAGGTGAGCACCAGCGCGAAGGCCAGGTGCGTGCCGCGCATCACATAGGCCTCGGGCGGCCCGACGAAGGCCACCCAGAGATGGAAGACCGACATCGCCACCGCGACCGCGGTGACGATGCGTGCCGTCCAGTCCGGGCCGGTCGTCGCGGCCTCGGCCGGGGTGGTCAGAGAACGCCCGCCTCTTTGTAGTACTTCATCGCGCCCTTGTGCAGCGGCACGCCGATGTCCTCGGCCATCATCTTCGGCGTCGTGCCGGACATGGCCTTGGCGATCGCCGTCAGGTCGGCCTTGTTGTCGACCATGCCCTTGAGCACCTTGTAGACGACGTCGGCGTCGAGGTCGCAGCGCGCGATCACATGCGTCGCGTAGCCGATGGTCTGCACGTCGGCGGTCTGCTTGGGGTAGCTGCCCGCGGGGATCACGAGCTTGGTGTAACCCGGGTTCAGCTTGCGCATGGCCTGGAACTTGTCGTCCGGGATGGCCACGATCCTGATGTCGCGTGCCGAGGCCAGGTCCATGATGGCCGAGGCCGGCACCGTGGTGCCGAGCGTGAAGGCCTGGGCGTTGTTGTCCTTCATCAGCGACACGGCGTCGGTGTAGGACACATAGCTGACGCGGCCCATGTCCTCGTACTTCATGCCGTAGACCTGCAGGACCTGCTGGCTGATGAACTCGGCCGTGTTGCCCTTGGGCTGCACCGCCAGGCCCTTGCCCTTCAGGTCGGCCAGCGAATTGACGCCGCTGTCGGCATTCGCCACGACCTGGAAGAACTGCGGGTACAGGGTGGCGACGTTGCAGACGTTGCCGGCCTTCTCGGTGAAGGGCTCGCGGCCGGCGACGCCGTCGACGGTGGAGATCGAGTTGGCGAAACCCAGGTCGGCCTTGCCGGCCTGGATGGCCTTGACGTTGGCGATGCCCGCCCCCGGCAGCACCTGCACCTTGAGGCCGGCCTTGTCGCCGATGTTGGCGATGGCCCCGCCCAGCGGATACCAGGATCCGCCCTGCGGACCGGTCATCAGGCGCACCTGCTGGGCCTGCGCAGCGCCGACGGCAAACAGGGCAGCGGCAAGCGCGACGGCGGTGGGGGTCGAACGGCTGATCATGCAGGTCTCCTTGGGTCCATGGTGTGACGATTGCCCGGGCCGGGGCAGGCCGCCGATGGTAGGCCGAGGATTGGTGCGCACCCTATCGGCATTGACCCGCAAGGCTCAGGGCCGGTCCGGCAGTCGGCACAGGCGCCGCCACGCCGCGGCACCCAGGCCCACGGACTCGGCCGCGGCCTCCAGCTGGCGCCAGGTCGCGATGTCCACCGGCACACCCTGTGCGCGTTCACGCCGGGCCGCGAGCTCGGGCTCGCCGGCGACCAGCACGCCGGCCTGTCCGGCCGCCGCCGGCGAGGCGCGCACCCAGTCCACCAGGCGCGCCACCTCCGCGGCCAGGGTGTCGGCCGTGCCCAGCCTTGCCGGGTCGATGACGATGGTCCCCATGTTGTTGACGATGCGCCGGCGCGCGGGCACCTCGTGCTGCACCGGGCCGCCGAACAGGGCCGAGCCGAGGATCTCGCACATCAGCGCCAGGCCCGACCCCTTGTGGTCGCCGACGGGCAGCAGCGCGCCGCCGTCGAACAGGCGCGCCGGGTCCTGCGTCGGCCGCCCCTGCGCATCGAGCAGCATGTCGGCAGGCAGGGTCTTGCCGCCGTTCAGCGCCACCCGCACCTTGCCCACCGCGAGCTTGCTGGTGGCGAAGTCCAGGATCAGCGGCGGCCGCTCGCCGCGCGGCACGCCGATGGCCACCGGGTTCGTCACCAGGCGCGCGTCGCTGCCGCCCCAGGGGGCGACCACCGGCCGGCTGATCACGTTGACGAAGTGCAGCGACACCAGGCCCGCCGCTGTCGCCTGTTCGGCCCAGTGGCCGATGCGGCCGATATGGTGGCTGTTGCGCAGCCCGGTCAGGCTGATGCCGTGCACACGCGCCTGCGCGATCGCCTGCGCCATCGCCTCGAAGCCGGCCACCTGGCCCAGGCCCATGCCGGCGTCGAGCACGGTCAGCGGCCCGGCCTGGAGCACCGTCTGCGGGCGGCGGTTCAGATGCAGCTCGCCGAGCTGCAGGATCTCGACATAGGTCGGGATCATGCCGACCCCGTGCGAGTCGTGTCCGGTGAGGTTGGCGCCGACGAGCTGCGCCGCGACAAGTTCGGCCTCGCGGGCCTCGCTGCCGGCGCGGCGGAACAGGGCCTGCACGGCGGCGTCGAGGGCTGCGGGGTGAACGCTGATCAGCTCGGTCATGTCGAAGAAGTCCTGGCGTCGCGGGCCTGCACACTGCGATGTTCACTGACGACACGCTCCGGCCCACCCGGGGGAATCCCCGAGCACGCGCAGGGCCGGCCCGACCCGCCGCAGGGGCGCGCCGTCAGGCTACGATGCCCGGGACCCGCACACCCGACGCACCCCTGCAGCACTGGAACCGCCGATGCACACCAGCCCGAAGGCCAAGCTGAACGTCGACGGCACCCCGGTCTGGATCGAAGGTGCGGGCGCGCAGACCCTGGTGATGATCCATGGCTGGCCCGACACGGCGGCCCTGTGGACCCCGCAGGTCGCGCACTTCAGCGGCCGTTTCCGCTGCGTGCGCTTCACCCTGCCGGGCTTCGACGTGAACACAGCACGCCGCGCCCTGCCCTGGCGTGCCATGGTGGCGCATCTGGCGGCCATCGTCGACGCCGTCAGCCCCGATGCCCCGGTCACCCTGATGCTGCACGACTGGGGCGCCGTCTACGGCTACCAGTACGCGATGCAACATCCCGCACGTGTGTCGCGCATCGTCGGCATCGATGTCGGCGACACGACCGGGGCCGAATTCACGCGCAGCCTGGGTTGGAAATGCAAGGCCTCGATCCTGGCCTACCAGGCCTGGCTGGCCCTGGCCTACAAGATGCCCGGGTCGCTGGGTGATGCCATGACGCGCTGGATGGCCGGCAGGTTTCGTGCCCCGGCCGACGCGGCGCACATCGGCGCCGGCATGAACCACCCCTATGTGGACCGGCTCAGCGGCGGCTTCAAGGGCATGCTGGCCGTGGAACCCCGAGGCCCCATGCTGTTTGTCTACGGCACGCGCAAACCCTTCAGCTTTCACGCCCCGGCCTGGGCCGAACGCCTGGCCGCCGCGCCGCATGGCGCAGTGCAGGGCCTGCCCACCGGGCACTGGGTGATGGTGCACCAGCGCGACGCCTTCCACCGCCGGGTCGATGCGTGGCTGGCGACCCTGCCCTGAGCCCGCAGGAGTCGTCGCGTCAGCTGTTGAGCTGCGCCCAGGCCTTGTCGAGCCGCTTCAGGCTCACGGGCTGCGGCGTGCGCAGCTCCTGGGCGAACAGGCTGATGCGCAGTTCCTCCAGCAGCCAGCGGTATTCGTCGAGCCGCGGGTCGGCCTGACCCTTGAGCTCGGCCAGGCGGCGGCTCCAGCGCTGCTCCAGCGGGCGCAGCTCGGCCAGTCTGGCGGCATCGCGGGCCGGGTCGGCGCGCCATTTGTCCAGGCGCAGCACGACGCCCTTCAGGTAGCGCGGCAACTGCTGCAGCGCGGTCCATGGGGTGCGCGCGAGGAAGTCCTTGCCGACCAGGCGCTGCAGTTGCGCGGCCACGTCGTCCTGCGTCTGCTTCGTCGCCCGGCTGTCCTTGAGCTTGCGCTGCGCGGCCTGGAACTCGGCCAGCACCAGCGCCGCCTGGCGCGCCACCTCCTGCGCGATCAGGTTCAGCCGCGAGCGGCCTTCCTCGAGCCGCAGCAAAAACCCGGCCGCATCGCTGGGCAGAGGGTCGGCGCCGAAGGCGCGGTCGAGCGCGACGTCGACGATCTGCTGGCGCAGTTCTTCCAGCGTGCCCAGCGCCATGTAGGCCGAGGCCATCTTCTGCAGCTCCGGGATGTTCTTCTCGAGGTACTTCAGCGGCTCGCGGATCTGCAGCGCCACCAGCCGGCGCAGGCCGGCGCGGTGTCTTGCGGCCGCAACCTCGGGTTCGTCGAAGACCTCGATCTCGACATGCGTGCTGCGGTCGACGAGGGCCGGGTAGCCGATCAGCACCTGGCCGCCCTGCTGCAGCTCCATCAGCTCGGGCAGCTCGCCGAAGGTCCAGTCGGTGATCCTGCGTGGCGGCGCTGCGGGCGCGGGCGTCGAAGGGGTCACGGCCTTCGCCGCGCGCAGGGCAGTGGCGGGCGCTGGCGACGTCGCAGCCGGCAGCTTCAGGGCCGCCAGGGCCTGGAAGGCAGTTCGAGCCTGCGCCCCCAGCTCGGCCTTCAGCGCCGCCAGATGCCGGCCCATGCCGAGCTGCCGCCCATGTTCGTCGACGATGCGGAAATTCATGAACGAATGCGCCGGCAGCATGTCGAGCTTGAAGTCGGCGCGCTGCACCGGCAGCTGCGTTTTTTCGCGGACCACCTTCAGCAGGGCGTCGCTCAGCGAACCTTCGCCGAAGGGCAGCGACCCGGCCAGCGCCGCGGCCGTCTCCGGCAGGGGCAGCAGGCGCGAGCGCGGCCGCTGCGGCAGGCTCTTCAGCAGGGCCTGCAGCTTGTCCTTCAGCATGCCCGGCACCAGCCATTCGCCGCGTTCGTCGGCGACCTGGTTGAGCGCATAGATCGGCACCGTCACCGTCAGCCCGTCCTTCGGGTCGCCAGGCTGGTGCAGATAGCTGGCGGCACAGTCGATGCCCCCCAGGCGCACGCTGCGCGGGAAGGCGTTGCCGGTGATGCCGGCGGCCTCGTGGCGCATCAGCTCGTCGCGGCTGAGCTGGAGCAGCCGCGGCTGGCGTTTGACCTCGTCGCGGTACCAGCGCTCCAGCATCGGCCCGCTGGCCACCGCGGGCGGGATCAGCCGGTCATAGAAGGCGTGGACCAGCTCGTCGTCGACGAGCACGTCCTGGCGGCGCGACTTGTGCTCCAGCGCCTCGAGTTCGCGCACCAGCTTGCGGTTGTGCGCCACGAAAGGCAGCCTGCTGTCCCAGCTGTCTTCGCGCAGGCCATTCACCAGGGCTTCACGGATGAAGATCTCGCGCGCGGCAGCGGCGTCGACGTTGGCGTAGTTCACGCGCCGGTTGGCGTAGACCACGAGGCCGTAGAGCGTGGCGCGCTCCAGCGCCACCACCTCGCCGGCCTTCTTCTCCCAGTGCGGCTCAAGGAGTTGGATCTTCAGCAGATGGCCGGCGATTGGCGGGATCCACTGCGGCTCGATGGCGGCCAGGCCGCGGCCGAACAGCCGCGTGGTCTCGACCAGCTCCGCGGCCACCAGCCAGCGGCCCGGCTTCTTCGACAGATGTGCCCCGGGGTGGCGCCAGAAGCGGATGCCGCGCGCGCCGAGGTAGTGATCGTCGTCCTCGGCCTTCAGCCCGACATTGCCCAGCAGGCCGGCGAGCATGCTCTGGTGCAGCTGCTCGTAGGTGGCCGGGCTGGCGTTGAGCCGCCAGCCATGTTCGGCGACCACGGTGTGCAGCTGGGCATGGATGTCGCGCCATTCGCGCACGCGGCGCGGGCTGACGAAATGTTCGCGCAGGCGCTGCTCCTGCTGGCGGCGGCTGAGCTTGTGCACCTGCGCCCGGCCCGCAGCACCTGCGCCATGCCCGCGGCCCTGTTCGATCCACTTCCACAGCTTGAGATAGCCGTTGAACTCGGAGCGCTCGTCGTCGAACAGCTTGTGCTTCTGGTCGGCCGCCTGCTGCTGCTCCAGCGGCCGGTCGCGCACGTCCTGCACCGACAGCGCCGAGGCGATCACCAGCACCTCGGCCAGGGCCTGGCGGTCGCGCGCGGCCAGGATCATGCGGCCGATGCGCGGGTCCAGCGGCAGCCTGGACAGCTCGCGGCCGGCCTCGGTGAGATCGTTGCGCTCGTCGACCGCACCCAGTTCGGCAAGCAGCGCATAACCGTCGGCGATCGCCTTGCGCGGCGGCGGCTCCAGGAAGGGGAAAGCCTCGATGTCGCCCAGCTGCAGCGCCTTCATGCGCAGGATCACGCCGGCCAGGCTGCTGCGCAGGATCTCCGGGTCGGTGAAACGAGGCCGTGTGGCGAAGCCTTCTTCGTCGTACAGCCGGATGCAGACGCCGTCGGCCACGCGCCCGCAGCGCCCGGCGCGCTGGTTGGCCGCCGCCTGGCTGATCGGCTCGACCTGCAGCTGCTCGACCTTGCTGCGGTAGCTGTAGCGCTTGACCCGTGCCACGCCGCTGTCGATGACGCAGCGGATGCCGGGCACCGTCAACGAGGTCTCGGCGACATTGGTGGCGAGCACGATGCGCCGCCCGTTGCCGGCGCTGAATACGCGCTCCTGCTCGGCCTGCGACAGGCGCGCGAACAGGGGCAGGATCTCGGCCGCCGGGCCGCCGCGGTGCTGGCGCGCCAGGTGCTTGTGCAGATGGTCGGCGGCCTCGCGGATCTCGCGCTCGCCGGGCAGGAAGACGAGGATGTCGCCTGCGCGATCCCGCCACAGCTCGTCCACCGCATCGGCGATGGCGTCGTTCAGGTCGTGGTCTTTGGCTTCCTCATAGGGGCGCCAGCGCTGTTCCACCGGGAACAGGCGGCCGGAGACCTGGATCACCGGCGCCGGCCCCTGGGCCGATGCGAAATGGTTCGCGAAACGATCCGCGTCGATGGTCGCCGAGGTGACCACGATCTTCAGGTCCGGCCGCCGCGGCAGCAACTGCTTCAGGTAGCCGAGCAGGAAGTCGATGTTCAGGCTGCGTTCGTGGGCCTCGTCGATGATCAGGGTGTCGTAGGCGCGCAGCAACGGGTCGCCCTGGGTTTCGGCGAGCAGGATGCCGTCGGTCATCAGCTTGACGCTGGCGCCGCGCTGCAGCCGGTCCTGGAAGCGGACCTTGTAGCCGACCACCTCGCCCAGCGGTGTCTGCAGTTCCTCGGCGATGCGCTTGGCGACGCTGCTGGCGGCGATGCGCCGCGGCTGGGTGTGGCCGATCAGGCCGCGGCCGCCACCGGCGAAGCCGCGGCCGATCTCGAGCGCGATCTTCGGCAACTGGGTGGTCTTGCCCGAACCCGTCTCGCCGCAGACGATGAGCACCGGGTGTTCGTGCATCGCACGCGCGATCTCGCCCCTGCGCGCCGAGACGGGCAGCGATTCGGGGAAGTGCAGCTTCAGCGCGGCAGTGGAGGCAGACGACGGTGGCACGGGGCGCGGATTATCTCCGACCGACCCCACCGGCCGCCCGCCCGCCGGGCTCAATCCATCGCGTAGGTGATGGCGCTGATCAGGGCACCCTGCGGGTCCTTCAGCATGGCCATGCGGCCGACGGTGGGAATGTCGGTGGGCGCCAGCATGACCTGGCCGCCGAGTTCCACGCAGCGGCGGGCGGTGGCGTCGATGTCGTCCACCGTCACGTAGCAGCCCCACATCGGCGGCATGCCCGCGGCTGCGTCGGGCGGCATGCCCATGACGCCGCCGATGCTGCTGTCACCGACCTTGATCACATGGTAGGGACCGGTGCCCATGTCCATGTCCTCATGCTGCCAGCCGAAGAGCTGGCCGTAGAAGGTGAGTGCGGCCTTCGGGTCGGGCGTCATCAGTTCGGACCAGCTGAAGGCACCGTGGGTCTTGTAGGCATCCATCGTGAAGCTCCACAGGCGGTACGGGCAGACATGGTGCGGCACAATCCCGGCTGCGATGAGCCTCGTTTTCCCGCACACCTTCGTCCCCTGGTTCCGGCTGGTGGCACCGAACATCCACGCCTACCGCGGCAAGACCTTTGTCGTCGGCCTGACGGGCGAGGCGATCGCGGCCGGCCGGCTCAACACCTTCGTGCAAGATCTCGCCATCCTGCACGCCATCGGCATCAAGATCGTGCTCGTGCATGGTTTTCGCCCGCAGGTGACCGAGCAGCTCGCGGCCAAGGGCCAGACCTCGCACTTCAGCCACGGCATCCGCATCACCGACGCGGTGGCGCTGGACTGCGCCCAGGAGGCCGCCGGGCAGCTGCGCTTCGAGATCGAGGCGGCCTTCAGCCAGGGCCTGCCGAACACGCCGATGGCGAACGCCACGGTGCGCGTGATCTCGGGCAACTTCCTCGTCGCCCGCCCGGTGGGCATCGTCGACGGCGTGGACTTCATGCACAGCGGCGTCGTGCGCCGCGTCGACGGTGCGGCGATCCGGCGCGCCATCGACACCGGCGCGCTGGTACTGCTCAGCCCCTTCGGTTTTTCACCCACCGGCGACGCCTTCAACCTGTCGATGGAAGACGTGGCCACGGCCACCGCGGTGGCGCTGCAGGCCGACAAGCTGCTGTTCATGACCGAAATCCCGGGCCTGCACGAAAAACTCGACGACCCGGAGTCCCCGATCGACACCGAACTCTCGCTGGCCGAGGCGCGGCGCCTGCTGCAGCAGCTTCCCGCGGCGGAAAAACCCACCGACCCGGCCTTCTATCTGCAGTATTGCGCGCGTGCCTGCGAAGGTGGCGTGGAGCGTTCGCACATCCTGCCCTATGCGCTGGACGGCTCGCTGCTGATGGAGGTCTTCACGCACGACGGCATCGGCACGATGGTCGTCGACGAAAAGCTCGAGAGCCTGCGCGAAGCGAATGCCGACGATGTCGGCGGCATCCTGCAGCTGATCGAACCCTTCGAGCGCGACGGCACCATGGTGCGCCGCGACCGCCACGAGATCGAGCGCGACATCACCAACTACACCCTCATCGAGCACGACGGCATCATCTTCGGCTGCGCCGCGCTCTACCCCTACCCCGAGGCACGCGCCGGCGAGATGGTGGCGCTGACCGTCTCGCCGCAGTCGCAGAGCCAGGGTGACGGCGAGCGCATCCTGAAACGCATCGAGCAGCGTGCCAAGGCCGCCGGCCTGGACAGCCTGTTCGTGCTCACCACACGCACGATGCACTGGTTCATCAAGCGCGGCTTTGCCGTCGTCGACCCGGACTGGCTGCCCGAGGCGCGCAAGCGCAAGTACAACTGGGACCGGCGCTCGCAAGTGCTGGTGAAGAAACTGAACTGAAGCAAAGGAGCATGACGATGACGCGCATGGTGCAGTGCATCCATCTGAACAAGCAGGCCGAGGGTCTGGTGTTTCCGCCCTACCCGGGTGAACTCGGCAAGCGGATCTACGACAACGTCAGCAAGGAAGCCTTCGAGCTCTGGAAGAAGCACCAGACGATGCTCGTCAACGAGAACCGGCTGAACCTGGCCGACGCACGCGCGCGCCAGTACCTCGCCCGTCAGATGGAGCAGTTCTTCTTCGGCGAAGGCGCCGACAAGCCCGCGGGCTACGTGCCGCCCACGGCCTGAGTCCAGGCCCCGGGCCGATGTGACGGCGGGCGACCGGGCCTCGGCCAGTCCACGTCGGCGCGATGGTTTGACCAAGAGCAAACGATAAGTATTCTCGTTTAGATTAGACTTTCGGCCGTGACTCAACTCCTGCCGAAACTGCCATGCTCCGTCGCCACGCACTGAAATCCCTTGCCGCCACCCTGCTGGTCGGCAGCGCCACCCTGGCTCTGGCCGAAGCGCCAGTGCTGAACATCTACTCCGCCCGCCACTACCAGACCGACGAGGCGTTGTACGACGACTTCAGCAAGGCCAGCGGCGTGCGCATCAACCGCATCGACGGCGACGACAACGGCATCCTGTCGCGACTGCGCAGCGAAGGTGCGGCCAGCCCAGCCGATGTGGTGCTGCTGGTCGACGCCTCGCGGCTGTGGCGCGCCGAAACCGAGGGCCTGTTCCAGCCGGTGAAGAGCGAGATCCTGATGCAGCGCATCCCGGTGACGCTGCGCAGCGAGGACAAGGGGCAGGGTTCGGCCTGGTTCGGTTTCTCGACCCGCGCGCGCGTGATCGTCTACGACAAGCTGCGCGTGCAGCGCAGCGACGTCGACAGCTACGAGAAGCTGGCCTCGCCCGCGCTGAAGGGACTGCTGTGCACCCGGTCGGGCTCGCACCCGTACAACCTGTCGCTGTTCGGTTCGATGCTCCATCATCTCGGGCCGCAGAAGACCGAGGCCTGGCTGCAGGCCCTGGTCGGCAACATGGCGCGCACCCCCAAGGGCGGTGACACGGATCAGATCCGCGCCGTGGCGAGCGGCGAATGCGGCGTGGCGTTGAGCAATTCCTACTACCTGGCGCGCCTGATGCGCTCGAACAAACCCGAGGACCGGGCCGCGGTGGAAAAGGTCGGCGTGGTGTTCCCGAACCAGGCCGATCACGGCACGCACGTGAACATCGCCGGCGGTGCGGTGGCCCGCTACGCCAAGCACCGCGAAGCGGCGGTGAAGTTTCTTGAGTACCTGGCCGGTGACGCAGCGCAGCGCCATTTCGCCGAAGGCAACAACGAATGGCCGGCGGTCCCCACCTTGCGCACGCAGAATCCCGCCTTGCTGGCGCTGGGTGATTTCAAGACCGAATCGGTCCCGGTTTCGGTGATGGGCGGCAATCAGGCCGAGGTTCAGCGCATGCTCGACCGCGTCGGCTACCGCTGACCCCATGTCCCCGGGGGCGGTCACGGCCCCCCGGGAGCAGCTTGCGGCTGATATATTGAAACCACTGCCCGAAACCGGTGATCACGATATGTCCACCCCTCCCCTGAGCGAGTTGCTGGCGCAGAAGGCCGCCCTGGAACAGCAGATCCTGCAGGCCCAGCGTGAGCAACGTGCGCAGGCGGTGGCGCAGGTGCGTGCGCTGATGAGCGAATACGGCCTCACGCTGGCCGACCTCGGCAACCGCCCCGCCGCCAACGCGCGCAAGAGCGGTGGCGGACGGGTCGCCCCCAAGTACCGCAGTTCCGCGACCGGCGAGACCTGGTCCGGGCGCGGCCTGCAACCCAGGTGGCTGAAGGCGGCACTGGCCGACGGTGCCCGGCTCGACGACTTCCTGATCTGAACACCCTGCCAGCGTTCGAGCGGTCGGCGCCCGGACCCGGCCGCCCTTCTTGGGCCTGGTGGCTGGGCTCGGCCCTGGCCGTGGCGCTGTTGTCGGCGCTGGATGCCAGGCTGGCCCTGCCCGGCATGGCCGGACTGCCCTGGCTCGGTGCCGGCGTCGCGCTGGCCATCGTCCTGCGTGTGCGCTGGCAGGGCCTGCCGTTGCTGGTTGGCGCCTGGTGGCTGTCCGGACTCGTCGCCGGCCAGCCCACCTGGTCGATCCTGATCCAGGCACTCGGCTGCTCGGCCGTGGTCTGGGCGGTCGGTGAAGTGATCCGGCGCCTGGGTGGACGTGCCGACCTCGAACGTGCACGCGACGCCCTGACCCTCGGTGCCGCCGTGCTGCTGGTCGGCGGACCCCTGCTGGCCGGCCTGCAGGCGGCCGTGCCGCTGCACGACGTCGGTGGCGTGCAGCCCGAGGCCGGCTTGCTCGCCCTGCTGGCCTGGCCCTGGCATGCGCTGGGCATGCTGCTCGGCGCCCTGCCGGCCATCGCCATCGCACGCGCGTCGCGCAGCCGCACGGGTGGTGATCCCCGGGTCTGGCTCAGCGTCGGCCTGGCGCTGTCGGCCGTCGGGGCGGCCTGGCTCTGGTTCGGTGGCCAGGCCCTGGGCATCGTCGCCAGCGCGGCCGTGGCCTGGTGGCCGCATGTGCTGCTGATGGGTCTGCTGCTCGCCGGCAGCCTGACCTTGCCGGCCCTGGCCCTGATGGCCATCGGCGCCATCGCCGTCGCCGGCACCGCGGCCGGCACCGGCCCCTTCGGCGAACTGCCGTCGGCCACCGCGCTGGCGGCGCTGTGCGGCTACCTCGGCTCGCTGGCGGCGCTGCTGCTGATCACGCGCAGCATCGGCCAGGAACTGCGCCTGCGCGAGCGGCGCGCGGTGACGGCCCTCGGTGCCGCCCGCCTGGCCGTGGCCGAATGGCACCGGCACCTGCCCGACGAAGTCCACCTCTCGCCCGACTGGCATGCCCTGACCCGGCACCGCGACGCCGCCACCTGGACCCCCCGCGCCTGGCTCGAGGACGTGCACCCCGACGAGCGCGGTCGGCTGCAGGAGGCACTGTCCGAGGTCACGCTCGGCGAATCCGCCCAGTGGCAGCAGGAACTGCGCATCCAGAGCGACGAGGGCTGGCACTGGGTCGAGGTGAACGTGCTCGCTGCCGACCGCGACACCTCCGGCCAGCCCCTGCGCCTGGTGGCGACGATGGCCGACGTCAGCGAACGCCACGAGGCGCAGGAGCGCCAGCGCCTGTCGGCCGCGCTCTTCGAGCATCTGCACGAAGGCCTGCTCATTGCCGACGCCGACCTGCGCGTGCTCGACGCGAATGCCGCCTACACGCAGATCCTGGACGTGCCGCTGGCCGAACTGCTGGGGCGCGTTCCCTCCCTGCTGCAGCCCAATCCCGTCGACCCGCTGGCCCGCCAGCAGCGCGCCGCCATGTGGGCCGGGCTGCGCCAGAACGGCCGCTGGCGCGGCGAGCTGATCGAGACGCGGCGCGGCGCCGAGACCTGCACCCTGCAGGCCACGGTGTCCCAGGTGCAGGGCCCCGAAGGCGATCTGCGCTACCACGTGCTGGCGATCTCCGACATCACCGAGCAGCGGGTGCAGCGCGAGCGCCTGGAGCGACAGGCGCATTTCGACGAGCTGACCCGGCTGCCCAACCGCACCCGGCTGACCCAGTTGCTGGCCGAGGCGATGCGCGCCGCCGACCGCGACGGCTACCTGCTCGCCGTGTGTTATCTCGACCTCGACCGGTTCAAGCCGGTGAACGACCGCTACGGCCACGAAGGCGGCGACCGCCTGCTCGTCGAACTCGCCGGCCGGCTGCGCGGTGCGCTGCGCAGCCGTGAGCTGTGGGCCGACGCTGCGGCGCGCCTGGGTGGCGACGAATTTGTGCTCCTGCTGCGCGCCGGTTCGATGGAAGAAGCGCGACTGGCGGTGGAGCGCGTGCTGCGCGTGGTCAGCCAGCCCTATGTGATCGACCCGGCGACGGAGCCGGTGCAGATCACCGCCAGCCTGGGCGCCACGGTCTATCCGATCGACCGCAGCGATGCCGACACCCTGCTGCGCCACGCCGACCACGCGATGTACGGCGCCAAACAATCCGGCCGCAACGGCTACCTGTTCTTCGACCCCGAACTGCGCCGCCGCACCGAGGAGCGCGTGATGGCCATCGGCCGCGTGCAGGAGGCGCTGGACCGCGGCGAGTTCCTGCTTTTTTACCAGCCCATCGTCGACATGCGCAAGCAGCGCGTGCTCGGGCTGGAGGCCCTGCTGCGCTGGGACCATCCGGACAAGGGCCTGATCGCGCCGATGCAGTTCCTGCCCCTGATCTACAACACCGGACTGTCGGCCAGGGTCGGCGACTGGACCCTGTCGCAGGCGCTGGACCATCTGGCCCAGTGGCGGCGCGCCGGGCTCGACCTGCACGTCAACGTCAACATCTCGGCGCGCCACCTGCAGGAGCCGGACTTCGTGCAGCGACTGTCGGAACTGCTGGCCCGCCACACCGAACCGCTGGCCGAACATCTGAAGCTCGAGATCGTCGAATCCGAGGCGCATTCCGATCTGGCCGCCAGTTCGGCCCTGCTCGCGCGCTGCCGCACCCTGGGCGTGCGATCGGCGCTCGACGACTTCGGCACCGGGCATTCGACCCTGACCCATCTGCAGCGCCTGCCGGTGGACGTGCTGAAGATCGACCGCAGCTTCGTCAACCACATGCTCGACGACCCGCAGGACAAGGCCCTGGTCGAGGGCGTGATCGGCCTCGCCCGCACCTTCGGCTGCTCGGTGGTGGCCGAAGGTGTCGAGACCCCGGCGCAGGCGCGCATGCTGCTCGAACTCGGCTGCGACGTCGGCCAGGGCACGGGCATCGGCGCACCGATGCCGGCCAGCCAGGTCGCCGACTGGGTGCGCGCCTATGCCGGCATGTTCACGCTGGCGCCTGCCCTGCCTGCCGCGCCGGCACGGCAGGCCAACGGAGTCGGCGCGGCGGGTGCACCGATAGACTCCGGCGGGTGATCCCCGCCGGCTTTGTGCACGACCTGCTGACCCGCGTCGACATCGTCGACGTGGTCGGCCGCCATGTCGAGCTGAAGAAGGCCGGCATCAACCACAAGGGCCTGTGCCCCTTCCACGGCGAAAAGACGCCGAGTTTCATCGTCAGCCCGTCGCGCCAGACCTACCACTGCTTCGGCTGCGGGGCGCATGGCGACGCCATCCGCTTTCTCGTCGAACAGGTCGGCCTGCCCTTCCCGGAGGCGGTGCGCGAGCTCGCCCAGCAGGTCGGCCTGCAGGTGCCCGAGGACGACGCCGACCCGGCCGAACGCGAACGCGCCAAACAGGCCAAGGCGCGCCAGCTCTCCTTGACCGAGGTGCTGGACAAGGCCGCCGCGCATTACCGCGCCCAGCTCAAGGCGCATCCGCGCGCCATCGACTACCTCAAGCGGCGCGGCCTCAGCGGCCGCGTCGCCGCACGCTTCGGCCTGGGTTTTGCGCCCGAGGGCTGGCGCAGCCTGGCCAGCGCCTTCGCCGAGTACGACGACCCGCTGCTGGCCGAAGCCGGCCTCGTCATCGTGCAGGGCGACGAAGGGCCAGACCAGAAGCGATACGACCGTTTCCGCGACCGCGTGATGTTCCCCATCCGCAACGTCAAGGGCGAGGTCATCGGCTTCGGCGGCCGGGTCCTCGACGGCGGCGAACCGAAGTACCTGAACTCGCCGGAAACCCCGGTGTTCAGCAAGGGACGCGAGCTCTACGGCCTGTTCGAGGCGCGCCATGCCCTGCGCGAGCAGGGTTGTGTGCTGGTCGTCGAAGGTTATATGGACGTCGTGGCACTGGCCCAGTCCGGCCTGGGCAATGCAGTGGCCACGCTCGGCACGGCCTGCACCGCCGAACATGTGCACAAGCTCTTCCGCCACACCGATGCGGTGGTGTTTGCCTTCGATGGCGACGCCGCCGGCCGGCGCGCGGCCGGGCGCGCGCTGGAGGCCGCCCTGCCCCATGCCACCGACCTGCGCAGCGTGCGCTTTCTCTTCCTGCCGCCGGAACACGACCCCGACTCCTTCGTCCGTGAACATGGTGTCGAGGCCTTCGTGCAGGCGATGGACGCGGCCGTGCCACTGTCGCGCCAGCTCATCGGCCATGCCGGCGAAGGCCTGGACCTGGGCCAGGCCGAAGGCCGGGCCCGCCTGCTGGCGCTGGCCCGCCCGCTGTGGGAGCAGTTGCCCGCCGGCATGCTGCGCGGCCAGGTGCTGGCCGCCCTGGCGGCGGCGGCGGCAATGCCGCCCGAGGCCCTGGAGGCGGCCTGGTCGACCGCGCCAGCGCAAACCGCGGCGAACCGTCCGAAGCTGTGGTCGGTCCCGGCGCGCCGGCGCACACCCGCGGCAACGCACCTGCTGGACCGCACCGCCTGGCTGCTGGCCCACCACGCCGATCTCTGGTTCACCCTGCCGGACGCCGACCATGCGCTGCTTGCGGCGCTGGCGCTGCCGCACGGGCCCTTCTTCTGCGCGCTCGAACGCATCCTGCACGACCACGGCACATTGACGCTGGACGGCCTGGCGGCCGAAGTGGCGAGCCTGAGCGATGCCGACACCATCGCCCCCCTGCTCGAACGTGTGCGCAGCCTGCACCACCTCGAGCACAACGACCACGCCGCGACCGAACTGCAGGCCCTGCTGCACCGCCTGCGACAGCAGGCGGTCGACGAGGAACTGCAGTTGTTGATGGAGTCGGGCGACCTCTCGGACGACGCGATGCAGCGCGGCAAGGTGCTGCTGGCACAGCGTGCCAGCCTGCGCGCCGGGGTACCGGGGCCGGCCGAGCCAGAATCGCCGCAGATCCTTTGACGCAACTCGTGTTCTGGACGATAATGGCCGGTTAGTTGCAGCGGCAAGAGTGACAGCAGCAGCTTGCGGGCACCGGCCACCCCTGAACGGGGCACCCCAGAAGGCCAACCGCCAACGCAAGGGCTGCACTTCAAGATGTCTACGCGAGCTTGCCAGCCCGACAGCATCGCCGACGCGCAGGTTCGTCCCTAGCGGTCCGATTTCCGGGCCGGTCCTGACGATCCGGTGCTGCGTCCGGCGGCTGCTGCATGTTCGGGCGCGACATCCGCCCAACCTCGAGGAACCGCATGACCGCGAAGAAGACTGCCGCCGAGCCGAAAAAGGCCGCCGCCGACACCAAGGCCGGCGCCAAGGATGCCAGGGACACCGCGAAGAAGGCTGCCGCCGCCCCGGCCGTGAAGAAGGCCCCGGCCGCCAAGGCCGAGATCAAGGCCCCCGCCAAAACCGCGACCAAGGTTGCGGCCAAGCCACCGCCGAAGCCCGCGAACAAGGCAGTGCCCGCCCCGGTGGCCAAGGCCGGCAAGGCCGCGGCCAAGGCCAAGCCGCCCGCCAAGACAGCGGCGGCAGTCGGCAAGGGCCGCACCGCGCAGGCGATCGAGGACGAGGAGGTCGAAGGCGACGTCGTCGAGGTCGAGGCTGAAGTCGAGGTCGAGGTCGAGGTCGAGGTCGAGGTCGAGGTCGTCGACGAGAAGGAAGCCAAGGCCAAGCCGCTGCGCATGAAGGTCAGCCGCGCCAAGGAGCGCGCACTGATGCGCGAGTTCGGGCTCGACGAGACGGCGCTCACCGAAGAGGAAGCGAGCAAGCGCCGCAGCGAACTGAAGACCCTCATCAAGATGGGCAAGACGCGTGGCTTCCTGACCCACCAGGAGATCAACGACCACCTGCCCGAAAAGCTGGTCAACGAGGAAATCCTCGAGGCCATCATCTCCATGCTCAACGACATGGGCATCGCGGTCTACGAGCAGGCGCCCGACGCCGCCACCTTGCTCATCAGCGGCAGCAACACGTCCACCGCCACCGAGGAGGAGGCCGAGGAAGCCGCCGAGGCGGCGCTGTCGACCGTCGACTCCGAGTTCGGCCGCACGACCGACCCGGTGCGCATGTACATGCGCGAGATGGGCACCGTCGAACTGCTGACGCGCGAGGGCGAGATCGAGATCGCCAAACGCATCGAAGGCGGCCTGCAGGCGATGATGCTGGCCATCAGCGCCAGCCCGACGACGATCGCCGAGATCATGTCGATGGCCGA
>CAZWUR010000013.1:0-79589 GCA_964637205.1 uncultured Rubrivivax sp.
GGCGTGTCCTCGAACATGTGGATGAAGCCGTGCAGCTCGCGCAGCACGTCGTTCGGGATGTGCTCGGAGGTGCGCGTCTCACCGTAGATGTAGATCGGGATGTCGGCGTTCTTGAAGCGGATCTCCTGCACGAAGCGGCGCAGGTTGAGCACCACCGGGTCGAGGTCGGGGCCGCCCTTGAACTCCTCGTCGTCGATGCTGAGGATGAAGGCGCTGGCACGGCTTTGCTGCTGCGCGAACTGACTCAGGTCGCCGTAGCTGGTGACACCCAGCACCTCGAAGCCCTCCTTCTCGATCGCCTGCGCCAGCGCCCGGATGCCCAGACCCGAGGTGTTCTCGGAGCGGTAGTCCTCGTCGATGATGAAGATCGGGAAGTGGAAGCGCTGCATGGCCTGGCCCGGCGGGCATTGGAGAAACAGGGGCACAGTGTAGGCCGCGTGCGCGGCCGCGCCGGGTCGCTACACTGATCCGGTTTGTGACCAGCCGCGGAGGCAGCGATGGCGATCGAAGGTCCCACCTTCTGGTGGGTGCTGGCAGGCACGCTGGTCGCGGTGGAACTCGCCACCGGGACCTTCTATCTGCTGATGCTGGCGCTCGGCGCGGTGGCCGGCGCCCTGGTCGCGCATGCCGGTCTCGGCGGCAGCGTGCAGATCGTTGCCTCGGCCCTGCTCGGCGCCCTGGCGACGCTGGCCTGGCACGTCAAGCGGGCGCGCAACCCGCGCTCGGCACCGGCGCAGTCCAACCGCGACGTGCTGATCGACATCGGGCAGACCCTGGCGGTCGAAGAATGGGCCAGCGACGGCACGGCGCGCACCCAGTACCGCGGCGCGGCCTGGTCGGTGCGCTTCGCAGGCCAGGGCACACCGGCGCCCGGTCGTTTTCGCATCGTCGCCATCGACGGCAACGAGCTCGCCGTCACCACCGACTGAAAGACCACGCACACCATGGAAATCGCACTCGTCGTCCTCGTCATCGCGGTCATCTTCGTCATCCGCACCTTGAAGATCGTGCCGCAGCAGCAGGCCTGGGTGGTCGAACGCTTTGGCAAGTTCGACCGCACGCTGGTCCCGGGCCTGAAGTTCCTGATCCCCTTCATCGAGCGTGTGGCCTACAAACATTCGCTGAAGGAAGTGCCGCTGGACGTGCCCAGCCAGGTCTGCATCACCAAGGACAACACCCAGCTCCAGGTCGACGGCATCCTGTACTTCCAGGTCACCGACCCGATGCGCGCCAGCTACGGCAGCAGCGACTACCTGATCGCCATCACCCAGCTGGCGCAGACGACTCTGCGCAGCGTGATCGGCAAGATGGAGCTCGACAAGACCTTCGAGGAACGCGACCTGATCAACGCCTCGGTCGTCAGCGCGCTCGACGAGGCGGCGCTGACCTGGGGGGTCAAGGTCCTGCGCTACGAGATCAAGGACCTCACGCCGCCGGCCGCCATCCTGCACGCGATGCAGGCCCAGATCACGGCGGAGCGCGAGAAGCGCGCCCTGATCGCGGCCTCCGAGGGCCGCCGCCAGGAGCAGATCAACATCGCCACCGGTGAGCGCGAGGCCTTCATCGCGCGCTCCGAGGGCGAGAAGCAGGCCGAGATCAACACCGCGCAGGGCCAGGCCGCGGCCATCGTCGCGGTGGCCGAGGCCACCGCCAGCGCGATTCGCCAGGTGGCCGCGGCGATCCAGCAGCCCGGTGGCGAGCAGGCGGTGCAGCTCAAGGTGGCCGAAAAGGCGGTCGAGGCCTATGCGCAGCTGGCGCAGAAGAACAACACCATGATCGTGCCCGGCAACATGGCCGAGGTGGCGTCGCTGATCGGCACCGCCATGGCCCTGATCAAGGCACCGGGCAGCACGCCGAAGTGAACGAGCCGGATCCGCGGGCTGGTGCACGCAATGTGCTCGGCGGCCCGCTCCTGCCCTGCAGCTACGACCCGCTGACCGGCTGGCTGCGCGACGGCTGCTGCCACACCGATGCGCTGGACAGCAGCAGCCACGTCATCTGCGCGCGCATGACGGTGACGTTCCTGAACTTCCAGATGGAACGCGGCAACGACCTCATCACGCCGCGCCCGGCGCAGCGCTTCCGTGGTCTCGAGCCGGGCGAGCGCTGGTGCGTCTGTGCATTGCGCTGGAAAGAAGCTTACGAGGCCGGCTGTGCGCCGCCCGTGGTGCTCGAAAGCACGCACCGGCGCGCACTCGACTACGTGCTGCTGGAGTGGTTGCGCGCCCATGCGCTGAGCCCCGCCGGCAGACCCTGATCCCCCTTGATCGCGGGGGCCGCATTTGAGCGCCGCGCCGCGCGAAGTTCTGACGGACCTTTACATTCCAGAGACCCGCCCGCCGCCATCCCGACGGCAGGCCAAGAAGGAGATTCCATGGTCCGATTCACCCGACGTGCGGCTGCACAGGCGGCGGTCGTCTTGCTGGCTGCCGGCGCCGGCAGCGCCCACGCCCTCACCTTCGAACTGAGCTTCACACCGGGCACGAGTGCCGTCGAGCAGGCCTCCTTCGTCGCCGGCGCGGCGATGTGGTCGGCGCTCTTCGACGACAACGCGACGGTCAAGCTGACGGTCGGCACCGCCGCGCTGTCGACGGGCGTTCTGGCCCAGGCCGGGTCACGGCGTCTGCTGTACGGCTACGACACCGTCTACGGTGCACTGTCGGCCGACGCCACGTCGGCGCTGGACAGCGTCGCCGTGGCTTCGCTGGGCACCGGGCCGGCCTTCGACATGCTCATCAACCGTACCGCGAACAACCCCAACGGTTCGGGCAGCGCCACGGCCTATGTCGACAGCGACGGTGACGCCAACAACACCGGCGTGCGCATCACCGCGGCCAATGCCAGGTCGCTCGGCCTGGCCTTTGCACCCGGCGGCGTGGGCAGTTCGTGTGCCGATTGCGACGCCTTCATCCAGTTCAGCACCGGCTTCACCTGGGACTACGATCGCAGCGACGGCATCGGTGCCAACGACTTCGATTTCGTCGGCATCGCGGCGCACGAGATCGGCCACGCGCTGGGCTTCGTCAGCGGTGTCGATGTCCTCGACGGCAACTCGGGGCCGGTGAACGGGCCCTTCAATGACGACCTGTTCACCTACGTTTCGTCGCTGGACCTGTTCCGCTATTCAGCCGACAGCGCCGCGCTCGGCGTGATCGACTGGACGGCCGATCAGCGCGCCAAGTACTTCTCGGTCGACGGCGGCACCACTCTGGGCCCGAGCTTCTCGACTGGCGTGAGTTTCGGCGACGGCCGGCAGGCCAGCCACTGGAAGGACAACCTGATGCTCGGCGTCATGGACCCGACCTCGGCACGCGGCGAGCTCCTGGTCATCTCGCAGCATGACCTCGATGCCTTCGACGCCATCGGCTGGAACCTGGCGCCGATCCCCGAGCCGTCGACCTATGCGCTGTTCGGTGCCGGTCTCGGTTTCGTCGGCTGGCTCACCCGCCGCCGGCGCCCCGCCTGAGCCGGCAAGGCGGTCCCGGCGTGCGATAGACTTCCAGGTTCTGTCCCCCGGAGGGATGGATGAGTGGTTTAAGTCGCACGCCTGGAAAGCGTGTGTGGGTTTATCCCCACCGCGGGTTCGAATCCCGCTCCCTCCGCCAGAAGCATTCTTGAAAACGCGGCCCTCGGGCCGCGTTTTTTCGTGTGCACCGCGCCTCAGCGTTTGCCGTCGATGGCGATCAGCGACAGGCGCGCCAGGTCGCTGCTGCCGTCATCGGCGCGCGCATCGCGCAGACCGCTCAGCAAGGTACGCGCCTGGGCCAGGTCGCCGCCGTCGGTCAAGGCCATCGCCAGCCGCAGCCTGGCGCTGGCGGAGCGCGCCGGCAAACGCTCGAGGGCCTTGCGCATCAGGTCGACGCCCGCTGCACGCTGCCCGGCCGTGTACTGCGCCCAGCCGGCGTTGAACGCGAGGGTCGGATCACGCGCCAGAAGTGCCGGCGCGTCCGGCGCCGCTGCGGCGCGGTCCTCGCTGGCCTGGCGCTGCACGCGGGTGCGCAGGGCCTTGTGGGCCGCGGCGTCCACGCCCTGCCCCAGTCGTCCGGCGCTGTCGCCAGCCTCCAGCGCCGTCAGCGCTTCGGCGGGGAATCCGGCACGCAGCGCGAGTTCGGCGTATTCGACGTCGGCCTGCGCGTTGGCCAAGGCGCCCACGCGGCGGCTCAGGCGCAGCAGGTCGAGCACCAGGGCCTCGTCGAAACCCGGCTGGCGCAACAGGCGGACCAGGCGGTCGGACCAGATCTCGGGCTTGGGTGCCACTTGCAGCAGGTCCTCAAGCACCCGCGCATAGCCGGCCTCGTCACCCATCTTCAGGAGATTGCCGGCCTGCAGGCGCAATTGCGGCTCGCCGGGCATGCGGCCCTCGCTGCGCTGCTGCGCCGCCAACTGGTCCAGCACCTGTGCCGCCGCTGGGAACTGGTCCTGCAGGTACAGGGCCTGCCCCAGGCGCAGGTGCGTGGCATCGCCCTTGGCACCGGCGTCGATGGCGCGCCGGGCCCAAAGCACGGACTTGGGGTAGTCCTTCAGCACATAGGCCGCGTCCGAGGCCTGATCCATCAGCGTCGCCTTCAGTGCCGGCTCGGCCTGCCCGGTGGCCAGAGCCGCCTCCAGCGCTTTCAGCGTGCCCGCTGCGTCGCCCAGGCCGACCGAAGCCAGGAAACGCATGCGCTCGACCATATAGGTTTCGTAGGGCGTGCGGCCGGGCACCGCCTCGGCGAGCTGCAGCTGCTGCAGCGCCTGCTCGTACTGCTTGTCGGCCAGGGCCTTCTGCGCCGCCTGCAACGGCGGCGCAATCTCGGCGCGCACCGTCGGCGCAGCCGCGCTTGCCGCGGCCTGGCCGTAGGCCGCCGCAGACCCCAGCAAGCCGGTGCAGGCGATGACGGTCAACAGCAGGTGCGCGCGCATTCAACGGTCCTTGAACTGCGCCGGCCGCTTGGCCAGGAAGGCCGCCACCCCCTCGGAGAAGTCGTGGCGCAGGCCGAGATCACGCTGGGTCTGTGCCTCCAGCCGCAGCGCGTCGTCCAGCGGCAGATTGGCCGAGCTGTCGATGACGCGCCGCGTCTGGGCGATCGCATGCACCGGCATCGCGGCCAGCTTGCTGGCCAGGGCAAGCGCTTCGTCCAGCAGGCTGGCGTCGTCGACGCAGCGCCAGATCAGGCCGATGCGCTCGGCCTCCTCGGCGGGCAGCTTGTCACCGCTCATCGCCAGGCCCAGGGCCCGCGCGCGACCGACCAGGCGCGGCAGCAGCCAGGTGCCGCCGCAGTCCGGCACGAGGCCGATCTTCGAGAAGGCCTGGATGAAGCTGGCGCTGCGCCCGGCGAGCACGAAGTCGGCGAGCAGCGCGAAGTTGGCCCCGGCGCCGGCGGCAACGCCGTTGACGGCGGCGATCACCGGCACCGGCATCGAACGCAGGCGCAGGGCCAGCGGTCGGTAGTGGCGCTCGACCACGGCGCCGACATCGGGCGGCGCCCCGTCGGGTGTGGCCATCGCCGGGTCGTTCAGGTCCTGACCGGCGCAGAAACCGCGCCCCGCGCCGGTGATCAGCACCGCGCGCACCGAGGTGTCGGCGGCCGCGGCGTCGAGCGCGGGCAGCAGCTGGGCATGCATCGCCGCGGTGAAGCTGTTCAGGGCAGCCGGGCGGTTGAGTGTGATCAGGCGCGTCGAGCCCTGGGTGGCGACGAGGATCGGGGATTCGGACATCGTGAGGGTTCCTGTAGCGGGCAAAGGATGTTAGTCGAGCGCCCGCGGGTGTCCGTCTGGGCCGACACGGGCCTGTGGTTGACCTGACGCAAGTCGGCTCGGCCGCGTCGCGCTACGTTGCTGCCATGCATGCCACCGACACCTGGGCCTCGGTGCCGGCCGGGTTGGCGGTGGCCGCGGCGGGCCCCCTCGATGGCGTGGCGCTGGCCGCGCTGCAGCGCGAGCGCCTCGCGGCGCTGCTGACGCATGCCCAGGCCTGCTCGCCGTGGTACCGGCAGCATCTGCACGGCGTCGACCCGGCGCGCACGCCGCTGGACACCTTGCCGGTGCTGCACAAGGTGACGATGATGCGGCACTTCGCCGAGCTGATCACCGACCCCGAGGTGACCTTGCCGGCCCTGCGCAACTTCGTCGCCGACCCGCAGCGCATCGGCGAGCCCTTTCTGGGCCGCCACGCGGTCTGGGAAAGTTCGGGCAGCAGCGGCGACCCGGGCCTCTTCGTGCACGACGCCGCCGCGCTGGCGATCTACGACGCGCTGGAGTTGCAGCGCCCGGCGCCGCTGCGCCCGCTGCATCGGCTGTGGGACCCGTTCTGGCTCGGCGAGCGGGTGGCCTTCGTGGGCGCCATCGACGGCCACTTCGCCAGCCAGGCCGCGCTGCAGCGCCTGCGCCGTCGCCTGCCCTGGGCGGCCGATCGCTGGCGCAGCTTCTCGATCCTGCAGCCGCTGACGGACCTGCTGCGCCATCTGGAGGCCTTTGCGCCGACGATCCTGAGCACCTATCCCACCGCAGCCTCGATGCTGGCCGAGGCCAGCGCCGACGGCGACGTGCGGCTGGCGCTGCAGGAGGTCTGGACCGGCGGCGAGACCCTGGGCGACGCCCAACGAGCGCGCATCGTGACGGCCCTGGGCTGCCCGCTGCGCCACAGCTACGGCGCCAGCGAATTCCTGCCGATCGCCGCCGAATGCCGGCACGACGCACTGCACGTCAATGCCGACTGGGTGATCCTGGAGCCGGTCGATGCACGTGGCCATGCAGTGCCGCCCGGCACCCTGTCGCACGACACTCTGCTGACCAATCTGGCGAACCATGTGCAGCCCTTGATCCGCTACGCGCTCGGCGACCGCGTGCGCCTGCTTCCCGGTCGCTGCGCCTGCGGTTCGGCACTTCCGGTGATCGAGGTCGAGGGCCGTTGCGACGACCTGCTCGAACTGCCGGGCACCGACGGCAGGCCCGTGCGCCTGCTGCCGCTGGCGATCAGCACCGTGCTCGAAGAGGAAGCGGGCTTGTTCCACTTCCGGCTGGTGCAGGCCGGCCCGGCCACGCTGCGCCTGCACCTGAGCGGCCCGCGCAACGCACAGGCCGACCTTGCGATCAAGCTGCTGCGGCGTTTTGCCGCCAGCCAGGGCACTGCGCCGCTGCGCCTGCACTTGCACTGCGGCCAGCCCTTGCCGCGCGGGCGCAGCGGCAAGCTGCAGCGCATCGTCGGGCTGCCCCGGGGTCGGGCACCGGTTCAGGCGCCGAAACGCGCTTCCAGGTAATGCAGCAGGGTGCGCAGGGTCTGCGCCTCGCCGCCGACCGGCCGTCCCGGGCGCGCCTGGTCGTTCCAGGCCCAGAGATCGACGTGCAGCCAGGGCAGATCGGCGGGCACGAAGTCGGCCAGGAACAGGGCGGCATTGATGGCCCCGCCCATCGCATTTCGGCCGGTGTTGACGATGTCGCCGACGCTGCTTTCGATGCCGGCATGGTAGGCGTCCCACAGCGGCAGATGCCACAGCGGATCGCGCAGCGCCAGGCCTTCGTCGACGAGCTGTCGCGCCAGCGCCAGGTCGCGGCAGAACAGCGCCGGCAGCGCCGGGCCGAGCGCCGTGCGCGCGGCGCCGGTCAGGGTGGCGAGGTCGATGATCAGCGCCGGTTTCGATTCTGCCGCGTAGGCCAGCGCGTCGCACAGGATCACCCGGCCCTCGGCGTCGGTGTTGCCGATCTCGATGTGCAGGCCGCTGCGCGTGCGGAACACGTCCCCGGGCCGGAAGGCATTCCCGGCCACGGCGTTTTCCACCGCCGGGATCAGCAGTTGCAGCCGCACCGGCAGCTTCAATGCCATCACCATCATCGCCAGGCCGAGGGCATTCGCCGCGCCCCCCATGTCCTTCTTCATCAGGCGCATGCCCTCGGCGTTCTTCAGGTCCAGGCCGCCGGTGTCGAAACACACGCCCTTGCCCACCAGGGACAGCTTCGGGTGCTTGGGCTTGCCCCAGCTGAGCTCGATCAGGCGTGGTGCACGCGCGGAAGCGCGGCCGACTGCGTGGATGGCGGGGAAGCCGGCCTTCAGCAGCGCGTCGCCGACGACTTCCTTGACCTTGGCGCCATGCTGCTTGGCCACCAGCTTCACCGCGGCCGCGAGTTCGGCCGGGCCCATATGCTCGGCCGGCGTGTTGACGAGGTCGCGCACCGAGGCCATGGCGGTGGCCAGCATCAGGCCACGCTCGGCGCCCAGGCCGGGCGCCAGCATCAGTGCCGCAGGCTCGCGGCCGGCCGTCTTGTAAGCGTCGAAACGGTAGGCACCAAGCTCCCAGGACAGGGCCGCGGCGGTGTCCGCGACGTCCAGACCCTCTTCGGCGATGCGGTAGTTGCCACCCGGCAGCGCCAGCGGCAGTGCGCTCAGCGCCCAGGGCGAGTCGGCGGCGCTCACCCCGGCCCAGACCTCCTTCAGGCTGCCGTCGGCTTCAGGCACCAGCACATGGCGGTCGGCCTCGCCCTGGAAGCCGGTGGCCTGCAGCCAGCGGCGCGTGGTTTCGGGCGCGGTGCGCAGATGGGTCGCGAACGCCGCGCGGTCGACAAGGTGGATCGGCGTGGCCTTGGCGGCGGGCTTCTTCAGCAGGACGGTCATGGGTGTGTGCGTTGCAGACGAAACGCCGATCGTAGCGGCGGCGACAATCCATGCCATGACACCGACCCGCTTGTTGCTGGCGCCGATGGAAGGCCTGCTCGACGCCACGCTGCGCGATACGCTGACGCGCCTGGGCGGGGTGGACCTGTGCGTGGCGGAGTTCATCCGCGTCACCGATCAGCTGCTGCCGGAGCGCGTGTTCCGCCGCATCGTGCCCGAACTCGACCGGGGCGGCCGCACGCCGGCCGGCGTGCCGGTGCGCGCCCAGCTGCTCGGCGGCGACCCGGTCTGTCTGGCCGAGAACGCCGCACGCCTGGCTACGCTGGGCCCGGCCGGCATCGACCTGAACTTCGGTTGCCCGGCGCCGGTGGTCAACCGCCACCGCGGCGGCGCGGTCCTGCTCGACGAGCCGGAGCTGGTGCACGCCATTGTGCGCAGCGTGCGGCGCGCGGTGCCGGCGGCGATGCCGGTGAGCGCGAAGATGCGCCTGGGCCACCGCGACGACGCGCGCATGCTGGACAACGCACGCGCCATCGCCGAGGCCGGCGCCAGTGAACTGGTGGTGCATGGCCGCACCAAGGCGCATGGCTACCGGCCGCCCGCCTACTGGGACCGCATCGGCCGGATCCGCGAGGCGGTGTCGATTCCGGTGGTGGCGAATGGCGAGATCTGGACCGTGGACGACGCCCGGCGCTGCCGGCACGAAAGTGGCTGCCACGCGCTGATGCTGGGCCGGGGCATGGTGGCCGACCCCGGACTGGCCTGGGCGGTGCGCGGCGCGGCGGCAGCGTCGTGGCACGCGGTGGCGGCCCTGCTGCCGCATTTCTGGCAGCAGGTGGCCGCCCGCGTCGCCCCGCGTCACAGCGCAGGCCGGCTCAAACAATGGCTGAACCTGCTGCGCCGGCGTTTCCCGGAAGCGCAGCTGCTCTACGAGCGGGTGCGCCTGCTGCAGGCCCCGGCGGCGGTGCAGGCCCTGCTCAGCGGTGCTGCACCGTCAATGTCGCCGCATTGACGACGCCGGAGTTGCCGCCGGCCCCGCTGCAACAGCCGGCAAACTTGAGCTCCACGCGCCGCAGCCCCGGCGACACCGGCACCAGGAAGCTGTGCGCCACCATGCGGCCGTTGTTCAGGTCCGACTCTTCAGGGTCGTAGACCACGGGGATGCCCGGCTGGGTCGGGAAGGCCGACTGGCCCGGGGCCGGCACCCCGTCCACCAGCACCTGGAAGATGATGTGGTTGTCCTGCGGCACGGCCAGGGCGCTGAACTGGATCAGCAGGCACGACGGGTTCTGCCCGCGCACCGTGACCTCGGTGTCGAGCAGCGGGGCGAGCTGGCCGCCGCTGCCGTTGAAATCGATGCCGGCGATGCGCTGCTCCGACAGGCTCACACCGGCAATGCCCAGCAGGTTGCCGGCACAGGGGGTGAGGCCCTGGGCCGACACGGCGGCCGGCAGCAGGATGGCCGCGGCCAGCGCGGCGAGGGTGATGGTGCGGGACATGGCTGGATCCTCCGTGAGGGACGGGCCGCCGAATGACGGACCCTGGGATCAAGCATCCCGCGCCGCCGTTGCGGCGCCGTTGCGGGGTTTTTGCCGGACGCTCCCACGGCCTCGCAGAGCTCGGCCGCTTCGTCAGGCGCGCAACCGTCCGCAGGGACGGTTGCACGTCCGGGCGCTCCCACGGCCTCGCAGAGCTCGGCCGCTTCGTCAGGCGCGCAACCGTCCGCAGGGACGGTTGCACGTCCGGACTCAGCCCCAGACCTCTTGCGCTACTTCGACGACCAGGCGCAGCTTGTTGCGCTGGTCCTCGACGGCGATGTTGTTGCCGTGCACGGTGCTGCTGAAACCGCATTGGGGCGACAGGCAGAGCTGGTCCAGCGGTGCGTACTTCGACGCCTCGTCGATGCGGCGCTTGAGCGCGTCCTTGTCTTCCAGCTGGCCGAACTTGGTCGTCACCAGGCCGAGCACGACGATCTTGCCGGCCGTCAGGTAGCGCAGGGGCTTGAAGTCGCCCGAGCGCTCGTCGTCGTACTCCATGAAGAAAGCGTCGAGCTTCATCTCCGACAGCAGGGCCTCGGCCACCGGCTCGTAGTTGCCGGCCGCCGCATGCGTGCTCTTGAAGTTGCCGCGGCACAGGTGCATCGCCAGGGTCATGCCGGCGGGCTTGTGCGCCACCACCTTGTTGATGAAATGCGCGTAGCGATGTGGCAGCTCATTGGGGTCGTCACCGCGCTGGCGGGCCGCCTCGCGCATCTTCTCGTCACACAGATAGGCCAGGTTGGTGTCGTCCATCTGCACGTAGCGGCAGCCGGCGTCGAACAGGCTGCGCAGTTCCTCGCCATAGGCCTTGGCCACGTCGTCGTAGAAGACCGGGTCGAGCTCGGGGTAGGCCTCGCGGCTGATGCCCGCGCGGCCGCCGCGGAAGTGCAGCATCGTCGGGCTCGGGATCGTCACCTTGGGCGTGAAACCCGCGGCGACCTGGGACTTCAGGTACTCGAAGTCGGCGCGCTGGATGTCCTTGATGTGGCGGACCTTGTCGATGACGCGGATCACCGGCGGCGCCAGTTCCTCGCTGCCGTCGGGGCGCCGGATGGTGACCGGGATGTCGGTCTTGACGCCGCCAAGCTGCTCCAGAAAATCGATGTGGAAGTAGGTGCGGCGGAACTCGCCGTCGGTGACGCTGTGCAGGCCCAGGTCCTGCTGGAACTTCACGATCTCGGTGATCGCGCGGTCCTCGACGGCGCGCAGCTGCCCGGCGCTGATCGACTTGCCGGCAAAGAACTGTTCGCGCGCATCGAGCAGATACGACGGGCGCAGAAAGCTGCCGACATGGTCGGCGCGGAACGGGGGCGAGTTGCGGGGAGTCACGGCGGCGGGTCTCCGGGGTCGGGTGGAAGGCGGCAGTGCAGCCATTCTGCCGCGCCTGATCACGGGTCGAGCGCCTGGCGGGTCATGTCCCGCGCCCGCGCGTGGTGCTCAGCGCATCACGCCCCGCGCTCGATGCGCCAGGTCAGCAGGCGTCGCATCTGGCCCAGGGACACCCAGTGGGCATGCACCAGGCGCATCAGCCCGTTGCGATGCAGTTCGAGCAAGGTGGCGTCGGGCAGGGCCTTGAGCTTGTCTTCGTCGACCATGAAAAAGCCCTCGACCGCCAGCTTGCTGCCGTCGGGCAAGGTGGCGTCGAAGCGCTTGTCGACGAGCAGGCCGAGTTCGGCCAGCCGGCGCACGGCCTGGCGCGTGCCCTGGACGTGGCCCTCCAGGCGCTCGAGTTCACCCTTCACGCGGGTGGCGAACTCGGTCGCCTGGCCCGCGTCGTCGAACAGGCGCTCGCCTTCGCCGGCCTCCGACAGGCCCTCGTAGGCGGCGTCGAGGCAGACCGCAAAATGTTCGGCATCGCTGCGGGCGATGCAGAACGGGTAGGTGCCCATCAGCGACGGCAGCTGCATCGCGCGCCAGCTGCCGTGGTCGACATACAGGTTCTCGCCCTGCTTCAGGCCGAGCACCGCAATCGGGGCGTAGTCGACGCCGCCCTGCGGGTCGTCGCCGGCCTTGACGAAGACGATCGGGTAGTCGCAGGCCACCTGCGCACATTCGGCGGCGGTCACGAACAGCGCATTGGTGCCCGCCAGATGCGCCCAGCTGGCAATCGGCAGCTTGACCGTCGTGCGGCGATGGACCTGGGAATCGACGGGCCGGGCGTCGCGATGCAGTGCGGGGATGATCATGTGGATTCAGGGGTTGGGGGTTCGGTGAGACGGCTGACCAGCACCTTGTCGACCCGCTTGCCGTCGAGGTCGACGACCTCGAAGCGCCAGCTGCCCCATTCGACGGCGTCGGTGGTGGCGGGCAGGCGCCCGAGCAGGAGCATGATCATGCCGGCCAGGGTGTTGTAGCGCCCGCGGTCTTCCTCGGGCAGTTCCTTGATGTTGAGCCGGTCCTTGACCTCGTGCAGCGGGATCAAGCCGTCCATCAGCCAGCTGCCGTCGACCCGCGGGGTGGCCCAGGCGTCGTCGGCCGAAGCTTCGCCGAGTTCGCCGGCGATGGCCTCCAGCAGGTCGCGTTCGCTGATCAGGCCCTGCACCGCGCCGTACTCGTCGACGACGAAGACCAGTTCGACGTCGTTGCGTCGGAAATGTTCGACCAGTTCCATGCCGCTGAGCGTTTCCGGCACGAAGACCGGCGGGGTCAGCAGGTCCAGCAGCGCCGGCGTCTCGCCACGCGCCAGCGGCGCCAGCAGCTGGGCGGCCGCAACGACACCGATCACGTCGTCGAGCCCGCCGCGGCAGACCGGGTAGCGCGTGTGGCCCTGCTCCACCATCTCCAGCATCAGCTGCTCGATCGGTTCATTGACATCGAGCCACACCAGTTCGGCGCGCGGGATCATCATCGAGCCGATCTGCCGGTCGTCGAGCCGGAAGACGTTGCGCACCATCTGGTGCTCCTGGGCCTCGATGACGCCGGCGTCCAGGCCTTCTTCGAGCTGGGCGGCGATCTCCTCCTCGGTGACGCTGGACATTGCGCGGCCGGACAGGCCGAGCAGTTTCAGCACCCCCTGGGTGCAGGCCGACAGCAGCCAGACGAAGGGTTTGGTGGCTTTCGACAACCAGTCCATCGGCCGCGCGAACAGGCGCGCCACCAGCTCCGGAAACATCTGCCCGATGCGCTTGGGCACCAGTTCGCCGAAGATGATGGTGCCAAACGTGATCAGCACCACCACGCCGGCGGTGGCGGCGATCTCGGCCACGGCCTGGGCCACGCCCAGCCGGTGTTCCAGCCAGTCGCCGAAGGGCCCGGCGAAGGCCGATTCGCCGACGATGCCGTTGAGCAGGCCGATCGAGGTGATGCCGATCTGCACCGTCGACAGCCAGCGGGTCGGGTCGTCGTGCAGCTTCAGCGCCGCCGCCGCGCCGCCGTCGCCGGTTTCCACCATGACCTGAAGCCGCGCCTTGCGCGCCGCGGTGAGCCCCATCTCCGCCATCGCGAAGGCACCGTTGAGCAGGATCAGGAAGGCCAGCAGCGCTATGTCCATCGATCCCCCGGCGCCGCAGGGCCGGGAGCTGTTGCGGGACGCGCAGATTACCAGAGGGCGGCCCGCACCCGGGGCCCGCGCCGGCAGAATCGGCAGCATGGACATCCTGATCGGAGACGTGCAGGGCTGCGACGCCGCACTCGGCCAGCTGCTCGACGTGCTGGGGTTTTCGCCGTCGCGCGACCATCTGGTGCTGCTCGGCGACCTCGTCAACCGCGGCCCTGACTCGCTGGCCGTTTTGCGCCGTCTGCGTGGCTTGGGCAATGCCGCGAGTTGCCTGCTCGGCAACCACGACATGCATCTGCTGGCCGTGGCCCACGGCGTGCGCCGGCCGCACCGCAGCGACACCCTGGACGCCATCCTCGGCGCGCCCGACCGCGGGCATTGGCTCGACTGGCTGCGCACCCGTCGCCTGGCGCTGCGCCACCAGGGCTGGCTGTGCGTGCATGCCGGCGTGGTGCCGGCCTGGAGCGCCGACGACGTCCTGGCGCTGGCGGCCGAGGTGGAGGCAATGCTCGCCGGCCCCGACCTGCCCGGATTCCTGCAGGTGATGTACGGCAGCCAGCCCGAACGCTGGTCGCCGGACCTGCAGGGCCCCGACCGCTGGCGCCACGTGATCAATGTGTTCACGCGCATCCGCTTCTGCACCGCCGACGGCACGCTGGAGTTCCAGACCAAGGACGGCGCCGCCGCCGCCCCGCCGGGTTTTGCGCCCTGGTTCGAACATCCGCACCGGCGCACCGCCGGCGTGCCGATCGCCTTCGGCCACTGGAGCACCCTGGGCCTGATCAACCGCCCCGACCTGCTCGCACTGGACACCGGCTGCCTGTGGGGCGGCGCGCTGACCGCGGTGCGGGTGGATGGCGGCCGGCGCGAGGTGGTGCAGGTGCATTGCCCGCAGGCGCAGCAGCCGGGCGCCTAGAATCGAACGATTCCGGAAGCGTGGCAGAGTGGTCGATTGCACCGGTCTTGCTCTGCGCCAACGGCGCAGCGCCGAAGCACATGTCGCGCAGCGACGTGGGCGCAGGCAAAACCGGCGACGGGTTAGCATCGCAGCGCAATCCGGAAGCGTGGCAGAGTGGTCGATTGCACCGGTCTTGAAAACCGGCGACGGGCAACCGTCCGTGAGTTCGAATCTCACCGCTTCCGCCAGGACACTGATCCCGCAACGTGCACGAGCGTGCAGTCAGTGTGCAGAGCGATCAGTTCCAAGTCATTGATTTGACGTCACTTCCCGCCTCGCGCAGGCTTCCCGACGTGCACACGGTGTGTATGTCTCGACCTGGCAGGGCTTTGTGTACGTGGCCTTCGTCATCGATGTCTTCGCCAGGCGCATCGTCGGCTGGCGCGTCAGCACGACCATGCAGACCGACTTCGTGCTCGACGCGCTGGAGCAGGCGCTCTACGCGCGTCGGCGCGAGCGTGACGGGGAACTGGTGCACCACAGCGACCGGGGCTCGCAGTACGTCTCGATCCGCTACAGCGAGCGACTGGCCGAAGCCGGCATCGGGCCCTCAGTGGGCAGCACGGGCGACAGCTACGACAACGCGTTGGCCGAGACCATCAACGGCTTGTACACGGCCGAGATCATTCACCGGCGCGGGCCCTGGAAGACGCGTGAGGCGGTCGAACTGGCGACACTTGAGTGGGTCTCTTGGTTCAACCACCATCGCCTGCTGGAGCCCATCGGCTACATCCCGCCGGCGCAGGCTGAGGCAAACTACTGGCGCCAGCAGGCTCAGGTATCAGTCCCAACGAAGCCCGCCCGGTCAGCGGCGCAGGAGGGTTGAACCATGAGTACATGGCCCAACCGAGGGGCCTCCGGCGGCCCCTTCGGGGGGCTGGATAGAAGAAAAATGGAAACTGCCAAGACAGTCAGATCGTGCCGGTCTGACTCAAGCAAACGGGCCTCCTCGAAACCCCGTGCGGTTCAGCGCCGGTGAAGAGTCTTCGCTGAAGCTTCGCTTTCGAGATCGACATGGGGCACTGCCCGAACTGCGGCGGCCAGCTCAAGATCATCGCCGCGATCCTCGAGCAGCCGGTGATCGAGAAGATCCTCTCGCAGCTGGGTTTTGCAGGCCAGGGCAGCACCGCGTGCGCCCGCCCATGGGTCGCAGCTGCAAGCGCCCTGAGGTCCTCCAGCCAACACCTTTGAGGCGGCCCGGTGAGGCGGTCCCGGTGCACAGGGCATCGGGGACTGGCTGCGCCAGGGCTTCGCAGAGCCGCGGTTTGGCGCCACATTGCCCGGGGAACCCCCCGAGACTGCCGCCATGAAGAACGCACTTCGGGGCCGTGATCGGTCTTGAACGGGCTGCGGCCGGGCCCGACAATCACGTGGGTCCGTGTTTGAGAGCTCAGCGGGGGGTGTTCTGGGTGGAAAAAGGGCGTTTGAAAAGCCTGTCCTCTCAATGGCGATAGGCAATTTCCTTGGCCGCGGCCTTTGCAGTGCGGACAGGGGAAGCGCGAACTCTGTGCTGGTGCGGGTTGGTGACTAAGCCCCGGCAGCGCGAAAACACTCGCACCCGTGACTTCAGGCCGCCGCCGTATTGAGGTATGCCCGTTTAAGCGCGGGGTTGTCGCGCAGTTCCTTCACCGTTCCCGCCAGCACAATTTCGCCAACCTGCAGCACATAGCCGCGATCGGCGATCGACAAGGCCATGTTCGCGTTCTGCTCGACGATGAGCATCGAAACGCCCTGTGCATGCACTGCGGCGATGGTCTCAAAACTCTTCTCAACGTACTTCGGCGACAGCCCCATCGACGGTTCGTCCATCACCAGCAGTTTGGGCCGAGCCATCAATGCCCGCGCCATGCCCAGCATCTGCTGCTCGCCGCCGGACAAGGTGCCGCCCGCCTGCCGCCGTCGGTCCTTGAGCACCGGGAAGAGGGTGAACATGCGTTCAAGATCTTCGGCGATGCCCGGCCGGTCGCGACGCAGATAGGCCCCCATCAACAAGTTCTCCTCGACGCTGAGGTCGGAGAAGATGCGCCGCCCCTCCAGCACCGGCACGATGCCGCACCGCGAAATCGCCGCCGGCACCAGGCCATCGATGCGCTTGTCTTCAAACTCGATCCGACCCTGGTAGGGCCGGACCAGACCGAGGATGGCCTTCATCGTCGTCGACTTGCCGCAGGCATTGCCGCCGAGCAGGCAGACCAGCTCACCTTGGCGCACTTCCAGGTTGACCCCTTTCAGGATGCGCATCTGGCCATAGCGCGTGCAGACGTCAGTCAAGCGCAGCATCTTGCCTCCGGCCCATATAAGCTTCAATCACGTCGGGGTCGTTTTGCACCGCTTCGGGCGGGCCCTCGGCGATCTTGACGCCGTGATCCAGCACCACGACCTTGTCCGAGATCGACATCACCATCTTCATGTCGTGCTCGATCAACAACACCGTTTGCCCGGCCTTGCGCAGGTCGCCCACCAGCGCGCTGGCCAGGGCTGTCTCGTGGGGGTTCATTCCCGCGGCCGGCTCGTCGAGCAAGAGCAACCGAGGTCGGGCCGCCAGCGCGCGCGCGATCTCGACCCGGCGACGGTTGGCATAAGAGAGCTGCGAAACTTTCTGATCCAGGCGGGGCAGCAGGCGTTCCTGAAACAGCGCCAGCACCTCCAGGGCCTCGCTGCGCATGGTCTCCTCTTGCTCACGGTACCAGCGCGGCCGGGCGAGCGCGGCAAAGACGCCGCCGCGGGTGCGCGCCTGCATGCCCACCAGCACGTTGTCCAGAACCGTCAGCGCAGGAAACAGGCGGATCTGCTGAAAGGTTCGAGCCATTCCTGCGGCGTTCACCGCATGTGGCTCGAGTGCCGAGACATCGCTCCCGGCAAAGTCAACGGTGCCCGAGGTCTTGGGGATGTAGCCGGTCAGGCAGTCGAACAACGTGGTCTTGCCGGCGCCGTTGGGGCCGATCAGGCTGACGATGCTGCCTTCCTCGACGTCGAAGGAGACGTCCGACAACGCCTTCAGGCCGTCGTACTGCTTGCACAGACCGCGGATCTCAAGCAGGCTCATCGCCATCCCCGTCTTCGGCCAGGAAGCGGTCACCCCGGGCATAGGCCTCGCGCTCGCGCGGTGGCCAGTCGATCGTGAAGCGCCACTCCCGGCCACCGCACAGACCTTCGCGGCGCAGCAGCATGGTCGCGATCAGCACACCGCCGAAAATGATCATGCGGTAGTCGGAAAACGCACGGAACAGCTCGGTGGCGCCGATCAGCAGTGCGGCGCCCACCACCGGCCCGGGCAAGGTGCCAGGGCCGCCGAAGGCCAACATCACCAGGATCGCGAAGCTCTCGTTGAGTGAAAACGCGTCCGGTGAGATGTAGCGCATGTAGTGCGCATAGACGGCACCTGCGATGCCGGCGATGACGCCGGCGATGACAAAAGCGGTCTCGCGGTGCCAGGCGACATCGACGCCGCTGGTGCCTGCGGCCTTGTCGTCGTCGCGCACCGCCATCAGGGCGCGACCGAATCGTGAACGCACCAGCCGCGACAGGCCAAACAGCACCACGACCACCAGCGCGAGCGTGAGGTAGTAGTACTGGATCGGCGACGCAAACGGCTTGGCAGCCCAGGTCGGCGCGGGGATGCCGGCGATGCCCATCGGCCCGCGGGTGACATCGTCCCAGTTCAGGAACACCAGCATCACGATGATGTTGAAGCCCAGCGTCACCAGGGTCAGATAAACGCCCTTGAGTTTGAGCGTGGGTTTGGCAACGATCCAGGCCAGCAAACCAGAGACGGCTGCGCCGAACAGCAGTCCCGCGGTGAAGGGAAGCTGAAACTTCATCACCAGCAGCGCCGACGCATAAGCGCCAACACCGTAGAACGCGGCGTGACCCACCGAGAACATGCCGCCGTAACCGTTGACGAGGTTCAAGCTGGACACGAGCAGCACGTAGATGCCGATCTGGACGAAGATGCGGATGGCGTAGTCGGAACTGAAGACCCAGGGCAAGGCCACCGCCGCCGCGACAAGGGCCATCAGCGGCGCGTTGCGGATCAAGAAGACGAAGGGCGGTCGGTGCGTGAGCGGCAGCATGGGGTCGGTCAGCGAATCTGATCTTTGCGGCCGAACATGCCCTGAGGCCGCACGACCAGGAACACGATCAGGATCGCGAAGGAAAACACGTGGCGGTAGCCGGACCCTATGTAGGCGACGGCGAGGTTCTCGATCTGGCCGAGCATCAGCCCCGCCACCACCGCGCCCGGCACGCTGCCCAGACCGCCCAGGATGCAGGCGCTGAAGGCCTTCAAACCCATCATCGCGCCCATCGTCGGGTAGACGGCGTTGTAGTAGATGCCCACCAAGACGCCTCCGAGCCCACCCAGCGCCGACCCGAACGCGAAAGTCATCGAGTAGATGCGGTTGATGTCCACGCCCAGCACGAAAGCGGCTTCATGGTCCAGTGCGGTGGCACGGATCGCCCGCCCCAGCCGGGTGAACCTGAGCACCAGCTGCAGTGCGGCGATGACGACCAGGGTCAGGACATAGACGGCCGCCTGCGCCGCCGGCAATTCGAAATCGAAAACACGCACCGTGGCCGACGCCATCGATGGTGGAAAGGTCTGCGTCTCGGCGCCCCAGATCAGCTGCGCCGCATTGATGAGGACGATCGAGAAGCCAATCGTCACCAGCAGCGAAGACGTGTGCGGCGCATCGCGCAGCAGCCTGAAGCCGATGAATTCGATGACCACACCGACCAGCGCCGCCGCCGCAATCGCCGCGACAAAGCCGATCCAGGGGCTGGCCTGAAGCGTCGTCAGCACGGTGAACGCGACGAAGCCGCCGACCATGAACACCTCGCCATGGGCGAAGGTCACCAGTCTGAGCGTGCCGATGATGAGCGCCATGCCGACGGCCACCAGAGCGTAGGTGCCGCCCTGGGCCAGTCCGTTGGCCAGTTGCTGCGCAAGCATGTGCTGCGTGTCCTTTGGCGCCTGCAGGGATGCAGGCGCGGTTGCGATGACCGCTGCGCGGCCACGGCTGCCGAGGTTGCCGTGACTGCGCAGCGGGTCAGCGCAGTGTCACTTGGTGGCGATCTGCCACTTGCCGTCGACGATCTGAACCTTGACGAAGTCTTTCACCGGATTGCGGTCTTCGTCGAAACGGAACCGCCCAGTGACACCTTCGTACTCGGTCGCCGCGAGCGCGTCGCGCACCTTGGCGCGATCCTCGCCGGCCTTGCGGATGGCATTGGCGACGATGGTGACGGCGTCGTAGGTGAGTGCGCTGTGGTCGTGCGGCAACTTGTTGAACGTCGACTTGTAGTCGGCCGTGTAGCGCGCGGCGATCGGCCGCGTGTCGTTGACGAAGAACACCGCGTTCGCGCGGATGCCGTCGACGGCATCGCCACCGCTCTTGATCAGGTTGTCCGTGGCGACTGAACCGGTCGCCATCAGCGGCACCTTCAGCCCCAACTTGTGCGCCTGCACCGCGACCAGCGCCGCGTCAGACCACTGCGTGCCGATGAACAGCATGTCGGGGTTCAGCGCCTTGATCTTTGTCAGGCTCGCAGTGAAGTCTTTGTCGCCGGGAATGAAGGATTCCTGCGCCAGCACGGTGCCGCCCGCTTTGGTCACTGTCTCGGCGAAGATCTGGTTGGTGACATTGCCCCAGTCGTTCTTCACGTAGATGGTGGCGATCTTGCGGTAGCCCAGAACGTTCATGCCCCAGTTGGCGATGAACGGGGCCTCGGAGCGCTGCGTCGTACCGGCCCGGAAGATGAAGCGCCCGATCTTGGTGTAGTCGGGATGCGAAGCGGTCGGCGAGATCTGCACCAGGCCAGCTGGGTCGTAAATCTGCGCCGCCGCCATCGACGCCGAACTGTTGAAGTCGCCAATGACCGCGAGGATTTTCGAGTTGGAGACGAAGCGCTGGGCAATGAGGATGGCCTCTTTGGGGTCGGCCTTGGAATCCTCGATGACCAGCTCGACTTGCTTGCCATTGACGCCGCCACTGGCGTTGATGTGCTTGGCCGCCAGCTGCGCACCGGTGCGGAAGTACTCGCCGTACTCGGCGTTGTCGCCAGTGAGCGGCGCGCTCACGCCGATGTAGACCTTGCCCTGCCCATATGCCGGCATGCCGATGCCGGCTGCCATGGCCATCGCGATCAGCCCCTTCAGCCATCCTTTGTTCGTATCCATCGGTCTTTCTTCCTCAGGTCGTTGCGGGATCTACTCCCGCGTTGCACTCGCTCAGTTCTTGGCCGTGATGAGGTCACGCAGAATGAGCACATCTTTGCGCATGGCATCAACCGCGGCCGCCTCGTCGCCGGCACGCACCGCCTCGAGCAGGCGTTCGTGGTGATGCAGTCCTTCCAAGGGGTGGCTTGGCGCCAGCAGCATTTGCAGGCTCGCGCGGCGCAACAGGTCGAGCATCGACGCGATCTCGCGCGCCAACACTGCATTGCCGGCCAAGGCTGCGATGCCCAGATGCACGTCGTCGCCGGCTCGAATCCAGACGTGCACATCGGTCTGCTCCTGCGGCACCGCCTTCTCGGCTGCGATCATCGCGTCGATGCGCATCAGCGCTTCGGGGCTGCGGTTGCGGCAGGCGCGGCGCACACTTTCGGTCTCAAGGAGCAAGCGCACTTCCAATGTGTCCAGCGTCTCGCGCAGGCTGAACGGGGGAACGCGATAGCCGACCCGTGGCACAGCGTCGAGGATGCGCTCGGCGCACAACATTTGCAGTGCTTCGCGCACCGGTGCCCGGCTCATGCCGAGGCTTTCGGCCAAGCGCTGTTCGGTCAGGAACTCGGTATCGGCAACACGCGCCGAGAGCACCAGATCCAGGATATGACGGTAGGCCCCCTCGCGGAGCGTGGCCGCGCCCGTGCGCTCAGCAAGGGCGGGCACGCCGCTCATGCCGCTGCCGCCTCCAGCGCTGCCGACTTCAATGCGAGCATGGTCTCGGCGGGGGTGTGGTCGAGAAAGGTGCAACCCGGCGAAAGGATGTGCCCGCGGCCGCCGGTGCGCTGAATCGCTTCCAGCGCCTGCGCCCGAACCATCGCCGGGCCGGCGCTGAACACCGCGACATGGTCGATGCCACCGACGAGGCAGCGCCTGGTCTGCGCCCGTGCCGCTTGCAGATCCCAGCCGCCATGCCGGTCTTCCCACGACAGCGCGTCGCAGTCATAGGATGCGTACAGATCGACAAAGGCCCGCGCCCCACCATGCGCGTGCGCGATGACAAACGGTGCGGCGCGCATCGCCGCCACCACGGCACGGTCGTGTGGCGCAGCGATATCCCGGTAGTCTTGCTCGGCGATCCAGCCCGTTTCGCAACCGTAACCACCCAGGAAGAAGCCGTCGACACCGGCCTCGTCGATGGCCGCCTTCACAAAGGCCACCGTGTTGCGGGTGATGGCTTCAAGCCCACGCTGCACGCGGTCACCGTCTGTGCGGCAGTCATCGAGCAAGCGCCGCCAGGCCAGCCGGATGGCGACGTGGAAGGGCGTGAACACGGTGGCGATCACCGGCGTATCGCGATCGGTGGCGGCGCGGATCTGCTTCAGCGATTCAAGGTAACGACCGAAGCCAGCGCCATGCGGGTCCAGGTCTTCCAGCAGTTCCCAGACCGAGCTGTCGCTGGCGAACTGGAAGTTGACCGGCGCGTCGTACATCTCGTCGTACATGACCTTGACGTAGTCAGGATCAAACTTTGCGTGGAAGCCCAGCGTGTAGTCGACGAATCGCTCGACACCGCGGTTGTGCACCGTCGAGTGCTGATAGATCGACACCGGCACGCGGTCCGGCTTGCCGCCGCGCATGGCGCACTCAACACGTTCGCGTTTGCTCATCATGGTCACAATCAGTCTTCTTGATCAAGTTACTGATATGATCAATGATCTGATGAGTTTTTCCGACTGTCAAGCCGGGCTTGCACCGGGCTGAGATGGCTGAACGTTGATTGCCATGCCCGAGCGCGGAACATCGGAGACTTTGAAAAAAGCGCTTTCAGTGCGCCGCCCAGCACCAGCTGAGCAGCCGAACCCGCGGCAATGAAACCCCCGGCGATGGCGCTGAGCAAGCCGTTGCCTGACAAGTAGCCCCAGACGCCATTGCCCGAAATGCCGCGTGCAGCTCCACCCGCTGCCAGCAGGTTTTCGAACGGCGTGCCATCGCTGCGCAAGACCCGGCAGCGGGCATCGATGTCCAGCCCACCCTGGGTGTGGCACAGCGCCCCAGTGACCTTGATGCCGAAGTAGGGCGGCGGCAGTCTTGTTGACGCCAGGGTCTTGGCCAGCGTGTCGGCATCGCAGCCGACAAAACGCGCCAGCTCGGCGGCGCTGGCGGCGGCCCGCACCTCACCGGCGGCTTCTGCGGTGACGAAATCCACAAAGCTGCGGCTCAAGGCCAGCAGGGGCGCATCCAACACATTCCAGGCACAGCCGCCGGGCTGCGCCAGCACCGCCACAGAAGCTCCTGAATCACCCTGGGTCTCGTCGTGAAAGCGCAAACCCAGGCGGTTCAACTGCACCCCGCCCTGCATCATCAACGCCCAAGAAATCAGCGCGCCCTGCGGAACGGCCCACGAACCATGGCCCTGGCAGCCGCCCAGGTCGGCCAGACCGGCGCCCAATTGCCGGCCCCAGGCGATCGCGCTGCCGTCGTTGCCGGCATGGCCGGCAAACACCGCGCCGTGCATGCCGAGCAGTGGAGATGTGGCCGATGGGTTCCGGCCACCAAAGGGGGTTGAACGAAGACACCTTCTCCAGCTTCCAGCTCGACCGATTCCTTTGTCTTCCACAGCCTGCGGCGATGGATCAGTTCGGCCATGTACCGAGCTCGCTGATGGTTAGTGCGAACTTGGGATCGTTGCTGCCGCCCTGGCTGCCGACAAGGTGCTCGACGCCGGTATCGACTGGCTTCGCCAGGTGCAGAGCGGCCATCAATCTGGGTGAATGACTCAGTCGCAACGGGTTGTGCATTGGTTGCGGGCATTTGGTGCACGGCAGATTGGGTACCTTGGATCGTTGTCCGACTAGCAGCGCTCGAAAGTCTCGGGTGATGCAATTGCTGGTGCTCAAGCTCAAGACCCCTGGCGAGACGGGCTGCAGCCAGGCGTAGTTGGCGTTGCCCTGCGGCGGGTCGCCATGCACCCAGCGTGCATCGCCGGAAAGACTCGCGTGCCACCAGTCGCTGATTTTGAACGGCGGGTTGGCCAGGATGAAGTCGGCGCGCAGGTCGGGGAACTGGTTCTTTGTGAAGGTGTCGGCGCGGCTCGCGGCCGAGGTTGAAGTCGATGCCGCGGATGGCCAGGTTAGTCGCGGCCAGCCGCCAGGTGGTGGGGTTGGCCTCCTGGCCGAAGATGGCCACGTCGCCCAGCTTGCCGCCTTGGCTGAGGATGAACTCTTCGCTCTGCACGAACATGCCGCCGCTGCCGCAGCAGGGGTCGTAGACCTTCCCAAAGTGCGGGGCCAGCACGGCCACCAGGGTACGCACGATGCTGCGCGGCGTGTAGAACTGGCCACCGCGCTTGCCCTCGGCGCTGGCGAACATGCCCAGGAAGTACTCGTACACATGGCCGAGCAGGTCGCGCGCGGTGGCCGCGCTTTCGCCGAAGCCGATGGTCGAGATCAGGTCCACCAGCTCGCCCAGCTTGCCGTCGGGCAGCTGGTTCTGGGCCTGCGCGCGGGCAAAGCGCTTGTCGAGAATGCCCTTGAGCTTGGGGTTCTGTGCCTCGATCAGGCTCAGCGCGTCGTCGATGCGCTTGCCGATGTCGGGCTGCCTGGCCGCGGCGCGGATGGCCTCCCAGCGCGCGGCTTCGGGCACCCAGAAGACGTTGGCCTCGCGGAAGTAGTCGCGGTCTTCCAGCTCGGTGGCGGTGTCGGCGGGTGTGGCACCTTCCAGGAAGTACTCGTCGGCCGGATCAGAAAATCGCGCGGTCAGCTCAGTGCGCCTGGCCTGGAACGTGTCGGAGATGTACTTGACGAAAATGAGGCCAAGCACCAGATGTTTGTACTCGGCGGCGTCCATGTTGGCGCGCAGCTTGTCGGCGGTGGCCCAGAGGGTCTTCTTGATGTCGTCGAGCATGGCGGAGCAGTTTATGCGCCGCGCGGCTATCGAGCGCCAGAGGGCATTGGCCAATCGATCCCGCACCTGCAGGACCCTGTGCTCGTGATTCACCCCTGCTCGCGCACTGCCGCACCGCTCAACGTCTTGGCCCTGCCGCGCGGGTCAACGGACCCCCAGATCGTGCGCGGTCAGCCGACGCCCTTTTATGTCCCCAATGCCCGTTTGGCCGCCACGCGGCGTTCGGCCAGCCACAGCCGATGCTGCAGGTTCCCGGTCAGCGGCTCAGGCCGCGCCAGCTGCGCAGCGCGCAGCGCATCGCGCTGATCGTCGTTGAGGGCTCGCCAGTGCATGCGGGCATCGTGCAGGCGCTTGGCCTGCGTCGCGCGACGGTCCGACGGATTGATCGAAGCCGTGGCGCACCGGTCGAGGCAGCGGCCGTTCAGGGTTCTCGACGCCCGGATCCCCAAGGGCCAGTTCGTCCTCGTTCACCGTGCGGCCACCAGCCGCGGGCGGTCAGCCGCTGGCGAACCGCCTGGCGCAAGCAGTCCAGCAGCCAGCCGCGGTGCTCGGGCCATGCGGCGCCCAGCGACGCGCGCAGCATCGAGACCGGTTGCTGGAACCAGCGCTCGGCCAGCGCCACGATCTGCTCGGGTGTTTCGGCTTGCTGCTCGCGAGCGGCCATGTCGCAGCCCTTGCCAGACCCTGGCCGATCCGCTTGGGTTGGAAACCCCCGCGCGCCAATCGTCGCAAACTGAGCCAATCGCGCGGGGCTCGGCGCGGTCAAAGGCAGGCATCCGCGGCATCGGCGAGACGCCGCAGCGCGATGCCTGCGGGCAGCCGATCAGGCCACCCTCAGGCGCCGCGCCAGCGCCGGAACCAGCCCAGGCCGTCGCGCGTCGCCCCGCGCGGCTGATACTCGGCCCCGACCCAGCCGGTCCAGCCGAGTTGATCGATCAGATCGAACAGATGGCCCCAGGCGAGTTCGCCTGCGTCGGGTTCGTGGCGCCCGGGCACGCCGGCCACCTGCAGATGGCCGACCCGTGTGGCGTGGGCCGGGTCCAGATAGCGCTGCAGCCTGGTGCTCAGGTCGCCTTCGACGATCTGCGCGTGGTAGAGGTCGAACTGCACCGCCAGATTCGGTGCGCCGACGGCAGCGACGATCTGGTGAGCATGGTCCTGCCGATTCAGGAAATAGCCCGGGTTGTCGCGCCCGTTCAGCGGCTCGATCAGCAGCGTGATCCCCATCTTCGCGGCCTGCTCCGCGGCCCAGCGCAGGTTCTCGACCAGGGTCGGCTGCAGTTCGGCGCGGTCGCGGCCGGCGGGCAGGAAACCGCACATCACATGAATGCAGGGGCAGCCCAGCGCTGCCGCGTAGGGCAGGGCCTGCTCCAGCATCGATGCGCGGAACAGCGCCTGGGCCCCGGGCAGCGCCGCAATGCCACGCGCGCCGTCCGGACCCGGCGGCGCGTTCAGCAGCACCAGGGCGACCCCGGCGGCCTCGCGCCGACGCGCCAGCACATCGGCCGGCAGCGCGTAGGGGAACTGGCATTCGACGGCGCGGAAACCGTCGTCGGCCGCCGCCGCGAAGCGGTCGGCAAACGGCCACTCGGTGTACATCAGGCTGATATTGGCGGCGAAACGTGGCATGGCGGTATGGCGTGCAACGGGGTGGGTGGCAGGCTGCGGGTCTCGCGGCGACCGGGCCGCGTCGACGGCAGGCGCCGGGGCCCATGAAAAAGGGCGCCCGCAGGCGCCCTTGACTTGCAGGTCGCGGATCGCTCAGCGCACCACGGAGAGCAGTTCGCGCTTGCCGTCCTTGTAGGTGTACAGGGTCAGCGCACCGTTCTTGATGTCGCCCCGCTCATCGAAGGCGATGGTGCCGGTCACGCCCTTGTAGTCGGAGGCTGCCAGGCAGGGCAGATAGGTGGCCGGTTCGGCCGAACCGCACTTCTCCATCGCAGCGGCCATGGTCATCACGGCGTCGTAAACGTACGGCGCGTAGATCTGCACGTCGGCGTTGAACTTGGCCTTGAAGTCGGCCTTGAACTTGTCCAGGCCAACCTTCTCTTCACCTTCGACACCACCCGCTTCGGCGCAGACCACACCCTCGTCGGCCATCGTGCCGGCGGCCAGCTTGGGCAGCTCGCCGGTGCAGACACCGTCGCCGCCCATGAACTTGGCCTTGATGCCGAGCTGCTTCATCTGGCGCAGCATCGGGCCGGCCACGGCGTCCATGCCGCCGAAGAAGATCACGTCCGGCTTCTTGCCCTTGATGGCGGTCAAGATGGCGGTGAAGTCGGTGGCCTTGTCGGTGGTGAACTGGTTGCTCACGACCTTGCCGCCGGCGGCTTCGACGCCCTTCTGGAACTCCTCGGCCACACCTTGACCGTAGGCGGTGCGGTCATCGACCACGGCCACCGTCTTGGCGCCCATGGTGCCCACGGCGTACTTGCCCAGGGTGCCGCCGAGCTGGGTGTCGTCAGCGACCACGCGGAAGGTGGTCTTGTAGCCCTGGCGGGTGTACTTGGGGTTGGTCGCCGAGGGCGAAATCTGCGGAATGCCGGCGTCGCTGTAGAGCTTGGAAGCCGGGATCGTGGTACCGGAATTCAGGTGGCCGATGACACCGTTGACCTTGCTGTCGACGAGCTTCTGCGCCGCGGCCGTGCCCTGCTTCGGGTCGGCGGCGTCGTCTTCGGCGAGCAGTTCGAAGGTGGCCTTCTTGCCGCCGATCATCACACCCCGGGCATTGAGCTCGTCGATCGCCATGCGGGCGCCGTTCTCGTTGTCCTTGCCCAGGTGCGCGATCGCGCCGCTGGTCGGGCCGACGTGACCGATCTTGACGGTGACGGTCTCCATCGCGGGGGCCGGGGCCGGCGCAGCCGCTGGCGGCGGGGCCTCCTCCTTCTTGCCGCAGGCGGCGAGCAGAGCCGCCGACATCACCGAAATCGCCAGAAGTTGCCGTTTCATCGAGTTCGCCTTTCTGCCCGAGGGCACTAAAAGAGCGACATTGTAAGAGCCGTTCAAGCGACTTCGATCGGGGGCGGCCCTGAGAGCATGAACGTTTGCAGCCCGGCCCTCAGCCGGCCACGACATGGTGTTCGGGCGTGACGCCCCAGGCCTGTTCGTAGTGCCGCCAGCGTTCGCGCGCGGCCAGCCGGTCCTGCGGCGCGTCGCCGACGATCTCGATCACGCGCTCGACCTCAGTCGGGTCTTGCGGCGGCTCGGCGCCGAGGTTCACGCGCAGCCGGGGTGCGTCGGCCGGTACCTCGCCCGCGCACAGCCAGATCGGTGTGCGCAGCGCCAGGGCCGCCGGCGCCGGCAGGCGCAGATGCGGCACGAAGTCCTGGGCATCGAAGGTCCACAGCGCCGTGTCCAGCGCCGACAGGGTCGGCTCCGGCGCGGTCACGAGCACGTGTGCCCCCTGCCGCCAGGCCTTGCGCAGCAGCCTGCAGGCAAAGGACACCGGATCGGTCGCGCCGGTATGGAAGGCCACCGGGACCGTCATCAATCGTTCACGGCCGGCTCGCGGCCGGCTCAGCGCCCATGCGCGAGCAGGAAATGCACGAGCAGTGCCACCGGACGGCCGGTGGCGCCCTTGGCGGTGCCCGACTTCCAGGCCGTGCCCGCGATGTCCAGATGCGCCCAGCGGTACTTGCCCGTGTAGCGCTTGAGGAACATCGCCGCGGTGATCGCACCCCCGGCGCGGCCGGCGATGTTGGCCATGTCGGCGAAGTTGCTCTTCAGGCCCTCGTCGTACTCGGCGTCCACCGGCATGCGCCAGGCCGGGTCGCCGCCGCGTTCTCCGGCCGCGAGCAGCGCCTCGGCGAGCTTGTCGTCGGCGCTGAACAGCCCGCTGCGATGGTGGCCGAGCGCGATCACGCAGGCGCCGGTCAGGGTGGCGATGTCGACCACCGCCGCGGGCTTGAAGCGCTCGGCATAGGTCAGCGCGTCGCACAGGATCAGCCGGCCCTCGGCGTCGGTGTTGAGGATCTCGATGGTCTGCCCGCTCATGCTGGTGACGACGTCGCCGGGCTTGATCGCCTTGCCGCCGGGCATGTTCTCGGTGGCCGGGATCAGGCCGACCACGTTCAGCGCCGGCTGCAGTTCGGCCAGGGACCTGAAGGCCCCGAGCACGCTGGCCGCGCCGCCCATGTCGAACTTCATCTCGTCCATCTCGGCGCCCGGCTTGAGCGAGATACCGCCGGTGTCGAAGGTCACGCCCTTGCCCACCAGCACCACCGGCGCGTCGGCCTTGGCGCCGCCGCTGTAGCGCAGCACGATGAACTTCGGCGGCTCTGCCGAACCCTGGGCCACCGCCATGAAGCTGCCCATGCCGAGTTTTTCGCAGGCCTTGCGGTCGAGCACCTCGACCTTGATGCGCGGCTTCCTGGCGAGCTTCTTCGCCTCGGCGGCGAGGTAGCCGGGGGTGCAGACATTGCCCGGGCGGTTGGCGCATTCGCGCGCCAGTTCGACGCCGGCGGCGATGCCCTGGCCGCGCTGCAGGCCGGCCTGCACGGCCGCGGCCTGGCCCTTGGCGACGAGCAGCGAGACACGCTTGAGCGCACCGGCGGCGGGCGCGCTGGGCTTGGTCGCGCGGTAGACGTAGGCCGCCTCGGTGACCGCGGCGACGAGCGCTTCGGCCAGCGCGGCGTCGGCCTCGGCTGCGCCGGCGCTGAGCACCGCCAGATGCCCGGTGCCGCCGGCCTTGAGCAGGGCCAGCCCGCTGGCCACGGCCTTGCGCCATGCCGCCAGGCCGTTGTCCGCCGCATAGGCGAAGACCACGCGGCGGGCCTTCACGCCGTCGACGCCGGTCAGCCAGGCATTGCGGCCGGCCTTGAAGTCGAAGTCGCCGTCGGCCACGGCGTCGCCGCAGGCGGTGGCGAGCGCCTTGGGCAGCGCCGCGGGCACGGCATTGCCGCCGACGATCACGAGCAGCGCATCGGCTGCCACGGCAGTGGCGCCGCCGGCGCCGGGCACGAGGGTCTTGAAGTCCATAATCCTGCGATCCTGTGAATGAAGGGCGCGGCCCGCGCCGGGTTCCGCCCGCCGGTCGGTGCGTGTCCCTGGAAGAGCCGGCAAAGCGGAAGATGGTATTCGATTCGACAGTCCGCCGAGAGCTCGCGCGCAGTTTTGGCGCCACCCTCGTGGTCATCCTGACCATCGTGCTGACGATGCTGCTGATCCGCACCGTGGGCCAGGCGGCCAAGGGCCAGATCGCGCCGCAGGACGTGGTGCTGCTGCTCGGCTACGTGGCCCTGGGGAATCTGCCGACGATGCTCGCGCTGTCGCTCTTCGTCGCCGTCGTGGTCACGCTCGGGCGCATGTACCGCGACAGCGAGATGGTGATCTGGTTCGCCAGCGGCATCGGCCTGACGCGTTTTGTGCGCCCGGTGCTGCGCACCACCTGGCCGGTGCTTGCCGTGATCGGCGCGCTGACCCTGCTCGTCGTGCCCTGGGGCAGCCGCAACAGCACCGAGCTGCGCGAGCGCTACGCCGCGCGCTCCGATCTGTCGCGCGTCACGCCCGGCGTCTTCCAGCAGTCCTCCGACGGTTCGCGCGTGTTCTTCATCGAGCGCGACCAGAGCGGCGCCGACGGCGCGCTGCCGGCACAGGCGCGCAACGTCTTCATCCTGGCGGCCGCGGGCCAGCAGGAGGCCGTGACCTCGGCGGTCCGCGGCCGTCTGGAGACCGAAGGCGAGGACCGCATCCTGGTGCTCGAACGCGGCCAGCGCACGGCCATCGACAAGGCCACCGGCGCCAAGACCCAGGCCAGTTTCGAGGACTACCGGGTGATCGTCGGCGAGCGCGCGGCCCGGCTGGCCACACGCCTGCCACCGCGCGCGATGCGCAGCGTCGACCTGCTGCGCGACCCGACGCTGCGCCATCAGGGTGAACTCGCCTGGCGCATCGGCCTGGCATTGGGGGCGGCCAACCTGCTGCTGCTCGGCGTCGGCCTGTCGGCCACCTCGCCGCGGCGCGCCAGCAACTGGAACCTGCTCTTCGCCCTGCTCGGCTTCGTCGTCTACTACAACCTGATCGGCCTGTCGCAGGCCTGGGTGGCCGCAGGCAAGCTGGGCATGGGCCCGGCCCTGCTCGTCCTGCACGGCGGCGCGTTTGCGCTCGGGCTGGCCCTGCTCGCCTGGCGCGACCAGGGCGCCGCACGCCGGCGCTGGTGGCCACGGCGGGCCGCCGCATGAAGACGGTGCGCCGCCTGCTCTACCGCGACATCGTGTCGTCGGTGATCTTCGTCGGCCTGGCTTTCCTGTCGCTGTTCTTCTTCATCGACCTCGTCGACCAGCTCGACAGCGTCGGCCAGCGCGGGCGCACGGTCGGCATCGCGATGCTGACTGCGCTCTATGCCATCCCCGGCCACAGCTACGAACTGCTGCCGATCGCGGTGCTCATCGGCACCATCTACTCGCTGTCGCGGCTGGCCCAGAGTTCGGAGTTCACGATCCTGCGCACCGGCGGCCTGGGGCCGCAGCGTGCCCTGCTCCTGCTCGCCGGCCTGGGGGTGGCCTTCGCGCTGCTGACCTTCGTCATCGGCGACATCGTCGCGCCGGCCAGCGAACGCCAGGCCGTGCTGCTCAAGGCGCGCGCCGGTGGCGGCCTGCGCCTGTCCGGGCCGGGCGCCTGGTTGAAGGAGCGGCGCGAGACGCCGGCGGGCGAACTCGCGGTGTCGGTGAACGTCGGCGGGCTCGCCGCGGACGGCACGATGAACGATGTGCGCATCTTCGAGATCGACGCCGAGGGCCGCTTGCTGCGGCGCCTGGCCGCGCCGAGCGCGCGCGTGGACGACGGCGCCTGGCTGCTCGAGGACGCCGAGTCGCAGACCTGGCCGCTGGACGGCGGGCCGGTCGAGGTCACGGCCCACGCCAGCCTGCGCTGGCCGAGCACGCTGAACCCGCAGGTCGTCGCCGCGGCGCTGCTGCCGGCCGACACGATGACCACGCTCGAGCTGTGGCGCTACAGCCGCCATCTGCTGGCCCAGGAGCAGGCCGCCCAGAATTACGAACTGCAATTCTGGAAGCGAGCGCTCTACCCCTTCGCCTGCATCGTGATGGTGGCCCTGGCGCTGCCCTTCGCCTATCTGTCAGCGCGCGCCGGCGGCGTCAGCCTGAAGGTCTTCGGCGGCATCATGCTGGGCATCAGCTTCGTGCTGCTGAACAACGTGGCCGGCCATATCGGGGCGCTGTCCGACCTCACGCCCTGGGCGATTTCGGCCGCGCCCGGTCTGCTCTACCTGCTGCTGTCGCTGGCCGCCTTCGCCTGGCTGGTGCGCTACCGATGAACGCCGCTGTTCGCGCCGGACTGATCCTGTTTGCCCACGGCGCACGCGACCCGCGCTGGGCCGCGCCGTTCGAGGCGGTGGCGGCGCGCGTGCGCGCGCAAGCACCGGCCACCGAACTGCGTCTGGCCTTTCTGGAGCTGATGACGCCGGACCTGCCGACAGCCGGCGCCGAACTGGTTGCCGCCGGCTGCACGGCGGTGACGGTGCTGCCCCTGTTCCTGGGCGCGGGCGGCCATGTGCGCCGCGACCTGCCGCTGATCCTGGACGGTCTGCGCAAGCTGCATCCGGCGGTGCACTGGTCGCTGCAGCCACCGGTGGGCGAGCTGCCCTCGGTGATCGACGCCATGGCCAGGGCCGGGCTCGATGCACTGGGCCGCTGATCGATGAACCTGCACCAGTTCCGCTATGTGCGCGAGGCGGTGCGCCGAGGTCTCAACCTGACCGAGGCGGCCAAGGCCCTGCACACCTCGCAGCCCGGCGTCAGCAAGGCCATCCTCGAGCTCGAGGAAGAGCTCGGCGTGCAGATCTTCCAGCGCCACGGCAAGCGGCTGCGCCGCGTGACCGAGCCGGGCGAGCAGGTGCTGGCATCGATCGAACGCATCCTGCAGGAGCTCGACAACCTGCGCCGCATCGGCGACGAGTATTCGCGCCAGGAGAGCGGCACCCTGTCGATCGCCACCACGCACACCCAGGCGCGCTACATGCTTCCCGGCCCGGTGGCCCTGCTGCGCCGACGCTTTCCCGACGTGCGCGTGGCGCTGCACCAGGGCAACCCGGACCAGGTCGCGCGCATGCTGATCGACGGCGCGGGCGACATCGGTCTGGCCACCGAGTCGCTCGAGGAGCACCCGGAGCTGATCACCCTGCCCTGCTACGACTGGCAGCATGTGGTGGTGGTGCCGGCCGGGCATGCGCTGGCCGAGGGCCCGACGCCGACCCTCGAACAGCTGGCCGAGCAGCCGCTGGTGTCCTACCACCCGAGCTTCACCGGCCGTCGGCGCATCGACCAGGCTTTTGCGCAGCGCCGCCTGAGGCCGGACTTCGTGCTCGAGGCGATCGACTCCGACGTCATCAAGACCTATGTGCGCCTGGGCCTGGGGGTGGGCATCGTCGCCGAGATGGCGATGCGCGAGGAAGCGGCGGACGCCGGCCTCGTGGCACGCCCCGTCGGCCATCTGTTCGGCCGCAACGTCTCGCGCGTGGCTTTTCGCCGCGGCGCCTACCTGCGCCATTTCGTCTACACCTTTGCCGAACTGCTGTCCGACCGGCTGACGCGCGCGCTGATCGAACGCGCCGTGGCCGGCGGCGGCGACGACTACGAGCTCTGAAACCGATGCACCATCCCACCCCCGCGCTGCGCAGCCGCCTGCCCGAGGTCGGCACCACCATCTTCACCCTGATGTCGGCCCTGGCCGTGCGCACCGGCGCGGTCAACCTCGGCCAGGGTTTCCCGGACTTCGACTGCGATCCGGCGCTGCGCCAGCAGGTCACCGACGCCATGCAGCGCGGCCTGAACCAGTACCCGCCGATGGCCGGCGTGCCGGCGCTGCGCCAGGCGGTGGCCGCCAAGATCGAGTCCCTCTACGGCCACGCCTACGACCCCGACTCGGACGTCACCGTCACCGCCGGCGCAACGCAGGCCATCTTCACCGCCGTGCTGTGCTGCGTGCACCCGGGCGACGAGGTCATCGTGCTCGAACCCTGCTACGACAGCTATGCGCCGAGCATCGTGCTCGCCGGCGGCCGTGTCGTGCGCGTGGCGCTGACACCGGGGACGTTTCGCCCCGACTTCGACGCCATCGGCGCGGCGATCGGGCCGCGCACGCGGGCGATCATCGTCAACTCGCCGCACAACCCCACCGGCACGGTATGGACACGCGCCGAGATGCAGCGTCTGGCCGAACTGCTGGCGCCGACCGAGGCACTGCTGATCAGCGACGAGGTCTACGAACACATGGTGTTCGACGCGCTGGCCCATGTCTCGGCCGCGAGCATTCCGGCACTGGCGGCGCGCAGTTTCGTGGTCTCGAGCTTCGGCAAGACCTTCCACGTCACCGGCTGGAAGGTCGGCAGCGTGGTCGCGCCCGCGACGCTGACGGCCGAGTTCCGCAAGGTGCACCAGTTCAATGTGTTCACCGTGAACACGCCGATGCAGCATGCGCTGGCGGCCTACCTGGCCGATCCGGCGACTTACCGCACGCTGCCGGCCTTCTACCAGGCCAAGCGCGACCGTTTCCGCGCCGGGCTCGCCGCCACGCGGCTGCGCCTGCTGCCCTGCGAGGGCAGCTTTTTCCAGACCGTCGACTACAGCGCCGTGAGTGCACTCGGCGAAGTCGCATTCTGCGAATGGCTGAGCACCGAGATCGGGGTCGCCGCGATCCCGATCAATGCCTTCTATGCCGACGCGCGCGAACAGGGCCTGGCGCGCCTGTGCTTTGCCAAGCAGGACACGACCCTGGATCTCGCGCTGAGCCGCCTCGCGCGGCTGTGAACCCGCGCCGGCGCGATGTTCAGCGCGGGGCGTCCTCGGCCGGGCCGAGGTCCAGATCCAGCGGCGCCGTGGGCTGGCTGTCCGTCGGCGGCGGCGCTTCGTCGCCGAAATAGGGCCGCGGCGAGGTCGGTGCAAAACCCGGGGCGTCGTTGAGCGGCAGCAGCACGTCCACCGACGAGCCGCCGCCCGACTCGGCATCAAGCAGGTCACGCGCCAGCGCGTACAGCAGCAGCAGTTCGCGGTAGGCCGGAAGGTCGAAGAGTTCGCCGCCGTCCTTGCGGAACAGCAGGGACTCGAGCTCGGCCATCGCGTCCAGCGGCTTGGGCCACACGCGCTGGACCCAGCGCACGACCGCCGGATAGTCCACCAATGTGCGGCCGATCCCGCCGGTGGCTTCCCAGGCCGGCGCATGCGCATTGAAACGGTGGTTGAAGCGGTCGCGGGTGCGTTCGTAGGCTTCGCGGTTGTCCAGCCGGTGGTAGATGTCGAGCAGCTTCAGATAGGGCAAGGGGCTCGCGCCCCCGGTGTCGCGCAGGTGCGAAACCAGCAGGTCGATGGCGGCATCGTCCTGACCGAGCACGACGAAGAACTCGGCCTGCTGCTCGAGGTCGATCAGTTCCTCGGCGCTGACGTCGCGCAGTTCCGCTTCGCCGGGCGTTGTGCCTGCCACCAGGGGCAGGGTCTGCTGCGTGGGCAGGTCCGCGCCGTCCCAGTGGGGCGGCACCGCATGCGGCTGCGTCGGCATCGCATCGGACAACTCGGACGGCGTCGGCTCGTGCGCCGGTGCCAGGCCGGCGCCGAGTGATCCGGCGCTGCGCAGACCGCGCTCCTGCAGCACGGGCAGCTGGGATGGCGACGGGGCTTCGGCCGGGCGCAGCGGCGCCTTGCGCGGCGCCGCCAGCTGCGCGGCCGCGAGCCAGCCACGCTGGCGTTCGAGCTCGAGGGCACGCAGACGCGACCACAGCCAGGCGGCCAGCGCAGCCAGGGCCAGGGCCAGCAGGGCCAGCGGCCACAACCAGCGACCACCGCCTTCGGCCGCGTCGGCGCGCCGACGCAGCGCGTCGGTCAAGGCACGTTGTTCGCCGGCGGCCTGGCTGAGCTGCAGCACGCTGCGCTCCAGCGCGTCGATGCGCTGCTGCGCCGCCGAGGCCGCGACGATCGCGGCCTTCACCGTTTCATTGGCCTGATCGACCAGGGCCAGGGTCTCCCCGGCGGCGAGCGCTGGCGGCTCGGGCGGCGGCGCTTCGGCCGGTGCGTCCAGCCGCAGACGTGCACGCGGCGCGGCCACGATCGCCGGGCTCGACGGGCCCTCGGCCTTGCGTGCACGTGGCTTGCGTGGGCGGGGCGTGGTCTTGCGCGGTGGCGCGGCGCTGGCCACCACGGCGGGGGGGGCAGCCTCGGCCTGCAGCACCGGCGCCGGCATGGCCGGCGCGGACTCGACAGCAGGCGGCGGCGTCGAGGCGGACGGCGTGGCCTCGGGCAGCGCAGCGACTTCGACCCGCGCCTGCACGGCAGGCGGATCGGCAAACACCGTGTAGCGCCGTCCGACACGCTGGCTGCAGCCGGCTTGGACCTGCACCGAGACCACCGGCTCGTCGATGCGCGCCAGGGTGCGCACGCGGACCACCGCGGTGTCGTCCGGCCCGGTGGTGACCAGGGTGCCCACACCTTCGGCCGGCAGCTGTACCTCACCGACCGACACTGCGGCCCGCACGCAGGCCGGGTCCAGGGCCTCGCCGGCGTCCAGGCGCACCACGACGCGGAATTCGAGCGGACGACCGAGGACCGTGGACGATGTGCCATTGCCCAGACCGATCGCCCAGGCGGGCCAAGCGCTGCTCAACGCGAGCCCGACGGCAATGATGATCGAGGACGGAATCCGCTTGTTCTGCATGCCCACAACAGGTCGGAATCCGACGCGGATCGACTCTAGCACGAAGCGTTACACGCGCAGCCGCCAGCGGCGGGGCGGGCCGCGGCACATGCCACAATGAAGCGCAATGGCATCGCAGATGTTGACCGAACGGCGTGGCGGCACCCTGGTGCTGACGCTCAGCGACCCGGCGACGCGCAACAGCCTGTCGCCTCAGGCGAGTGCAGCCGCCCTCGAGGCGCTGGACCGCGCCGAGACCGACCCGGAGGTGCGCTGCGTCGTGCTGCGCGGTGACGGCGAACATTTCTGCGGCGGCGGCAACCTGCCGCGCCTGCTGGGGGTGCGTGACGGCTCGCCCGAGCCTCAGCTGCAGTCGATGCAGCTGCTGCACGGTTTTGTCGAGGCCCTGATCGGGCTGCCCAAGCCCGTGATCGCCGCGGTCGAAGGTTTTGCCGCCGGTGCCGGCGTCGGCCTGGTGCTGGCCTGCGACCTGGTGGTGGCCGCCGAGGACGCCAGGTTCATGCTGTCCTACGGCCGGGTCGGTCTGTCGCCGGACGCCGGCGGCAGCTGGCAGCTCGCTCGGCGCCTGCCGCGCGCGCTGGCGATGCGCATGCTGTGGCTGCCGACACCGCAGGACGCGCGCGAATGGCAGCGCCTGGGTCTGGTCAACGAGGTCGTCGACCGCGGTCATGCGCTGCCGCAGGCCCTGCAGCTCGGCGAGCAGCTGGCCGCGATGGCGCCCAACGCGCTGGCCAGCGCCAAGCAGCTGATGCGCGAGGCCCTGCTTTCGCCACTGGGCGAACAACTCGACCGCGAGCGCGAGCATTTCGTGCGCAATCTCTTCCACGCCAACGGCGGCGAAGGCATCCGCGCCTTTCTCGACAAGCGCAAGCCGCGCTTCGGCGCCGGCTGAGACAGCGCGCGCGGCGGGGCCGTCGCGCCGCCTTGTCGCGTCAGGGACAAGCCATGCACAACCCCGCTCTTACACTGGACGAACGACGCAACATCGAGACCGGCCCGTGGTTCAGCAAGCTCACGCCTGCGCTGCAGCAGGCCATCCTTTCGCGCACCATCGTGCGTCGCCTGCCCGACGAGGCACCGATGGCGATGCGCGGTGGCCAGGCCGAAGAATGGGTCGGCGTGGCACGCGGCGCAGTGCGCATCAGCACCGTGTCGCTGTCGGGCAAGCAGGTCACGCTCACCTACTGCGAGCCGGGGGTCTGGTTCGGCGACATCGCGCTCTTCGACGGCCTGCCGCGCACGCACGACGCCCATGCGCATGGCGAAACCACTTTGCTGGTGGTGCGCCGGCCCGACTTCAAGGCCTTGCTGGCGCAGCATGTCGAGCTCTACGACGCGCTGCTGCGCCTGAACTGCCGCCGGCTGCGCCTGATGTTCGACCAGTTCGAGGACCTGAACACGCGGCCGCTGCAGGCCCGGCTGGCGCGCCAGCTGCTGCTGCTGGCGCGCAGCTACGGCATCCATCAGGGCGACGAGATCCGCATCGGGCTGCAGCTCGCCCAGGAGGATCTCGCGCAGCTGCTCGGAGCCTCGCGCCAGCGCGTCAACCAGGAGCTCAAGGGTTTCGAGCGCGACGGCATCCTGCGCGTCGAACCCACCCGGCTGGTGGTGCTCTCACGCGCCGGGCTGATGGCCGCGGCCGAACGCTGAGGCGCTGACACCATGGAACAGTTCATCGGCACCCAGGCCGTGCGCGAACAGCATGTCTTCGACATCGCGGCCCTCGAAGCCTGGCTCGGCCCGCGCATCGACGGTTTCCGCGGCCCGCTCGAGGTCTCGCAGTTCAAGGGCGGGCAATCCAACCCCACCTATCTGCTGCGCACGGCAGGCACGTCCTACGTGATGCGCGCCAAACCCGGCCCGGCGGCAAAACTGCTGCCCTCGGCGCATGCCGTGGAGCGCGAGTTCCGCATCATGCAGGCCTTGCAGGGCAGCGCCGTGCCGGTGGCGCGCATGCATGTCCTGTGCGAAGACGAGTCGATCATCGGCCGCGCCTTCTACGTGATGCAGTACGTGCCCGGCCGCGTGCTCTGGGACCCGGCCCTGCCCGGCCTGTCGAACGCCGAGCGTGGCGCCGTGTACGAGGAGATGAACCGCGTCATCGCCGCGCTGCACAGCGTCGACGTCGGGACCGCGGGCCTGGCCGACTACGGCAAGCCCGGCAACTACTTCGACCGCCAAATCGGCCGCTGGAGCAAGCAGTACCTCGCATCGCAGACCCAGACCATCGACCCGATGGACCGGCTGCTGGATTGGCTGCCGGCGCATGTGCCGGCCCAGGCCCGCGATCCATCCCAGGTCTCGGTGGTGCATGGCGACTACCGGCTCGACAACCTGATCTGGCACCCCAGCGAGCCGCGGGTGCTGGCGGTGCTGGACTGGGAACTCTCGACCCTGGGCCATCCGCTGGCCGACTTCAGCTACCACTGCATGGCCTGGCACATCGCGCCGGGCACCTTCCGCGGCATCGGCGGGATCGACCTGGCGGCGCTCGGCATCCCGGCCGAGCGCGACTATGTGCGCCGCTACTGCGAGCGCAGCGGCCGCGCCGACCCCGACGCCGTGATGGCCGACTGGAACTTCTTTCTCGCCTACAACCTGTTCCGCCTCGCCTCGATCACGCAGGGCATCGCCAAGCGCGTGCTCGACGGCACCGCGGCCAGTGCGCAGGCCCGCGCCACCGGCGCATCCACCCGGCCGCTGGCCGAAATGGCCTGGCGATTCGCCCAGGCCGCCGACCCGGCCTGAACGAGGATCCAAGCATGGACTTCAGCTACTCCCCGCGCACGCAGGAACTGCAGCAGCGCCTGTCGGCCTTCATGGCCGAACATGTCTATCCGGCCGAGCCCCGCTACATCGCCGAGATCGAAGCCAATACCGTCGCCGGCAAGCGCTGGACACCGGTGCCGGTGATCGAGGAGCTCAAGCCCAGGGCGCAGGCCGCCGGGCTGTGGAATCTGTTCCTGCCGGAAAGTGAACTCGGCGCCGGCCTGACGAACCAGGAATACGCGCCGCTGGCCGAGATCATGGGCGCCGTGCCCTGGGCGAGCGAGGTCTTCAACTGCTCGGCACCCGACACCGGCAACATGGAAGTGCTGGTGCGCTACGGCAGCGCCGAACACAAGCAACGCTGGCTGGAGCCCCTGTTGCGCGGCGAGATCCGCAGCGCCTTCGCGATGACCGAGCCGGCGGTGGCCTCGTCCGACGCCACCAATATCGAAGCCCGCATCGTGCGTGACGGCGACAGCTATGTGCTCAACGGCCGCAAGTGGTGGACCAGCGGCGCCGGCGACCCGCGCTGCAAGGTTCTGATCTTCATGGGCAAGACCGACCCGACGGCGGCGCGGCATTCACAGCAGAGCATGATCCTGGTGCCGATGGACGCGCCCGGCGTCAAGGTGCTGCGCGCCCTGACGGTGATGGGCTTCGACGACGCCCCGCATGGCCACATGGAGGTCGATTTCAAGGACGTGCGCGTTCCGGCGGGCAACATCCTGCTCGGCGAGGGGCGCGGTTTCGAGATCGCCCAGGGCCGCCTCGGCCCGGGCCGCATCCACCATTGCATGCGCACCATCGGCATCGCCGAGCGCGCGCTGAAGCTGATGTGCGAACGCGCCACGGCCCGCGTGGCCTTCGGCAAGACGATCGCGCAGCAGACGGTGACGCAGGAGCGCATCGCCGAGGCCCGCATCATGATCGAACAGGCACGGCTGCTGACGCTCAAGGCGGCCTGGATGATGGACGTGGCCGGCAACAAGAGCGCCAAGGCCGAGATCGCGATGATCAAGGTGGTGGCGCCGAACATGGCGCAGCAGGTGATCGACTGGGCGATGCAGGTGCACGGCGGTGCCGGCATGTGCCAGGACTTCCCGCTCGCCTTCTATTTCACCCATGTGCGCACCTTGCGCTTCGCCGACGGCCCCGACGAGGTGCACCGCAACGCGATCGCGAAGATCGAACTCGGCAAACACGTGCCGCGCTGAGCGAGCCGACCGGCAGCCAGCGCGCCGAACCCCGTCTGCGGCTCAGCCGGCCGGTTCGTCGTCCGGCGCGCGGGTGGCCGAGAACATGCTCGGCTGGGTGCTCGCGTGGCCGGGGTCGACCCCGGCGTCGGCCGCAGCCCGGGCCTCGCGCATCGCGTGGTGGAACAGGCGCAGCCAGCTCTCGAGATCCTGCGGCACCGGCGCGGCGAGCGCGGTACGCAGCACCAGTCGCCCACGCGACACCATCAGCACCATCGGCTGGCCCGTCACCAGGGGTGCGGCAAGCAGGGCCGGGGTCAGCGGCCCGTCGATCCAGCGCATGAGCCAGGACTTGGCCTGCGCCACGCCGGCAAAACGGTCACGCAGCCCGCCGAGTTCGTCGCCGGCCAGCTTGCCGAACATGACCACCCAGCGCATCTCGGGCGGCGTCTGGTCGTCGATGCGGGTCTGCACCGTCTCGACGTACTGGTCGAACACCGCCCGCTCCATCGTGGCCTGCAGCGTGCGGTCGAGCAGCATCGCCTGGAGGTCGGTCGGCAGGCCGAGTTCGGCGCGCACACGCAGTTCGGGACCCTCGATGTAGGGCCGCTGCGACGGGCCCCACTCGAGCCGCCAGGGCTGCGCGCCGAGTCGCCCCTCGACGACAAAACCGCCCTCTTCGCCGCGCACCGGGCGAAACCCGTAGCCGCGCGCACGCGCCCAGTCGGCCATGTCGTCCCGGTCGGCGCCGGCCGCCGAGCCGCGCGAGAACAGCCGCTTGATTCCGTCGAGCATGGTTTAGAGTGTGTCGGCGGCCTCAGGCCGGCCGGGGAGAGACGATGATCGAAGTGTATTCGTGGGCCACGCCCAACGGCCACAAGGTCCACATCATGCTCGAAGAGTGCGCCCTGCCGTACCGCGTGAAGGCGGTCGACATCGGCGCCGGTGCGCAGTTCGACGCGGACTTCCTCGCCATCAGCCCGAACAACAAGATTCCCGCGCTCGTCGACCCCGACGGCCCGGACGGCCGGACGATCGCCCTGTTCGAATCCGGCGCCATCCTGCTCTACCTGGCCGGCAAGACCGGCCGCTTCCTGCCCGCGGACACGCGCGGCAAGTACGACGTCCTGCAGTGGCTGATGTTCCAGGTCGGCGGCGTCGGGCCGATGCTCGGACAGGCCCACCATTTCCGCATCTATGCCCCCGAGAAGCTGCCCTATGCCATCGACCGCTACACGAACGAGGCGCGCCGGCTTTACGGCGTGATGGACCGCCGCCTGGCGAAGTCGCGCTACCTGGGTGGGCCCGCCTACTCGATCGCCGACATCGCGGTCTTCCCCTGGCTGCGCTCCTGGAAGAATCAGGGCATCGACTGGAACGAATTCCCGCACCTGAAAGGCTGGTTCGACGAGATCGGCGCACGCCCCGCGGTGCAGCGCGGCGTCGAGGTGCTGGCGATGCAGCGCCGCCCGCTGGTCGACGAGCGCGCGCGCGACGTGCTGTTCGGCGACACCCAGTACCGCCACCACAGTTCGAGATCCTAGAATCGCAGGCGATCTGCCCGTAGCTCAACTGGACAGAGCAGCTGCCTTCTAAGCAGCAGGTCGCAGGTTCGAGTCCTGCCGGGCAGGCCACTGTCGACGCGCTTGACACTTTCATCGTTCCAGCCGTCGGAAGCGCTGATTCGTACTGTAACAATGTGTGTGGCGCGAAATTTGCTTCGATTCACAACCGTGGATTGCCGCACTGTGCCCATCCGATTTGCGTGCGCGACCTTGCTGCTGTCGGCGGCGATGTTGTCCCTGGCCGTCCGCGCCGAACCGGTCCCGGTGGAGGCCGCGCCGGCACTTCAATCGTCCTTGCCATACGCCCCCATCGAGGGTCTGGTGGACGTGCAGCACTGGGTGCGCGACGAGGGCTTGCGCGCGCTGCTGTCCGTGGAAATCGACATCGACCGTCGCGACCTGCTCCGACAGGGCTGGCAGGCGCGGCCACCGACCTGGATCCAGGGCAGCACGACGGTCAACCTGGGCGACTACCCTACCCTGGACGATGCCGTGGAGCGGGCAGAACGCGAGTTGCAGACTCTGGAATGGGTGATCGAGGACCAGCGCCGCCAGGCCAGCACCGAAGGCGCGCGCCGCGAAGAGGACGCGGGTTCGCCCGGGAGCGATGACCGTTGGTTCCGCCATCTGCTGCCGCGCGCCTGGATCGGCGTGCTCAAGGAAAACCGGGAATGGGTCGCCGGGGGCGGCACCGCCCTTCTGATCTTCGTCTGGGGCGCCTCGATCTTCGCCCGGCGCCCCGGCGCCGTGCCAGCACCGGCGGAGGTGCCGGCGAGCCGCAGCGGCCGCCGGCGCCGCCGCCGGCGCCACCCTCGAAGCCTGCAGCCGCAGTAGCCTCAGGGCGGGCGCCGGCCTTCGGCCTTTTGCCGGAGCATCGCTGGATGCCTGTACAGTTCCACGATGACCCGCACCGTCATCGAACGGGCCGACCCGCCGCCCGTCGCCGACGCCGACGCCCTCATGCAGCGCCTGAATCCGGCGCAGCAATGCGCGGTGGCCCATGGCGACGCGCCCCTGCTGGTGGTGGCCGGTGCCGGCACCGGCAAGACGACGACCCTGGCGGCGCGCGTGGCGCGTCTGCTGCGTGACGGCGCCGACCCGCAACGCCTGCTGCTGCTGACCTTCTCGCGCCGCGCCGCGCAGCAGATGGCGCACCGCGCCGGCCTGATGCTGCGCAACGCCTTCGGCCTGCGCGCGGCGCAGGCGCCGCCGGCCCTGCCCTGGGCCGGCACCTTCCACGCCATCGGCGCCCGCCTGCTGCGTGAACTCGCGCCCGCGGTCGGCCTGCCGGCCGACTTCAGCGTGCTCGACCGCGGTGATGCCGAAGACCTGATGGCGCTGGCCCGTTCGGCGCGTGGCCAGACCGAACTGCCGCGGCGTTTCCCGATGGCCCCGACCTGCCTGGCCATCGCCTCGCGCGCCGTGAACAGCGACCAGGCGCTGCACGCGGTGCTGACCGTCCACTACCGCTGGTGCCTGACCTGGGAAGCCGAACTGCGCGCGCTGTTCAGCGACTTCGCCGCGCGCAAGCAGCAGCAGCATCTGCTCGACTTCGACGACCTGCTGCTCGCCTGGGCCGATGCGATGGCGGTGCCCGAAGTCGCAAACGCCGTCGGCGGCCGCTTCGACCACATCCTGGTCGACGAGGTCCAGGACAGCAACCGCCTGCAGGCGCGCATCCTGGACGGGCTGCGACCCGACGGCCGCGGCCTGACCCTGGTCGGCGACGATGCACAGGCGATCTACGCCTTTCGCGGCGCCGACCGGCAGTTGATGCTCGACTTCCGCGCGCGCCATGCGGGCCGTGCACAGGTCATCACGCTGGAGCAGAACTACCGCTCGACCCCGGCGATCCTGGCCGCCGCGAATGCGCTGATCGCCGAGGCCCGCGACGCCCTGCCGCGCAGCCTGCACAGCGAGACCGCAGCCGGTCCGCGGCCGCGCCTGGTGCGGGTCGCCGACGAAGCCGCGCAGGCGGCCTGGGTGGCCGACGAGGTGCTGCTGCTGCGCGAGCAGGGGCTGGCGCTGAAGCAGCAGGCGGTGCTGTTTCGCACCGCCACGCACAGCGCGGCGCTGGAGCTCGAACTGGTGCGTCGGCGCATCCCCTTCGTCAAGTTCGGCGGCCTGCGCTTCCTCGAGTCGGCGCATGTCAAGGACCTGCTGGCCCTGCTGCGCTGGGCGCGCAACCCGCGCCATGCGCTCGCCGCGCAGCGCTGCGCGCGCCTGGTGCCCGGCATGGGCCCGGCCGCGGTGCGCCGCCTGCTGGCGCTGCTGCAGGAGGCTGATGATCCGGCTCAGGTACTGCGCAGCCATCTGCCGCCGCCTGGTGCACGCGAGGGCTGGCCGGCGCTGGTGACGCTGTGGCAGGCCCTGCATGCCGGCACCCTGCCCTGGCCCGAGGCCTTCGACGCGGCGCTGGACTGGTACCGGCCCCAGTTGCAACGTCTGCACGAAGACGCGTCGGTGCGCCTGGCCGACCTGACGCAGCTGCGTCAGGCGGCGCGCAGCCAGCCAGATGCCCAGCGCTTTCTCGCCGAACTGGCACTCGACCCGCCGCAGGCGAGCAGCGATCTGGCAGGCCCGCCGCACCGCGACGAAGACTGGCTCGTGCTGTCGACGATCCACTCGGCCAAGGGCCAGGAGTGGAGCGCCGTGCATGTGCTGGCGGCGGTCGACGGCTGCATGCCCGCCGACATGGCCACCGGAGACGCCGAGCAGATCGAGGAGGAGCGCCGCCTGCTCTACGTGGCGGTCACGCGCGCACGGCGCCACCTGAACCTGCTGGCGCCGCAGCGCTTCCACCTCACCCAGCAGGCGCGCCACGGTGACCGGCATGTGTACGCCCTGCCCAGCCGCTTCCTCACGCCGGCGGTCCTGGCCTGCATGGACGAGGCGGGCGGCCCCCTTTTGCCGCACGACCTGCCTGGCCTGGGTCTGCCGGCCGGCAGCGCCGATCTGGCCACCCGGCTGCGCGGTCGCTGGTCCTGAGACCCCGATTCTGGCGCTGACAAGCGCGCGCGGCGGGGCTACCATCGGCCGATGAACGCCGCCGCCGACCCGAACCATCTGCGCCAGCAGGCCCTGCGCCATCTGGGCGCGCTCGCCCACCAGACGCGCGCGTCCTTGCGCGCCGCCGACCGTTTTGTCACGCAGGACGGACCGCAGGACACCGAAACGGCAAACTGGCTGGTCTGCACCTCCGTCGACCTGGCGCACGAAGTGGCGCTGGAGCTCGACGGCCTGGCGCGCGGCCTGCGCGAATCGGGCACCGAGGCCGTGCGACTGCAGGCGATGGCGCCCTGGCGGCGCCTGGCGCATCAGCTGCATGCCGCCTGCCGCGCCGCCGACATGTTCCTGGAGCAGGAGACGCGCGACGAGCAGGACACCGGGGCCTGGCTGGTGGCCAGCGCACGCGGCCTGGCCGACCGCCTGGCGGCAGCGCTGGACGACGGCATCGGCGTCAAGGCGCCAGCCGAGCCGGTGCGCCGGGTGACCGTGGCGCCGCACAGCGTGGTCGGCTGACCGGACCGCGCGGCGGCCGGTCGGGACGGCCCTTGAATGGTCGGGGTGACACGATTCGAACGTGCGACCCACTGCTCCCAAAGCAGTTGCGCTACCAGGCTGCGCTACACCCCGAAGCGCCTCATTCTACCGGCGCGGGCAGCGCCAGCATGCGCGCCACCTCGGCACATTGCCGGATATGCTGCTCGCAGACGTAGCGCAGCGCGGTGTAGGTCAGCGCCGCCGACACCGCCTGCCCGGCAAACGGCACGTATTTCGCAGCCTGCTGGGTGGTCAGGCGCACACCGACGACCTTCAGCAGCCTGAGCACCACGTCGCGCGTGATGACCTTGCCGAGCACCATCGCACCGCCGGTGCTGATCGCCTTGTAGACCACCAGCCGGCGCTCGGGCGACAGGCGTTCGACCTGATCGGGCGACAGCCCGAACGCCTCGCTGATCTTCGGCAGCAGGCGCACCAGGATGCCGACGTCGGTGACCCAGTCGAGTCCGGGCACCGGCACCGTCGCGACGCCGGCGGCAAGCAGCGCACGCTGCGTCACCATCCGTCGGCAGCGCCGCGTGATGGCCTCGATCTCGCTCGCAGGCACCGGCGGTGCGCTGCTCATAGCGCCACGGGGCTGACGATCACACCGTCTGCGTCGGCGTACAGCCACTCCCCCGGGCGCAACCACAGGCCCTCGATCTGCAGCGGCACATCGACCTGGCCCGGCGCCTTGCGGTCGCAGGGCATCGGGCACAGCGCCCGCGCCAGCAGGCCCACGTCGGCCGCCGCCAGTTCGGCCCGGTCGCGCACGGCGCCGTTGATCACGACGCCGGCCCAGCCGTTCTTTGCCGCGGCCGCGGCGATGTTGCCGCCGACCAGCGCGCGGCGCAGCGAGCCACCGCCATCGACCAGCAGGACCGCGCCCTGCCCCGGCGATTCCAGCAGCGCCTTCACCGAGCTGTTGTCTTCGTAGCAACGCAGCGTGCGCAGCGGGCCGGCGAACTTCGCCCGCCCGCCATAGGCCACGAAGATCGGCGGCAGCACGCGCAAGGCGCCGTCGCCGTCGGCCTTGCGCGGGTCGCAGAGGTCACAGGTGGAGAAGTCCTTCACGGGCACGGCAGGCTCACGGCCTCACTGCGGCGGAATGCGCAGCATCTGACCCGGGTAGATCTTGTCCGGGTGCTTGAGCATCGGCTTGTTGGCCTCGAAGATCAGCGGGTACTTGTTCGCGTCGCCGTAGAACTTCTTGGCGATCTTCGACAGGTTGTCTCCGCTGACCACGGTGTGGTACTGCGCCTCGGGCGCCGGGGCGCTGACCACGAGCTTGTCGTTCACGCCCGATACCCCCGCCACGTTGCCGCAGCACAGCAGGATCTTCTCCTTGGTCGCCTGGTCGGGCACGGTGCCGCCGACGCTGACGGTGGCCGTGGAATTGTCGAAGCTGACGGACAGCCCGGCGGTGTCGATGCCCTGGGCCTTGATGTAGTCGACGATCGACTGCGCCGCGACCTCGGGTTTGGCCGCCTCGGCAGCCTTGGCGCCGCCGATGCCCAGCAGCTTCTCGCCCGCTTCCTTGATGAAACTCAGCAGACCCATAAAACCTCCTTTGATGATTGTGGAAGCCTTCGACTTTAGCGGCCCCGGCAAGGGCCATCCCGAATCAGGGCCCGCAATGCGTCGCGGCGTTCAGCCCTGCCGACGCAGCGCCGCTTCGCGGATCGCCGACAGCGTGCCGCGGCTGGTGATGACGTCGGTGTCGAGCTTCAGGTGCAGCAGGGCCGGGCGGCCGGCGGCCAGCGCCTCGACCAGGGCGGGTTCGAACTCGGCGGTGCGCTCCACCCGCGCGGCATGCCAGCCGAAAGCGCGTGCATAGGCCGCAAAGTCCGGGTTGTAGAGATCGCTGCCGCTGAGGCGGCCCGGAAACTCGCGCTCCTGGTGCATGCGGATCGTGCCGTAGCTGGCGTTGTCGACGACGATGCTGAGCAGGCGCCCGGCACCGCGGCCGGCGCCGTAGCCGCTGGCGGTGGCCAGTTCCTGGCCCGTCATCAGGAAGTCGCCGTCGCCGGCCACGTTGACCACCGTGCGCTCGGGGTACAGCAGAGCCGCCGCCACCGCAGCCGGCAGGCCATAGCCCATCGCGCCCGAGGTCGGCGCCAGTTGCGTGCGGCCATGATGCTGCAGCCCGAAGTAGCGCACATAGCGGTGCAGCCAGCCGCTGTAGTTGCCCGCGCCATTGGTGTAGACGGTGTCGGCCGGCACCAGGCGCTGCACGGTCTTCATGACCACGGCGAGGTCCAGCGGCACCACCGGCTGCGCTTCGTGGTTGGCGGCGTAGTCGGCGGCGGCGGCGGCGGTCCAGTCGCTCCAGGGCAGATCAGACGGTGCGTCCAGCGATTCGAGCGCCTTCGCGGCCTGTGCCGGCGCGGCCTGCAGCAGCAGCTCGGCGGCATAGACGCGGCCGAGTTCTTCGGCCCCGGCATGCACATGGATCAGGGTCTGGGCCGGCGTCGGCGGCGTCAGCAGGGTGTAGCCGCCGGTCGTCATCTCGCCCAGGCGGATGCCCAGGGCCAGGATCAGGTCCGCCTCGCGCACGCGCGCCGCCAGCTTCGGGTTGATGCCGATGCCCACGTCGCCGGCGTACTGCGGATGCCGGTTGTCGAAGCTGTCCTGGAAACGGAAGGCGCAGCCCACCGGCAACTGCCAGTTCTCGGCAAAACGCTGCAGCGCGGCGCAGCCTTCGGCGTCCCAGCCGCTGCCGCCGGCGATGAGCAGGGGCCGCTGCGCGCCCAGCAGAAGGCGCCGGACCTGCTGCAGCCCGTCGGGCGCCGGCCAGGCGAGGGCCGGCTGCACTTTTGCCAGCACCGGCGCTGCGGTCGGCCTGCTCAGCATGTCCTCGGGCAGGGCCAGCACCACCGGTCCCGGCCGGCCCTGCAGCGCGGTGTGAAAGGCGCGCGCCACGTACTCCGGCAGCCGGTCGGCATCCTGGACTTCGGCCACCCACTTGGCCATGCCCAGGGTGCCGGGGCCGAAGAACTGCCGGTAGTCGAGCTCCTGGAAGGCCTCGCGGTCGCGCTGGTCGCTGGCCACCTGGCCGACGAAGACGATCAGCGGCGTCGAGTCCTGGAAAGCGGTGTGGATGCCGATGCTGGCATTCGTCGCCCCCGGACCGCGAGTGACGAAGCAGATGCCCGGCCGGCCGCCGAGCTTGCCCTGCGCCTCGGCCATGAAGGCGGCGCCGCCTTCCTGGCGGCAGGCCACGAAGCGGATTCGATCGCGGTATTCGTGGAAACCGTCGAGCACCGCCAGATAACTTTCGCCGGGCACGCCGAAGGCGGTCTGCACCCCCTGGGCGAGCAGGGCTTCGACGAGGGCGTGGCCGGCAGGGCGTGACGACATCGGTGTTCTCCGGTTGCGGGGATGCGCAGGCATTATCCCGATGCCTGGGGAATTCCCTCGAACGCTCAATTCCCCATTCGGTTAATTATTCAGCCATGAAACCCCAGCCCGCGGCCGCGCCACCCAAAACCCGCGACGCCGACCGCTCGCGCGAGACGATCCTCGCCGCGGCGCGCGACGAGTTCGCCACCTTTGGCCTCGGCGGCGCCCGCGTGGAGCGCATCGCCGAGCGCGCGGGGCTCAACAAGCGCCTGCTGTACTACTACTACGACAGCAAGGACGCACTCTTCCTGGCCGTGCTCGAGCACACCTATCTGAGCATCCGCGAGGCGGAAAAGCAGCTCCACCTGACCGACCTGCCCCCGGCCGCGGCGATCCGCCGGCTCACCGAGTTCACCTGGAACTACTACCTCGAGCATCCCGAGTTCCTGTCGCTGCTGAACAGCGAAAACCTGCACCAGGCGCGCCACCTGGCCGGCTCGGAACGGATCCGCGAGATGAACTCGCCGCTGATCAGCACGCTCGGCGAGATCCTCGAGCGCGGGCGGCGCGACGGCGTGCTGCGCGGCGGCATCGACCCGATGCAGCTCTACATCTCGATTGCCGGCCTGGCCTACTTCTACCTGTCCAACCGGCACACCCTGTCGGCGATCTTCGGCCGCGATCTCACCAGCCCCAAGGCGCGCCACGAACGCCTTTCGCACATCTGCGACGTGATCCTCGGGTATGTCCTGAGGGACTGAACCCGCCGGCCGATTGACAGGCAGCCGGGCGCTTTTCACAATTCAACACTTGGTGAATTCAAACAGGAGACAAGCCATGCGTTCTTTCTTGCCCCGCACCCTGCGCAGCGCCGGCCTGATGGCCGCGGCCGTGCTCGCCGCCAGCGCCGCACAGGCCCAGTGGCAGCCGAACAAGCCGATCACCATCATCGTGCCCTGGGCCGCAGGCGGCTCCACGGATCAGGTCACGCGCGTCACCGCCGTCGAGATCGAGAAGGCGCTGAACCAGAAGGTCGTGATCCTGAACCAGCCCGGCGCCTCGGGCTCGGTCGGCACCAAGAATGCGATGGAAGCGCCCAAGGACGGCTACACCTGGACCGCCGGCGCGGCCAAGGACCTGGGCACCTACAAGGTGCTGGGCATGCTGGAAACCAGCCTGAAGGACTGGAACCTGTACCTCAACGTCGCCCACATCGCCGTCGTCGGCGTCAACGCCGACTCGCCGTACAAGACGATGGCCGAGTTGCTGGCGGCGATGAAGGCCAAACCCGGCGCCATTGCCGTGGCCACCGCCGGTGTCAACTCCAGCGGCCACGCCGCGATCGAAGCCATCGCGCGCGCCGCCGGTGTCAGCTACAAACACGTGACCTACGACGGCGGCAACCCGGCGGTGGTGGCCACGATGGCCGGCGAAACCGAGGTCACGACCCAGCTCGCGGCCGAGCAGACCGAGATGATCCGCGCCAAGAAGATCCGACCGCTGGCGGTGGTCGGCGACAAGCCGCTGACGATCGACGGCTACGGCACGATCCCCGCGCTGTCGCAGACGATCCCGGGCTTCAAGGACGCCGTCAACTACTTCGGCATCTTCGTGCCCAAGGGTGTTCCGGCCGAGGTCACGGCCACCCTGGACAAGATCTGGGCCGGCCCGATGGCCAACAACGAAGCGCTGAAGACGTACGCCGAAGCCCGTGGCGCGCTGTTCGCACCACTGGCCGGCGACGCGGCGCAGCAGGCCGCCTTCCCGGCCGTGCAGGCCTATGCCTGGACGCAGCAGGCGGCGGGCAAGGCCAAGGTCTCGCCCGACACGGTCGGCATCCCCAAGCCCTGAATCGATCCCGTGGCCACCTCCTCGCGGCGGGCCGAGCGCCGGGTCGCTCCCAAGCCGGTCCGCATTGCCTCGGGGGATCGTCGAACGTACACGTTCGGCGATGGGCAGACATGAGTCAGGCGGCGAGCGACCTGAAGGGCGGCCTGGGCTGGATGGCCGGGGGTGCCGTGATCTTCGCGGCCGCCTGGCGCATGGACCGCTTCGAGCAGATGGGCGGCACGCTCTACACCGCGCCGGGCCTGGTGCCGGGTCTGTTCGGGCTGGCCTTGATCCTGCTCGGCGCGGCGCTCGCCTGGCGTGGCCGGCGCACGCATGACGCCGACGCCACCGCCACCGAACCGCTGCTCAACCGCCGGGTGCTGGTGACCCTGGCCCTGACCCTGGCCTACGCGGCAGGCGCCGTCGGCCGCCTGCCGTTCGCGCCGGCGACGGCCGTGTTCGTGGCCGTCTTCGCCTGGCTGTACGCCGACACGTCGCATGGCCCGCGCCGCATCGTCATTGCCCTGCTGGCCGGTGTGCTGACCGCCGCGGTCGTGGTGCTGGTCTTCGAAGACCTGTTCCTCGTGCGCCTGCCCTGATGTTCGACGGACTGCTGGCCTTCGGCCATTCGATCGCGCACTTCGCGACGCCGACGATCATCTTCTACGCCCTGCTGGCCTCCCTGGTCGGGGTGGTCATCGGCGCCCTGCCCGGCCTGACGGCCACGATGGGCCTGGCGCTGATGACGACGCTGACGATCAAGCTCGCCCACGACGAAGCTCTGCTGGTGCTGATCTGCACCTATGTCGGTGCGATCTACGGCGGCTCGCGCTCGGCGATCCTGCTCAACATCCCGGGCACGCCGGCTTCGGCGGCTTCGTGCCTGGACGGCTTCGCGCTCGCCCGCCAGGGCCTGGCCGGACGCGCCATGGGCGTGGCCACCAGCGGCTCGGTGCTGGGCACCCTGATCGGCATGACCCTGCTCGCCGCGTTCACGCCGGTGCTGGGCAATCTGGCGCTGAAGTTCGGCGCCTACGAGTTCTTCTGGCTGGCGCTGTTCGGCGTCATCATCGCCGGCACCCTGACCGGGGACGATCCGCTCAAGGGCTGGATCGCCGGCATCGCGGGCCTGTTCGTCGCCACCATCGGCCAGGAGCCGCAGTACGCCTACGAGCGCTTCGCCTTCGGTACCCGCGACCTGGCCGGCGGCATCGCCCTGGTGCCGGCCCTGGTCGGCGCCTTCGGCTTCGCCGAACTGCTGACGGCGATGCGCGAACATCGTGCGGCGGTCAAGGTCAGCCCCTTCGACGCCGTCGTGCCCCGGCTCGGCGACGTGTTGAAGTACTGGCGCACCATCCTGCGCTCCGGGATCATCGGCACCGGCGTGGGCATCGTGCCCGGCGTCGGCGAGGACGTGGCCGCCTGGGCGTCCTACGCCGCAGCCAAGCGCGCCAGCGCCGAGGCCGACAGGTTCGGCCATGGTTCGGTCGAAGGCCTGATGGCGGCCGAGACGGGAGACAACGCCTGCGTGCCGGGCGCCATGATCCCGGTGCTGACCCTGGCCGTGCCCGGCTCGGCGCCGGCCGCGGTGCTGATGGCCGCGATGATCATCCACGGCGTGCAGCCGGGCCCGATGATCATGATCGAGCACCCGCAGTTCATCTACGACGTGGTCGCGATGATGCTGTTCGCGACGATCGGCATCCTGATTTACGGCCTGACGCTGACGCGACTGCTGGTGATGGTGCTGCGCGTGCCGCAGCACCTGATCGTGCCCATCATCTTCGTGCTCTGCGCCGTCGGCAGCTTCGCCATTTCGGGCCGTCTGTTCGACGTCTACGTGATGCTGGCCTTCGGTGGCATCGGCTACGTACTGCGCCACTACGGCTACCCGATGGCTCCGCTGGTGCTGGGCATCGTGCTCGGCGACCTGCTCGAGAAGAACCTCAAGCGTGCGCTGGTGCTGTCCGACGGCAGCCTCGTTCCCTTCTTCACGCGGCCGATCGCCGGTGGCCTGGCGGCGCTGATCTTCGTCATCGTCGCCTGGAAGCTGTGGTCGATGCGGCGCAGGGCCAGGCCGGCATGAAGCTCGCACTGTGCAACGAGGTGCTGCGCCACCTGGACTTCCCGGCCCAATGTGCACGTGCCGCCGCGCTCGGATGCCAGGGCCTGGAAATCGCGCCCTTCACGCTTGGCCATGACCCGGCCGACTGGTCGGTGGCCACGGCCGCGCGGGTGCGCGCGGCCGCTGCGGCCGAGGGCCTGGTGATCTCGAGCCTGCACTGGCTGCTGGTGCAGCCGCCGGGGCTGTCGATCGCCAGCCCCGACGCGGCGCTGCGCCGGCGAACGCTGGACGTGCTGCGTGGCTTGATCGATTTTGCTGCCGCCTGCGGTGCTCAGGTCATGGTGCACGGTTCGCCGGCCCAGCGTGCGCCGGCCCCCGGCCAGAGCCTGGACGATGCGCTGGCGCGCTGCACCGAGTCCTGGGCCATGCTGGCCGGGTTTGCACAGGCGGCCGGGCTGAGCTACTGCATCGAACCGCTGTCGCCGGCCGAGACGCCGGTCATCAACACCGTGGCCCAGGCCGCGGCGGTGGTCGACGCCGTCGGCTCGCCCGCGCTGCGCACGATGCTCGACCTGAGCGCCGCGTCCAGCGCCGAGACCGAAGACGCGGCCACCCTGCTGCGCCGCTGGCTGACCAGCGGCCACATCGCCCATGTGCAGCTCAACGACCACAACCGCCGTGGCCCCGGCCAGGGCGCCACGCCGGTGTTTGCGCCGCTGGCGGCGCTGCAGGCCCTGGGCTACCGCGGCTGGCTGGCGATCGAACCCTTCGACTACTGGCCCGACGCCGACAGCTGCGCGGCGGTCAGTGTCGGCCATGTGCGCGGCGTGCTGGAGGCCCTGCGATGAGTGCAGTACAGGTCCGCGTGCGGCGGGTCGAACTTTTCGAGCGGCCGGTGCGGCTGCGCCTGCCCTTCCGGTTTGGTGCGGCCACGGTCACGCACTGCCCACAGGCCTTCGTGCAGGTGCATGCCGAGATCAATGGACACAGTGTCCGCGGCGCGACGGCCGAGCTGATGGTGCCGAAATGGTTCGACAAGTCGCCGGCGCTGACCCATGAGCAGAACTTCGAGCAGCTGCGCCAGGCCCTGCGCCAGGCACGCTCGGCTTTCGAGGGCGAAACCGGCACGCCCTGGCAGCTTTCGGCAGATGCCGGTGCGGTGGCGGTGGCCGCCGGCGTCGCGCTCGGCCTGCCACGCCTGGCGGCCCAGTTCGGCGCGGCGCAGCTCGACAAGGCGGTGGCCGACGCGGCGCTGCGCGCGGCGAACCGGTCCTGGTGCGACGGCGTCGCGGCCGGCCTGCTCGGCGACCCCTATGCGCGCGACGCCGGCCTGCAGCGCCCGGACATGGTCTGGCTGCGCCACACCGTGGGCCTGGCCGACCGCCTGCACCCCGGCGACCCGGGCGCGGACCCGCAGGACGGCCTGCCGGCGACCCTGGCCGACGCAATCCGCGACTACGGCCTGCTGCGCTTCAAGCTCAAGCTCGGCGGCCGCGCCGACGCCGACCTGGATCGCCTGCAGGCCATCGCCGCGGTGCTTGCCGACGCCGGCGACTACCGCGTGACCCTGGACGGCAACGAGTCCTTTGCCGACGCCGAGGTCCTGGCCGACTTCTGGCGGCGCCTGCGAGCCACCCCGGCGCTGGACGAGTTGCGCCGGCGCACCCTGCTGCTCGAGCAGCCGCTGCCGCGCGCGATCGCGCTGCGCACGCCGATCCAGGGCCTGGGCATCGAGGTGCCGGTGATCCTGGACGAGTCCGACGACCACGATGAAGCGCTCGACGAAGGCCTGCACCTGGGCTACCGCGGCATCTCGAGCAAGGCCTGCAAGGGCATCTACCGCTCGCTGCGCAATGCCGCGCGGCTGCGCACCCTGCCCGGCACCCTGCTCTCGGGCGAGGACCTGACCTGCCAGGCCGGCCTGGCCGTGCAGCAGGACAGCCTGCTCGCCGCCAGCCTGGGCGTGACCCATATCGAACGCAACGGCCACCACTATGTCGACGGCTTCGGCAGCGCCCCGCCCGCCGAAGCCGACGCCTTCTGCGACGCCCACCCCGGGCTCTACACCCGCGACCCCCGCGGCCGCGTGCACCTGCGCGTGGCCGGCGGCCGGCTGGACCTGCGCAGCCTGCACGGTGCCGGCTTCGCCCGCGCCGCCGAGCTGCGCTGGGACACCCTGACCGCCATCACCTGAAGGACTCCACGATGACCACCCGCCGACTCGGCCTCATCATGCACGGCGTGACCGGGCGCATGGGCATGAACCAGCACCTGATCCGCTCCATCGTCGCCATCCGCGAGCAAGGTGGCGTGACCCTGGCGAATGGCGACACGGTGATGCCCGATCCGATCCTGATCGGCCGCAACGCAGAGAAGATCGCCGCGCTGGCGAAGTTGCACGGCATCGCGCGCCACGGCAGCGACCTCGCCGCGGCCCTGGCCAACCCGGCCGACGCGGTGTTCTTCGACGCCGGCACGACCCAGATGCGCCCGACCCTGCTCGCGCAGGCGATCCGCGCCGGCAAACATGTGTACTGCGAGAAGCCGATCGCCACCAACCTCAACCAGGCGGTCGAGATCGCGAAGCTGGCGCAGGGCTCGGGCCTGAAACATGGCGCGGTGCAGGACAAGCTCTTCCTGCCCGGGCTGCGCAAGCTCGACATGCTGCGCCGCGCCGGCTTCTTCGGCCGCATGCTCAGCGTGCGCATCGACTTCGGCTACTGGGTCTTCGAAGGTGACCTGCAGCCGATCCAGCGCCCGAGCTGGAACTACCGCAGCGAAGACGGCGGCGGCATGATCCTGGACATGATGTGCCATTGGCGCTATGTGCTGGACAAGCTGTTCGGCGAAGTGCAGTCCATCAGCTGCCTGGGTGCCAGGCACATCGAGCAGCGCTGGGACGAAGCCGGTCAGCCGTATGCGTGCACCGCCGACGATGCCGCCTACGCCACCGCCGAGCTCAAGGGCCACAACGGCGAGCCGGTGATCGCCCAGCTGACGATGAGCTGGGCGACGCGCGTGCGGCGTGACGACCTGGTGACCTTCCACGTCGACGGCACGCATGGCTCGGCGGTGGCCGGCCTGCAGGATTGCCGGGCGCAGAGCCGGGTGGCGACACCGCGGCCGGTGTGGAACCCGGACGTCAAGCAGACCATGAACTTCCACGAGCAGTGGCAGGAGGTGCCGGACACCCAGGCCTACGACAACGGCTTCAAGATCCAGTGGGAAGCCTTCATCCGCCATGTGGTCGAAGATGCGCCCTATTGCTGGACCCTGCCCGAGGGCGCCAAGGGCGTGCAGCTGGTCGAGGCTGCGCTGGAAAGCTGGAAACAACGGCGCTGGGTCGACGTGCCGCCGCTGCAAATCTGAGAGCCTGTGAACAAATCCCGCCCTCCCGGTCGCTGCCCCCCGAGGGGGCGCATGCGGCGGACCGGCAAAGCCGGATCCACGCATGAACCTTGGATTGAGACAGAACCATGCAGATTTCACTCCCCGCCGCCGATGGCTCGCTGCAGTCCTACGCCCTCAAGGGCCCTGGCAACTTCACCCCGGCCGTCGCCGGCCAGGCGCTGACGCGCATCGCCTATTCGGCGGCGCATGTCGTCGCCGATGCACGCGCCGCGATCGACCCCTGGCTGCAATGCGCCATCGACTGGGACGCCACGATCGCCTACCGTGAGCGCCTGTGGTCGATGGGCCTGGGCGTGGCCGAGGCGATGGACACCGCGCAGCGCGGCATGGGCCTGGACTGGCCGACCTCGCTGGAGCTGATCGGCCGCTCGCTGCGTGCCGCGGCCGCCCACCCGGGCGCGCTGGTGGCCAGCGGCTGCGGCACCGACCAGCTCGCGCCCGAGGATGCGCGCAGCGTGGACGACGTGATCCGCGCCTACGAGGAGCAGATGGCCGCCATCGAGGCCCTCGGCGGGCGACTGATCGTGATGGCCAGCCGCGCGCTGGCGCGCGTGGCCAGAAGCCCGGCCGACTACGAACATGTCTACGACCGCGTGCTGTCGCAGGCGCGCGCGCCGGTGGTGCTGCACTGGCTGGGCGAGATGTTCGACCCGGCACTCGCCGGCTACTGGGGCAGCGCCGAGGTGGACGCGGCGATGGACACGGCGCTCGGCGTCATCGCTGCACACCCCGACAAGGTCGACGGCATCAAGATCTCGCTGCTCGACAAGGAGCAGGAAATCCGCATGCGCCGACGCCTGCCGCCGGGCGTGCGCATGTACACCGGCGACGATTTCAACTATGCCGAGCTGATCGCCGGCGACGGCGTCGGCGAGACCCCCAACCGGCACCACAGCGACGCCCTGCTCGGCATCTTCGACGCCATCGCGCCGGCGGCGAGCGCGGCGCTCGCGGCACTCGCCGCCGATGACCTGGACCGCTTCCACGCCATCCTGGCGCCGACCGTGCCGCTGTCGCGCCACATCTTCAAGGCGCCGACGCGCTACTACAAGACCGGGGTCATTTTCATGGCCTGGCTGAACGGCCACCAGGACCATTTCGTGATGGTCGGCGGGCAGCAGAGCACCCGTTCGCTGCCGCATCTGGTCGAACTGTTCCGCCTCGCCGACGCGGCCGGGCTGATCGAGCAGCCGGACCTCGCGATCCAGCGCATGGGGCATCTGCTGGCCCTGCACGGGATTCGTCGATGAGGGATTTCAGCAAGGACCACCGCTGGCTGTCGATCAACACCGCCACCGTGCGCCGCCAGCGCGGCCAGGACTGGCCGCTGCTGCAGATCCTGGACGCCTGTGCCGAGCGCGGCATCCGCGCCGTGTCGCCCTGGCGCGACCAGGTACAGGCGGCCGGGCTGGCGGACACCTCCCGCACCCTGCGCAGCCACGGCATCGAACTTTCGGGCTACTGCCGCGGCGGCATGTTCACCTATGCCGATGCCGCCGGGCGGCAGGCCACGATCGACGACAACCGGCGCGCGCTGGACGAAGCCTGCACCTTGCAGGCACCCTGCCTGGTGCTGGTGGTCGGCGGCCTGCCCGGCGCATTGAGCGGCCAGCCGGCGCACAAGGACATTGCCGGCGCGCGCGCCCAGGTGGCCGAGGGCATCGCGACCCTGCTCGCCGACGCCCGCGAACGCGGCATGCCCCTGGCCATCGAGCCGCTGCACCCGATGTACGCCGCCGACCGCGCCTGCGTGAACACCCTGGAGCAGGCGCTGGACCTGTGCGATGCGCTGGACCCGCAGCGCAGCGGCGCGCTCGGTGTCGCGGTCGATCTCTACCATGTCTGGTGGGACCCCAAGCTGCCGGCGCAGATCACGCGCGCCGGCAACGCGCGACTGCTCGCCTTGCACGTCTGCGACTGGCTGCTCCCGACCACCGACCTGCTCAACGACCGCGGCATGATGGGCGACGGTGTCATCGACATCCGGCAGGCCCGCGCCTGGGTCGAGGCCCAGGGTTTTGCCGGCTACAGCGAAGTCGAGATCTTTTCGACGGCGAACTGGTGGCAGCGCGACGGCGGCGAGGTGCTCGACACCTGCATCGCGCGCCACCGACGCTGCGTCTGAACCGCGTTTGAACCCGGTCAGGCCGCCAGCGGCGCGGCCAGCGTACGCCGCACCCGGCGCACGCTGAAGGCGCTGACGATGAGCACCGCCTGCAGCAGGGCCAGCACCAGCCAGACGCTGCGGTACTGGTGCAGGTCCATCAGCCGGCCCACCAGCAGCGGCACCACCGCCTGCCCGATGTCCAGGCCGGCGTAGACCACCCCGTAGACGCGGCCGGTGGCGTTGTCGGGCGAAGATCGCTTGACGATCAGGTCACGCGAGGGGCCGGCGGTGCCGGCGGCCAGGCCCATCAGGCCGAACATCACCGGCACCGCAAGCGGCGGCAGATCGGCAAACCCGACGGCCAGCGCGATCAGCGCCGCGATGCCGAAACCAGCCCCCACGACAGGTTCACAACGCGCCGGGTTGGCGGCCAGGAAACCGCCGCCGACCATGCCGATGGCGGCACTGACCATGTAGATGCTCAGGCAGATCGCGGCCAGCGCGGCCGGCACCTCATGCAGGATGCGCGCCGACTCGGCGGCGAAACTCTGCACCACCGACAGCGCACCGGCGTAGAAGAAGAAGAAGCCGAAACACATCCAGACCGCGGGAATGCGCAGGAAATCCATCGAACCTTCGACGGCGCCGGCACCCGCCGGGTTGGCCGGCAGCGGCTCGACGCTCAGGGGCTCGCGGTTGAGCAGCACCATGAGCAGCACCGCGAACACCAGCGCTGCGGCCACGACCAGGGCCACGCGCCAGGAATGGGCCAGGGTCAGCGGCACCAGCAGGGCCGGCGCCAGCGCCCAGCCCAGGCTGCCGCTGATGCCGTGGGCGCTGTAGGCATGGCCCAGGCGCGTCTTGCCGATCTTGCGGTTGAGCAAGGTGTAGTCCACCGGGTGGAACACCCCGTTGCCGATGCCGGCGGTCACCGAGAAGAGCGCCAGCATCAGGTAGCTGGTGCTCGCCGCATAACCCAGCGCCGACAGACCGATCAGGCTCAGGCCGGCGATGAGCACCGGCCGCGGGCCGCGCCGGTCGACCCAGAAACCGGCCGCCGCCTGGGTGATGCAGGAGACGACGAAGAAGATCGTCATCAGGAAGCCGAGTTCGGCGTAGCCGACACCGAAGGCGTCCTTCAGCCAGGGGAACAGCGGCGCCAGCAGGAGCTGGCTGAAGTGGCTGATGCTGTGCGCAATGCTGATCAGGCCGATGACTTTGGCGTCGCGGCGCCAGGGGGTCGGCGGCGTCAGGGTCGTGCTGTCCATGGACCTCACTGTAGTGGGGCGAATCACGGCCGAGTTACGATAGTCGGACAAGTTCTATCGAGATCACGCCATGGCCCGCGCCTGCGCATCGACACCTGCCCGCAGGGCCGCCGGAACCCTTCCGGCAGCCCTGCCCCGCCATCTTCTGGCGCCGCTGGACCCGGCGCGCTTTGCGCCGTCGGCGGCCAGGCCGGTGCGGGCCAAGGCCAGGCGGCTCGACCCCGACACCGAGATCCGCCCGCACCAGCATGCCTGGGCGCAGGTGGCGATCGCCGTCTCCGGTGTCGCCCATCTGAGCGCCGAGACGGCCACCTATCTGGTGCCCGCCTGGCGTGCGCTGTGGGTTCCGCCGGGCATCGAACATGTGCTGCGCGTGGTCGAAACCACCGAACTGCGCACCCTGTACATCCACCAGTCGCCGGGTGAAGCCGGCCCCGGCGTGGCGGCGGCCGAGCAGGCGGCCTGGCGCCATTGCCGGGTGCTGGAGGTCTCGCCCCTGCTGCGCGAACTGGTGCTGCAAATGGGTGTGCACCCGGACACCAGCCCGGCGCCGGACACCGAGGCCCTGGCGCGCGAGCGCCGGCTCGGCGCCCTGGTGCTCGACGAACTGCGCCGCGCGGCCACGGTGCCGCTGGGCATCACGATGCCGCGCGACAAGCGCCTGCGGGCGCTGTGTCAGGCGGTGATCGCCGATCCGACGCGGCACGACAGCCTGGCCGGCTGGGCGGCCCAGGCGGGCGCCAGCGAACGCACCATCGCGCGCCTGTTCCGCGATGAACTGGCCACCAGCTTCGGCCCCTGGCGCCAGCAGGTGCTGCTCGGGCGTGCGCTGACCCTGGCCGCGCAGGGCCGGCCGATGGGGGTCATCGCCGCCGAACTCGGCTACGCCAGTGCCAGCGCCTTCAGCGCGATGGTCCGACGCTCGGTCGGCCTGCCGCCGACGCGGCTGCTCGCCTCGCCTGTAGGATCTCACTCCCCGACCGCGAACCGCGCCCGCTGAGCGCCAAGAGCATGGAACAGGTCCTCTACGACTACACCCGCCAGGATCAGACCGGCAGCAGTTGCACGGCGCGTGCCTGGGCCAAGGTGCCCGCAACCCTGTCGCCGGCCGAACGCGAGGCCACGCTGGCGCGCATCCGGTCTTTGCTGAAGGCCAAGGACGCGGTGCTGGTGGCGCATTACTACGTAGACGGCGACATCCAGGATCTGGCGCTGGAAACCGGCGGCATCGTCGCCGATTCGCTGGAGATGGCGCGTTTCGGGCGCGACCATTCCGCGCAGACCCTGGTCGTCGCCGGCGTGCGTTTCATGGGCGAGACGGCCAAGATCCTGAGCCCGCACAAGCGCGTGCTGATGCCCGACCTGGACGCCACCTGCTCGCTCGACCTGGGCTGCCCGGCCGACGAATTCAGCGCCTTCTGCGACGCGCACCCGGACCGCGCGGTGGTGGTCTACGCCAACACCAGTGCCGCGGTGAAGGCGCGTGCCGACTGGATGGTGACGAGTTCCTGCGCCCTGGGCATCGTCAGGCACCTGCAGGACCAGGGCCGCAAGATCCTCTGGGCGCCCGACCGGCACCTGGGCCACTACATCCAGGAGCAGACCGGCGCCGACATGCTGCTGTGGAATGGCGCCTGCATCGTGCACGACGAGTTCAAGGGCCTGGAGCTGGACCTGCTCAGGAGCGAGCACCCCGAAGCCAAGGTGCTGGTGCACCCGGAGTCGCCGGCCAGCGTGATCGCGCAGGCCGACGTGGTCGGCTCGACGACGCAGATCCTGAATGCGGTGTCGAAGGGCGACGCGCCAACCTACATCATCGCCACCGACAAGGGCCTGATGCACCGCATGCGCCAGCTCGCGCCGGACAAGCTGCTGATCGAGGCGCCGACCGCCGGCGGCAGCGCCACCTGCAAGAGCTGCGCGCAATGCCCCTGGATGGCGATGAACGCCCTGCAGGGCGTGGCGGCCTGCCTCGAACAGGGCAGGGGCGAGATCCTGGTGCCGGAGCCGACCCGGACGCAGGCCCTGGGCTGCATCGAGCGCATGCTGGACTTCACCGCCGCCAACCCGGCGGCATTGCAGGCGCCGGGCCTGGTGCGCAACATTGGCGCAGCCTGAGCACGGCGCGATGTTTGAACACAACGAGACGCTGGACGAGGCGCGCCGGCGCAACATCATGGCAGCGCTGGCCGAGGACATCGGCCGTGGCGACTGGACCGGCATGCTGGTACCGGCCCGCCAGCGGGTGCACGCCCGTGTGGTCGCCCGCGAAGCCGCGGTGCTCTGCGGCCGCGACTGGTTCGACGGCGTCTTCCAGCGCCTGGACCCGATGGCGCGCCTGGACTGGTCGCTGGAAGACGGCGCCTGGACCACGCCCGACCAGGCGGTGGTGAGCATCGACGCCGACGCCCGTGCGCTGCTCGCTGCCGAGCGCCCGGCGCTGAACTTCCTGCAACTGCTCAGCGGCACGGCGACGATCACGCGGCGCCATGTCGACGCCGTGGCCGGCGCCAGCCCGCGCCTGCACGGCTGCGCGATCCTGGACACGCGCAAGACCATTCCGGGCCTGCGTCTGGCACAGAAGTACGCGGTGCGCGTGGGCGGCGGGCAGAACCAGCGCCTGGCCCTGTACGCCGGCATCCTGATCAAGGAAAACCACATCGCGGCGGCCGGAGGCATCGCCCAGGTGCTGGCGTCGGCGCGCGCGCTGGACGCCGGGGTCGAGATCCAGATCGAGGTCGAGACCCTGGACCAGCTGGCCCAGGCCCTAGAACATGGCGCCAAGAGCGTGCTGCTGGACAACTTCGACCTGTCGCGCATGCGCGCCGCGGTGGCGATGGCCGGCGAGCGCGCCCTGCTCGAGGTCTCCGGCGGCGTCGAGCTGGCGCAGCTGCGCGACATCGCCGCCACCGGCGTGCACCGGATCTCGATCGGGCGGCTGACCAAGGATGTCAGCGCGGTCGATTTTTCGATGCGCGTGGCCGGGCCGGCCTGACGCGGCGGCGCGGGCCTTCAGCGGCCTTCAGTGCAGCCCGCGGCGGCCGATATGCCGGCGATGAGCGCCGAATTTTCGTCCATCCGCAACCACAACGAACAGGCCGTGTTCGATGCCGTGCTCGCCACCCTGCCGCGCTACCCCGGCCTGGCCGAGCGCGCCGACCTGCTGGCCGACGTGGCCTGCGTCGCGCTCAACCGGCTGCCGCCGCGCTACATCCGGCACCAGGTCGACCTGGCCTTCTACCAGACCGAGAGCGAACGATCGAACCACGCCAAGGCGGTGGCCGACGCCGTCGAGTCCGCCTTCGGATTCGTGCAGGCGCGCGCGGCGATGCGCGCGCGCGGCTGAGGCGGGCATTCAGCGCCTGACGCTCCTGGCGCTGCGCGTGAGCAGGGTCGGGAAACTCACCGGCAGCGCGTCCGGGAAGTCGCGGCTGAAGTGCAGCCCGCGGCTTTCGTGCCGGCGCAGGGCCGAGCGCACGATCAATTCGGCGTTGACCACGAGGTTGCGCAGCTCGAGCAGGTCGCGCGTGACGCGAAAACTGCCGTAGTACTCCTCGATCTCGTCGCGCAGCAGCTTGATGCGGTGCAGGGCGCGCTCAAGTCGCCGGGTCGTGCGGACGATACCCACGTAGTTCCACATCACGAGCCGCAGCTCGTCCCAGTTGTGCGCGATGACCACCTGCTCGTCGGCGTCCTCGACTTGGCTCTCGTCCCAGGCCGGCAGCACAGCGAGCGGCTCGGCGGCGTCGACCAGCAGCCGCTCGGCGCAACTGCGCCCGAGCACCACACATTCCAGCAGCGAGTTGCTGGCCAGCCGGTTGGCGCCGTGCAGGCCGGTGTAGGTGGTTTCGCCCACCGCGTACAGGCCCGGCAGGTCGGCGCGGCCCTGCAGGTCGGTGACCACGCCGCCGCAGGTGTAATGCGCCGCCGGCACCACCGGAATGGGCTGGTGCGTGATGTCGATGCCCAGCGCCAGACAGCGCGCGTGAATGGTCGGAAAATGTTCGCGCAGGAAGGCCTCGCCCTTGTCGGCGACGATCGGCCGCGCGTCGAGCCAGACATGGTCGACCCCGTGCTTTTTCATCTCGAAGTCGATCGCACGGGCGACGATGTCGCGCGGGGCGAGTTCGGCGCGCCGGTCGTGCGCCGGCATGAAACGTTCGCCGATGCCGTCGCTGGCCGGCAGGTGCAGGGTCGCACCTTCGCCACGCAGCGCCTCCGTGATCAGGAAACTGCGTTCCTGCGGGTGGTACAGGCAGGTTGGATGGAACTGGATGAATTCCATGTTCGCCACCCGGCAACCGGCGCGCCAGGCCATCGCGATGCCGTCTCCGGTGGCGGTGTCGGGGTTGCTGGTGTAGCGGTAGACCTTGCCGACGCCGCCGGTGGCGAGCACCACGCCCGCCGCGGCCAGGGTCTCGACCCGGCCGCTGTGCATGTCCAGGGCATAGACCCCGTGGCAGCGCGGCGTGCCGCCCACATGGTGTTGCGTGACCAGGTCCAGCGCCATCCAGCGCTCGCGCAGCTCGATCGCAGGGTGCGCCCGTGCACGCGCCAGCAGCGCCTCGTGGATCGCACGGCCGGTGGCGTCGGCGGCGTGCGCGATGCGGCGCACGGCGTGGCCGCCCTCGCGCGTCAGGTGCAGGCCGAGCGGCCCGGCCGGGTCATGCGTGAAGGGCACCCCCGCCTCGACCAGCCAGGCCACGGCCTCGGCGCTGTGGCGCGCGATATGGCGGGCGATGTCCACGTCGACCAGTCCGGCGCCCGCTTCCTGCGTATCCCGGACATGGGAGTCGATGCTGTCGTCCTCGCCGAGCACGCCGACGATGCCGCCCTGGGCCCAGGCGGTCGCACCTTCGTCCAGCCCGCGCTTGGCGAGCACGATCACGCGCCGGCCAGCCGCCAGTTCGAGCGCCACGGTCAGGCCGGCCAGGCCCGCCCCCACCACCACCACCGGGGCACCGGCGTCAGGATTGCGCTTGTTCATCGATTCGCCGCCGTCACCGTCGGCTCCAGGAGGTTTTTCAGCCATGGATTCTAGAAGTGCCACAGCCGTCGCCCACCCCAAGGGGGATGCGCTGCGCTCAGCGTCTGCCTATCATCGACGGAATCACTCGGGACAGAGCATGACCGACCTTTCCGGTACAGCGCGGGCCCTGCCCCGCGACGAACTGCTCGCCCCCGCGACGCAGATCGTACGCAACCGCGCCGACTACCTCGGCGAGGGGCAGGACGACGTCGGCCAGCGCATCGGCGACGACAAGCTCGAGCTCTTCGTGGCGATTGAACCGGCGCAGGCCATGCTGCAGCAGTTCGCGGCCCTGCAGCCGGAGTTCATCGCCCTGCACGACGTCGGCGCCAGCCAGTCGCTGCGCCTGCTGGGCGCCATCGCCACTGCACTCAACACCAAGGTCCAGCAACTGGCCATCCGCCGTCAGGGCCATGGCGTGGCGCTGGCGGTGCTGCCCTTTGTCGAACTGCCGGGGCGCGGCTCGCAGCATCTGCGCGTGTACAGCACCGACATCGACACCGATTCGCAATCGCGCCGGGCCTTGGCCAGCGTCCTGCTCGCGCATGCCCGGCTCGGCGTGCTGATGGTCGGCGAGATGCCGCCTCATCTGCTCGCCGGTGCCTTGCAGCCGGTGCGCGAGGCCATCGTCAAGGGGCCCTGGCCGAACCGCGACCTGCTGATGGTGCCGCATGGATCCACCGGCGCCCTGGCGGCGCAGGCCGCCGCGCTGGTCGGCCCGCCGGGACTGAAGGTGCGTGTCACGCCGCAGGCAGCGTCGCCCAACGACGCCTGGACCTACGTCACCGGCGCCTGGAACCGGCTGCGCGAGACATCGGCGCCGGCCGCCCGGCCGAACCCGCATGCCGCCACCCCGCCCGTGCATGCGCCCACCGAGCCCATGCCGATGCATGCCCCGGCGCATGTGCCCGAGGACGAAGACCTGGTGCCCGGACGCTGGCAGGACTATCTGCAGGCCTGCCAGGCCATCAAGGGCCTGGTCAGCGCCTGCGTGTTCGACTTCCGCCGTGCACGGTCGCTGGCCCACAGCGGCGCCCGGCCCGACGCCGACAAGCTGGTGGCGCAGGGCATGCGTCTGTTCAGTGCGCTCGCCGAGACCGGCCGCCAGCTCGGGCTGGGGCCTTCGCAGCCCGATGCCGCGGTCACGCTGACCGGCCACCATCTGCTGCTGCACCCGCTGCCGGGCCATCCCGGCATCCTGCTGCACGCCGTGCTCGACGCCAGCGTTGCAAATCTGACGCTGGCGCGCATGCAGCTGCAGCGTGTGGACGTCGGCGTGCTCGGCCAGAGCGCGGCCTGAACTCGAGCTGGGCGCGGCCTGATCGGCGGTCCGTCAGGCCGGCGGCGCCTCCAGATGCGCGGCGAGCACCCGCGCCACGTGCAGGGCCTCGCGCTGCGCGCCGTCGGCGATCTGATGCCGGCAGCTCGTGCCGTCGGCGACGATGATCGCCTGCGGCGCCGCGCGCACCGCCGGCAGCAGGGCCGCTTCGGCCATCTGCATCGACACCGCATGGTGCGCCGCCTCGTAGCCGAAGGCGCCGGCCATGCCGCAACACGAGCTTTCGATGGCCTGCACGTCGGCGCCCGGGATCAGGCGCAGCACCTCCATCACCGCCGGCATGGCACCGAAGGCCTTCTGATGGCAATGGCCGTGCACCCGCAGCGGCTGCGTGGCGGCGCGCAGCCGCGGCGCAAAACGGCCGGCGCGCTGTTCGCGGGCGATGAACTCCTCGAACATCAGCGCCTGCGCCGCCAGCCGTGTGGCGGCGTCGCCCAGACCCATGACCAGGAACTCGTCGCGCAAGGTCAGCAGGCAGGACGGCTCCAGGCCGACGATGTTGATGCCCGCGTCGACAAAGGGCAGGAACAACTCCACCAGCGCGCGGGCGCGGATCCTGGCCTCGTCGGCGAGCCCGGCCGCCAGCAGGGTGCGGCCGCAGCAGGGTGCGCGGCCGTCGGCCTGCGTGGCCACATGCACCGCGTAACCGGCGGCCTGCAGCACGCGCACGGCATCGCTGGCGTTTTCGGTCTCGAAGGCGCCGTTGAAGGTGTCGACGAAGAGCAGCACCGCTCGCCCTGACGGGGCCGTCGCCAGCACCTGCTCGCGGCTGGCCAGGCCCAGACCGGGGGCCACGGCCTGGAAATCGTCGCTGCGAAAACGCGGCAGCGTGCGCCTGGCCGACAGGCCCAGCCAGCGTTCGCTCAGGGCCGCGGCGCCGGGCAGGCGGTCGCGCAGATTGAACAGCCAGGGCAGGCGCCGGCCCCAGCGCGCCAGCTCCGGCAGGCGCGCCACCAGCCGGTCCTTCAGCGGCAGACCGCGCCGGGCGACGCGCTGCGCCGCCACCTCGAGCTTCATCTTCGCCATGTCGACGCCGGTGGGGCATTCGCGCCGGCAACCCTTGCAGCCGACGCACAAGTCCAGCGCCTCGGCCACCGCGTCCGACGTGAGGCCGCCCTCGATCTGCCCCGACAGGGCCAGGCGCAGCGTGTTGGCGCGGCCGCGCGTGAGGTGCATCTCATCGCGCGTGACGCGGTAGCTCGGGCACATCGTGCCGGCGTCGAACTTGCGGCAGTGCCCGTTGTTGTTGCACATCTCCACCGCCTTGGCCAGGCCGCCGGTGCTGTCGCCCCCGCTGCCCGGCGCGCTGGTCTTCTCGGTCAGCGGGTCGTTCTGCACGTTCCAGGCCGACCAGTCGAAGACCGGCCGCAGTGCGATCGTCCGGTAAGCCGGCGGGAAGCGGAACAGGGCCGCATCGTCCATCTTCGGCGGGTCGATGATCTTGCCCGGGTTGAGCAGGCCGGCCGGGTCGAGGTGCTGCTTGATGGCGCGCAAGGCTTCGTCAAGCTTCGGTCCGAACTGCCAGCGGATCCACTCGCCGCGGCACAGGCCGTCGCCATGTTCGCCGCTGTAGGCGCCCTTGAACCTGCGCACCAGGGCGGCCGCCTCCTCGGCGATCGCGCGCATCTTCACAGCACCGTCGCGGCGCATGTCCAGGATCGGCCGCACATGCAGGGTGCCCACCGAAGCATGGGCGTACCAGGTGCCGCGCGTGCCGTGGCGGGCAAAGACCTCGGTCAGCGCGTCGGTGTATTCGGCCAGGTGCACCAGCGGCACCGCGCAGTCCTCGATGAAGCTGACCGGCTTGCCGTCGCCTTTCAGGCTCATCATGATGTTCAGGCCGGCCTTGCGCACCTCCCACAGCGCCTTCTGCGCCGTCTCGTCGGCCATCTCGACGACGCGGCCGGTCTGCCCCAGGTCGCCCATCAGGGCCACCAGGGCGGCCAGTTGCTTCAGCAGCGCATTGCGGTCGTCGCCGCTGAATTCGACGAGCAGGATCGCTTCGGGCGCATCGATCAGGGCCGTCTGGATCACCGGTCGGAAGGCTGGATTGGCGCGCGCCAGCTCGATCATCGTGCGGTCGACGAGCTCGACCGCGCTCGGCCCCAGGCCGACGATGTGCTGGGCCGAGTCCATCGCCGCGTGGAAGCGCTCGAAGTTGACGACCCCCAGCACCTTGTGCCGCGGCAGCCGCGCCAGCTGCAGGTGCAGCCGGCGCGTGAGCGCCAGCGTGCCTTCGCTGCCGACCAGCAGATGCGCAAGGTTGACGCTGCCGTCGGCGGTATAGGGCCGCTCGCTGCGCGGATGAAAGATGTCGAGGTTGTAGCCGCCGACGCGGCGCATCACGCGCGGCCAGTGCGCCTCGATCTCGGCGCGCTGGCGGTGCGCGAGCTGGCGCACGAAGTCGGCAACGCCGGCCGCGTCGGCGCTCAGCTTGTCCACCAGGCCGAAATGCAGGTTGCGACCGTCGGCCAGCCAGGCATCGATGGCGCCCACGTTGTGCACCATATTGCCGTAGGCGATGCTGCGCGAGCCGCAGGAGTTGTTGCCCGCCATGCCGCCCAGGGTGGCCTGGGCGCTGGTCGAGACATCCACCGGGAACCACAGACCGTGGGGCTTGAGCTGGGCGTTCAGGTGGTCGAGCACCAGGCCGCCGTCGACCTCGGCCGTCATCGCCTCGACGTCGACCGCGTGCACGCGCCGCAGATGTTTGCTGAAGTCGATGACCAGCGCGTCGCCGGTGGTCTGCCCGCACTGTGAACTGCCGGCGCCGCGCGCCAGCAGCGGCGTGCCGGTTTCGCGCGCGATGGCCAGGGCGGCCGCCACGTCGGCCTCGGTGGCGGGCACGAAGACGCCGCGCGGCATGATCTGGTAGATCGACGCGTCGGTGGCGTAGCGGCCGCGCGAAGCCGCGTCGAACAGCACCTCGCCGGAGGTTTCGCGCCGCAGGCGCTCGGCCAGGCCGGCGTTCATGCCCGGCCCTGTTGCAGCTGCTCGAGCACGGCGTCGCGCTTGTGCTGCAGATGCTGCACCATCAAGGCGCGCATGCCGTCGGCATCGCGCGCGGCCAGCCGGTCGATCATGGCTTCATGTTCTTCGACCGCGCGCTGCCATTTGCGCTCGTCGAAGTTGGAGCGGAAGCGCAGCGCCTGCAACTGTGCATTCACGGTGCGGTAGCTGCGCTGCAGCACCGGGTTGCGCGCCGCGGCATTGATCATGTCGTGGATCAGTGCATTCAGCCGGTAGTAGGCCGACAGGTCGCGCCGCGTGAAGGCGGCCAGCATCTCGTAGTGCAGCGCGCGGATCTCGGCCAGCTCGGCGTCGGTGATGCGCTGCGCCGCGAGCTCCCCCGACAGGGCCTCGAGGCCGGCAATGACTTCGAAGGTGTGCGCCACGTCGTCCGGCGACAGCTGCACCGCCACCGCCCCGCGATTGGGCAGCAGAACCACCAGGCCCTCGGCGGCCAGGGTGCGGATGGCCTCGCGCAAGGGCGTGCGCGACACCTGCAGCCGCTCGGACAGCTCGCGTTCGTTGAGCTTGCTGCCGGGGGCGATCTCGGCTTCGACGATGAGCTGGCGCAGGCGCGCCGCCGCCTCCTGGTGCAGCACCTGCCGAGGCATGGAGATGTCGGCGACGCTCGGGTTTTCCCTAGTTTGCATGCAAGTTTGACCGGTAACTGATGCCAGTTTACCCTCATGCCGGGTTGACAAAGCATTTTTGTATGCAAAACTGATCCTCAATGGAGCCTCGCATGCCGACCCTCGACCAACATCCCAGCGGCCGTCACTTCCTGCAGATCCCCGGGCCGAGCCCGGTGCCCGACCGGATCCTGCGCGCGCTGAGCCTGCCCACCATCGACCACCGCGGCCCCGAGTTCGGCGCCCTCGGCCTGAAGCTGCTGGGCGGGCTGAAACAGGTCTTCCGCACCGTGCATCCGGTGGTGGTGTACCCGGCCTCCGGCACCGGCGCCTGGGAGGCCGCCCTGGTCAACGTCTGCAGCCCCGGCGATGCGGTGCTGATGGTCGAGACCGGCCACTTCGCCACCCTGTGGAAGAAGATGGCCGAGCGCCTGGGGCTGAAGCCGGAGTTCCTGACCCTGCCCGGGACCTGCCCCGAGACCGGCCTGCCCCAGGCCTGGCGCCATGGGGTGTCCGCCGAACGCATCGCCGAGCGCCTGCGCGCCGACCCCGGGCACGCCATCAAGGCGGTCTGCGTGGTGCACAACGAGACCTCCACCGGCGTGACCAGCGACATCGCCGCCGTGCGTCGCGCGATCGACGACGCCGGCCACCCGGCCCTGCTGCTCGTGGACAGCATTTCGGGTCTGGCCTGCACCGACTACCGGCACGACGACTGGGGTGTGGACGTCACGGTCAGCGGCTCGCAGAAGGGCCTGATGATGCCGCCGGGCATGAGCTTCAACGCGCTGTCGCCGAAGGCGCTGGCGGCGTCGAAGACGGCCACTCTGCCCCGATCCTTCTGGGCCTGGGACGAGATCGTGGCCATGAATGCAGGCGGCTACTGGCCCTACACGCCCAACACCAATCTGCTCTACGGCCTGCACGAGGCGCTGGAGATGATCGTCGGCCAGGGCCTGGAGCGGATCTTCGCGCGCCACCGGCGCTGGGCCGAGGCCGTGCGCGGCGCCGTCACCGCCTGGGGCCTGCCGATCCAGTGCGCCGACCCGGCGGTGTTTTCGCCGGTGCTGACCGGCGTGGTCACGCCACAGGGCGTCGACGCCGACGCCTTGCGCCGCCTGATCCACCAACGTTTTGATCTCTCGCTGGGCGCCGGCCTGGGCCGGGTCAAGGGCCGCATGTTCCGCATCGGCCACCTCGGCGACTGCAACGACCTGACCCTGATGGCCGCACTCGCGGGCTGCGAGATGGGCCTGAAGCTCGCCGGCGTCAAGCTCGCCGGCAGCGGCGTGGCCGTCGCGATGAGCTATTTTGCGGCGCATCCGGCGCCGGACACCGCGGTCTGAATCCGCGGGCATACCACCAAGGAGACCCCCGATGAACACCCGCCGCACCCTGCTCGCCGCCGCCCTGGCCTCGACCCTGGCCCTGCCCGCGTTGGCCCAGATGGAGCTCAAGCTCGGCCACGTCGGCGGCCCGGGCTCGCTGTTCGAGCTCTCGGCCAACGAATTTGCGCGCCGCGCCAACGACAAACTGGCCGGCAAGGCCAAGGTCGTGGTCTTCGGCTCGAGCCAGCTCGGCGGCGACGCCGAACTGCTGCAGAAGCTGCGCCTGGGCACGGTGGATTTCGCGATCCCCTCGACCGTGATGTCGTCGGCGGTCGACGCCTTCGGCATGTTCGAGATGCCCTATCTGGTGAAGAACCGGGCGCACATGAAGAAGATCGAGCAGGCCGTGGTCTGGCCGTCGCTGGCCCCGATGGCCGAGGCCAAGGGCTACCAGCTGCTGGCGGTGTGGGAAAACGGCTTCCGCAACATCACCACCAATACCCAGCCGATCGTCAAGCCCGAGGACCTGGCCGGCATGCGGCTGCGCGTGCCCAAGGGCAAGTGGCGGGTCAAGATGTTCCAGGCCTACGGCGCCAACCCGAGCCCGATGGCGCTGTCCGAGGTCTTCGTCGCGCTGCAGACCGGCGTCATGGACGGACAGGAGAACCCGCTGACCCAGATCTACTCCAGCAAGTTCCAGGAGGTGCAGAAGTTCCTGTCGATGACGGGCCATGTCTACACCCCGGCCTATCTGGCGACCGGCAAGACCCGGTTCGCCTCGCTGCCCGCCGACATGCAGGCCGCGCTGACGGCGGCGGCGCGCGAGACCCAGGCCTATGTCTACGAACAGGCCGCCAAGCTCGATGACGAACTGCTGGCCAAGATCAAGGCCGCGGGGGTGAAGGTCAACGAGGCCGACAAGGACGCCTTCATCGCCGCCAGCAAGGGCGTGTACACCGAGTTCGCCAAGGAAGTGCCGGACGGCGGCAAGTTGGTCGACCAGGCCATCGCACTCGGCAAGGGCATGTGATCGCAGCGCGCCGGGGCCACCCGGCCGCTGAACCCCGTTTCCTGGCCTCCCGAGGAGCCTGCCCGCCGTGTTGTCCCAGCTGCGCACCGCGTTCGACCGGACGCTGACCGCCTTCGTCATCTTCCTGCTCGCCGCCCTGGCGGTGCTGATCCTGGTCGGCGTGGCCTGCCGCAAGCTGGAGATCCCGCTGGTCTGGTACGACGAAGGTGCTTCCATCATGCTCGCCTGGCTGACCTATTACGGCGCCGCGCTGGCGGCGCTCAAGCGTGCGCACATCGGTTTTCCGGGCCTGGTCAACGCGATGACGCCGCGCTGGCGCGTGCCCGCGGTGCTCTTCGGCGAGGTCTGCGTGATCGGCTTCTTCGCCCTGCTGAGCTGGTTCGGCGTGCAGGTGCTGCTGATCCTGCAGGGCGACACCATGGTCAGCCTGCCCAGCGTGCCGACGCGGTTCACGCAGTCGGTGATCCCGATCGGCGGCGCGCTGTTCATCGTGGCGCAGCTGTTGAGCCTGCCCGGCGTGCTGCAGCAGGCGCGCGGCAGCGGCATCGTCGACCATGAGCAGGCACCGGTGGCCGAGGTCCTGGGCGACATCGACGCCGAGCCGGCAGCCAGGGGGACACGATGATCGTCGGCCTGATGTTCATCGGCATGGTCGCCCTGATCCTGCTCAACGTCCCGATCGCGATCTCGCTGGGCATCGTCGCGATGGGCGCGATGGTCTGGTCGGGCGGCATCGACGCGCTGCTCAACGCGGCGATCGTGATGTTCACCGGCGCCACCAGCTTTCCGCTGCTCGCGATCCCGCTGTTCATCCTGGCCGGCGCGATCATGAATTCGTCGAGCCTGTCGCGCCGGCTGATCGCCTTCGCGTCGGCCCTGGTGGGCTTCGTCAAGGGCGGCCTGGCGATGATCAACATCGCGACCTCGATGTTCTTTGCCGAGATCTCCGGCTCGGCCGTGGCCGACGTCGCCGCGATGGGCTCGATCCTGATCCCGGCGATGAAGAAGAAGGGCTACCCGAAGGAATTCGCCGCCGCGATCACGTCGAGCTCGGCCACCCTGGCGGTGATCATCCCGCCGTCGATCCCGATGATCCTGTACGCGGTGATGGCCGACACCTCGGTGGTGCAGCTTTTTGTGGCCGGCATCATCCCCGGCGCGCTGGCCGGGCTCAGCATGATGGGTCTGTGCTACTGGTACGCCAAGCGCCACAACTATCCGGTCGAAGAAGTCTTCGAGTGGAAGAAGGTGAAATCCACCTTCAAGGACGCGGCCTGGGCCTTCTTGCTGCCGGTCATCATCCTGGGCGGGATCTTCGGCGGCCTGGTCACCGCCACCGAAGGCGCCGCGCTGGCGGTGCTGGCGGCGCTGTTCATCGGCGGCGTGATCTATCGCGAGATCGACCTGCGGCATCTGTACGCAGCGATGGTCGACGGTGCCACGCAGACCGCCATCGTGATGCTGCTCGTCGCCGCGTCGGCACTGCTGGGCGTGTACCTGACCGAGCAGCAGATGCCGCAGCAGCTTGCGGTCTGGCTGTCGGGCATCACCAGCGACCCGGTGGCGGTGCTGGCGATCCTGAACGTGTTCTTCCTTCTCATCGGCCTGTTCCTGCACTCGGCGGCGGCGATCATCCTCGTCGTGCCGATCGTGATGCCCCTGGTCAACAAGGTCGGCATCGACCCGGTGCACTTCGGCCTCATCGTCACGCTGAACCTGGGCATCGGCCAGCAGACGCCGCCGGTGGCCAGCGTGCTGATGGCCGCCTGTTCGATCGCCAAGGCCGACATGTGGAAGGTCACGCGCGTGAACCTGCCCTTCATCGGCGTGCTGCTGGCCACCTTGCTGGTGGTGACCTATGTGCCTGCCGTTCCGCTGGCCCTGGTGGAATACTTCTACCGATGACCGACACCATCCTGTGCACGCGCGACGGCGCCAATCCTTCGATCGCGACCGTCACCCTGAACCGCCCCGACAAGCTCAACGCGATGACGCGGCCGATGTGGCAGGCGCTGGACCGGCACATGCGCGAGCTCTCGGCCGACGACTCGGTGCGCTGCGTGATCCTGCGTGGCGCCGGCGGGAAGGCCTTTTCGCCGGGCAACGACATCGCCGAGTTCGCCACCGAACGCAGCAACTTCGAGCAGGGCCGGGCCTATGGCGCGGTGCTGCACGGCGCACTCGGCGCCGTCGCCGAATGCCGCCACCCCACGCTGGCCCTGATCGAAGGCATCTGCGTGGGCGGCGGGCTGGAGATCGCCGCCCTGTGCGACTTGCGCATCTGCGGTGAATCCAGCCGCTTCGGTGTGCCGATCAACAAGCTCGGCCTGGTCATGGCGCATGCCGAACTGGCCGCCCTGGTGCAGCTGGCGGGCCGCGCGGTGGCGCTGGAGATGCTGCTCGAGGGCCGCATCTTCGGCGCCCGCGAGGCGCTGGACAAAGGGCTGGTGCACCGCGTCGTGGCCGACGCCCAGGTCGAGGCCGAGGCGCATGCCAGCGCCGGCCGCATCGCCGCCGGCGCGCCGCTGGTGGCCCGCTGGCACAAGCAGTTCCTGCGCCGGCTGGCGGTGGACGCGCCGCTCAGCGAAGCCGAGCGCGAGGAAGGTTTCCGCTGCTACGACACGGCAGACTTCGGCATCGGCTACCGCGCCTTCCTGGCCAAGACGACGCCGGAGTTCATCGGCCGATGACGCCCGCGGCCGCCGGCCCGCTCGACGGCGTGAGGGTGCTCGAGCTGGCGCAGATCATGGCTGGTCCGAGCTGCGGCGCCCTGCTCGCCGACCTCGGCGCCGACGTCATCAAGGTCGAGAAGATGCCCGGCGGCGACGACACCCGCCGCTACGCTGAACCCAGCATCCAGGGCGAGTCGGCGGCCTTCATGATGATGAACCGCAACAAGCGCGGCATCGCCCTGGACCTGAAGACCGAGGGCGGGCGCCGCGTGCTCAGGCGTCTGGTGAAGTCCGCCGACGTGCTCACCGAGAACTACCGCCGCGGCGCGCTCGATCGCCTGGGCCTGGGCGTGGCCGAGCTGCAGGCGATCAACCCGGCGCTGATCTACTGCTCGATCTCGGGCTACGGACGCAGCGGCCCGGCGGCGGACAAGGGCGGCTTCGACCTCATCGCCCAGGGTGTCTGCGGCCTGATGAGCATCACCGGCGAGCCCGGGCGGCCGCCGGTCAAGGTGGGCAGCCCGGTGACCGACCTGAACGCCGGCATCCTGGCCGCCCTGGGCATCGTCAGCGCCTATGTGCACCGGCTGAAGACCGGCCAGGGCCAGTTCGTCGACACCTCGCTGCTCGAGGCCGGCATCCACCAGACGGCCTGGCAGGCGGCGATCTTCTTCGCCACCGGCGCGCCCCCCGGCCCCGGAGGTTCGGCGCATGTGATGGCCGCGCCCTACGAGGCCTTCCCGACGGCCGACGGCTGGATCACGATCGGCGGCGCCAACCAGGCCAACTGGGAGCGCATCGCCAGGCTGGTCGGCGCGCCGGAACTGATCACCGACCCGCGTTTCGTCGACAACACGGCGCGCATGGCCCACCGCGCGCCGTTGGCGGCGCTGCTTGGCGAACATCTGCGTACCCGGCCCACCGCCGAATGGCTGGACGCCCTGGACGCCGCCGGCATCCCGGCCGGGCCGATCAACGACATCGCAGCCATGGCCGCCGACCCGCAGACCCTGGCGCGCGAAATGGTGGTCGAGCTGCAGCACCCGGTGGCCGGCGCGACCCGGGCGCTTGGCCTGCCGATCAAGCTGAGCCGCACGCCCGGCGGCGTGCGGCGCCCGGCACCGACCTACGGCCAGCACACGCGGGAAGTGCTGCGCAGCCATGGTTTCGACGATCCCGAGATCGATGCCCTGGCCAGGGACGGCGCCATCCATGTCCCCTGACATCGTCCACGAAGGAGAACCTGCATGCGCATCCTGATCCTTGGCGCCGGCGGCATCGGCGGCTACTACGGCGCGCGCCTGCTGCAGGCCGGCGCCGACGTGCGTTTCGCCGTGCGGCCGCGCCGTGCTGCACAACTTGCGGCCGATGGCCTGGTCGTGCTCAGCCCGCACGGAGACTTCCGCCTGCCGCCCGCGCAGGTGAAATGCGTCGATTCCAGCGCCCTGACGCCGGACCACGACCTGGTGATGCTGGCGCCCAAGGCCTACGATCTGGACAGTGCCATGGACGCCGTGGCCCCGGCGATGGGCCCGCAGACGGTGTTGCTGCCCCTGCTCAATGGCGTGGCCCACATCGAACGCCTGCAGGCCCGCTTCGGCGCGGCGCGGGTGGCCGGCGGCAGCTGCGGCATCCCGGCCACGCTGCGGCCCGACGGCACGGTGGTCCAGCTCGGCCCCCTGCACCGCATCGTCTTCGGCCTGCTGCCGGGCACCGACGCCGGCGTGATGCCGCGGCTGAAGGCCCTGCGCGACGCCTACGCGCGCACGCCAGTCGACGTCGTGCTGGCCGAGGACATGCCGCAGGAGCTGTGGGCCAAGTTCGTCGGCCTGGCCACATTGGCCGCCATGACCTGCATGATGCGGGCATCGGTCGGCGACATCGTCGCCACCGACGAGGGTCTGGCCATCGTGGAAGAAACCCTCGCGGTCTGTGCCCGCGTGGCCGATGCGGCCGGGCATCCCCCGACCGAGGCCTCGCTGGCACCGTATCGCCGCCTGGCGACGACAGCGGGCTCCACGACCACGGCGTCGATGCTGCGCGACCTGGAATCCGGCCAGCGCACCGAAGCCGCGCACATCGTCGGCGACATGCTGGCCCGGGCGCGCGCCGCGGGCATCGCGCCTGGCCCGCTGCGCCTGGCCTGGTGCCATCTGCAGGCCGCCGAGCAGCGCCGCCAGCGCGAGGCGGCAGCGGCCTGATGCGCGGGCCAAGTCCATGTTCGCGCCACCGGATTGCGCAACCATGAATACTTGCCCGCGGCAGCGCTGAGTTCTCGCCTGCATGCACGGCCTGCGGCAGAAACCGTCGGCGTCTTTGATTCAGAAGGGAACGCCATGTTTGCACCGATCACCCTGCCGTTCGGCGCCAAGATGCTGTTCAACACGGTCAAGTTGAAACCCGGGGTGAGCTTCGACGATGTCGAGCTTGCGGTGGCCGAGATGTGCAGCGTCGTCAAGGAAACCTACGGCGGCGACAAGGGCGGCTTCATCGCCGGCCAGGTCTTCAGGTTCACGGGCTTCGTTTCCGAGGGCGGCTCGCTGGGGGAAACGGACGCCGGCGACGAGCACTACGCGATCGTCACCTACTGGCGATCGTTCGAAGAACACGAACGGTCGCATGCCGACAAGGTCTTCGCATCCAAGTTCGAGGCCCTGGCGGCGATGTGCACTGAAACCCGGGAGTTCGGATACGACATGCTGTGGCAGGGCAGGCCCGAAGGCGCCTGACGTCGCAGCGCGCGTCGGGCCTTGCGGCCAGCACCGACGGGCGGCGGCGTCGCCGGCTGATCTCCGCCTGATCTCCGCCTTTGGGCCGCCAAAATCCAGCAATCGCCGGATGGCCTTCAGACGTGGTGGACGGCATCCTGTGGCCAGCGCCGCCCCCATCAAGGCTGGCGTGCCAAGGACGTTCTGCCATGAAGACCCACGCCTGCCTTGCCCGACCCGCGCAGCGCCAGCATGCCGGATCCCGACCGGCTCGCCCGCCCGGCCGCGACAGCGCGCGGCGGCCCGGCGTGGACGCCTCGCCCCGCCTGACGGCGCAGCGGCGCGCCATTGAGTCGGCTTTTGGCGGGGTCGTGCAGGAGCGAGCCCACCCGGCGGCCGCGAACGCACCCGTGCAACGCCGCCTCGTCACGCATGCCAAGAAGGACGATGAAGGCACCGACTACGTCCCGGCGCAAACGGCCGGCTTCATCCATTCCTACATGGCACTGCTGGCCGAAGACTCGTCGGTGCTGGTCGACGGCGAGCCTGGGGGCCTGCCCGGGCTGACCCGCGTGGTCAAGGCCGGCGAGATCGACGGCGGCGCCGTCCGCGAGCAGCTGACCTCCTCGCTGCTGGCCTCGTCGGCCTGGAAACATGTCGCCAATGCGGCGACGCGCAAGAACCTCGCTGCGCATGTACTGGAGGCGTCCGGGATGGCCGAACATATCACCCTGGGCACGGACGACGAGGTCTCGGACTACATCGACAACGACGCCGGCGAATACCAGGACGAAGTGCAAAGCTGGATCGACGGCAGGCTGGCCGGGCTGGACAAGGCACAAACGGTCGGCGCCATTCCGGCGGACATCCCGGTCGAGTGGCACGCCGACCTGGCGCAGATCGTCTACGACGCCACCAAGACCCACTACTACGGGATCGAGGCGGTCGCCGGCCAGCCCTACACGCCGCCCTTCAAGAAGCTGATCGCCGACATCAACGCCGACGCCATCGGCAAGTTGTCCTATGTGCGGCGATATGGTTCACCCGGCAAGCGCGGCGCGGAGTTCGTCGTCGACGCGCCGGCGGACAAGAAGGACGACTACGAGGGCAAGGCGGTGCTGCACACGCATTATCCCGACGACGACAGCCCGCCGAACTACGCCCACACCAAGCCTGAGGCGAAGAAGTACGAGCTCGGCTTCGGCTACACCGTGGTCTCAACCAACAAGGTCACCGCGATGGACGACACCCGCAACAGCTGGAACGACCTGGCGTGAGGCACGGCCCGGGACTGCCCGGTACCGTGCCTGGCGGCCGCGTCAATGCACCGTGCGCTCGAAGCTGAACTGCCCGTCCTCGACGTCCACCGGGATCACGTCCTTCGGCCCAAAGCGGCCCTGCAGGATCAGCTTGCTGACCGGGTTCTCGATGCGCTGCTGGATCGCGCGTTTCAGCGGGCGTGCGCCGAACACCGGGTCGAAACCGACCTTGGCAAGTTCGGCCAGCGCCGCCGGCGACACCACGAGCTTCATCTCGAGCTTGGCCAGCCGCTGCTCGAGCTGACCGAGCTGGATCTTCGCGATGCGCTCGATATGCGTCTGGTCGAGGGCGTGGAAGACCACCGTCTCGTCGATCCGGTTGAGGAACTCCGGGCGGAAATGCTGCTTGACCTCGATCCAGACCGCGTCGCGGATGTCCTCGCTCGGCTGCCCCGCCATCTGCATGATGAGATGCGAGCCGAGGTTGCTGGTCATCACGATCACCGTGTTCTTGAAGTCCACGGTGCGGCCCTGGCCGTCGGTGAGGCGCCCGTCGTCGAGCACCTGCAGCAGCACGTTGAACACATCGGGATGTGCCTTCTCGACCTCGTCGAGCAGGAGCACGCTGTAGGGCTTGCGGCGCACCGCCTCGGTCAGCGCTCCGCCCTCGTCGTAGCCGACGTAGCCGGGCGGCGCGCCGATCAGGCGGCTCACCGAATGTTTTTCCATGTACTCGCTCATGTCGACGCGGATCATGTGGTCGTCGCTGTCGAACAGGAAACCGGCCAGGGCCTTGCACAGCTCGGTCTTGCCGACACCGGTGGGGCCGAGGAACAGGAAGCTGCCCAGCGGCCGGTTCGGGTCGCTCAGGCCCGCGCGGCTGCGCCGGATGGCGTCGGACACCGCGACGATGGCCTCGTCCTGGCCGACGACACGATCGTGCAGCCGGTCCTCCATCTGCAGCAGCTTGTCGCGCTCGCCCTGCATCAGCTTGGCCACCGGGATGCCGGTGGCGCGCGCCACGACCTCGGCGATCTCCTCGGCGCCGACCATCGTGCGCAGCAACTGCGGCGTCTTGCCGTCCTTGCCCTTGCCCGACTCCTTGGCCTGCGCCTCCTTCAGCTTGCCTTCGAGCTCCGGCAGCTTGCCGTACTGCAGCTCGGCCACCTTGTTGAAGTCGCCCTTGC
>CAZWUR010000014.1:0-76366 GCA_964637205.1 uncultured Rubrivivax sp.
GTTTTGGCGACAATCGCGCCAGAAGCATACGAGATGAGCGCTGCTCCCGCCAGCGCTGGCTTGGCCAGGGTCCTCGTCGCCCTGGCGGCTCGATGCTTCCGCACTCTCATCGAATCTCGCGCTTGGGCCGGTGGTCGTTGCACGACTTCTGTCAACCGTGCACAATGATTCCATCTCTGATGCGGTAGATCCTATGCACAGCATGACCTTGGAACAACTGCGCGCCACGGCGGCGGCCGGCGGCGTCGCCGGTGTCACGCTCAAGGGCCAGGGCGGCGCCTTCATGCTGCGCATCGCCACCCGCAGTGGCCAGGATGCCGTGCTGGCCAAGGCCCGCAGCACCGAGCCGCGCCGCTTCGGCAACCCGGCTTCGGCCATGATCCTGCTGCGCGAGGTCGGCATCGCCGTGGCGCAGCTCGACGCCACGGACTGGAACCCCGACGAGAAGGACATGAGCCGCAGTCGCTCCAGCCAGGCCGAAGCGATGCGCACGGCCCACCAGGCCGCGGCCCACAACCGGTGGCTCGCCGGCGAGATCCAGGAGTCGCTGGACGATCCGCGCCCGAGCGTCCCGCACGACGAGGTCATGGCGGCCATGGACGCCGAGATCGATGCGATCGAGCTCCAGCGTGCCAGCTTCGCACGAAGGAAAGGCGCATGAGCACGACGCCGCGCCAGCCCGATCAGGTCATTGCGCAGGCGATGCTGGCTGCCGCCGCTGAAACGCCGCCCGCTGCGATCACCACCGAGGAAGTGCTGGCGCTCGAGCGCCTGCTCGCGCATGCGAAGCGCGACTCCGGGCAGAGCCGGGTCGTAGCGGACTTTCTGCTGGCCTGGTGGAACACAGGCAGCTGCGGTGCCTTCGATCTGACCTCGCTGTGGGCGCTGGACACCGACATCGTGGCGGACATGACGACCGTGTTCGGCCTGATCGGCCGCGTTCACCGCTACCCCGATAGCCTGGGCTACGAGGCCGAGTTCAAGGCGATCGTGCAGTCCTGGCGGCCGGAGCTTGGGGACTGATGTCGGGGGCCGACTACCGCATTGCATGGCGGCCCAAGGCGTCGGAAGACTTGCGCAGCATCGTTCGCTACATCGCCCAGGACAGTCCGACCCGTGCGCGAATCTTCGGCAAGAAGCTGCGCGAGAAGGTCCAGCCGCTGGCCCAGCATCCGCTGCTCGGCCATGAAGGCCGGCCAGGGCTGCCGGCCGACGTTCGCGAACTCGTGCTGCACGCAAACTACATTGCCTTCTATCGGGTGATCGACACCTCCCGCACGGTCGAGATCCTTCGCGTCAAGCATGTGGCGCAGCAGACGCCGTGAACATGATGCCGCACCGGCGAGCGCGCTGGGACGGACCGAGGTGTCAGCGCCAGAACCCCTGATCAACTCTTCCCGTTCATGATCTCAACCAAATCCCCTCCTGGCCGCGGCACATCGACCGATAAGGACGTTCAGGCCCTGCTGGCGCGCTACCGCTGCCCGACGCCGCTGCATGCGCTGCGCACCCTCCTGCTGGGCGCGATTGCCAGCCCCCGGATGGAGGTATCGCCGATGACGCCGTTTGCCCAGGCCTGGGGCGGCGAGTTGCCCGAGTTCGCGTCTGCCGACGAGGTCGAGGAGGTGATGGGGGTCATCGTGCACGGCCTTTGGAACCGCCTCTCGGAACACCAGAACGCGCGCACGCCGTTCCGGCTGCCGCGCTGAACAGAGCCTGAGCCAACAGTGCCAACTTCAATGCTTCCGAGCGCCCGAACCACCCACTTCAAGCGACATCGACTCGTCCCGGCCGAACGACCAAGCCTTCTTCAGCGCCATCGCACCTCGCTTCGTTCGCCTACTGGCCCAGTTGGACGGTGGAACCGACGAATCGCGCCGGCACCGACGGTACCGCCGGCACCAACCCTTGTAATTGGCACCTCTCGGTGCGACCCCTCGTGCCCCCACTCGAACCGAACCCGACTGGTGAGCGCGCCGAGAGCCGGAGTGCCTCTTCCACCAGGCACACCGAATCGAGCCAGGATGGCAGGACCGAGCTGATCCTTTGCATGGAGCCAGACGCGCCGCCCCGACCATTCGACTCATCCCGAAATCGACCGAACCTCACACCACTTGCCTTCAACTCCCGCGTTACCAGCGCACGAACCTTGACATCCCCGGAACGGCCTGCGGCAGCCGTAACGTTCCCGTTCCAGCGGGATGTCGATTCCCGGGACCCGTCGATCCGGTCTTCCAAGGGCGTGCCGCTTTAGCACGGCCCGTTCCTGTCGAACCCGTTCTGCACGCACGCATCGAGTGCAACGGCGGAAGGACCACTTTCCTGCATCCACGCACCTGCCCAGGACCTCACCCGATCTCGGCGCCAGCCAGCCACCCGCCCTGAAGGCGACGGTGCTGCCGGCTGCAATCGCCGTAGCTGCATTCGCGGTCTTGCGGTGGCGCGACTTCGGCCCGGCCGGGACCGCTCGACCCGCCCCAAGAAAGCGCCATCCGCCTGTCGGTCCGGGAACGGGGCGCGATATCGACCCGTTCCTGTCGAACGCTGCGGCCTGGCTGAGCGCCCACCGGCCTTCAGTCATCACCCTCGAGGAGTGCCTGATCATCTGGGCTCTGCCCGAGCTGGGGCACACCACCTATGCCTGCAAGACAAACCCAGACACGACCGGAGCGAACCAACCGAGCCAGCCCGGCAGGATCGTCCCAGTGGAACGGCATCACCCAGATCGGCAGGACCTCTGTTCCGCCTGAACGCCACCACGACGGCAAGACCGAACCGGCGGTGGGCCGGAACACGATCCGTTCCAGCCGAACGACCCGAGGGCCGCCGACCGGCCTTGTCGGTTGATCGATCAAGCCCGGCTGGAAACTTCCAGCGGAGCCCACCACCACCAAAGGCGTCGTCCTGTTCCTCATCTCCTGCCAGGCAATGGAGCCACACCGAGCCGGCATCGACAGGACGGCAACCCAAATCTCCCACACCATCACCGAGACGCCTCGTTCCATCGGAACGCCTGCAGCATCGCTCAGTCGATCCGCTCATCCGTCGTTCCCGCAGAACGACATCAAAGCATTCCGGAGATGCGGACAACTCGAACCGCTGTGCCTCGACAACCCACCGGCCTGACATCGCACCGTCTCGTTCGATAGAAACGATCAACAGACTCGTTCCGGCAGAACGCCAACCGACCGATCCGCTTGTTCAAGCGCGACGAGTCCGGGCGGTATTCGATTCGCCTCACGCATGCTTGTCCACACTGGGCGGCCGGACAAACGAACCGACCAGCCAACCTCGGCACGCCACCAACGTCTGATTACGCCGTCACGCCGAAACGCCCTACAAACTTCGTGCCACAGTGAAGCAACGCTGAACGCTCAAGCCTGCGATCGCCAATTGCATAAAGCCTTCTGCATCGCAACTCACGAAGGCGCATTGCACCGTTCCGACTGAAACGTTCCTGGCCAAACAGCCTGAGTTCGGTTCGGCCTGCACGCTCGATGAACCAGCGAAGGCGCACCGTCGATCCGCTCGTCCAGCATGGGCCGCGTTCCGTGAAGCCGGAGTTCAGTTCAGCCGGGCTGAATCGAGTCTGTGCTGCGGCGCATTCTCGAATCGGCCATCCTCAGGTCGACACCGGTCGGGGAAGCCGCCTTGGCGATGGGCGGGCTGGATTGGGTTTGCCTCGGCGCGATAGACAAATTGAGTGGCGCAAAACCTTCGAGGTGTACATCCATGGTTGGCACTTGACCATACAACACGGGCCTGAAGGTATTGGACGGAGCGAAATCCAGACTTGGCCTGAACAGCACCTACCCGATTCACAACTTGGTATTCACGAGTATGCGAAGCGGGCGACCCGCACGAACTGCCCCTGGACGTTTCGTCGATCATCTGCTTCGACAACTGCTCATCCGCAAACTCTGCAATTGCAGGTGTGAAGATCTGCAGTACTGGCGACCAGTCATACGGCAAACAGCCGATGGGTGATGCGGAGGCACAGTTTAGGCATCTGGAGCCACTCCGGTTAGCAAAGCTGTTCTTGCTGCTACGACAGAGTGTCCTCCAAATATTCTTGTCAGTTGGTGGCTGTTAGAGACGCGGGCGGCCCAAAATCCAAGCCTGACAACACCACACCATCAATGCATCGCTCCAGTCGCTTTCCTCAGATACGAGCCGCTCCCTCGCACCAAAACGCCTATAGCAGGGCTAAAACCTGCATGCGTAAGCAGGCCGGCTTTACCTATGAAAGCAACGGCTTCAAAGGTGCGACATGCGCTACCTGTCGTGTCGCAGGCCTGGTACAACGCGAGGTACCCGAGGCCAAATCGCTTCTTCGCGCCCAAAGTCATATTGAGCACAGGACTTTCTGATGTTTGCGGTACCGGCAGCAGATTCAATAGATATTCGTAGCCTCTACTGGATATCCCGATTCGGATGGTTAAGGCTGCGAGAGTTGTCACACATTATTTGGCCAAGTCCACTTTCGAAGTCCGGAAAGGAACTTGAACTGGAGCGCGCAGACGACGCTAGGCGCAAGTCCATAAGCCGATATGCCGGCCGCTGGCATGCCAAAAAGTGGGTCATTCATCGTCAGCTCCCGGACGGCGCTGGGATAGCTCTCGTCCTTTCGAAAGCAGGCGCACGCCACCTGGCCAGAACCATCAACATTCCCGTGCGAGCGGGGGACAATTGGGGGCGCGCTGAAGAAGGTCGGTGGGCTCCGCCTGCAAGTTGGAAGCACGACTTGTTCACCACCGGGCTACTGCTGGAATACGCTGACCGCGGTGCTGAGTTCAAGACCGAACTGGAACTCCGGACGGAGAATCCGAGACTCGCGAAATATCCCGATGCGCTCATTCAGTTCGCCGCAAGCGACCAGAGCGGGCAGGAAAGGCAGTGTGTTCATTGGCTTGAGGTTGAGTCGGCCGAAAAAACGGGACGAAAGATGTTGGCACTGGCTTCAGCACTGACCGTCGTCTCGCGAGGTTTAGCGCCCGAGCTGTCAGGCTGGAAGGCGACGCACGCAGCCGTTGCTTTTCGAGTCGGCCAGAGGGACAAAAGGGGGAGACCGATTGATCACCAGCACCGAGTGTCACTGGCCGTCTCTAAGCACCTCGGGGCCAGCATTCGACTGCTTTTTGTCGAAGTCACAGTGATGGATCGGGCGCACCATCTGGTCGATCTTCACCAGACTCCCGCGGTGATCGATCCAGTCGACTTGAACTCCCCGAATGGGGCTCCTTCATCTTCGCTTTTTCATTCAAACACTGTCGGCCACTTTGAACGCGTCGTCGTAGACCGGCGTGGAGATCATTGGTTGATGAAAGTATCGCCCGCAAAGGAAGGGCGCTTCTGGGGCGAGATCTTTCACGCCGGCGAGCGGAAGGAGGGTTTCATCGTTCCGAATCTCGAGTATGGCCTTCGCCACGTTCAGCAGGTTTGGAGAGAGCGCTACTGGTGACTTCCTGTCGATTGATACCCAGCTTCCCGCAAAGTCGCGCTGCAGGCGATCGAACCAAGTCGTGTCCCGGTCGCGCTCGGTTCAAGTTTTGGCGCACGCGACGTATGCCGTTGTGCTTGGCGGCAATTCGAGCGGAAGGCTGAGAGCCGCGGCTGCCTTTGGCAGAACAACCTTGGGGCTTCAAGTCGAGATTACCTTCTTGCAAACTGTTCAGTTCCAAGAAAAGGAAGCAGCGAAGTTCGTGACACCGTCCGGCGTCACAGCATTTTTCGCGACTTCGCTACCCCAAGTCTGATCAAGTCCTTGAAGCAGAATTTGCGACGCAAGCTGAAGCGTCAAGGGCTTCTGCCATGTGAAGCAGATCGCTGAACTAGGCCGGAGCCCACCCGTTTAGTCGGGCTCGAACCTCGCCGAGCGGCAGCCTGCAGCGTGGGTGAGCTGAGATGCGGGCGAGTCCTTCGTAGAGCAGTGTCTTGGCCACATGGCCGGACCTGGTTAGGTAGCAATCTCAGCGGCCCGTATGACCCGCTCTGGGCACGGTTTGCAGCGCACAACTGCGATGGCCAAGCGACGTAGCATGACTCCCAGGTGGAAGCGCCGATTGAATCGGTACTGGAACTCGGCGAGGTAGCGGTGGCCGTACTTGCTGAAGTCGAAGGCCTTGTATGCGCCCCGCAGCGCGGTCTTCAGATTGCCCAGGATCGTGTTGACGGCCTTGAACTTAGGGTGCTTGGCCGCTGCGGCTCCACCGCCTGTGACGTTGCGATCATGGACACCGGCGTCTGCGGCCATCGCGGCGAAGCACGGCAGTCCGTCGGACACCAGTGTCAGCGGCCGCGCCAGCGAGAGGGCCGCGAACTCGGTCATCGACTCGTTGGTGAACGGCCGCAGGGCCAGGCAGACGCGCACCGCTTGGCCGTCCTCGGTCGTCTGCACCGCAGCCACGAACGGCACCTTGTTCTCCGAGCCCCGGCCCGGCTTGCCGCCGATGCGCTCGCCACCGAGGTAGGAGTCGTCGACTTCCACGCGACCGCTGAGCTGTCGAGACTCCTCGCGCAGCCGCATCGTCTCCATCAACTTGTGCTTGACGAGCCACGCGCTGCGGTAGCTCACGCCCAGGTCGCGCATGAGTTCCAGCGCCGAGACGTTGGTCTTGGCCTTTGTCAGCAGGTGCATGGCCAGGAACCATGTCTTCAGCGTCAGCTTGGTGCTGGCGAAGATGGTGCCGGCGATCAAGCTGCACTGGTACTGGCAGGCCGAGCACTGCAGGTACAGCAAGGTACCGCGGCGGAACTCAGTGCGGTTACCCGCACCGCAACGCGGGCAGCTGAAGCCTTGTGGCCACCGCCACGCCCTGACAGCCTCCTCACACTGCTCCTGCGTTCCGTACCGCCGCTCGAACTCCGCCATCGACAAGCCTGGCTGGAACTGGACTCGGTTCATCGACATGGTGCGCCCCTGAGGTGGTGCGACCATCTTCTCCGGCAGGTGGCTCAAAGCGTGAGCTACCCCAGGCTATGCTGAGGTTCGTGACGAATCAGGTGGCCGGATGCTTCCATTTGATCCAACATCCAAAGCAACCCGTAGACGGTGCCCAGTCGCGCCGCCGCTTCATTCCGCAGGATCTTGTCGCCGGTAACCAGTGCATGGCCGGCGCGTGTCGCGCAGCTGAGCGCAAAGCAATCGGGCAGCGACAGCGCCTTGCGCTCGTTCCGCAGTTGCTGAGCGACTGCAACCTCCTCGGGCGTCAAGGACACAACCCCAAGGCCAAGCTTCCGGAGCAGCGCGCCGTTCTCCGGCTCCAGCTCTCTCTCGTAGAGCAAGTCCGGCACCACCATCGTCAATCCGCAGGAGAAGGCGGCCTCCAGAAGCCCGCCCCGCTCCAGGTCAATCAGGATGGACGTGTCGGAGACCAGGATGATCATGGTCGATCAAGCCGCCTGCCCCATCAGTCGCCGGTCCAGTTCTCGCACGCTGATATTGAGGAGTTCCGCGGCCTTGGCCTCCGAGATCGCGCCTTCGGCGACGGCCCGCATGCACATGCGCTCCATCCGCTGAGGCACCTCGGGGGGCAGTGCGTTTGGTTCGGTGGATGCGGGGCCGTTCCAGCCCAGGCCCTTGATCTGCGACCACAGGCGCCCGTAGGCCGCCTTCGTCAACACGCCCAGTTGAGCGCAGCGGACAACGAGCGAAGCGATGCTGACCTTGAACAACTTCTTCAGCTCCGCAAGCTCGCCCAGTGAAATGGACGTGCGGTGGCTGCCCAGAAGCCGGAGCATCATGTCCTTCGCCATCAGGAACGCGCCGGCAAAGCGGTCGGCAGCCTTTTCCTGCTCGGCGTCGCTCAGGTCACTGAAGCGAAGTACCAGGTGTGCCAGTTCGTGCGCCAGCGTGAAGCGCTGACGTTCGCCGTTGTGGTGCTGGTTTACCACGATGACCGGCACATCGTTCTGCTCGCGGCGCTGAACAAATGCCTTCGAGCCGGACACGCTTTCAGGAAGATCCAGGGCGATGACCTTGACCCCCTTGTCCTCCAGCAGCTCCGCCATGATCGGGATTGGGTCGATTCCCAGTGACCACAGCTTGCGCAGTGAGTTTGCCGCCTGCTCTGCGTCCTCGACGCGGTGAATCTCGAACTCCGGGCCGTCTGGCGCAGCCCATGCGTCGTCCATGCCTGGCAGCAGTTCCTCTAACTCCAGGTAGCGCTCGACTTGATCGAGCACGGAGGCCTCGACCGCGCGTTCTTCCTTCACGCCAGCCTGGGGTGCCTTGCGAAAGTCGACGCCCGTCAGCTCGACCTCCCGCTCACTGAGCAGGAACTCGGGCGTGATGTGAAGCGCTTTGGACAGTGCGAGCAGCACCGTCGACCCCGGCATCATCTCGCCGCGCTCGTACTTGCCGATGGCCTGAGCTGACACCTGACCGTGGATGGCACCCTCAAGGTCGCGAAGCGAGAGGCCAAGGGCCTCCCGGGCCCGCTTCAGTCGGTTTCCGATCATCGTGTGCTCCGACTTGTTGGTTTACAGATTGACTTTGCGAAGTGTCGTTTGTAAACTCGCTCATGTCAACCTGTTTGGAGTCCTGACATGGCCAACCGTAAGAATGTTCACGTGGTTCAGCGCGGCGATCAGTGGGGCACCCTGCGCGAGGGCGGGCAGCGCGCCAGCCAAGTCTTCGACACCCAGTCGCAGGCGATCCAGTCTGGCCGGCAGATGGCGCGCCAAGGGCAGGGCGAACTGCTGATCCATGGCCAGGATGGCCGTATCCGTGCTCGCGACTCGTACGGCAACGACCCGTGCCCGCCGAAGGATTCCAAGTGATCAAGATCACCTTCAAGGGCCCCAAGCCCGGCGATCTGCTTCGGGCGGCAACGGCCGCAATCGAGAAGGATCTCGAGTCGAAGGCGAAAGCTGCAGCCATGCGCCACGGCGGAGTCACTGTTCGATTCAAGCGCACTGCCAGCGGCGGGCCTGCTTCAATCGAGTTGCAGGGCTCCGATGCGGCCATCGCTGCCGCGCGCTCAGCGCTGGAACGCTGAGCCGCCCAATCAGGAGGCATCGATGAAAGACTGGCTGGCCGAGATCCTGGTGGTACTTGCCTACTCGTCGCGAACCCAGTTTGCGATTGTCTTGGGCATGGTGTCCTTCGTCGGGCTGATGGTGGCTGGTGACTACTTCGTCGGCAGGATTGAGCTTCATGGCGCGCTGGCGCCGCTGACGGATGTTGTGCGCGAGAAGCTGTTTCACAGGTACGACAAGGCGGCGTGGGCGTCTCTGGCGGCGTGCCTGTTGTTGGCGGTGAAGCTGTACCGCAAAGACCGGAAGCGGCTGTTGGGACTTTGACCAGCGCTGCCCCCACCTGCAAACCCTTGTCGGAGTCGACTGATGGCCTGCGCGATCGAACACGCTCAATTCAACTTCATTGCTGTCGCCTGTGCATGCGCAATCGTGCGAGATCGCGAGGGGCAGCCGGCCGATGCCACCCCCATCGCGGTGGGCGCGGCAGCGGCTTGCTTGCCGTCGCTTCCGGATGTCCTGGAGCCGGCATTGCACCCCAACCACCGCAAGTTCTTTCACAGCGTCGCGCTGTTTGCAGGCCTGGGCTATGGCCTGCACCGCCTGTACAAATGGGAGGCCGAAGACGACTTGCAGCGGCTACTCCGTGTGGCGGGGCTGCTCGCAGGAGCGGCCTATCTGGCGCACCTGACCAGGGATGCCTTCACGGCGAAATCTCTGCCGCTGATCTAGCGGCCACTGCAGAAGAAGGCAAGACAGGTACTGACAATGACTGCGAAATCACTCGAGGTTTTCCAAGAGCTGCACCTGCGCACCCGATCCGCAGACATCTCGATACGAGACCACATCCTCGCGCAGGTCAAGGCACCCTGGAGGCACGACCCAGAGCGTGAACAGAACGTCCGGACCTATGCGCTCAAGCAGGAGGATGTGATTGCGCTCATACGTGATGCCTTTGAGGGCATCGACGAGTCCGCGCTGGTTCTTTGGCAGGAAGACGATGGCTTCCGAGTTGCGAACATCGTGCCGCGCAATGTCGGAGAACTCGGCATCTCCAAATACAACCAAATTCTCCGAGACTTCGTGACGCGAGTGGCCGAGCCGGCAGCAATGGTCGGCGGATTTGTCGTAGCCCTGACGGCTCCCCAGCAGACGCTGGAGGATTGGCTGGAGGCCGCGCCCGCAGCTGCGTTGCGTCGATTCTCAGGCGCGGCGAACAAGTCAACAGGTGCTAGCCACCCAAAGGACCAGGAGCGGTGGTTCGAATTTCTGATCGCGGCTCACCGAACCCGGGCTCGCCTGGACGCCGACCGGCTGGCTCGTTGGCTGGCCGAAGTCGAGGGCTGGTCCGATGAAGCCGCACATGAACTCGCGATCGACTACGAGTTCGGGCTCGGATTGCTCAAGCAGTACGACGCCTCCAGGCCATGAGTCTTGTTCCGGCGCAGATCAGCGACCTGGTGGCGCTGGGCGCTCCAATCCTGTGTCTCGACACTTGCACGATCCTGGATGTTGTCCGAGACATCACCCGCGAGACCGTGCGCTTAGCGGATGCGAAAGCCGGGCTCGACTTGCTGCACGCCGCCGAGTCGAAGTCTGGTCTCGTGGTGCTGATGGCCGACCAGATCGGAATCGAGTTGGCCGTCCACCTGCAGGAAGTCCAGCAGGAAGCCGAGGACAAGCTGGCGAAGTTCCACGGTCAGGCCCAACGGATTCACGATGTCGCCTCAGCGTTCGGAGCGATCGGCGTGATGAGCACTGCCCATCTTCATGGGCACGTAGGCCGGGCACGCCTGGTACTGGATCGGTGGACGGCTGCCGCAATGCGTGTGCCGGACAACCCCGGCGTGGCTGGAAGGGCACTGGCGCGGGTGAACGCACCTCGGACCCCTGCGCGCAAGGGCAAGGACTCGATCAAGGACTGCGTGATCGTGGAGGCTTACCTTGAAACCGCTCAGCAGCTCCGAACTGCCGGCCTCTCCGCTCCGATCGTGTTCGCGTCTTCGAACACCAAGGAGTACTACGCGCCAAGCACGACGCACTTGCCTGCCGACTTTGCTGCGGACCTCGGCATGGTGTCGATGAGCTACGCCCCCAACTTTGGGGCCGCCAAGTTCATGCTGGGCCTGTAATTCGATCATTCATAGTCTGCGCCTCGCTGCCGGATGGATGCGATGCGCCGGTCTGTTGGCGCAGCTGCTCTACCTTTTCCAGAAAGCATCAACGGCCTTCATCCGTCGCCGCTTTTCGGTAGTCACATACACCGTGGTCGTAGCAAGCGATGCGTGTCCGAGGTTCTGTTGAGCGATCTCGATGGGCATCCCGCTGGCAATCGCATGGCTCGCATGCGAATGCCGCATCCAGTGCGTACTGGCCTTCTCTAGCCGGTCCGCGCCTTTCGCATCGCCCTGCCCTCGCAGCACGCCCGCGCAGCCCTCAAAGAAGCGCTTGATCTGGTCGTAGAACGTGGTCGCTGCGATCCCTTGCCGCGGGTCGAGCACCCGCCCGGTACTCAGCCCCGGCGCGCGCTCAGCCGCGTCGCTCGCCTTGCCGAGCAGGAACGCCCCCTGGTTGCCGATGTCCTCCGGGTCCGCATTGAGCCCCCGCGAAACCAGGTACCTGGCCAGCTCGCCGACCACATCGGCCGGCAGTGGCACCTCACGTTCCTTCTGCCCCTTGCCGATCACCCGCAGCAACCAGCCTTCCATGGGCTGATCGTCTGACGCATCCGCCGGGTACTCGACCCACTGCAGGTCATCGACCGTCGCGGCCACCACTTCCGACAGCCGGAGGCCGGTCGCATACAGCAGATGCAGTCCGAATGTCAGCCGCTGGTTCGCCGAGGTCGCAGGCAGCATCTTCAGCTGCCCTTCGATGAACTGCCACTGCGCCAGGCTGAAGCTCCGTCCCGCGTTCACTTTCGGCCCCGAGGTCCGCGGCACCCCGACCGCCGACCACGGGTTGCCCATCAAGTAGTTCTGGTCCACCAGAAACCCGTACAGGTTCTTCAGGATCGTGACCGCATGCCGCTGCGCCGAGGCCGACAGCGGCCCCTCGAACGGCCGCCACAGCGGCGACCAGCGCTCGCGCCCGCGGTCGCCACACCACCGGCTGCGCGGTTGCGGGTCGGCCAGGAAGTCCCGGTACTCGATGCAGTCCTCGTTGCTCATTGAGGACAGCGCCTTGCCCTTGTGCGTGATCGCCCAGAGCAGGAAGCGCTCGGCTTCCTTGCGGTAGGCGCGCTGGGTGTGCGACAGCGCCTGCAGCCAGTCCATGCCCTGCTCGACGCCGGTGTCCCGCTGGCGCCGGCGCGCCTTGAGGTGCGCCTTCTGTTCCGGGGTGAGGCCGTGCTTGGACCGCAGCCAGGCGAGGATGGCCTGGTAGTCGTTGGTGGCCTTCAGCAGGCACTGCGCCTGCGGTCGCCGGTACGGGCCGCGCGTGCCATCCAGCTCGGCCGGCACGATGAACTTCTCCAACGGGCGAATGTCGGTCGCCGGTGCGACCACGGCCTGCAGCTCGTGCGCGTAGAGTTTGCTGCGCGGCATCGTCACATGGCGGCCGAGCTGCAGCGCGATGCTGTCCTGGTGCTCGCGCAGCCACTCGACGATGCGCAGGGCCTTGCCCTCCCCCATCGCCTTGATGCCGGCGTGCCACCGCTGGCCGACACCGTTGATGCGCTCGACCAGCTGGGCGAGCGTGAAGATGTCGGCGGCTTCGAGGTGGCTGGCCAGCGTCGGGTTCAGCCAGGCCGCGACAGAGTCGCCGGCTTTCGGGGACTGGGCGACCAGGCTTTCAAGCCAGCGCAGCGCTTCGAGCTGTCGCGCGATCAGTCGGGCGCGCCGGCGCAGCCGCTGCGTTGCGCGGCCGAACTCAGCCTCGTAGGCAGCGATCTGGTCGGCCTGGCGCTCGTCTTCGAGGCCGTGCGCTTCGGCGAAGGCTTCGAGGCTGGGCAGTTCGAGCGACGGGTCGGCGATGCGGGTCGCGTCGATGCGCACCAGGCGCGCGGTGCCGAACCGGTCCTCGCGCTTCGCGGCGGCGGCGAATTCGTCGCGGATCCAGGTGATGGTGGCGCGCACGGTGCGCTGGTCGGTGACCTCGCCTTCGACGCGGAAGTAGCGCTCCCAGCTTTCGCGGGGATCGAGGCCCTGGACCACAGAGCGCATGAACGCGAAGTGGCCGACGTGCAGCTTGCGCTGCCGTGCGGCGCTGACCGGCGCGAGGCTGTGCGGCAGCGTGCGGGTGGAGGTGCCGAACAGCGGCGCCGGAGCACCAGCGCCCTGCCCCGCCCGTGTGGCCTTCGGCCGCTTCGGGCTCGGGCTGGCCAGCGCCTTGTCGTCGCGCGCGTTCATTGTGCGAGCCGCGACAGCGCGGCGGCCAGGTTGATTCGGGCCTGTGCTTCGAGCATCGCGACCGCGTGCTCGCGGTGGTAGAGCCGGGGTCGGTCGAGGAAGCTCCGCAGGACCTGCGCCCTCGCCTCTTGATACCGGAAGCCGGGCACCCACGCGTACTCCTTGCGCACGTCCTGGTCGTCGCGCTCGAAGCGTTCGGCCGGACTGCCGAGAATGGACAGGTCGATGTCGACGAGCAGCTGGGCGTCGGGGCTCGACCCCAGCGCGGCCGGCGCGTCGTGCTGCGTGGCCATCACCAGATCGTGGACGCGCTGCGCGGTGTCGCTGTCGGCGCCGGCGCGCACGAGCGCCCGGGCCGCCCAGGCGGCGCTGTTCTGTTCGTTGCTTCCCGACACCGGGGCCTGCGGGTCGTAGATGGCATCGTGGAACCACAGCGCGATCGCGACCTCACCCGCTCGCGGGCTGTGGCCGCGCCAGCGCGTCCACAGCGCCAGGCACTCGCGCAGGTGCCGTTGATCGTAATAGTGCCGCTGCGGTTCGGACCAGGCCGTCATCAGTTCGGCCTGCAGGCCGGCGGGTGCCGGCCGGCCAAGCGCTGACCAAGCCGCGGCCCACGTCGCGCCGAGCGCGGCGTCGTCAAGCGGGTCCGGGTAGGTTTCAGTCACCGAGGTGGCCGGCAGTCACTGCGCCTCGGGCCACTTCAGGCCCCACTGCTCGATCACCGCCCTCACCCGCCGGTCACCATCCGGCACCAGGCTGTGCAGATCGGACTGGCCCCAGCGCAGCGCATCGATGCACAGCAGCATGTCGTCGCTGATCGCTTTGTCGACTGCGCGCAGATCGAACAGATCGAAGGGTAAAGCCTCGCCGTTGTAGGTCGCGGCGATGAAGAGCGAAGAGCGCGACCCGTCGAACCTGGCCGGAGTCGCGCGTTTCGGCGAGCTGCAGCAGCCGCTCGAAGGCATGACCGCCCTTCGCGGTGGCCTCGCCCTTGCGCAGCTGCATGCGCTGCATGTCGTCGTCGATGTCGAGTGGGCCGGCCAAGGCGGTTCTCCTTACGGATCAAGCACTTGGCCGATTGTCTCCTGGCAAGGGCCGATTTGTCACCCGTTTTTGCGCATGATGATAAGGATACTTATCATGTAGCTAATGGACGTTGGTGGACACCCAGATGGCGCCCTTCCCTATCGAGATTCCCCGGTCCAGTCCTCGACCGCCGGGCCTGAAAGCTGCGCGAAGGCGCGGTCGTTGGTCCCCAAGGCGGCGTCGACGCTCAGGGCGTGTGAACCGATCAGGAGATCCGTTGGCACGATCGCCCTACCCTCTGGTTGGGCGGCGGCTCGGGCAGGTGCGTAGACCTCTGACGTGGCTGCGTCCCAGGGCAAGACGTCAACCTGCCGGAGGAACTCCCGGACCGCGTCATGGAGCGCTTTGGCATCGGGCCGCCTGGCCAGACCGAACAGCAGTTTGCCTTGGGTGATGACCGAGATGCACACGGAAGTGATCGGCACAGCGACCACGCGACGCGTAACCGCAGGGTGCCTCTTGAGAAGGTGGCTGACGGTGTTTGTGTCGAGCATGTAGCGCGTCACTCGCGCCAGCCCTCCAGCGGACCCCGGTCATGGCTACCCTGGGCGCGCTCCGCTTCACCAAGGAAGTCCGGGGGGATGTCGGCGGCCTGCAGCGCCGTGAAGAACCCATCCCACGTGGTCGGTTTGCGCGACAGAGTCACGTCACCGGTCTTCGGATCCTGGCGAAGACAAGAAACTTAAGCGCCGTGAGCTCAGGAGAAGTTCATAGCCCGAGGTCTGCCTGGCAGTGAGGATGTCCGGCAAACTGGCTCGCACGGTCGCGCCGAAGTAGTTGATGTCGAGTTGCGGCGGCGGCTGGACGCGCGACGCGCGCTCAACAGCAGCCACCATCTGGCTCGACCTGACCCGGGTACGATCAGATCATCGAGAGAGCGCCGCCAAGGCGTGTCTCAGGCGACCAGAGTCACCCCCCAGACAGAACTACATGTTGCCAGGCGTAGTGGCGGACGCCCTGACCGAGACCTTGCGCTGGCATCGCAATCAAGCTCGGATCACTCACTCGGCCTCACGCCTTGAGAAGGTCTTCGATGACCTTGACCAGTGCCTTGCGTTTGCTCTCTGGCAGCGCGCCAGCTTCGAAGCGGACAATCGCCCTGCCCTTCGCGTCTGAAGTCAGTTTTGCAGCAACCTTCCCTGCCTTGGAAATCGTCAAAGCCTGCGACTTGGTCCGGTCAGTTGTTGACTCCGGCAGCCCGACCAGCTTCGACAGGATGGCAGCTGGGCCAAGGCCGCCGCGAGCTTCCGCGATAGCACGGGCTCTCGCCAGAGTGCCGTCCGGGTCCTTCTGCATCGCCTCCGTCAGCGGCGCGGCCCAACGGAATTGAATGTCGAGCGGGCTCTGAAACGCTGCAACCACGTCATCAGGCAGCCGCGCCAATGAAACGCTCTTGGACACCAGCGAAACGTCGACGCCTAAGCCTTCCGCCAGTCGGCGCAGCGAGCTGTACAGCCCGTCATCAAGCGCCCTGCGGTACATCGTCCCCTGCTCCCAGGCGGACAGGTTTTTGCGCCCGCGGTTTTCTCGCTCCATCTGCTCGAACAAGCTGACGTCGGATGCCTCTTCGATCGCTGCGAGAACCGGAAGGCCCAGTTCAGCGCAGGCACGATGCCTGCGGTGCCCGAAGATCAGTTCGAAACTCGGTCCTACTGGGGGTGTTGAACCGTTCAACACCGCCAAGGGGCGAACCTTAATCGGCTGCACGTTGCCCCCTGCCGCAGCAATCTCAGCCTTCAGTTCCTCGAAGTCAGCGGTACGAAACGACGCTTCGTGGCGGTTGGCCCACTTCGACGGCTGGATGATGGATGGGTCGAGCTTTCGAAGGGGGGCCTCTTCTTCCAGCAACTTGACGCGCGCCTTCAGCGCTTCGGCCTCCTGGACCGCGCCCGATTGGGCTGTCAAGAAGCCCATCATCGTTCCCGGCGCCGTCTTCGCCTTTGGCGGCTCTACCGCCGGAGCGCTGTCGCTAGCCGGCTTCGATCCTGCCTGCAGGCCAGGGATCAGACCCGCCTTCTCGAACATCTTCCTAGCCATCAGTCAGCCCCTTTCTCAGTGAGTGTTGAACGGTTCAACACCGTGCCAGAACGACTAGGCGCCAAGGCACCTGCGCTGGAGTCCACCTGTCGACGCCACACAGACTGAACCGAGGTTTCGATGTAGCTCACCATCAGGTCGTAGGCATCCCTGGCGCGCTTGAAGGTTCTTGCGTTCCCGTCGTACTTGGTGATGTCAAAGACCGTCCCGAACTCAACCGTCGCCGACGCCGTGACTGCCGACTTTGGTATTTCCATCGGCAGAACAGAGACCCGGTTGGCGTAGGTACTCTGAATCCACTGCTTGACGATCGCGCCGGTAGCGTCCGAGCTGTCGACTCTGCTGAGCAGAATGTTCATGAAGTCAAACTGCTTGTCGTGTCCACGATTGGTAAGCAATTGCGTGGTGAGGTCAGAAAACAAGGACCAAAACTGAGCCGCGGAAGCGAAGTCCAGCGTACTGGGCGGTAGCGGCATGATGATCCCGTTGCTGGCCAGCAGCGCGTTGATCGTCGTGTAGGACAGGGCAGGGGGGGTGTCGATCACGATGACGTCGTAGTCGGCGCGCACGTCGTCAATGCCATAGTTCAAGACGTTCCAGAACTCGAAGCCTTCTTCCTTCGTCTGCCGTGCCGGCAGCGCGAACTCCGCTCCAAAGAGCAGCGGCGAGGCCGGTACCAGGTCGATGCCGTCCCAGTACGTTGGGCGAACCGCATAGCGAATCGAGGTCTCTGCGCCCATGACCAGCGGCAGGATGGTGTCCTCCTCCTCCACCTCAGCGTCGGGCAAGATTCCGAACAGCGTGGTCAATGAACCCTGCGGGTCGGTGTCGATGACGAGCACCTTGTGTCCGAGCAGTGACATCCCCTGCGCCAAAGTGATCGCTGTCGTTGTCTTGCCGACACCGCCCTTGAAGTTGGCAATGCTGATGGTCACGGCCTCTGCACCGGCCGGACGCAAACTTTCCTTGCGGTACTCCCTGACCCAGGTCCTGACTTCTGGGAGAGTGAACTGGCGCCGATTGCCAACATCGTTCAACGTGCCTGGAGGCAGATCGCCGCGTCCCATCCGGTGAGTCAGGGAGCCTTTCTCTATGCCGACCAGTTGCGCGAGCTGGCTCAGGTTCCAGATGGGTGCTGCCTTCCTCGTCGTCGGCGACAACATTGCCGAACGGATCTGCGACATCATCTCTACCGAGTGGGCAGCCTGTTCCGCGATGTCCGCCAGCCCAATCGGGGCAGGCGCTTTGATGCTGAGCTTTGACATGAATTCCTCCAGACGCCAGTCTACCGCTCGCTTGACGCTTATCACCGCTTCACTGCAACTTTCGTAAACTGGTCGACCGCTTGGAAGCCAAGGCCGCTACCGCAGGCTGTTTTTGACTGATTTTTGAAACAGAAGTCCCCAGCGCGGGTTCAGGAGATTCCAAGCCTTCAAAACCCTATAAGACCTTTAGGCGCGGAAATCTTTCTCTAAATCAAGCACTTAGCTCACTCTGAGTGAGGGGATATAGGAGGTCACGTGAGACTGTTTAGGGGCGTGTGTGAGTGGGTATGGGTCGATGCGTGAGGGTCCTTAGGCTGTCGCGTGAGTGGATACGGGTTTTCGGCGCTTGGCGTGCCGCGCAGCGCTGGCCAACGCCAGGCAATGTGTTTGCTGCCTTCACGTGAGCCTTTTTAGGAGCCTTGTGCCTGTTCCGGCCAGCCTTTGTGCCGCGAAGTCCGCGTGGCCGGGCCCAGTGGATGCGCTCCCCAGGGGCAGACAGGCCTGCGGCGGGGGTACGAGCGACACGTGAGGGCTTCTAGGCAACTGCCTGCTGACGCCCACGTGAGGACTTTTGGGTAGCAAGTGCGTACGCCAGCGATCGGGAGTCATGTCACTCGACGGCTTGACGTGAGGACGTTTAGGTCTTCGCACCAGAACGTGAAAGTTGATTTTCACGCTACGATGGCGGAATGGACCGTTTCACATGAGCCGTCAAGGCACCGCGCAGGGGGATCTCATCGAGAACCCGCTCCGCAAGCCGGTCAACACGCTGGCGATCGTTCCCACGAAGTCCAGCAAGATCACCGTTCTGGCACGCAAGGCCTACAACGTGCTGCTCTATATCGCGCAAGAGCAGGGCATTGACCAGGAAGTCTTTCGGGCGCCACTGCAGAGCATCTTGCGGGGTGTCGACTTCAATTCCAACGCCCGCGAGATCGTCAAGCAGCATCTGCGCGCCATGGTCAGCACGACAGTTGAGTGGCAATCGCCGACAGCAGGGGAGGGCGAGGCATGGAACGTCGCCGGTCTTCTGGCCCACGCGAAGGTCTACAAGCAGGGTGGCGAGAACTGGGTTGAGTGGTCGTTCGCGCCCAACATCAAGCATGAGCTCCTGGAGCCGCAGCGGTTCGCCAGGTTGCGCCTGGACGTCATCTCGCAGCTCCGGCGCCACTCGGGCGTGGTGCTCTACGAAATCTGCGCCCGATACCGCGACGTCGGCCTGACTGCACGGCAACCATGGCCATGGTGGCGGCCTGTCCTGACGGGAAGCCCCGACACCGAAGACTCGGTCAAGCAGGAATACCGCTTCTTTAAGCGCGATGTGCTGAAGCTTGCCATCGCCGAGGTCAACGCGGTGACAGACCTCGACGTCGAGCTGATCGAGCACAAGGCCGGGCGCTTCATCTCCGACATCCAGTTCAGGGTAGCTAAGAAGCAGCAGGAGGCGCTGCCATTGCGGCACCCACCTGTGCCGGTGGACCTTTCGCAGGTCGTGCGTGCGACGGCGGCCGGTATCCGCTCAGAAGACGCCGAAGCGTTGATCCAGGCGCACGGCAACGAGGCTATGACGGCAGGGCTCGATGCACTCGTGAAGCGCATCGCCAATGAGTTTCCGGAGCCTCTGCGCGACCCATACCGCTACTTGCGTGCGCTCCTCGAGTCCAGCTCGGCAGCGGCTGCCAAACGGGCTGCTGATGGCGCCACCGACCCACCGGCGAGTAGCGCCGCCGCCGCTGCGGCCTTGGAAGGGTGGACGGCTGAGTGGGTCAGCAAGCGGCGAGCGTTGGTGATGGCTGAATTCGAAGCGCTGTCGCCTGAGGTACAAGCCGACTGGGTTGGGCGGCTGCGCACGCATCTCTATGAGCGCGGCGTACACCCGTCGATCCGCAAGCGGCTCGACACAAATGGCTGGAAACACCCGATGGTGGCTGGCGAGCTGATCCGGTACTTCAAAGGTGTCGACTGGGACAAGCCCACTCCTCAGGAACTGCTGACGATCGCAGCACAGCGAGGCAGCCGCTAGGCCAACGCCAGGCTCGCACCAAAGAGAGAACCCCTTTAGTGGACCACGCGACGCACGAAAAGAGCTTCAACCGCCACTTCCGCAAGCCGCAGCCTTTGCGCACGCTGGCGGAGTACGAGGTCCTCGTCAGCCACCGCCTGTTGCGGGACAAGCTTTCGGTTGGGCGCGATTTCTCCAGCAAGCAGATTGTTGTGACGGTGTCGCAAGAATCGGCGGCCAGGCTCGGCGCCGGTTTCAACGGTCAAGCGCCGTCCCGGATGGCCCGGCTGGTCTGGTGGATGCCCTCAGCGATTGGGCTCGCGGATTTCCAAACCAAGTGCGACACCTTTTCAAAGGTGGGGAACGGCAATACTTGCTGCTTCCTCATTCGGCCAGGAAGGGGGTTGCAGCTTTGAAGCAGTATCACCAGTTCACCCAGCACGAAAGATACCTGATCGCGAGCATGCGCAGGCAACGTTTGTCGGTGCCGACGATCGCCCGGCGGCTTGGTCGCCACCCGAGTTCGATCTACCGCGAGGTCAAACGCAACGCGAGCACCTACGACGGCCACTATGGCGCCGACAAGGCCAACAGCTACGCCGTGGCCAGGCGCTCCAGGTGCCGCCGAAAACCCCAATACAGCCTTGAGGAGTGGGCCGTGATCGACCAGCATCTGCGCCTGCTATGGAGCCCTGAGCAGATCTCAGCCGTGCTCGGCTCGAACGGCCAGCTGTCGATCAGCATGCAGTCCATCTACCGGCATGTCCGCCGCGACCGGCGCCGGGGTGGCGATCTCTGGCGCTGCCTGCGCATCGTGCCAAAGTTCGGCCGTAAACGCTACCGAAGCCACGATTCGCGCGGGGTACTGCCCGGCAAGCGGCATATCTCCGAGCGTCCAGCCGAGGTCGAACTTCGCCAGGTGCAGGGCCACTGGGAGGGTGACACCGTCATGGGCTCAGACATGCGCCATTGCGTGCTCACCTTGGTCGAGCGTGCCACAGGCTATGTGATCATCAAGAAGCTCTCGGCTCGCACCAAGGCCCAGGCCACCGCGGCCGCTCTATGCGCGCTGCGCGAGCACCCCGGCAGGTTCAAGACGATCACCTTCGACAACGGCACTGAGTTCCATGACTACAAGCGTCTGGAACGTCGTCGCTCGTTGCGGTGCTACTTTGCCACGCCCTACCACTCCTGGGAGCGCGGCAGCAACGAGAACGCCAACGGCCTCGTTCGCCAGTATCTCCCCAAGGGTTCGTGCATGAAACACGTCACACAGGCCGACTGCACTTCGATCGCTCGAAGCCTCAATCACAGACCCCGCAAGAGGTATAACTATCAAACTCCAGCAGCGCTATTGAATTAGCATCTCAGGTGTCGCACTTGCAGGGTGAATTCAGGGCTCCTGCAAGGCGGTTGTGCTGCCCACAACCATCAGATTCTCGTGACCGTGTTACGAGTGTTGACGCCGCACCAAGGCCTCGGGCTCAACGGTGCCGAAGTCGCACGCGTGTCCGGCGGGCGCGAAGTCGGGTTGCTGGCGGGGCACGCATGACCAAGGGCCAGACGAAACCCAAGGCAAGGCCGGCGACGCGCCGGGGCACGGACACTGGCGGTGCACTCTCGACAGCCAAGGACGATGAAACGGCATTCGCCCAAGTCGTCGGCCTGATCCGCGCGGCACGCCAGCGTGCCGCCCAGGCGGTCAACACTGCAGTGGTGGATCTGTACTGGCACATCGGCCAGTACCTGCACCACAAGATCGAGGCTGATGGTTGGGCCAAGGGCACGGTGGTGCAGCTGGCCGCATACGTTGCGCGCCGCGAGCCTGGCAGGCGCGGGTTCTCCGCGCAGAACCTGTGGCGCATGCGGCAGTTCTACCAAGCCTATCCGGCAGCTGAACTGCTCTCAACACGGTTGAGAGAATTGCCTTGGTCGTCGCACCTGCACATCCTGAGCCGCACCAAGCGCCCCGAGGAACGCGAGTTCTACCTGCACATGGCTGCGCAGCAGCGCTGGCAGGTGCGTGAAGTCGCGCGCCAGATCGACACTGGCTTGTTCGAGCGGGCCGTGCTCGATCCGCCAAAACTCTCAACCGCGTTGAGAGACAGGCAACCCCAGGCAGAACAGCACTTCAGGGACGCCTACCAGCTCGAGTTCCTGGCGCTGCCCGACCCCCACTCCGAGGCCGACCTGCACCGCGGCCTGCTGCAGAACCTGGGCCGCTTCCTCACTGAGCTGGGGCGTGACTTCTGCTACATCGGCTCGGAGTACCCGGTGCAGGTGGGCGGCCAGGATTTCGCGTTGGACCTGCTGTTCTTTCACCGGGGCCTGAACTGCCTGGTGGCCATCGAGCTCAAGGTCACGGCATTCGAACCTGAACACCTAGGCAAGCTGAACTTCTATCTCGAAGCGCTGGATCGCGACGTTCGGAAGCCCCACGAGAACCCAGCCATCGGCGTACTGCTGTGCGCATCCAAGGACAGCGAAGTGGTCGAGTACGCGCTCAGCCGCTCGCTGTCGCCGGCGTTGGTGGCGCAGTACCAGACCCAGCTGCCGGACAAGCAGATGCTGGCGGCCAAGCTGCACGAGTTCTATGCCTTGAATACACCTCCGCCTGACATCGAGCCTGCCCCGACCGCGCGGCGGAAGAAGGGCGGGGCGCGGTGATTGCAAACTCAAGCTTCTCGACCTCGGCATTTCTGGAGTTGGCGTTTTGAGTACGCGCCAGGTCATCGGCCAAATGGAGCGAGGCGAACGGCGCGCAACACTTTCCGAGTTCGATCATCTTGCGTCGGTCCTCGGCGTCGATCTAGCCTTTCTTGTAGCGCTTGCCTACCTACGACGGCGTCTCAAAGCGGCTTTGATCGACGCACTACTGGTCGCCATTCGCACAGAGCTACTGAATCTGACAGTTGGAAGTACGCGCGGCGGAATACCAAGCGGCGCCCGCCGGGAGTTTTCAACTGTGCCAGCGGACCTGAGATCGGCGCGTTGTGTGGTCGCGCCGTCTCTGCTGGGCCGCGCATGCCCCGTCCTCGCCTACCATGCAAAGTTGTCCGCCGCAGTGCGCTGTGGTTCGGCTCTGTCCACAAGAAAACTACCACTACATGTCTAGACTGACCGATCTCCTTGCCCAAGCCAAAGCCAAGGATTCCCAGTTGGGAGTGGATCTTGAGCGCGAGTTCAAGGTGCTCTCCGCCCGCCTGCCCTTCGGTCTGAACTTCGAGCGTCATAGTCCCGAAGCGGTCGAACTGCCGCAGCGCCCGGTGCGCAAGGGCGACAAGGTGCGGGTGTTGGCCGCGCGCGGTTCGCCCAGCAAGAGCGACCCACGGCTCTGGCGGGTTGCGCGGATAAACAAGGCGAGCTCGCAAAAGTCTGCCGACCTGGAATTGCTGAACGCACCAGAAGCTGAGTCGCGGACAGTTCCCCTGGAAAACCTTGTGGTGGTGGCCGAATTTCGCGACACCGTCTACCCGGGGTTGGCAAGTACGGGTCACGTGGAACGTGGTGGTGAAAAGCCCTACCACACAGTGATTAACGGCGAGAACTACCACGTTCTGAAGACGCTGACCTATACGCACCGCGGCTCAGTCGATGTCATCTATATCGACCCACCATATAACACCGGTGCAAAGGACTGGAAGTACAACAACGATTTCGTGGATAAGGAGGACATTTATAGGCACAGCAAATGGCTTGCCTTTATGGAGCGCCGACTAGTCTTGGCGAGAGAACTTCTGAATCCGACGTGTAGCGTCTTGATCGTTACAATCGATGAGAAGGAGTATCTGCGCTTAGGGCTTCTGTTGGAGCAACTGTTTCCGGGCCGACGCATGCAGATGATTAGCACCTCCATAAATCCAAGTGGGGTGGCGCGCGGCAAGGAGTTCTATCGAGTTGATGAGTACATCTTCTTTGTTTACATCGGCGATGCAGTTGTTCAACCGGTCAAAATTCCAGGGCTCTGCATCACAAAGTCCGATCTAGAGTCAGAAGACGATAATTCAGAAAGCGACGAAGAGGATTCGATCGCAGAGACGGAGATTCCGCCTGATCTTCCTTCGGACCTTCCACCACCCGTGCGCTGGGAGTCACTTCTGCGGAGTGGGACGGGTGCCAGGCGAGAAGACTCGCAATTGAAGTTTTACCCTGTCTTGGTAGATGCTGAGGCCGCGAAGATCATCGGTACAGGAGCGCCTCTACCATTGGAGCAGGGCCCCTCTGATTTTGAAGTTCCGCAAGGACTAACAGCCATTTGGCCAATTCGGCAAGATGGTAGCTTGGGTCGGTGGCAACTCAATCGAACAGCATTTGAAACGCTCGAAGAAGCTGGTCACGTAAAGATCGGCAATATCAATGCCAAGACAGGAAAGATCACTCTCCTTTACCTGCCAACAGGACTTCGGCACAAACTAAAGATTGGTGAAATCTTGGTCGTCGGTGAGGACCGATATGGCGGCATGGAGTTGGAGTTCGCGAGCAGCGACTCGGTAAGCGGAAGGCCAAAGACGCAATGGGCTACCAAAGCGCATAGTGCGACTGATCACGGATCATCGCTCTTGCGAAAACTGATTCCTGGTCGGAAGTTTCCTTACCCCAAGTCACTATATGCAGTGGAAGACGCGATAAGGTTCTTTGTTCTAAATAAACCAGACGCAGTGATATTAGATTTTTTCGCGGGCTCAGGGACGACCGCTCACGCCGTCATGAGGCTCAATCGTCAGGATGGCGGCAACCGTCAGTGCATCTCAGTTACCAACAATGAAATTGGAGAGAAAGCCGAAAAGCAGCTGAGAAAGAAGGGGGTTCGCCCAGGTGATGATGCTTGGGAAGGCATAGGAATCTGCGAGTACATAACAAAGCCGAGATTGACTGCAGCCATTACTGGTGTTCGGCATGATGGTCAGCCGGTCAAGGGGGACTACAGTTTCACTGACAAATTTCCGATCTCTGCGGGGTTTCAGGAGAGTGCAGAGTTCTTTCAACTGACCTACGAGACCCCGGTGGCAGTTAGTCACCATGCCGCCTTCGCCCGCATCGCGCCTTTGCTGTGGCTTCGTGCCGGCAGCCGAGGGCGCCGCATTGACCGGCTACCAGGTGCAGCTTGGGCTGTCGTGGAGGCGTACGGCCTATTGGTCGACGTTGACTGCGCAGCGCCGTTCTGCAAGGCCATAGCCGCTGCGGAGGGGCTACGTATTGCATACATCGTGACCGACGACGAACGTCGATTTCAGGCCATTACGCGCCGCTTGCCAAGTGCGGTTGAGCCGGTACGGCTGTATGAGTCATACCTGACCAATTTCAGCTTTGCCTACGGGGAGTAAGGAATGAAGTTCACTCTGAAGGACTATCAGACCGACGCACTTCGGGATGTCTTGATCAACTTGAAGAAGGCCCGCCGGCGTTGGCACGAAGAAGACGAAAAGAATGCGTTCTCGCTCACTGCAGTCACGGGTGCGGGAAAGACGGTAATGGCGGCCGCCGTGTTCGAGGCGCTGTTCTACGGTGCTGACGAGCACGAGTTCGATGCCGACCCGAGCGCGGTAGTCATTTGGTTCAGTGATGACCCTGCGCTGAATGAGCAAACGCGATTCCGGCTGATGGAAGCCTCTGACCGCATACCGCACAGTGACTTGGTGGTTATCGAAACCTCTTTCAATCGGCCGAAATTCGAGCCGCGGAAGATCTACTTTCTCAACACTCAGAAGTTGGGCAAGAACAGCTTGCTAGTGCGCGGTTTCGAGGGCGACGAACAAGGGGGCTTGTTCCCAGAGTCCCGTCCGGACATGCATGCGTACACCATCTGGGACACGATCCGCAACACGATCGAAGATCCGGACTTGACGCTGTACTTGGTGCTCGATGAAGCGCACCGCGGTATGGGCAATCCAACAAAAGCGGCCCAGAACGCCAAGGCCACACTTGTGCTGAGGCTGATCAACGGCGCGCAGGGCGTGCCGGGCGTACCGATCGTGTGGGGTGTATCGGCAACCGTGGACCGTTTCAATCAAGCGATGGCTGGCGCCTTGGTCCATGGCACCTTACGCAACGTGGTGGTGGACGCGCAGAGGGTGCAGGACTCTGGCCTGCTCAAGGACACGATAGTGCTGGAGATCCCCAAAGATGGCCAGAAGTTCGACACCGTGATCGTTCGTCGTGGAGCCGAAAAGCTCAAGGCGGTGACAGAGGCCTGGACGGACTACATGCAACAGCAGGGTGAAGCGCAAGCTGTGGTGCCACTGATGGTGCTCCAGGTTCCCAACACACCGGACCCGAAGGACATCGGCAAGGCGCTAGCGACAATCTTCCAACACTATCCCGAATTGACCAGCAACAGTGTTGCCCACGTTTTTGGCGAGCACGCGACGCAGCAATTCGGTCCCTACGCGGTGCCATACATCTCGCCAGAGCGCGTGCAGGATTCGACCTGGGTGCGCATCCTTGTTGCAAAGGACGCCATCAGTACAGGGTGGGACTGCCCCCGGGCCGAAGTGATGGTGTCGTTCAGAGCAGCGTCGGACCGGACGCACATCACCCAACTGCTGGGCCGGATGGTGCGCACACCGCTGGCTCGCCGCATCCCGGGACATGACCAACTGAACACGGTGCATTGCCTGCTGCCCCTGTTCGACCCGGAGACCGCGGCTGCCGTGGCTGATGCGTTGATGAAGGGCAGCAGCAGCGGTGATGACAACGACAACGACCAGGCAAAGGTCGGGCGTGTGCTCATCAATCCGGAAACGATGACGCCCAACCCGGCGGTGCCGGAGGCGGTATGGCAGAAGTTTGAATCACTGCCCAGTCAGACCCGCCCGCAGCGCGGTGCGCGACCGCCCCGGCGCCTGACCGCACTGGCCCATGAACTGGCCGCCGATGACTTGCTGCCTGATGCCGGCAAGAAGGCGCATGCTGAATTGCACAAGCTACTGGACGCGGCGCAGGCGCGGTGGTGCGACGAAGTCGCCGCACACAGAGCAGCAGTTTTGAAGGTCGAAGGGCAGTCGCTGGTGGCTGACATGCGTCGAAGAGCCAAGTCGCTCAATCAGTTCTGGGAGGAAGCTGACTTGGCGGTGATCGACGACGCCTTCAAGCGCGCGGCGCGAGTCATTACGCCGGACATCGCACGAACCTACACTGCTGCGTTAGCACAACGAGCATCGGGCCAAGAAGACGGCGAAGAATACGTCGAAGCCCTAGGGGAGGCGCGGGTAACTATCTCGGCGCTGGGCCTTCTGCCCGAACTGCAGGCATATCTGGACGAGGAAGCTGACAAGCTCGCCCGTGCGTGGCTTGCTCAGTTCCGCGTAGCCATCAGAGGCTTGCCACACGCGCGGCAGGAGGAGTACCGGCAAGTCAGGGAGATGAGCAGCGAGCCGCAAAGCTCGGACCTCGTTAGGCCCGACGCCAGGGACGAGGCGACGTCTACGCAGGAGCAGGACAAGGTCACGGCACTGCCCACCTACCGCGATCACCTGCTGTGCGATGCCGAAGGCAACTACCCGGCCGATCTGAACAACTGGGAGCGGGCCGTCATCGCCACCGAGAGCAAGCGCGCGGGCTTCATCTGCTGGTACCGAAACCTGAAACAGCCGGGTCAATCTTCGTTGGGCGTAGCCTACCGGGATGGCGAACAGTACAAGATTGTCCGGCCGGATTTCATCTTCTTTTCAACGCAGCAGGACGGCACCTTCGGCGCGGATATCGTCGACCCACACGGTCACCACTTGGCCGATGCACTGCCAAAACTCCGGGGCTTGGCTGAGTACACAGTTGCGCATGGAGATAGGTACCGTCGCGTGGAGGTGATCGCGGAGGTGGATGGGAAGCTTCGCGTGCTCGACTTGACGCGAGAGGAAGTGCGCCACGCAGTGGCCCAGGCTCAAGACGTACTTGGCCTTTACCGGGGCGATTTCGCGAGTGATTACCTATAGGTCAACAAGGAGCCGCGGCACTCTGAAGCGGCTTCGCACGAACGGTCAGGCTTGCACGCAGGACGGCTACCAAAACGTCACCGACCAGCGACGGTGATGCACCGACGGTTGCCCCGCTGACCCTGACATCGCTCGCTGCGCTCACCTCGAGCTGAAGTGAGTTCAAACGCGGCGCAACCACCGTCAGCGGGCTTGCTGCCCTGTACCCCAGGGACTGTGAAATCGCGGGACGGCACGGGCATATTGCTACGACCGAAAGCCTGCATTGCGCCGCAGTGCGGCGAAGGATCGCTCAGCTGGGAAGCTTCGCGCGTGTCGTTGGTGGGGTGGAGAGCCAGCCTGCGCGTTCGTTGGCTCGGGGTGGCTGATCTGCCAGTCGGTTCGCCTCTTCCCGACGCATAGCAGCATCCAGCCAGGTCCCAAGGGTGGAGGCTGGCGCCCACGGTCCTCACCCGGTCTCTGCACTTCGCTTTGCTGCGCTTCGAGCTGCGGCTTGCGGCCGTGCCCTTGTGTCCTGCCTGGCTTCCGCTGTTCATGCGTCGAGGCGAAACCGACGGGCAGATTTCCAACCACCACACGAGGCCACCAGCATGAACGCACAGTCCAACCACCCCAGCAACGACACCACCGATCCGCAGTTCCTCGGCCCCGAGGCTGGCCAACAGGCAGGGGGTGAAGAGCAAAGCTACGGCTTGACGGCGACCTATTCGCCCGACGACAACAAATTGCGCCTGAGCAGCGCCACACGGCTCGACCGCGATGTTTATGAGTGAGTGAAGGCCGCCGGCTTCGCCAGGGCGCCGAAGCAGGATCAATTCATCGCGTCAATGTGGACGCCCGCGCGTGCAGACCTGTGCATCGAGCTGGCCGGCGAGATCGGCGACGAGGACTCCAGCCTGATCGACCGCGCCGAAGACCGAGCCGACCGCTTCGACGACTACCGCGACAAGCGAACCGACGAGGCCGAGCGCGCCACCGCCCAGGCGCGCCGGGTTGCCGATGACATCCCCTTCGGTCAGCCGATCCTCGTGGGCCACCACTCCGAGCGACGCGCGCGCAAGGACGCGGAGCGCATCCAGAACGGCATGCGCAAGGCAGTCCAGGCCTTTGATACGGCCGACTACTGGAAGCGGCGCGCCGTGGCGGCGATCCAGCATGCCAAGTACAAGGAGCGGCCTGACGTGCGTGCCCGGCGCATCAAGACCATCGAGGCCGACAAGCGCAAGCAGGAGCGCACGCGCGCCGAGTCGCTGAGCCTTCTTTCGCAGTGGGACATCGAGCCGATGACGATGGAGCGCGCGACAGACATCGCCAATCTGGATTACTGCTCGCGCTGCTATCTGCTCGCTGACTACCCCCGCGACCCGCCGGCATCGCAGTACGAGGGCCATACGAGCCTGTGGTCTGCGCTCACCGACGGCATCGTCAACGCAGACCAAGCCCGCGGCCTTGCCCGCGAGATGCACACCCGGGTGGTCGCCTTCTCCGGCCGCTGGATTGAACACTACGACAACCGCCTGGCCTACGAGCGCGCCATGCTGGCCGACGCCGGCGGCACGATCGCCGACAAGACCGGGCCGGAGAAGGGTGGAGCGGTGCGCTGCTGGGTCGGGCGCGGGTCGTGGGTCTACATCCAGAAGGTCAACAAGATCAGCGTCACCCTGCTGGACAACTGGGGCAACGGTGGGGCCAACTTCACGCGTACCGTGCCGTTCGACAAGCTGGCCGGCGTGATGACCGCCGCCCAGGTCGAGCAACAGCGGGCTGCGGGCCTGCTGGTGGAACTGGCCAACAAGACCGGCTTCACGTTGCTGGCGGCACCGGCCGGCGAGGTAGAGGCCACCGAGTCGCCCGAGCAGGCGGCAACCAAGGTGCCGGAGGCAGGGCCCGACAAGTTGCGCACCGACATCGAGGCGATGCGGGCGACGGGCAAGGCCGGGGTGCAGATGGTCAACGCGCCGCAGCTCTTCCCGACGCCGCCCGGACTGGCTGCGCGCATGGTTGACCTGGCTGGCCTGGCCATTGGGATGCGAGTGCTAGAGCCGAGCGCCGGCACAGGCCGACTGCTGGAGGCCTTGCCCGGGATCGTTCCCTTCGGCCAGGTGCGCCAGACCGCGCTGCAGGTGGTTGCCGTCGAGGTGAACGCCGCGCTTGCGGCGCGCTTGGCTTGCTCTGGCCTGGCCAACACCGTGCGATGCGCTGATTTCCTGCAGTGCAGTGCCGACGCCGGTGATCTGGGCTTGTTCGATGCGGTGCTGATGAACCCGCCTTTCGCGCAGGGCGCAGACATCGCACACATCACCCATGCGCTGACGATGTTGAAACCGGGCGGCCGCTTGGTTGCCTTGTGCGCCAACGGTCCCCGGCAGAGCGCCAGCCTTCGAACGATGGTCGAGGCTGGCGGCGGCGAGTGGGAGGACCTGCCGGCAGACACCTTCAAGGAAGAAGGCACCGGCGTTCGGGTGGCGCTCATCACGATGCAGGTTTGAGGTAGGCCGAATCCCCTGGCCAATGTGCGGCAGTGGCGCATGGCGAGCCGCTCTCTTCAGGGCGCAGCCCCGAGGGCGCGGGCCCCAACCCCGCCCGCTATCGTTCTTGACGGTGGGGCTACGTCCCCTGTACCGCGTCCATCGTATGACCCAGGTCCGAAACAGAGCCTGCGCGGCGACGGATCACGGCTGCTTTTGCCCGGTCGTGTCGAGAGCGTTCGACAACAACCCGCCTCAACTCCCCTTACAGTGCAAGACAGGGTGCGAGATCACCGACGGGAGGCAGGATGCTCGAGAAAATCATTCGGGTCGACAACATCGGTGTTTTCAAGGCCGGCGTGCCAGCGGCCGTCACGCTCAAGAAGGTCACGGTCGTTTACGCCGACAACGCACGAGGTAAGTCGACATTGTCAGCGTTGCTCCGGGCCTGTGGTGCTGGAGACTCACAGTCGATCCAGGCCCGCAAGACCATTGGGGCAACTGGCGACCAGGCCGTCCAATTTCGCTTTCAAGGCGCCGGCGGCGGCTCGACCATTTCGTTTGACGGCAAGGCATGGTCCGCTCCAGCCGGAGACCTCCATGTTTTCAATCAAGAATTCGTCGAGCGCAACGTCTACGCGGGCGCGGCCGTGACGCCAGACCAGCGTGCCTCGATGTTAGAGCTCGCCTTGGGAGCCGATGCGGTTGTTCAGCGTGAGGAGTTTCAAAGGCAGTCCGAGACGCAGCGAGGTGCTACCCAGCGATTGACAGCAGCAGAGACCGCATTGCAGGGCTATCACCGGGGCGTAGCGCTCCCTGCTTTTCTTGCTCTGGAGCCTGTAGCCGATGGCACACAGCAGATTGCGGAGCTAGATAAGCAGCTGAACGACGCTCGCAGCGTTCAACAAATACTGGGGCGTCAGGGCTTTCGAAAACTGACTGTGCCGGTACACAACTTCGATGGAATCCGCGCGATAGCTCAGGCGCACTTTGAGGGGCTCCAGGACGACGCCGAACGGGTAGTGAGAGAACACTTCGACGCCCACCTTGGGCGCGAGACGGAACGGTGGGTAAGCGACGGCCTTCGTCACAGACCTGACGAAAGTTGCCCGTTTTGTGGGCAGGAGACGTCCGAATTGCCGCTGCTTCGGGCCTACAAGTCCTACTTCAACCAGGCGTACAAGGAGCACCTGCAACGCGTTGCATCATTGCGTGGGTTGGTCGAGCATCAAGTCAGCGAAGGCTTGGTGCCTGAGTGGGGTGCCGCTATCGACTTCAACACCGGTGCTCTGGAGGGTTGGGCGGGCCTGCTGCGGCTAGAGCTCCCATTGTTCGATGTTGACAAGGCGCGCGGTGCGATTGCAGCGGCTCGCGCCATAGTCGATGTGCTCGTCGAGGAAAAGACGGCGAAGCCGCTGGAGGTGATCGACGTCAGCGCACTTGAGCAGGCCACGGCCATCCTCACTACGGTGGCGGATGATGTCGCGGAATACAACGCCGCAATTCAGGTGCGGAATGACGAAATTGATCGCTTTAAGAAGGGGCTTGCGCAGGCCGACGCTGGAAGCCTGCAAGCTCAGCGTCGCACGGTCGAACTCAGGATGGTTCGCGATATCCCGGAGGTCTTGCAGCATCTGGCCGACCGGACGCAAGCAGAGACTGATCGGAAGGACGCCGAGCAGAAGAAGGACGCCGCGCGCAAGGCTCTTGACGTGCTTATGGCTACCTCTCTTGCTTCTTTCCAAGTAGCTATCAATGCCCGCTTGCGGGCTTTCGGTGCTCCGTTCGCCATACGAGAGCTGAAGCCTAGCTACATGGGGGGCGGTGTTCCGCGTAGCGAGTACGTCCTCGATGTTCGAGGAGCCTCAGTGTCTGTCGGTCCAGCAAACGGTGGAGCGCTAACCTTCCATACAGTTTTGAGCGAGGGCGACAAGCGCACCCTCGCCTTTGCCTTCTTTTTAGCTCGACTGTTTGCTGACGCAAATCGCGCCAACGCTATCGTCGTTCTCGATGACGTCTTCACCAGTTTGGACCTTCATCGACGAACGAAAACGGTGGAGGCTGTCCTGGCAATGAGCCAGGAGTGCAAGCAGGTCATTGCCCTGGGCCACGATGCCTACTTCTTGCGCGACATTCGTAAGCGCGTGACGAAGGTTGGAGGCGAAGTCGCGGAGTTCGAGCTGCGTCGTGGGCCGGAGAATTTCACCGTGATCGGGCAGTTCGACCTTGATGAGTTCTGCGCTTCGCCCTACTACAAGCGGTACCGCTTGGTGGATACGTACGTGGCGGGAACGGCGCAGGTCAACATGCTTGACGTGGCGCAAGCGCTACGACTTCTTGTAGAGGGCCACTTACACCGATGCTTTCTTGGACGATTCGCGGATGGTCAAACAGTTGGGGCAATGATTCAGCACATCAAGGACGCTCAGCCCGGCAATCCGATTGCGGTGTTGCAGCCGTTGGTTCCGGAGCTTCAAGCATTCAACGAGTACGCTGCGATGTTTCACCACGACACTTCGGGCGGGCATACGCGCACAGACATCAACGACGCTGAGCTGAGCCACTTCGCTTCTGCAGCACTTCGCTTTATCCAGGCAGGCAGGCTCTTCTAACAGGCTGATCGATGCCTGAACGACTCCACCCATCCGTGGCACTGGTGTTTCGCTGTTGACATTGATTCGCGCCGAGTGTCGGGGATGCCTTGATTGCGGTGACCGTAGCTTTTTCGCTTAGGCGAAAACCGGGATGCCCATTCCGGGCGCGCGCCGTCGCGCTTGGTCCCTGCGGGACTGCCGGCGCGCCGTCACCCTCCAGGCCACCCTAGCCCTACGCGCTTCGCTTGTCGCAACACCCAGTGCGGTGGTGTGGTGGGGGTGTGGGTTGCTGTGTCGACCCACCGTATCACGTCGTTCTCGCCGTCAAGGTCTGCGTGAGCGCGGGGCGCTCCCTTGCGCCCTTCGGTCGTCTTCGAACCCTGACCGCTGCGCTGCGACGTGAGGGATTCGGTCTCGGGCAATCCCGCCCAATCAAGACCGGAGTTCCTCATGTCGCAGTCTTCTTTCTCCTTCGCTGTCTCTTCCACGGAAGCCCGGTTCACGAACGCGCTGCTGGTCCGTGACGTCGATGGCCAGTACCGCGTAGCCAGTGCCGACGAAGTTCTCTCGCAGGCCTGGGGCGTGCTGGCGGAACGCGTGAAGCCCGGCGTGACGCTGTCGTCGCCGCAGGACGTGAAGGACTACCTGCGCCTGGCGATCGGCATGCTGGAACACGAAGTCTTCTGCGTTGTCTTCCTGGACGCGCAGCATCGCGTGATCGAGCTGCAGCAGATGTTCCGGGGTACGGTGACGCAGACCTCGGTCTATCCCCGCGAAGTCGTCAAGGCGAGCCTGGCGCTGAACGCGGCGGCCGTCATCCTGGCGCACAACCATCCTTCGGGTGCAGCGGAGCCGAGCCGTGCCGACGAGTTTCTGACGCAGACGCTGAAGACCGCGCTGCAGCTGGTCGACGTGCGTGTGCTCGACCACCTGGTGGTCACCGCGAACGTCGTGGTCAGTTTCGCTGAGCGTGGTCTGCTCTGACACGTTCGCATCGGGGCGGCCGCGGTGTCGCCCCTTTTTCTCTCGCCTACGGCACGGGCGGTGGGACGCCTCCCACCAAGTCAACCCAGACCTGAAGTGCGCCGCTGCGCGGCGGTAGATCGCTCACCTTGCAGGTTCGCGCGTGTTGCCAGTGCTGTGGAAAGCCGGTCGTTGCGCCCGATGGCTCGCAGGGCGCGGTGGTCGATCTGCTCTTGTCGGTCCGTCCCTTGATCGACGCATAGCGCAAGCCATTCATGCCCCAAGGGTGAAGGCTGCGCCCACGTCCTCACCCGGTCTCTGCGCTGCGCTTCGAGCTGCGGCTTGCGGGCGCGCCCTTGTGTCCTGCCTGGCTGTCGCTGTTCATGCGTCGGGACGGCTCCGAAGAGCAGAGTTTTCAACCACCGCAAAGGACACAGCCATGAGCGCAACGACCATCCACAGCACCGACACCACCACCAAGGCGCGGTTCCTCGCCCCCGGGACTCACCAAAGAGCAGATGCCAAGGGCAAGGGAAAAGGGCAGGGCGCAGTGCCTGCGAAGGGCCCGACCAAGACCACCAAGGCCCGATCCACCGAGCCGGCATCGAGCGCCGAAGACGAAGCTTTCGCGGCGGGCGACCTGGTGCTGATCCCGCTGTCGCGCCTCGTGCCGTCCGCCTTCAACGTGCGCAAGACCGGCGGTGAGGATGTCGGCGAGCTGGCGGCACTCATCAAGGCCCAGGGCCTGCTGCAGAACCTCGTCGTGCATCCCGACGAAACCAAGCGCGGCAAGTCCACTGGGGACTATGGCGTCGCAGCGGGTGGCCGTCGCCTGCGAGCGCTGGGCCTGCTGGCCAAGGCCGGTGACATCCCGCTCGACAAGGACATTCTTTGCCGGCTGATCACGCGCGATGCTGCCATCGCCGCGAGCATGGCCGAGAACAGTGGCCGGGCCGCGATGAGCGTGGCCGATACCGTCACGGCCTTCGCCGAGATGATCGCCGCAGGGGCGGGCGTGGAAGATGTGGCGGTGTGCTTCGGCATCACGCCGCTGACGGTGCAACGCCGCTTGAAGCTGGCGAAGGTGTCGCCGTTGCTTTTCGAGTTGTTCCGGCAGGACAAGATCAATCTTGACCAGTTGATGGCGTTGGCGATCACCGACGACCACGCCGCGCAGGAACGGGTTTGGAACTCGACGCCTTCCTACAACCGCAACCCCAGCGGTCTGCGCCGCCTGTTGCTCGGGCGCGAAATCGATGCGGCCACCGACCCCCTCGCCAAGTTCGTCGGCATCCCGGCCTACGAGGCAGCGGGCGGTGTCGTGGTGCGCGACCTGTTCGAGGATGCTGGCAGCGGCTACATCACCGACGCCGAACTGCTGCAGCGGCTCGCCGTCGCGCAGCTGACCGAGCGGGCGCATGCCTTCAAGGGCGAAGGCTGGGCCTGGACCGAGGCGCGGACCTCGTTCGATCACTCGGAGCGGCAGGGCTTCGGGGTGGCCACCAGGAAGCAGCGCGCACCGACGCCGGAGCAGCAGGCCGCGCGCGATGCGCTGCTGGCCGCCAAGGAGGAAGCCAACAAGGGCCTTGAAGACCTCTACGACGCCGAAGACAGCGACGACGATCCGGGCTTCGACTCGGCGAAGGCGAGCGCGCTGGAAGCCGAAGTCGAGGCCATTGACGCCAAGCTGGAAAAGCTGCGCCACGACCTGAGCGAGTGGACCGCCGACATCCTGGCCTTTGCCGGTGTGGTGGTGGCACTCGACCGCAATGGCGAGGTGATCGTGCATCGTGGCATGGTGAAGCCGGAAGATCGCAAGCAGGCGGCTAAGGCCGCAGCGGCAGCGGCTGGCGCACCCGGAGCGAACGGGGCGACAGGCGAGACAGGCGAGGGCGCCGAGCAACAAGCCAGCGCGAACCCCGAGAGCCTTGTCCGCAAGCTGACCTCCCACAAGACGAAGGCGCTTCAAGTGCTGATGTCCGACAACACCCACGTTGCCCTGGCCGCACTCGCGCACACGCTGGTGCAGCAACTGGTGACCGGCTACGCGGGCGGCATGCACCGCACCGTGTCGGCGCTGAACTTGCGGGCGAACGACTGCGACAGCGCACTCAAGGGCGTGGCCGACGACATCGAGGCCTCGCGCGCATGGGGCGAACTGGCGAGCCGGCTGGACAACTGGCGCGAACGCCTGCCGGGCGATGCGGATCGGCTGCTGCCCTGGCTGATCGGCCAGCCGCTGGACACGCTGCTCGAACTGCTGGCGCTTTGCTCGGCCCTGTCCGTCAGTGCAATGAGCGGGCGCGAGGCCGACACCACCGGCGACGCGCTGGCCGCTGCGGTGGGCCTGGACATGGCCGACTGGTGGGCGCCGACCGCTGGCAGCTATCTCGCCCAGGTGCCCAAGGCCCGCATCGTCGAGGCAGTGACCGAGGCGGTTTCCATCGAGAAGGCCGCGCCGCTGGCCAAGCTCAAGAAGGGCGAAGCGGTGGCCGCTGCCGAGGCACTGCTGCAGGGCACGCGCTGGCTTCCCTCGCCGCTGCGCGCGCGGGGGCCGGCCACGGCCTGACGAATCAATCCCGACCGTTGTCCGCACTCCAGCGGATGACGGTCGGGCCCACCGAATACAACTGAAGGACGACCATGAAGATCGGTGAATTTCGCGCGGCTGTGGACTCCCTGAACTGGAACCGCCGCGACCTGTCCGGCGCGACGCGCCAGGAGTTCGTGGCGATGGATGTGCGGACGCGGCTTGAGCGTCACATCGTCATCGTCTCCGGCCTGCTGCCGCTGGTGCACGTACGGTTTGCGGACGACCTGGCGCACGCGACCTCGGCCATCGAATCGGCGCAGGCCACCATCGTTCGATGGGAAGGCTACCGGGCCCAGGCTTGACCCAACCAGGCGGGGCGCTCTCTTCGGGGCGCTGCCCCGAGGGCGCTGGCCAGAGCCCCGGCTGCCGGCATCGTGGGCGCTGCGCGCCGGTGCTGGAGGGGGTCGCTCAAGCAGGGACGACTCGCGCCTGGTCGCCCTCTCGCTGCACTCGGGTTGCCCAGGCGCGAGACACCCCTTCGGCGCTGGCCTTAACCCCGAAGGGCAAGCCCAGCGCGTTGCGCTCAGCTTCGGGCCAGCGCTGCGCTGGTTGAAGTGCGCCGCAGTGCGGCGATAGATCGCTCAGCTGGGAAGCTTCGCGCGTGTCGTTGGTGGGGTGGTGAGCCGGCCTGTGCGTTCGGTGGCTCGGGGTGGCTGATCTGCCAGTCGTTCCGCCTCTTTCCGACGCATAGCGGCATCCATTCAGGCCCCAAGGGTGAAGGCTGGCGCCCACGGTCCTCACCCGGTCTCTGCGCTTCGCTTTGCTGCGCTTCGAGCTGCGGCTTGCGGCCGTGCCCTTGTGTCCTGCCTGGCTTCCGCTGTTCATGCGTCGAGGCGAAACCGACGGGCAGATTTCCAACCACCACACGAGGTCACCAGCATGAACGCACAGTCCAACCACCCCATCAACGACACCACCGATCCGCAGTTCCTCGGCCCCGAGGCTGACCAACAGGCAGGGGGGAGGGAAGGAGGGAATGCACGGGAAGCTCAGGCGCACGAGCTGGGCGACATGCGGACGATCCTTCACATCGCGCTGACCCAGCCGGGCGTGATGAATCAGGCCTATCGGGCGTTTCACAACTACAGCATCGGCAATCAGCTGCTGGCTGCGCTGCAACTGTTGGACAAGGGCCTGCCGCTGGCGCCCATCGCCAGCTTCAACGCATGGCGCGAGAAGGGCCGCTTCGTGAAGAAGGGCGAGAAGGCCATCAGCCTGTTCATGCCGATCAGCGTGAAGCGCCGCGCCGACAAGGACGCGCCGGCCGATTCCGCCGAGGCAGGGGAGGGTGGCACCTTCAGCATGTTCATGCTGCGCCCGAACTGGTTTTCACTGAACCAGACCGAAGGCGATGCGTTCACCGCCGAGACCATCACGCCCACCTGGGATGCGGTCACCGCGATGGCTGCGCTCGACATCATCGAAGAACCCTTCGAGCACCTGCAGGGCAACCACCTGGGCTACGCCCGCGCGCGATCCATCGGCCTCAACCCGCTGAACCCGCTGAAGCACAAGACCCGGTTTCATGAGATGGCGCACGTGGTGCTCGGTCACACCGCCGTCGCCGACATGCACGACGACGAAGCCCTGACGCGCCAGATCGAGGAGGCTGAAGCCGAGGGCGTGGCCTACCTGCTGTGTGCGCTGCTGGACCTTCCCGGCCAGGCCGAGAGCCGCTTCTACATCCAGGGCTGGCTGCAGGGCGGAACGCTGCCCGAGAAGAGCGCCAAGCGGATATTCGGCGCCGCCGATCGGCTCATGAAAGCCGGACAGCCGGTGCAGCACTGATCCACCACCAGACCACGACGCACCAGGAGCAACCCCCGATGGCATCCCAAGACCTCACCCCCGAAGCGCTGGAGGGCTTCTCCGCCCAGCTCGACGGCAAGCCTGCGCACGAGGCGTGCCCGCACTACACCAGCAGCCCCGCCGGCATGGCCTGGCTGGTCGGTGCGTGGCTGCAGAAGACCGGGCGGCCGGCGCCGCGCGATGTCCGCATGGCGCGCGGCTACACGGTTCGCGTCAGCGACATGCGCGTCTCGGTCGCTGACGCCGCGGCCTTGGTTCGTGTTCAGTGAAGGAGAACCCGCGATGAGTGACCACGCACATCGACTGCTTCTGATGAAGCGCGCGCTCGCCCGCAGCGACGCCGAACTGTTCGGCCATCGGCCTCGGTATCACGAAGTGGCCAGGCGCCTCGCGGCGCTCTTGCTTTCCACGGAACTGCCATGAAGGTCTCAAGGCGATGGATCGAGTGGGCGCATGGACCGGGCGCCGAGGATGGCCAGCCGCTGGCGATGAGCCTGTGCGACCTGGCCAGCGCGCCCGGTGTGGGCGCGATCGAGGTTGCCGACCCGGCGTTGATTGCCGAGCTGGTTGACGTGGCCGGGCTGTACGTCAGCCCGTGTCGTGGCGATGCGCTGCATGACATGGGCCCGTGGTGGATGGGTCAGCCGAGCCGGATAATTTCCGAAGGAAGGGCTTCGCTTCGGTCAGCCGACAGCGCGGCGTCATCGCTGGCGGTAGATGGCCAACCAGAATGACAACAACAAGGCGCTTTCATGCATCGCACTTCTGCACCAAGTGGCCGCCGCAGCACAGGCCTCAAAGTCTCCCGGCAGCCGGGGCGTACCCGTTGAAGGGCGCCACCTTGAGTCGTCGGAGTGCGTTCCGCGCCGGCCTGTCCTTGATGCTGCTGGTCTGCGTCGGCCAGGCCATCGCCCGAGAAGACGCGCCAGGCGCCGCAGGACCGCCGGCGCCAAGCAGCTACCGAGGGCCAGCGATGGTGACGGGCGTGGCGGACGGCGACACGCTGTATGCGAATGTCGACGGGCACTCGATCCGGATTCGGCTCGCCCAGATCGATGCCCCAGAGAAGGCACAGGCCTTCGGCCGTCGATCAGAGCAGTCCCTGCGCGGACTGGTCGGCAAGAAGCAGGTCGAGCTGACTTGGAAGTCGCTCGACCGGTATGGCCGGCCCATCGCGCAGGTTGCCGTCGATGGCCTCGATGTGAACGCCGAACAGGTCAGGCGAGGTTTCGCCTGGGTGTTCCGGCGCTACTCGAACGACGCTGCCCTGATAGAGCTGGAGGCTCAGGCGAAGTCTGCGGGTGTTGGGTTGTGGGCCGATCCTCTTCCGATAGCTCCCTGGGAGTGGCGGGCAAGCAGGCCTCAATAGCGGCTTGGCTCGCTACGGACAAGTGCGCTTGGAACCCAGCGCCTAGCGTTGGTTTCGAGGGCCGTTGGAGCCGGCAGCGGTCCAGGCAGGCAATGTTCTTGATGGGCGGTCGATCTGCTGCACCCCTTGGAAAACGGGCTGTCTCGACATACCGACTCATGTAGGTCAAGATTGGCCGAGCTGAGAGCTCGCCCAGTCCATCCGGCGCGCCTCGGCGAGTGCCGACCTTGAGGGTCGGAGTTCGTCATCTTCAATTGCCCTGCCTCTGGGGCCGCTGTTTTGTCGGAGAACGAAGCATGGCCGGAGTCTTCACGCATTTTCAGACCCTGGACGCAATTTCGCAGGCGCTCCCCCCGCAGCAGCGATCACTTATTGAGGCGCACCCCGAGTTCGCGAACTTCGGAAGCATTGGTCCAGATTACTTGTACTTCTACAAGAATGATTGGGGTCCACTGGGCGCAGCTGGCGGAGTTTTCTTCTCACTCCTGGACGACATGAGAGAGATTCTTGACGTCTATAACTCTACGGTCAGTGCGCAGGCGAATATCAGCGATTGGTTGTCTGGCGGAGCGTCAGGAGACTTGCAGCGGAATGTCGACCTAATCAAGGCTGCTGTGCTCTCTCGGGTGGCAGATCTTGTAACCAAGAACGTTGATTTTTTTGAAGAGTTTCGACCGCCGATTTCGGATCGTCCGGATAAAAGTGAAATCAGGAACTGGTGGTGGGCAGACATTGCCCATCAACATCGCGCTATCGACTTCACTCGGCAATTGTGGAGCACAAGTGGCTCAGATCCCCGACTGCGCGCCTATTCCTTGGGATTTCTGTCACACGTCGCGACGGACGTGGTAAGTCATCCATATATAAACCTCATTTCCGGTGGGCCATATCGAAACCACTGGCGGCGCCATAACCTTATTGAGCGTGTATATGATACGCACTTTTGGTCGCTGCGGATGAGTGGTCAAGAGGTCACCGACTCGAAATGCCATCGTAGAATTCATTTCCCATCTGCCGCCCCGGCTAGACCAGACATACCGAGCGAACTCTGTCAGTTCCTCGCTAACGCTTATGCAAATGTTTATGGATCGCTCAATATAGCTTCCGGAATACCAAATGCCCAAGATATTCGCCAAATGTATATCGTGTACTACAAGTACATTCAAGGGGCGACCGACCTGTCAAGCTTGAATCAGCCCAAGCCGCCGGAAGATTTTGATTGGTTTGATCTGGATGATTGGATTCAGCAGAAGTTCAATGACGTAATGGCGCGCCAGCCGAATTTTGGTCGACTGCCTGCCATTAACATATTGGATCCGAGAAGCTGGAAGGCATTTCTTGCGGCTCTGATAACCTACATTATCTGGCTTGCGGAATTGGCTGTAATGATTGCCACCCTCATTCCTGCGGCAATCGCGAGGGTAAGCAGCGTGGCTGTCCGCTATCTCTTGTGGCAGCTTTCGAGAGTTTTGTATCAGCTGTACGACTCGGCTCGCGTGGCGTTGGTGATATCTGGGTATTCTCATCCGACAACGAAACATGTGAGCATATACTTCAACTCACTTGTGAAGCCAAATCTAAATTTCTTCTTGGAGAAGAACTATCCCCATTTGCACGTGACAAACTCCGAACAAACATACCATTTGGTTCACCCGATTCAGGTGCAGCCTGCGCACGATATTCGAGAGAATCCAGAGGTACCGCTGATGCAGGGTGACCGAGCAGTCCTCTCTGACATCGAGGCCGTGTTCTTTGGGAGTAGCGGCGCAACTTTGCCAAGTCAGATATTTACCGCTTGCGGCGGGCCAACACTTCCTTATATAAGCGTTACAGATCTTGGGGTGGCTTTGATTGGGAAGTTCTATCTCGATGGCGGGGCGAACTTGCCAAACATGAATCTGGACGGCGACCGAGGTTATGGGTGGCCTACTTGGTCCGCGGCATCGAATCGCCCATGGAGTAGTCTGTCAGACTTTGATCTTTGCCCAGCATTGTAGAGAGGTGAGTATGCGGTATACATTGCGCCCGGGCGAGGGCCGGAACGACGGCGGTGTCCTTCATGGGCCTATTCTTTCCATTGTTGATCCAACTCGGCAGTGGCTCATTCGATCCGGCGGATCATTGTCTGATCAATCCCTAAGCTGGTCACGCTCGTCAACGCTCACAATAACTACGATAAGCACCAACTCGGTTGGGCTTGCATTGAGTATCAGCAACCTAGGCGATGCTCCATCGGTGAATGCCTCAATAACCCTGGTAATTTGGGGCGTTGAAGACCGTCAAGTTGGCACCTTTCGGTCCGTTACATCTAGCCCGATTCCACCTGCGCAGGTAACTAGCCCGGGGGCCCCAGCTGGTACTTTGGTTGAGCATATCTCGTTTGGGCTGGATGAACTGCTCTACGGATCGGGTGCTAACAAGATTTCGGATCTTTCGACAATCACTCACATATTCGCTGTGGTGCACGACGCTCCGCTTGATATGCCAGACAAGGTTTCTATTGAGTTGGTACAGCGGGCGAAAAAGGGTGAGAAGTTCTTCGGCCCTGGTAATGTTCACCCCTGTCGCCTGTCTCACAAGATTGCCTGCACCCTTCCGATCTCTGTGGATGCGTTCTCAGTGAATGGTAATAAGGTCAGTCATTTGATTGCTGGCTATTCAGACATATTTATCACTCAGGTGGATGCCGGCCTCAGCGCTCACTTTGGTGTACTCAGTCCCGTCAAGGTACTTCTGCTTGGCGATTTAAAGGGCAGGGGTGTTAGCGGTCCGCACTTTAGTCCAAGCCTGCTGGCGGCGGGAGATATTCAGTTCTATCTCGAGCAACAAGGACAGGTTCTATCAAGTTCTGATCAGAATAACGCAGACGTAAGCGTAGCGCCCTCAAATGGTGATTGTTTAATGGTCAATTGGTCGGATACAGGCGGTGATCGAGACAAGGGCGACTTCGTAGTTACGGTCTGCCATCGATGACTGAGGCTGCCGACTGCAGATATTTCACCTCGGGCGCTTCCGCGTTCTTCCGACCACCTCCTGAATGAGAAAGCGTGAGAAGGACTTGGTCGCTCCGTCAATAGCTAGCCAGGCGCGTCAGCCCCCAAAGCACTGCCAAGTGTGCCGGGTAGTAGACGTAGAAGCCGAGCCGACCGCGCGGCAGATTCAGCCTGACCCGTCCTGCCGCAAAGATGAGCGGCAACGCGGCGAGCGCCCACAAGTTGCGATTGATGACGTACAGCGAGGCGAGGGCGCCGATCCACAGGGCCAGCCTCAACCAGCTGGGCCGGCGACAGTAGGCCCAGGCCATCAGGCAGACCGCGAGCCCTGGCCACCAGAACTCGACGAGCGCGCCGCCGACGATGAAGACCGCAGCGGCCGCCACCAGCCGCGCCGGTCCGCCGACCTCGATCAGCCAAGCGCAAAGTGTGGCGACCAGAAGCGTCGCCATGATGTTGAAGGGCCACCACCCCCAACCGAGTCCACCGAGCCCGATGAACGGAATGGTGGCGATGCTCCCGAAGATCGCCAGCCGGCGCGCTGTGCGCGAGTAACTGCCACTGGCCAGCGCACTAGGCCGCGCCAGGTTGTAGCCCAGCACGAAGCCGAACAGCGGCAGTGCGAGACGCCCCGCCGCGAACAACTCGGGCACCGATGCGTGTAGCAGGTGCTTGTTGACGTGATCGAGCGTCATCAGCAGCAACGCGAGCCACTTCAGCACCTCCAGCGAGCCGCTGCTCAACTCCAGCTTCGGGGCCGTGCTCACCGGCGTACGGATCGGCGCATTGATGCATTCGCTCGCGCCCAACAACCTCGCTCCCACCTTCGCACCGGTACTCATGCCGAGATCCCCTCATGACAAGCAAAAGGCCGTCGAACGCCACAACCGGTTCCCGATGGCATATAGAGCTTGCGTGGCAGTCCGGGGGACTGCCACGTGCCCCGGTAGGAGCCGGCCCGGTAGGGCTGCAACCCGCCCAAGCGGGATGCACTCCGTAGCCCGGGGCACTCATGCGAGAGCGCGCGGTCGTGGGGTGCAGGGCTCGTGGTGTTGTTCATCGCATCCAAAGCACGGCGCTCCCGATGCCCAGCGCGACGCCGAGAGTGAGTGCAGCAAGCACCGGCGCTAGCCTGGTGCGAACGAGGCGGCCGTGGATTTCAACCTGGCGGGCGATGTCTCTGACTGCGGGTGCCAGCTGGTCTGCAAACGCGAGGGTTGCCGCGTCCTGCATCGCTTTGCGATGTTCGGCCAGCGCGTGGCTTGTCGCTGCCGAGGCGCGGCGCTCGATGTACTCGGCCAGGGCTTTCTTCGTCGCCTCGGTGAGCTGAGCCACTTCGGCCGAGTACACGGTGCCGGCCGCGGTCAGGCCCGCAGCGGCCGACTCCAGCCGTTGCGAGCTGGCCGACAGCCGCTCACCGACCGCGTCAGCTGCGGCGAGCACCGTGTCGACGCCGCGAAGCGCTTCGACGATCAGCGCCTCGCGCGCCGATCTGGCGTCCAGTGCGTTGCCCATCAGGCCGCCTGCATCCGCAGTTTCACGCTGCGACGGATAGTGCGAGCGAGGCCTGGAGCGTCTCTGGGAAGAGCGCAGCGAACGCGGTATCGAGGTTCTTGTTGCAGGTCTTGGCCAGGCGCTTCATGGCGATCATCTGGATCGCGGCGTCCTGCTCGTCCTCGTTCGCCGCCGCGCGCAACCGCTGCCGGTAGTCGGTCGCGTCGTCGGTCAGCGCGCCGATCGACAGCTGCTGCGTCTTGAGCATGGCGAACAGCTCGTTGGCGAAGATCACGCCACCTTCGGGGATCGTCGCCTCACCGCTGGCGCAGAAGCCGAAGACGCCGGCGAAGTCGGTGCGCAGGTCGTCGTCGGTCTCGACCTTGTTGATGAGCACCAGGATCTTCGCGGCCGGCACACCGATGGCCCGAAGTGCCCGGATCGTGTTCACCGTGTCGGCCTGCTGTTTGCCGTCCTTGACCACCGGCACCACGAAGAGGTCGAACTCTTCCTGGCTGTCGGCGTAGTGCTGCATCATTTTGAGGAAGTCTTCGACGTTGGACGAGCCGACGTCCACGATCGCATCGTCCAGCTTCATCAGCCGCTGCAGCAGATCGTTGTAGTGCTTGCCTCGCAGCCTGGCCACTTCGAGGCCATCGCTGGAGGCATCGACGTTCAGGCTCTCGACGCTGAAGACCTGGGCGTTCAGGCGAGGCTGCAACAGGTGGGCGGCGATCGTGCTCTTGCCGACGTTGCCGCTGAAGTTCAGGACGCAGACTTTCATGACTTTCCTTGGTTGGGGTGTTTCGGCGCCAACTTGGCGAGTGATTTCATGTCGGGCGTGCTGCGCATGACCTCGTCCAGAAGGCGAGGGTCGTGCGCACCGAATTTCGATGCCGGGCTGGCGGCCGGTGCAGCCGACGGTGCAGACGCGAGCGTGGGAACGCTAGCGATCCTGGACACCGGCAAGACGGTTGCCCCGCTTTCCGGGATGCCCGCGCCGAGTGCCGGCCTTGCCTCTGGCAAGCCTGGCGCGTCTTCCCGCTGCCTGCGCAGGCGGGCAATGACGTTCGAGAGCTGGTGCGGTGTGACCTCGATGCCCACGTCCAGGAGCGCCGTGACGATGTGGGCGCGCGGGCTCCCCTGAGCCATGGCCGCCTCGATCTGAGGCAACAGCGCCGCGATGCGGCGAGCCTTCGAGGGCGGGTGCTTGGCCGCGCTTCGTTCGAGGCTGGCCGAAAAGGCGTCCTGAGTCATTGGACGGCCGTCCATGAGGGACGGCTGAGGGCAGGGTGCGGGTGCTTGGGGTGCATGTTGCGTACCTTCTGCCGTTTGAACATACAAACGGTGCAAGAGAAGTGCGTACCGAGACACTATAGGTGATTGCAATGCAAGAACAGTGCATATAAAGTAAATGCAAGCCAGTCGAACCGGCCTTCTTGTGCAACAGAGCGTACGTTTGGTGCTCTGCAAGCAAGCTTTTGGAGGCGATTCGAGTGCGCCACGGCCCAATGCACGTATGACGTGCGTATGAGCTGGCGATCTGGCGCTGTCCTTGTGGTGTCTGAGTGAGTACCAACCAATGAACCCGACTTTCGAGCGAGCGCTGTGGGCGAGCACCCCAGCGCTGCGGTGCCTGGCACCGCTGGACGCCATCCTGGCGCCGGCCCTTGGGCTGTACTGGGTCAAGACCTTGCCCGCCTCTGGCGGGCTGGTAGGGGCCGTGCTGGGGGTGTTCTGCCTCTGGATCGGGGCCAGGCGCGCCTATCGCGCGCTGTTCGAATTCGAGGCCTACCGCTGGATGACGCTTCGCCTGGCGAAGCTCGCCATCGCGACCTGGGTCGTGATGGCGATGGTCAAGCTCGTCTGGTTCATCCAGGGGTCGTGATGCACGAGGGGATGCGACACCAAACACAGATGCGAAAGAGTGGAGAGCAGGATAGGCTGCGCCGGCTTGTTTGTGTCACGAGGCCTGTCCGATGAACACGGGCAGGCAGGCCTCGCAACGGGCGACGCTCCACGTCGATGTCGGGCCCGAGCTGTCGGCTCGTGTCCGGGCCGCGGCGGCGGCTGGTGGTCGCACCCCCTCTGAATGGACTCGCGAACTCCTCCAGCGGGAGCTGGCACAGGAGGCGGCATCGGCAGACACCGCGCACCAGCAGGTCCACCCAGGGCCTGAGGCACCGGCGGCGGCACCGGGCCGCCTAGTGCTCGACGCCGAGCTGGCCAGCCTGCTGCAGCAGGTCCAGGCGCAGGGGCAGTTCCGCACGCGCCCTGCGGCGCTGCGCCTGGTGCTGCGTCACTTCATCGGCCAGGGGCCAACGCCGGCGGCCGAATCGGTCGACGCGACCCCGCTCAAGGACGGCGTGGCCGCGCTCATGCGCTCGAACCACGAGTTGCTGCCGATCGGCAAGAACATCAACCAGATCGCCAAGTCGCTGAATGCGATGCAGGGCGGTTTCCGGAACACCGACACCAAGAACCTGCAGGTCTTCGCGCAGGCGGTGCGCGAGCACGTCGAGCAGGCCGCACGGGTCGTGGCGACGATACGGGCGCTGGTGACACCGCACAAGGAGAAGTCTTGAGCGACGACCGATCGAAGACGGGCGCGGGCCCGGCCGCGCCGCAGGGCCCTACGCGCAACACGCTGGATACCGACGGCATGCTGTCCGAGTGGGGCGCCAGGCTGTTCTATCCGATCCCCAAGGGCAAGGGTGGTGGGGGCGGCGGCAAGTTGCCGCTGCTGACGACCGTGGCTGCGTTGACCGCCGTGATGTCGCCCAATGAAGTGCGCAGCCGGGTACGGAGCACGGTCTCGCCCGGCGCGACTCAGGTGATGGTCAAGATCACCGGCGGTGGCCGCGGCATGAAGGCCATCGCTGCCCACTTCAGATACATCGGCCGTCAGGGCAAGGAAGAGGTCGGCGGCAAGGGCAAGACGCTGGAGATCGAGGACGAGCGCGGCGAGAAGATCCAGGGACGCGAGGGCCTGGTCCAACTGACCGACGAGTGGCGTGTCGCCGGCGCCTACATCGACGACGACAGCCCGAGGCGGGAGGCCTTCAACATCGTCTTCTCGATGCCGGTGGGCACGCCGCCGGAGGCGGTGCGCGCTGCCACGGCTGAGGCTGCGCGTGAGCTATTCGAGGGACACAAGTATGTGTTCGTGATGCACGAGGACCAGGGGGCGCCACACGTGCATCTTTCGGTGCGTGCCGATCGGTATGACGGCGTGCGCCTGTCGCCTCGCAAGGCGGACCTGGATCGCTGGCGGGCGGTGTTCGCCCGGAACCTGCAGGACCGAGGAGTGAATGCGGTGGCCAGCAGGCAGCCCGTCCGTGCGGCAAATCGGAACTACCGCAAGCTGTGGGAGGAACGGGCGGCTGGCCGTGGACAGTTGATCCGGCAGAGGCCAGCGCACAGGACCAGCGCGCGCGCGTTGGCTGTTCGGGCCGATGCGATCAAGGCTTGGGAGCAGATCGCGGTTGCCCTGGCCAAGTCTAAGGACCCCGAGGATGTTCGGCTCGCGATGGAAGCCGTTCGATACCTCAGCGAGGTCGCGCCAGGAGGACAGGAGGCGGCGCGGCTTGCGGCCCGCTCCGCCCAGCAACAAGAGGACGAACGCTTCAAAGGGGTACGCGCTGCCCCTGTCGCAAAGCCAGATCGAGCTCGCTAGTCGAATCGATGGTGCGCCAGTTCAGCGACAGCTCTACGCTGCTTACCGGCCAGACCCTCGGCGCTTGGAAGCACCCGGAATCGACCCACTCCTGACAGTCACTGCCCTGAACTCGTCGGCGCAGAGCAGCCGTTCGCTCGGATTGCTTCGGAACGGTACAGACGAAAGTCTCCTTCCGCAGTTGAAGCTCACATCCGACGCAGGCGCGGCAGACCGACCTGCTGAAACCACTGCGCTGAGACCACGACGCCTTCTTCGGGATGCAAAACGGGATGCGCTGTTATCGCCAGCCGTCCGCATGGAGCAAGCCTCCAGTTCTGCCCCGGCCCGCGGCAGCCAACCGTCCGGCGGCCGTTCCACCTGCGCCACGACTGGGTAGCGCAGCAATTGCGCCTGACTGCCGACGACCTGGCGGAGCTCGACCGCCACTTCGCACCACCCTGGGGGCGGCAGCCGCTGGCGATGCGCTGAGCCTGAGGCCGCGTCGCGAGCCGGGTCCTCAGGCCGGTGCTCGCAGCGCAACGGCGTGGTTGTCGGGCGCCAGCGGCACCGGCCAGGCCAGCATGCGCGCCGCGTGCCTGACGTGCCAGCGTGCGGCGCCGCGCGCGGCATGCAGCGTGACGCCGGCGGCGCCGGGCCACGACACCAGCGCGCAGGGCTCGGTCAGTTCGGCGACGCGGGTGTAGGCCTGTGGCTGGCCGGGGCGCCACCAGAGCCCCAGGCGTTCCTTCTGTGCGCTGATGACGAAGCCGCCGCCCGGCCCCGCGGCGATGTCGCCGGCGTAGCCGCCGGCCGCGGCGTCGGTGCAGGGCAGGCTCAGCGACAGGCCGTCGAAGACCGCGAGCGTCGGGGCCTCGGCGCGCTGAGCGGCATGGTCGTGCTCGGCCTGCAGCGCGATGCCCAGCAGCCGCTGCGCATCGGCAGACCAGGCCATATGGCGGAGGCTCAGCCGAGCATCGGGCAGCGTCCACCGGCCTTCGACGCGGCCGCTCGCCGGGTCGATGCGCACCAGGCAGGGCGCCATCTCGTCCAGCCGCAGCTTGCGGCCGCTGGCGTCGCGCGGGATGCCGCCGTTGGCCACCATCAGCCGGCCGTCGGGCGTGGGCAGCATCTGGTGCGGGTCGATGCCGCCGCTAGCGAACTGCGCCACGCGAGCCAGCGTGCGGACGTCGCGCACGCTGATCCAGCCCTGGCCGCTGGCCGGGTCGGTCTCCACCGTGTAGAGCCAGCGGCCGTCGCCACCGGCCTCGACATGGCCGTCGAAAGTTCGCATGGGCTTGTCGTTGCCGATGTCGTGGCGCGCCACCACCTGCCCCTGTGTGTCGCAACGCAGCAGCCATCGGCCCGGCCGCGTGGCCACGGCGGCATAGCCGCCGTCGGCCAGCGCCAGCAGTCCGTGGCCGCGCGTGGGCACCGGCGTGGGCTCCAGAAGGCGCAGCGTGCCCGCATCCCAGTCGATCTCGACGATGCCGACGTGGTCGCCGCTGGGGCTGTCGGCGCTGACCGCACCGCTGCCGCTCAGGCGCCAGGCGGTGGCCAGGCGTTGCACGGCGCGGTCGGCCGCGGTCTCGTCACCGGGCGCGGCGCCGGTCGCAAAGGATCGCGGCGCGCCGAGCGCCAGCGCGCTGGCAAGGAGGCTGCGTCGGGAGATGCTGGTGTGTGGCATGGCGGGCTCCCGGTCAGAACTTCACGGCCGTGGTCAGCTGCACCGTGCGCGGCTTGCCGGCGATGTAGTGGCCGCGGTAGAGCGAGTCGGCGTAGATCTTGTTGGTGATGTTGCTGAGGTTCAGCTTGAAGAGCACCGCGCCAGCGTCGTATTCGGCCATCAAGTCGCCAGTGACGAAGCCGCGCGCGACGATGGTGCTCTGCTGCGGCGTGTCCTTGCTGCGCGCGTTCAGTCCGCCGCCCAGGCGCAGCTTGGGTGTCAGCTGGTAGGTGCTCCACACGGTGCCCGAGAACTTCGGCGTCAGCCCTGGGCGCTGCCCCACGGTCTCGCCCGTCAGCGTGGTGCCCAGCACCGACGAGGCCTTGTCGACTTCGGCGTCGGGAATCCAGGCCATCGACACATAGGCCTCCCACTTCGGCGTGATGCGCCCCGCGACATCCATTTCGATGCCGGCGGCATGGCGCTGGCCCGAGAGCACGTAGTTCGTCGGGCTGACCGAGGTCTCGTCGCGGTTGCGTTCGTTGAACTTGGTGGCGTGGAACAGCGCCAGGCGCAGCGTGGCCTTGCCGTCGTCGCTGTCGATCTTGGCGCCGAGTTCGAAGTTGCGGCTCTTCTCGGGCGGCGTGTTGCTGCCCAACACGTCGTACTGGTAGGCGTCGCCCGAGGTGTTGAAGCTGGTGCCGTAGCTGAAGTGGAAGCTCGACAGCGGTGTCGGCTGCCACAGCGCTCCCAGGCGGTGGCTGGCCAGGCTGTCGGCACGGCCGCGCTCGGCGGTCTGCGCGCCGAAGTTGGCCGCTGCCGTGCTGAACGTGCGGTAGCGGCCCTCGAAGCGGTCCCAGCGCAGGCCGGCCAGCAGTTTCCAGGTGGGGCTGATCTGCACCAGGTCCTGTGCGTACAGACCCAGGGCCTGGCTGGCGAAGTCGCGGTTCTTCTGGACGATGCGCAGCGACTCGTCGACCCAGCCGCTACCGCGGTTCTGCGCTGCGGTGATGGTGGGCTTGAGCAGCGGGCCGCTGGACGGGTTGGCCACGACGTAGCCGGTGAAGTGATCGTCGGTGTAGTCCACGCCGGCTTGCACCGAGTGCTTCAGGCCCCAGGCCTGGAACTTCGTGTCGTAGTCGCTCTGCAAGGTGATGGCGTCGAGGTCCTGGATCTTGGCGTTGGTGCCGGTACCGCCCGAACGCTGGAACACCGTGTCAGGCCCGAAGACAAAGCGCGCGTCGTTGCTGGGGATGCCGCCAGGCTGCAGCGCCGCCGCGGCAAAGCGCACCGCGCTGGCGCGCTGGTCGCGTTCGTAGCGGCCCAGGCGCAGCACCGTCTTCCACTCGCTGCGGTCGGCAAAGCGCTTCGTGTAGCCCAGCGTGGCCATGCTCGCGCTGCCCAGGCTCACGTCGCTGAGTGCTCCGTAGTAGGAGCTCGGATCCACCGGCAGCATCTTGCCGTTCAGCCAGGGCAGGCCGTAGTTGACGCCGTTGTTGTTGTCGAGGTGGTACAGGCTCACCAGGAACTCGTCGGTGGTGCCGATGCCCCAGCGGAAGCTGGGTGCGATGCCGGCCTTGTCGATCTTCGCGCCGAAGTTGTCGGCGAGGTTGACCATGGCGTTGACGCGGAAGGCCGCGTTGTCGCCGGTCTTCACGTTCAGGTCGGCGGTGCCGCGCAGGAAGCTGCCGCTGCCCAGCGTGACGGCGACCTCGTTTGCCGAGAACAGCGTGGGCAGCTTGCTCACCTGGTTGACGGCACCGCCCGTGCTGCCGCGCCCGAACAGCATGCTGGCGCTGCCGCGCAGCACCTCCAGACGGTCCCAGTTGAAGGTGTCGCGTTCGTAGAAGGCCGGGTCGCGCAGGCCGTCGACGAAGATGTCGCCGGTGGCCTGCAGCGAGAAGCCCCGCAGGCGGATGTCCTCCTCGCCGCCCTCGGCCGCCAGGAAGCTGACGCCGGCGGTGTTCTTCAGCGTGTCCTTCAACGTGTCGAGGTTGCGGTCGTCGATCAGGCGCTCGGTCACCACCGTCACGCTCTGCGGCACGTCGCGCAGTTCCTGGCGGCCCTTGCCGATGGACGTGGTGGTGGCCTGCACGGCCTCCTTGCCCGTGGGTTCGGCCGCGGCGCGTGCGCGGATGACGGGCAGCACCGTCGCGCGTCCCTTGGCTGCGGCCGGCGCTGAGGCCGAAGCTGCCGGGGCGGGTGCGGCGGTCTGCGCATACGTGGCGCCGGCGAGGCCGAAGCCCAGTGCCAGCGCCGCGGTCAGCGGGTTCAGGGCGGGGTAGCGGTGCCGCACTTGCCTTGGCTTCATCGTCATGGGTCTGCTCCTCAGATTCGTGGTTTCCTAAAGGCAACACCGCTCCGCACGGTCGCTCAGGGCGGCCGTGGCGGCGGGGCGGTCCGGGTTGTGGGGGGCGGTGTGCGCGGCTCAGTGCGGCTCGGGCTGGCTGACGAAGCCGATGCGCGTGAGCCCGGCGCGCGTGGCGTCGGCCAGCGTCTCGGCGACGGCGCGGTAGGCGGCGGCCTCGTCGGCCCGTAGGTGGACCTGCGGCTGTTGCGGCAGCTGGCCGGCACGGCCGAAGCGCTCGGCCGCGGCCTCGCGCGTCACAGGTTCACCGTTCCAGTAGCGCTGGCCGGCAGCGTCGATGGCGAAGTCGATCTTCTCCGGCGGCGGCGTGTTCGTTGCCGAGCTGACACGCGGCAGGTCCAGCTTCACGGCGTGCGTCAGCAAGGGCGCGGTGACGATGAAGATCACCAGCAGCACCAGCATCACGTCGATCAGCGGCACCATGTTGATCTCCGCCATCGGTGCCTGGCTGCGGTTGCGGTCGAAAGAGGCGAAGGCCATGGTCTGCAGTCCTCTGGCGTGTTCAGGCGGCCGACTTCAGCGCGTGCAGCTGGCCTGCGGGTTCGGCCGGCGTGTGGGTGGCCGAACCCGGCGCGTGGCCCAGCGTCAAGAAGCTGTGCAGTTCGAAGGCGAAGGCGTCCAGGCGTCCGGTGAGCACGCGGTTGCCGCGCGTGAAGGCGTTGTAGGCCATCACCGCGGGGATCGCCACCGCCAGGCCCAGCCCGGTCATGATCAGCGCCTCGCCGACGGGGCCGGCCACCTTGTCCAGCGTGCCCGCACCGCTCATACCGATGGCCACCAGCGCGTGGTAGACACCCCAGACGGTGCCGAAGAGGCCGACGAAAGGGGCCGTCGCGCCCACCGTGGCCAGCACGGTGAGGCCGCTTTCCAGGCGCATGGTTTCTTCGTCGAGCACCTTCTTGATCGTGCGCGTGATGTAGTCGCTGGCCGTGCCGGCGTCGGCCAGCCGCGTGGCGCCGTGGCGGGCGTGGTGCTGCTGGGCGTGTAGTGCGTGCGCGCTGAGATGCGAAAACGGGTCGCGCGCGCCGTGCGTGGCCAGTTCGTGCTGCACCTCGTCCAGCGTGCGGGCGTTCCAGAACAGGCTCAGGAAGGCATCGCCGCGGCGGCGGCGCTGCCACTGCGCCCAGCCCTTGACGGCGATCAGCGCCCAGGACGCGATGCTCATCAGCAGCAGCACGGCCAGCAGCGTCTTGCCGACGGCGTCGCTCTGCGCCAGCAGGTGGGCAAAGCCCAGGGTCGGGGTGTTGGGGTCCATGTGAAGTCGCTTTCAGTCGAGCAGGTATTCGATGGGGGCGATCACCTCGACCTCGATCGGGATGCCGTTTTCCGTGTGCGGCTTGAAGCGCGCCTGACGCATGGCGAAGAGCGCCTGCTCGTCCAGCCGCGCGTGGCCTGACGAGCGCTGCACCTGCACCAACTTCGGCAGGCCTCGTGTGTCGACGACCACCCGCAGCCAGACCACGCCGCTCTCGCCGGCGCGGCGCGAGGCGCGCGGCACTTCCACCGGCGGCTCCACGGTGTAGCTGACGGCGATGGCGTCGATGCGCCTGGGCGCCGGCGGCGGTGCCGGCGGTGCAGGTGGCGCCGGCGTCACGACGGGTGCCGCCGCAACGGCGGGCTCCGGCTGCATAGGAGGTGGCGGCGGTACGCTGAAGGCCTCGGCCGGCACCGCGGTGGGGCTGGGCGCGGCCAGTACCGGCAGCGGCTGCACCCGAGGCGTTGGCATCTGGGCCGGTGGCGGCGGCGGCGTCTCGGGTTGGGGTGTCGGCGGCGCCAGCAGTTCGACCATCACCGGCGCGACGTCCAGCACCGCCTGGCGTACTGCGGGCACCTGCAGCAGGGCCCAGCCGGCGCCGAGATGCAAGGCGGTCATGGTGGCCACCATCAGGCGGGTCTGGGTCCGCGACAACTCGGCCGGACGCTTCAGAGCGTGGCTCCAGTCAGCGTCGGTGGCGCGTGTGGACTGTGGGGGTGCGGCGGACATCGGTGGCGTGGCGTTGGGCGGGGCCGGCAGGTTGGGAGCGGGCTGACGGGCATCTTAAACATAACGCGAATGATTCGCAATACGAATAATCCGTCTTCGCGCCCATCCGCCATGCCGGGCCCGTCACAAGCAACACCGCCGCCGGCCCTGGGCGGGACGCGGCGGCGGTGTGAGAGGCGCCCGTCGGGGCGCCGCAGCGGTCAGTCGGGGCCCGTGGTCGGCCCGGGTTGCCTCGGCCCAGGCTCCATTTCGTCGCGACGTCGAAACCACCGCGTCGAACGACCACCGCCGCGCGGACCACGATGCAAGGCTGGCGAGTCCGAAAGCGCATCTGCAAGCCGGTTCGGCGTGCAGGATCAGTGCCATGTCGCCCGGCACCGCCGGATGCCGCGGCGCTGCACGCAATGGCACTGCGCGGTGACGGCACGCTGACGCCGGAGACCGAACCGGTGGCTGCCCGGGCTTCAGCCAGGCAGCATGCACGAAGCTGCCCATCGCCGGTGGCTGCACCTGGCCGGGTGGAGAAATCGGCTTGGCGGCATCGGGCGACAGCTGAGGGCGGCATAGCTGCCGCCCCAAGATCAGCGCGACCGTTCCCGGTCGCCGTGTCGTTGAGGGCCAGCCTGAACGGTCTTGGCTCGCGCTCGTGGGGCGCGCGCGTCATAGACCGGGACCTTGAATCTCTCGCCTCTCGCAACTCTCTTGGCACCCTCAGCCGCCATCATGGCGCGCACCTGGCCACGAAGCTCGGGAGATACCCTCCCGTCGACAAGCGCCTTCTCAATCGCTGCGGCAAGCTGGCGTCGCCCACCAAGTTCAGCTGCTTTACTGTTGCCGCTTACTCGTTCGACGTGCTCGGATTGCACCCGCCCGACGGCTTCACCTGGCCGCTGCGGCGCTGGTCCATCATGACCAACTTGCAGCCGCACCCGCTCCTTTGCAGCCGCTTCCCGGTCCCCAGGTGTCGCCGTGTGGCCTACAGCCTTCAGCCCCTGCGCAGTAGCGGCAATCCATCCTTGCCGGACAAACTCCGGTGATCCGACGAGCCTCACTGTTTCCCAGCCACGCTCAGCAGCTCGATCCACCATGGCTTTGATCGCTGCCGGGCTCTCGCTGCCAGTGCTGATGCTCAGGAGCTTGTCGGTGAAGGCAACCTTTCCAGCCTGGTCCCTGAAGTGATATTCCTTCTCGATCAAGCCGATCCGTTTGACATTGAAGCGGTCTTCAAGCGGCGGAATGGCGCGGCGCTTCTCGGCGTTGTCCCCTTCAGATCGCATTGAGTTGATGTCCGCGGCAACTGGTTCGGCTGACTGCGGAGCCGTGCCGCGCTGCTTCGCATCCGGCATCGCGACTGATGTGCGCACCTGTTCGGGCAGCTCGCCCGACACAGCCCGTGCTGAAGAGCTTGTCGCCCGACCCGTTCCGGGCATCGCCCATTCGGATGTCTCCCGATCAAACGTGACGCGGTAGGCATCGCTCTTCAAGCTGTCGGCAATCAGTGCCCTGGTTTCGCTCGCACGCGGGTGCGGCGGAAACCCTTCGATCAGCAACAGGTCCCTGCTGTCCTTGACGGCCAAGCGATCAAGCGCCGGGCCCTGCAAGTCTTTGATGGTCAGGCCTGCGCTCGCCATCGTCGCGTACCGCCCAGCAATGCTGTCGGCCGCATCGTCGCGTCGGCTGGCGTACTCCAAGGCCTTTCGATCTTCCTTTGCAGCTGACCGCTGCTGCTCTTCGGCATAGGCCCGTTCAGCCAGTCTGGCGTACTGCGGCGAGACCTCCTTGAGCGCGGTCCTGTACGCCGGGTGCTGTTCAGCGGTGTCGCCCATCACGGCAGCAGCACGGCCCTGCAGCGCCTTGTCTGCAAAACCGTCCAACGCCGACACGTCGCTGATCGCCGCCTCGCGTGCTGGCACCGCACCTAGCATGCCCGGCGTCAAGGCTTGAAGGCCTTCATGGCGGCTGTCGACGCTCTTCAGCGCTTGTGCATCGGCCAGAGCCAACTCTGGGGAGGGTCGCGGCTCACTAGGCGGCCTGGTGCCGGTGTCGCGTTTCTGCTTTGCTGTCGCCAGCGCCTGATCTGCCACGAGGGGATCAATCGCCGCCTGGCCCTCGGCTGCAGCACGTTGAGTCTCAGCGGCCCGTCCTGCCGGCACGCTGGCCTGTGGTCGTCCGCGGCCTTCGATGGCTCGGCGACCGTCGAGGTCCAGTGAGTCGGCTTCGCCGGCCTGGCCGTTGCTCTGGCCCGCGTTGTTTCCGTCGGAGGCCGAGCTCATCACAGGCTCGCTGCGGTGGTGCCCTTGCCGTTCGCCGCGCTGCTGCGCAGACTCACGAGCATTGGCGCAGCCGCATAGAACTCGATCTCGACGCGACGGCTTTGCGAGCGATCAGCAGGACGAAGCCCTGCGAGCGGATCGCCCGCGCCTTGCCAGGTCAGGCGAAGCTTGTCCTTCGATACACCTGCCTGCTGCAGAAACTCCGCAACCGCCTCAGCACGGCGGCGCGCGAGCGCCGTTTCCTGCATCGAGTCACCGGTGGCATCGGTGCGTCCGCGGATCATGATCACAGCGGCGTCTTTGGCGCGCCGGACCAATGCTGCAGCGTCGGCCTGTTCAACGCTCCAGGCTGCAGATCCCATGCCGAAAGGGACGACAGCCACCAGGTTGCCAGCGGTGTCAGCGGCCTCAAACGTGGGCACGCTGGCCATCGCAACGCCGGGCTGCGGCAATGCTTTGTTCAGCGAAGCCGCGACGACACCGGCGCGCGCCATCTCCGACACCAGGATGGTGGCTCGACTCAGGTCGCCCTGGCAGGCCTTCAGGTCGACGGCCGCTCGGGCATTGACCGGCCGCTTGGTGGACTCATCCACTGAAGGCGGCTTCGGGGGCGTCGAGCACGAGGTGAGCATCAGCGCGCCGATGCCGACGCAGCAGGCGGTGTGCGCCGTCGTCAACGCCTTGTAGATCGTCCTTGAGATGGGCATAGCTGTTACGCGGCGCGAGCCGGCTCCAGGTTCGGGTTTGGGAAGGTCGGCAGGTTGGGCGTCTGTTCGACGGTGACGATCGTCTGCGCCGAGGCCACTTCGAGCGCCTCGAAGAATCCGGCGACGAAGGACTGCACCTGCTCAGGTGAGGCATCGGCATCCAGTTGGGGCAGCCCGTGGAAGTCGATCGCGATCTGGTCGAGGCCGAACTCCTCGTCGTCGCCGGCCAGGCGCACGCGGTGCTCCACGCGCGCCCGATGTGTGGCGAGATCGAGCTCAGGCAGGTCAGGCGGCGGCATGAGTCTCTCCATGAAAACCGGGTCGGCGTAGTAGCGGATCTTGTCGGCCAGGATCGGCTTGCAGTTCTCCAGGATCAGCACTTCGCGGTCTACGCCCAGTTCCTTGAATTCCTGGGGCAGCAAGAGGGCGCGGCGTTGCGAACTCTCGTTCGTTGACTGCGAGCTGCCGCCGCCTTTCGCGCCCGAGCTGCTCGACCGGCCGCGACTCTTTTCCTGCTGGGTGAACGTGCCCAGCATCTCGCTGTACTCATTGGCGTCGCGCTGCTCGCGCGGCGCGTACAGCACCTGCAGCGCATGGTTGGTTGCGAAGGTGCGGGCATCGTGCTGACCGTAGACCGATTCGAGCTGGCTGACCGCTTGAATCACCGTCACCAGGCGCAGGTTGTAGCCGGCGAGGTAACCCACGGCGGCGTTCAGGATGTTGATGCGGCCGAGGGCCGTGAACTCGTCCAGCAACACCAGGCACTGGTGCTTGAGCGCCGGGTTGTGCTCGGGCAGTTCGGCCGTGTTCAGGTTGATGAGCTGCGCGAAGAACAGGTTCAAGAGCACGCGTGCATCGGCGAGCCGGTTCGGCGGGATGCAGACGTAGACCGTCATGCGCTGCCGGCGCACGTCGGCCACCGAGAAGTCATCGCCGCTCGTGGCCGCGTCCACCAGCGGATCGCTGAAGACCGTCAGCGGAGCATTGAGCGTGGCCAGGATGCTCGACAGCGTGTTGTCGCTGGTGGAGAGGAAGCGCATCAGGGCATCGACGCAGGCGTCCGACAGCGGGCCCATCGGATGCGAGCAGCCCTCCATGCGCTGCTGCATCAAGCCCTGCAGATGCTGCTTGATCGGTTGCCCCTGACCACTCGACTGCCGCAGGATCTCGCCGATCGTTCGCGGCAGCTCGGGCGTCTCGACCAGATACAGGGCCAAGCCGAGGAACAGGTTGCGCGCGGTGTCGTTGAAGAAGCCTTCGGTGCCGCTGCCCTTCACGTCGGTGGGGTAGAGGACCTGTGCGATGGCCAGCGTGTCGCCGACGACGTGGCGATCGGCCAGCCGGATCGCACTGAGTGGGTTCCAGCGGTGCGAGCGGCCGTCTTCGGCAAACGGTGCCCAGGCATAGACGGCCTGGCCGTGCGCCGCCCGAAACCCCGCCGTGATCGCCCAGTTCTCCGACTTGATGTCGACGACCACGGCGCTGTCCTGCCAGGCCAGCAGGTTCGGCACCACAACGCCAACCCCCTTGCCGCTGCGGGTCGGTGCGCTGAGCATCACCGACTGCTTGCCAGGCAGCGTGAGGAACTTGTCCCGGTACTTGCCGACGATGATCCCCTGACCACCCAGCAGCCCGGCGTCGCGCACCTCGATGGCGCTGGCGAAACGCGCCGAGCCGTGCAGCTCGCGGCGCTTCTGCGTAGCGGCAGCGATGCCCATGGGCACCAGCAACAGCAGCACGAAGGGCGGGACCATCAAAGCCAGCTGGAGCTTCTTGCGCTCCTTCAGGTCGGCCGAGTATTCAGACCAGAAGGCCGACATGGTGCCGGCCGTGATGCCGGCCGGCCGCTGCTTGTGGAACAGCATGTAGAGGGCTGCGCTTGCGTACACCGTGGCCGCCGCTGTGGCGCCGAGGTAGGTGGCCACGCCCAGGGCAATCAGCGCGCGCTTCGCGGTGGACGACACCGCCGCCGTCTTGACGGCGCGGCCTGCCGGCGCGCCGGGTACCGCACGGGTGGCACTCATGCGGCCTCCCGCCAACGGGCCTGTGGGTCGTAGTGGATGCCGCTGATGAAGCGCCCATTGGCATCGACGCCGAAGTGCACCACGACATCGATCACCGAACGTGCCAGCCGGTTGATCTCCGGCATCGTCATCCCGCCCCCGCCGGCCGACTCGCGGACCATCAGCGAGATCTGCTCGAACGCCAGTTCGCAGCTTCCGGCGTGAACGCTCGTCACGCTGCCCGGATGCCCTGAGGCCGCCAGGCGCAGGAAGTAGAAGGCTTCCTCGCCGCGCATCTCCGCCAGAAAAATGCGGTCCGGCCGCAGCCGGAGGCAGGCCTCAAGCAGCAGCTTCGCAGACACCGCGCTGGCCCCCTGTCCACCCTTGGAATAGAACAGGTGCAGCTTGTTCGGATGGCTGGGCAAGGTCAACTCGGCCGCGTCCTCGATGGTGATGAGCCGCTCGGTGACGGGGACCTCTTCGACCAGGCCCTTCATGAAGGTGGTCTTGCCCGAGCCAGTCTTGCCGGCCACCACCATCGTCTGGTGCGACTGGACGGCCAGGCGGAAAAACTCGACGAACTTGCCGTGAGCCTTCAGTTCCAGCAGCTCGCGCTCGAAGGGCTCCAGTTCGCGGCTGGTCTCCCGGACCCGTCCGAACAGGCCCTGTGCCGCGAAGTCTTCCAGCCGGCGCACCTGCATCGAAGGCTTGCGGATGCACACGCCGATCTGGTCGGCCGGCGTGGCGCTGGGCTGGACGATCTGCACGCGCTCGCCCGTCGAAAGGGCGGCGCTGAGCAGCGGGTTCTGTTCGTTGGTGTGCTGGCCGGTCAGTGTCGCGATGGCGGTGGCCAGGCTCTGGCAGTGCCGGAACGTGAACTCGGGTATCTCGTGTCGCTGCCAGACGCCGGCGCGCTCGACGAAGACCTCGCCGGGCTGGTTCACGCACAACTCGTTGACACGGCTGTCATCGAGCATGCCGCGGATCGGCTGCAGAAACTCTGTGACAGTAGCGTCGGACCGAAGGACGGAGGGAACGGCCCGCAGGGCGGGCGCAGCGCTCATCTCGGCTCCAGTGCGTAGACCTTCGAGAAGTCCACATCGCGGGCGACGTATACGCCCACGACGCTGCCCTGGTTCTGGTACAGCAGCGGCGGGATGTTGATCGTCGCTTCGAGCACCTTCTCGGCGAGCTTCGAGCCGGCTGCTGTCGTGCTCGGCAGCAGGACGGTCGTGCTGCCGGTCACCGGGTTCGAGTCGGTGGCAACCATCTTCACGGCGTCATCGATCAACGACACCAGCATGGCCGCGCCGATGCGCTCCGGCCACCGGTTGTCGACGTAGCCGCCGATGCCGCTTTCGCCAAGGGCGCCGGTGCCGGGGGAGTCCAGGTCCACTGTCACGCCGTTCGGCGTCCGCAGCCGCGTCCACAGCACCGGGATGCGGGTCACGCCGGGGCGGACCTGCACCACCCGGTATTCGCCGTCCAGGTGCGAGCCTCGTTCGGCCAGCACCACCTTGCCATCGTCCGAGAAGACGTTGCGCTGGACCTGGCAGGCAACGAAGCCGCTGGTGGCCGAGATCACCCGTGTCTTGAGGCTGCAGGTGAACAGCACGCCCTTGGGCATGGTCAGGCTACGGTTGCCGAGCAGGCCGGCTGACACCGTTGGGGTGGCCGAGCGCTCCATCGAGCCGAACAGTGCGGGGTTGGCCTGGGCCGCTGCGTTCATGTTCGTCCCCGGCAGGACCATTGCAGAGGCGAGCGCCGCGGCGGAAGCCTTGTCGCCACCTGCGGCCTTGTCGGTCAGGCCCTGCAGTTGCCCGAGCATGCTGCCCAGCTGGCTTTGATAGCGCCGCATGTTGGCCTGGGCTTCGCCAGCGATTCCGGGCGCCGGCGGCGGATCCGCTGCTGCGCCTGCCTGCGAAGCCAGCGATCCACCACCGGCACCAGTTGGACCGAATGGAGACTCGTCACCTACCGGCACCGCCTGCTTCGTCGGACGGCCACCTGCAGTGCCTCGAACCGGGATGGCTGCGGCCGGCGCGGTGGCGTCCGCCTCGATGCTGGGCACGCGGGTCTGATCCACGACCGGAATGGCTTTGACGGCCGGCACGGGTGCCGGCGCCACGACCGGCGGGTCCTGGAACTTCAGCTTCGTCACCGTGGCGGAGGCCACGTCCACGGCCGCCTCTGGCGGCGCTTCCTTCTTGCCGAAGTAGCGCGTGGCCGCAAAGCCCAGCGCGCCCACCAGCGACAAGATCAGCACACTCGCCGCAATGATCGGCTTGTGGCTGGAGGCACCGCCTCGCGGTGTCAGCGAGGGAATCTCGGGCTCGCCTTCGAGCCGCTTGAGCGTGTCGGGCGCGTTCATGGCGCGGGCCGGTTGGCGGGCTGGTTGGGTGTGGCTGCCTTGACGACGCGCGCCACACCCGGGACGGTGGTGCCGTCCTTGGGCGGCACGCCGTCGAGGTCGAAGGCATCGTTGATGATGGCCGCGACGCTTTCACCCAGGCGCAGGACGAAGCGGCGGCCGACGCGGTCGGCGACGAGCAGGTCATCGGGGTCCATGCGGGCGTTGACCATTTCCTCGCTGCCGTCCGGCGCGATCTGGAAGACCGTGGGGATGGGCCTGTTGTTCGGGAAGCTGAAGTAGGTCTGCGTGCCGTCATCGAAGACGATGACCGGCACGATGTCCTCGGAATCCTTGCCGGTGGCCACCGAGTAGGCGGAATTGCGGACCAAGGGCTTGGTCTGCCAGCGGGCGTCGATCAGCTCCCTGGCGGTAGGCAAAACCGGGGATGCGGCGACGGAGATCGGTCGCGGCACTATCGGCGCTGCAACTGTCAGACGCATCAGCGTCAGGCCGGCACCCTCGACGGGGTGGAGCAGGAAGGCGTGCCGGCGGCGGTCGGTGACGACGATGAGGTTCGTCGCGGTGGCGCCCGACTTGGGCTTGACGAACAGGTCGCGCCCTTGCTTGGCGATGCACCAGGTGTGCGTCTCGTCGCTGCAGTTCGACCCCTTGCCGCTGATCGGGATGCCGACGATCTGCTCGTCGTCGCCGAGCACGATCTGCGTGATCTGGCCGCGCCGCACCGGCACGTCCACCACCATGTCGGCCGCGAACAGCACGGTCCGAAGACGTGGGTCCGGTGTCGTGCGTTGGCCAGGCTGGATCGGCTGCGCGGTCGCAGACATCAGAAGAGCCGGTGCGAAGAGCGCAGCGCCAAGTACCGCGACCGCGCCGAGCGGCGCGATCCACTTCGAGGTGGCCTTCATGATGCGCCGCCTGCGACCGTATCGGCGGGCTTGGCTGGCGCCACCAGGTCAGCGTCGGCGCGATAGCCAGTGACGACAAACCCGAACGGGTTCTCGATGCGATCGGCCGGCTTCTTCATGGCCGTCGGCCGGTACTCGTAGCGCACCGTGGACACGAACCGCGTGGTCACAGGCGACTGCCCCTGCGTCGGGCGAATCTGCCGGTCGAAGGTCACCACCGCTTCGCCGGACTTGCCAGCTACCGGGGACCTGGTCAGCCGCACTGAAACCACCGTCACCCGGTGTTCTTCCTTCGCGGCGATCACCGCCTGCATGGCCTTCTCGCCGGCGAACTGACTGCCGTACGGCGCCCAGGTGTCGGGGACCGTCATGCGTGCGACCTGGTCGTAGTCGCGCTGCAGCAGCTGGAAGTTGTAGGACTCGCGCGCTCGCACGAACACGGCTGCGTTGTGCTGGTCCAGTGCGGCCAGCGCCGGGACGTTGGATGCGTCCAGCGTCGCGACGACGCTGGTCTCTCCCGTCGTCCGGTCCACCACGACCGGATACGGCGCCGGCGGCGGGCGCAGGCTCTGAAACGTTGCCATGCTGAACCCCAGCACCGCCAGGACGCCACCGATGCCAGCGGCGATCCAGCCACGGCGGCCCGAGGCGATGGCCTGCGCGATGCGGTCCTGTTCCCAGCTGTTGGACGCCGCGATGGCTGCAACGGCCTTCTTCGAGAGCGGCAGTCGGTCAGTCTGCGCTGCATTGGGCAATGCAGCGGCCGAATTTTCAACACTCGCTCTGTTGTTCACAGCCAGTCCTCAGTCGCGAATGAAGTCGGCAAGCCGACGATTGCGGGAGGCCTGCTCCAGCTGGCCCTCACGGGCACGGGAGTCGGCCACGCGCTGATCCGCCTCGGCCAGGCCGCGCATCAGCTCGATCTGGCTGACCTCGTGCTGCAGGAGGGCGTTCTCCGCGCCGATGCGGGCGGTGACCTCCTGGATCTCCTTCTGGTCGGTCGTCGCACCGGCCCGGCGCATCAGGCTGTTGATCTGGGCCACGCGGTCCTTGGCCTTGGAGAGCGCGTCCTCCATGAAGGCCTTCTGCTGGTACGGCTTGGCCAGCGTGCTCTGGCAGTTGGTGCGCTTGCCGGCGTCATCGACGTCCATGCAGTTGTAGGTCATCTGGGCGTCGCGCAGCGTCTTCGACGCACCAGCCAGCGTGCCGTAGCCGCCGGACTCCAGGCTGCGAACCATCGTGTTGGCTTCGCGCGGGACGTAGTTCTGCAGCGCCGGGCTATTCAGCACGTCGCCCAGCGAGCGGGCGTTCGAAATCGACTCGATCTGCTGCCCCAGGCCCACGATCTGCTGGTACTGGTTCTCGATCTGCGAGATCCCGTTCATGACATCCAGGACGGCCTGGATGATCGCGGCCACGTCGATCACGGGAATGCCAGCGCGAGCTGGTGCGCTGGCGCACATCATCATCACGCCTGCAGCGAAGGCTGCGAGCCCTGAACGGACTTTTGAATGCTTCATGACCTGTACTCCCGTGGTTTGCAAATGAGCTTGAAAGACCGCTGACCCGTCACGTCGAAACTCCGCCTCGCTGGGCGACCCGCTGATACGCAGCGCGGGCGCCACCTGCCACCGCACCGCCTGCTGAGCCCACGGCGCCGGCCGTTCTGCCGGCGACATAGGCAGCACCACCGCCGCGGGACATGCTTCCGCCGCCGCCTGCAGCACCGCTGCCGCCTGATCGACCGCCGCCCATCGCACGCATGGCGACCATCGAGTTCGTGACCATCTGGGTGCCGCTCTGGATGGAAGCACCGCCTGTCAGGCTGGACGCCAGCGAAGGCGCTTGGAATAGCACGATGCCGAGGAGGCACATGACAGCGAGGTAGGTCCCAGCTGCTTCGAGGGCGCCCACTGAGCCCGGCACGCCGGCGACGAACGCCGTCCCGTCACGTATCGCCGCTATGACTCGGTCCGAAACGTAGAGCGACATGCCAAGAGCGAAGAAGACAAACCAGGACAGGACGATCGCGCTGAGAACGAATGAAAGCCAGCTATCGAAGAAGCGCGCGGTTGACTTGAACAGCAGACACAGGATTGCCAGAGGACCGATGGCGAGTGCAAAGGTCAGGATGAGCTTGCCCAGGAGGCCGACGAATGCACCAAGGACCAAGAAGATCGTTGTGCCCAGAGAAAACAGAATGCTGGCCAGTACTAGGTCGAGCCTGAACATGCCGGCGTCCTTCCAGAGCAGGGCAAGCTGCTCGTTCGCCGCCGTGTTGGCCAGGTCCAATGCCGCAAACGCGGTGGCAGCTGCGGCGGCTCTGGGTGCGACGAACAGGACGGCTAAGCCATCCTGCAGGCCGGTCGCCCAGGCGACGACGTTGCCGCTGTAATACAGGCCAGGCAGTGCGAAGGACAGGATCGCACCGACCTTGACCATCTTCCAAGCGAAAGTTCCAACGGGCTCGGAGGCCTCACCACGCATCACGGCGAGGCCATAGATAGCGATGTAGATGGTGACCAGTGCAAGCGCAATCGGCACAAGGCCCGTAGCCAGGTCCGCAGATACGCGCGCGGCGTAGCCGAGGAAGAACGTGTTGAACCAGGCTTCGAGTCTCGCGAACATGGCGTGCTACTCCACCGTTCCCATGCCACCAGGTACGCCTGCCGCAACGGGCTCGCACTTTCGGGATGCCGCGCGAGATTCGCAGTGCATCCAAACGCCATTGAGCTTGATCGTCCAGAATCGAGACCGCTTGCTGACGCCGAGGCTGGAAGGAATGCAGCCTGTTTTCGAGAAGTAGATGCTCGTGCAGTCCATCAACTGGTCTGGCCCTTCGATCATGTAGACCTCCGCGCCAGGGCGAGGCGGCGCCAACTTGAAGCCGGACTTGAGATAGCGCTGGGTTTCCGCCGTAAGCGGCGGGACCTCAGCTACCCGCTTGCCGTTCACTGTCCGAACGGCCTCGTTGCCGGGGAACCCGGGATCTGTGGGCGCGGCTTGAGTCGTCACGCAGACGAGCGCGAACAGCGCGCCGATTGCGGCCGTGGTGGGTTGAAGTTTCATGCTGCCCTCCGGGCATGGCTGCGCCGATCGCGCACGCGCTGATAGAACAAAGGGAGCCAGGTTGTCGGTGCGTCACCGAACTCAGCACGAATTTGGTCGAGCAGTTCGACGTTGTCCGTGGTCGAGCTGAGGACGGCCAGGAAGTCGTTCATGCCACCGAGATCGAACTCGCACTGGACCGAGTCCGTGCCCTGCTTGCACAGGAAGCGCCGGGATCCCGTGGCGCCGAGTGACTTGACGATGGCGAACTCGGCATCGGTCAGGCCTAGGCCGCCCACGTACTCGTCGCGGTCGGCGTCCGCGTTGGGCAGCACGAGCTTGGTGACCGACTGCTCGATCATCGTGCGACCGTTCTCATTGGAGAGCAGGTCGGCGACCTCCTGCGTGTCGAACAGACCGAGGCCGTTCATCTTGCGGATGGTCTTCTGCTTGTGCTTCACAAACGGCGCGAAGGCCGGGTCGCCGAGTGCCTTCCAGCACTCCGCGACGTGGTAGATCATCGGCTCGCCGTTGACCAGCTCGTCCATCACGTTGAGCAGGTACATCATGATCGGCGTGCGAACGTCGGGGCTGCTGAGCACGCCCGTGTAGTCGAAGCCGATGGCCATATGGCTGCGCAGATCGCCCAGGCGGTCGTCAGCCATGTCGAACACCCAACCCAGCTCGCCACCGCGGCACCACTTGCCCAGGCGGTCATAGAGGCTGTTGGCGCCGGAGCGCGGCAGGGACTGGCGCACCGTACTGAACCACCGAAGCTCCGGCTTGAGTGCAGCGACCGTCGCAACGGCACGCGCGATGGCCTCGTGGTCGTTGGGCAGCAACGGCATCTCGGGTGACGCGATGCACTGCTTGACCAGTTCGGTCCAGAAGCCAATCCGCTCGGGCGTCACGTCGCGCTGGAACGGGTTGCAGCCCGTGGGCTGGTTGCGGTCGAACGTGTAGAACACGCCACCCAGCGCGCGGATCACGATCTCGGTGTCGCGGTCCAGACTGAAGCTGACCACGCGAGGCCGGACAGCCCACTTGGGCGTCAGAGCCAGCAGGCCGGTCAGCAACGTCGTCTTGCCCGAGCCCGTCGAGCCGATCACGATGGTGTTGCCGGGCAGCTTCTTGCCCTCGCTGTCCTCGCCCTCGGGGCTGGCGTGCAGGTTCAGATAGAACGGGTTGCCTGCCGGCGTGCGCATCAGCGCCAGGGCTTCGCCCCAGGGGTTGCCGTCTCGCTTGCCGCGCAGGAAGTTGTGGCCGCAGGTCAACGCCGCGAAGGCGCGGCTGCTGATCGTGGCCTTGCGTGGACGCCACTGGAAGTTGCCGGGCTGCTGCGAGAACCACGCGGCATCGGCCACCAGGTCCACGGGCACCAGCTCCATCGCGGTGGTTTCCGTCAATGCGCCCACGGCGCTGGCCGCACGCTTGCCGCACTCGTCGAGCGTGTCGCCGAACACGGCCAGGGTGTAGCTGTACTCGCCCATGACGAACTGGCCATCGCCCAGCTGGTCGAGCGCAACATCCATCGCTTCGATCTGCGTGACTACCGCATCGTCGGACGCGAGCAGCTGATCGCGCTGCGTGGTCAGAGCGGCCATCGCCTGCCGGCGTGGCAGGCTGGAGAAGCTCTGCGTTTCGATGAACTCCGAGTCTTCGTAGAGCAGCGCGCCGAGCGTGCCCGGCTCGACCTGGCCGGCGAACTCCTTGATCGACAGCATCGAGGCGTAGCGCCGGCGCTCGCCCTGCCGGATCTCCAGCATGCCGCCGCCGAAGGTCAGGCGCGCGTCTGGAAGCGCCTGGTACGCGGGGCCGGTGGGGAAGCGCACCTTGCGCCACACACCGTTGATCAGGAAAGAGAACAGCTCGCCCGACTCCCAGAACAGGTTCCCGTCCTGTTCGTAGCAGCCGAGCAGGGTCGGTCCGAACTCGCGCAGGCTGCGCTCGATGAGCGCGCCCTGTTGTTCCATCGCGGCCAGGGTCTGGTTCTGGTAGTCCGTCAGGCTCTCCTTCGTCCTGGAGGCACGGACACTGCGCTTGGCCAGCTCCGAAGGAAACGGTCGGTACAGCAGGGTGATGTACAGCTCGTTGGACATCATCGGCGCGACGCTGATGCGGTCCTGGTAGGCCTTGGAGAAGGCTGCGCTGAACTCCGGTTCGGTCGCATCGGTCAGCCGGTCGTGGATGCGCCGGTGGATGCGGTGGTGATAGACGGCCGTGCGGCCCGCAGGCAGGTTGCGCAGCACATTGCACCAGGCGTCGTGCCGATCCTTGACGAGATTGAACTCGGCACTCTCGAAGGCCACGCCATCGAGGCGCCAGACCCGCAGGCAGTCGCCCGACCGCGTTGCGGTGTCGTGCTGCGACAGCGGTGCGCCGATCGAGACGAACTCGCCGACGTTGGATTCCTTGCCCGCGCGCTCCCAGTAGCGCGGGGTGGCGCGCTCAGGGCTAACGACGCCAAACATGGCGGCCCCCTCGGTAGCCCACGGGCGCATAGCTGCGCGCCCCGTTGCGCAGTACCCGGTTCGGGTTGCGCACCGCCAGCTTGAGTTTGAGGACCATCTGCGTGAGGCGCTGATCGTCGCGGCTCGTGACGATGCGCATCCAGATATAGGCCACCGCGAGCGAGCCGAAGATGACCGGCGCGAAGCGCCAGTTCACCATCGTGGACAGCCACATGCCGGAGATGAACCCCGGCAGCAGCAGGACCACCAAGGGGACCAACGGCACCCCGAATTTCATCGGGGGGCGTGTGGCCCCTTTGAACACGGTTTCGATCACGGCTCAGCCCATGAAGACTGCAGCGATCGCCGCGGCGGCGCCGGCAATGGCGCCACCGAACAGCAGGTTCGATACGTCGCGGAAGCTGGCACCAGCGAACATGATCTTGTAGCCGGCCATGCCGACGCCGACCGTCATCAGCAGCAGCGTGATGGCCACGACGGTGTCGCGTGCGATCGTGGCGCCACGCACGACCGGCTCCAGAGCCTGGGCCATCGCGGGGTTGGAGGCAGCGAGCGCTGCGCCGAAGACCAGCAGCGCGATGACAGCACGGGGGCCGGCGATGGAAGTGAGGGGGCGGACCGAGAGTTGATGGCGGGTGAGGTTCATGGCGAGGCTCCTGGGTTGACGGATGCGGTGACGGGGGCTGTGATGTAGGCGGAGGGGAGAGGCTTTGACGACCACGCTGCGAGGACCTTGCCCACGTAGCCGTGTTGGTGACCGGTCAGGAAGTTGCCGGAGTAGTAGCAACTGAAGGCGTCGCGAAGAGCGGTCTGCTTGGGAGCGCGGCGACTTGCGCGAGAGAAGCATTCGCCCAAAATGCCCTGCATCGCGGTGAGATTCGCGCAGGGGTCGAACGCGGTCGCGGGACTCAGGCCGTAACGCTCGAAGTTGCGCTTGTTGATCTGGCCGAGCCCGACGCTGTAGTTCCATCCGGCCGCTTCCAGCGCGGCGACCGTGGCCAGGGCCTCGGGAAGACTGGCGGGCTGGCGCACGAGTGCGCCGCCGACCACACCGATGGCGAATGGGTTGCCGCCGCTTTCGACCTGGATCAGGGCGCGTGCCGTGTCCTGCGCCACCAGCGGCGCGCAGGTCAGCACGAGGGCGGCCAGGTCAATCACCCGCCTCCCCCTTGGGCGGCTGCCGCCGCAGCGGCAGCCTCGGCAGCAAGCCGGACCTGTTCACTGATGACCCAAGCTGCGTGGTCGCGGTCGAACCGCTCGTCCATCGCATCCGGCGAATTCGCGAACGCCGCTTTCGCGGCGGGCAGCCACTCGACCACCGAGTCACCCGACGGGGACCACCAGGTGCGCGACCACGGCCGCCCTTCGACAGCCACATGGATCACGCCGCTGAAGGGGCAGCTGTAGATGGGCCGGCCACTCTCGTCGGTCCCGGCGTTGGTGATGTACTGCTCCGGGCACTGCTCGGGCGCCACGTACTGGTTGCCGCTGGCGCTGTCGCCGCCCATGCTGCAGGTGGGCCAGCCGCGACCTCGGGCCACGTCGCGCAGGGCTTGGCGCACGGTGGGCGTGCACTGGCTGATGTTCTGCCAGTTGCCTGCCATGCACAGCAGAAGCTTGCAGCCGTCGACAGCGTGCGCAGGGCCGCTGAGCCCCAGGCCTAGACCGAGAACGAGGCCGAAAGGGGCAGCAAGTCTCACTAGGGGCCGGATTGCGGTGCTGAAATGTGCTTTCATTGCCAACCTTTCGCTGGTGTGAAGACCTGACGCCATACAGTGGCGGGAAAAGACAATGTAGCAGAGCAAAACGTGCGTAGCACGCAAAAATTATCTGTTACACGATATGGATGAGCTTATGAAGATCAAAAGTTGCGTGATAAGCAATGAAGCGCCGCGAGGTGTGCGGTGAACACTCGTTCTGCCGCCCCAACGCCCCCGCCGGAGCCAGCAAAGGCAGAGGCCCAGGGTTCCCTTGCCGCCACCTGCATCCGGGCGCTGCTCGACAGGGCCGGCCTCCCGAGGCACAGGCACTCGGCACACATCGGCGGACTGCTCAACCTTTCGTACCACCAGGCCCACCGGCGCATGACGGGGATCGCCCCGTGGTCGCTGGAAGAGCTTCAGACGGTCGCGACGCACCACGGCGAGACGCTGGTGGACCTATTCGGCGAGCAGAAGTCAGCGGACTACGAGACCGCGCTGCTCATCGCCGGGCCGCTGCGCGTCACCTGCCGCCTTTGGCCAGGTCAGCCACTCGCACAGCATCGGCCGGGCGACCTCATCGCGATCAAGGGCGGGTCGGAGTGGGTGGTGATGGTGGCCGGCGACACGCCGACACCGCAGGCCTGCACGGTTCGACGGCTCATCATCGAGCCGAAGCCAGACAGGGCGCGTCGCTTTGCGATCCTCGACGACGACATCGACGTTGCCCGAAGCCTTGCGGCCGGCCTGGTCGAGCTGGGCTTCGAGGCCACGGCGTTTGCAACCGAGGCGCAGCTCGAAGCTGCCCTGCAGTTCGACAGCTTCGACGCCTACGTGATCGACTGGGTTCTGCCGACCGGTACGGCCGAGGCGCTTGTCGCCAAGCTGCGTAGCCAGAGCGCCATCTGTCCCATTGCGCTGCTGACCGGCAAGGCGGGCACCGAGGATGTCGACGAGAAAGCCCTCGTGGCGGCCATCGAAGAACATGGGCTGCTGTTCCTGCAGAAGCCGGTGACCGCCTCGATTGCCGCGAGTCAGTTCAGTGCGGCGTTCGCGAATCGTTGAGGCTGGTGCGAATTGCCGGCGAGACGGTTTCGACTCCTATGCGGTCGGCCACAAAGCGGTTCGGAACGACTGCTTCACCATGGTCGAACCTTGTGATTCCAGAGCGCCCGAGCACATCCCATCGGCGGGCCCGCGGTACCTCCACTCTCGCACACTCACAAGTTGCGCACCGGAGTGCGCCGGCCCGTTTTACCTGCACGACAATGTGCCATGGCAGCCGGTTTGACCGTATGCGTCAAGCTGTCAATTGAGGCGAGGTGGTATGGCGACTGCCAACAAGAAGATGAAGCTCCGGTCCCTAGAGTTCACAGCACCCCCGTTTCGGAAGTTGCGCGAACTCAAGATCGAATTCTCTGACCGGCTGACGCTGATCGCGGGCCACAACGGCATCGGAAAGACGACGATCCTTGGTTTAGTCGCAAACACCTTCGGACTGACGGGATCAAGCGACCCGAAGAGCTATACGGGAGACCCCTTCTCCGCAAACATCGAGCGCATCGTTTACTTGGCATTATCCGAAGTGGGCTTAGCACAAGAGAACCCGTCAGCCGCTCCCGTAGTAACTGCAGAGGTACATGGCACTCTGATAAAGAAGCGTTGTGCCATGACGAAGCGAAGTCAATGGCGGCGTGCGCGCGTTGTCCCTCGTACCGTTGAGCCGAGAGACGATGAGGCAATAGGACCGGACGCAAAGATTCCGTTGCCGACGATTTACCTGGGCATCCGACGTTTGGCACCGATTGGGGAAGCCGGTGAGGAGGAAGTCCAAAGTCGTGCATTGGAAATGCACGTTGACGACAGGCGGGTCATGGTCGACTTTGTCAACGGCGTGATACACGGTGCGACCGTCACCCCGGACGTCACGCTTCAGAGCATCAAAGGTTCCCGAAAGAGGACCGCGCAGCCTGGCTATGCCGAGCACGAGGCGCTTGCGGTTTCATTGGGCCAGGACAGCTTGGGCAGCATCGCCACTGCGCTGGCGTCGTTCAGCATGCTCAAACGGGATCTGGGGGACGACTATCCGGGTGGTCTGTTGATCATCGACGAGCTGGATGCGGGCTTTCATCCCCATGCGATAGATCGCCTCGTCACCGCATTGAAGTTGCAAGCTCGCCGCTTGGATCTTCAGATCGTCGCAACCACGCATTCACCTCGCCTGATAGAAGCTGTCCATCCAGATGGGGACGGCAACCACCGAGCACCGGACAAGGTTGTCTATCTCTTGGACACAAGGCGCCCGCGTCTTGCTGAGGATCAGTCTCTCGCAGCAGTGCTTAGTGACATGGCACTTCGTAGCGACGATGACACGCAGGCTGCGAAGCCAGCGCTGTGCGTCTACTTTGAAGACCAAGAAGGCATGCAGTTTTTCGAAGCGCTGTTCTCACGTGCTAAGCGCGCAGGCTTGGGTCGTCGCCTGGGTGTGCAGATCAAACTGATTCCGCTGGGCGTGTCAGGGTCGCATCTGGTTGCGCTGCCCTCCAAGGATCAAATCTTCAAAGAGCGCTTATTGGTGGTCGATGCGGACACAACTATTCCCAAGGGTGCGGCTACCCGCGGAAACGTCGTCAAGCTGCCATGCGTGGCCGGTGCTCGCGGCACGGATCGTTCACCGGAGAACACGATTCGGCTGTTCCTACGTGGTGTCGCCGAAGCGCAAGATGGGCCATTGCACGCGGCGCTCCGTCAGTTCAGTGTGACCAATCCAAGCACTGACAAGGTTCTCTCGACGTTCTTTGGGGACGGTGGGGGCGCGAGTTCTGAGCGAACAAGTACTAAGGCCTGGTGGACCGCAAAGTGGAAGAAGCTACAGAGTTGGGGGGTGATCGGCGTCTGGGCGGAACTGAACCTCCCCGAAGTCAACCGATTCCAACAGGAGCTAGAGGCTGCGTGCACTGTCACTGCAGAGCGAGTCAAGCTGACGATGGCTGGCCAAGGTCGGCGTTGAACTGTAGAGTGCCGTCCGATGTACTCCAAAACGCTCTACACGCCTCTCCGCTACCCGGGCGGGAAGGCGCGTTTCGCACCATTCATCGCAGACATCATCAGTTCGAATGGACTAACTGGCGGACACTACCTTGAGCCGTATGCCGGTGGGGCCGGCGTCGCTCTGATTCTGCTTTTCGATGGCCATGTCTCCCAGGTGCATGTCAACGATGTCGATCCAGCTGTCGCGGTTTTCTGGCGGGCGGCCACAACGCAGGCGTCTAGACTCATCAGCAAGGTGGCAAACGAGCCAGTGACGCTGGAAGCGTGGCGCCATTGGCGATCGGTCATGCTAGGGGAGACGCAAGCCTCCGAACTTGACCGCGGCTTTGCGACCCTCTTTATGAACCGCACTAACCGTTCCGGAATCCTTAAGGGCGGCGTTATCGGGGGAAAGGATCAGGCGGGCTCCTACAAGCTCGATGCTCGATTCATGAGAGACCAGATCTGCGCTCGCCTTGAGCGAATCGGTGCACATTCGAGCTCTATCCATGTGTACGAAGAGGACGCCCAGGCGCTCCTCCTGCGGGCGCATCGGTTCCTTCCAAGGAAGTCCTTGGTCTATCTTGACCCTCCGTATTACGTGAAGGGATCGGGGCTCTACAGAAACTACTACAAGCAGGACGACCACCAACGCATCGCGAAACTTTTAGGTGGTCCGAACTTTCGTCGCCCTTGGATCGTGTCCTATGACAACGTCAGTGAGATTCGTTCAATGTACGAATATGCTCGATCGTTCGCCTACGATCTGAACTACACCGCTCAGCGCCGATATATGGGAGGTGAGGTAATGTTCTTCAGTGATCGGTTGGCGCTGCCGCAGCAGATCACCGATCGGTGCGTGGCCTAATCTGGTTCATTCAACAAGGCTTGCCGAGTTGGTTGTTGGCCATAGGTGGCGACAAGGCAGGGAAGCGGTCAGTCCACCATATTGCGCCGTCCGTCCGTACACGGCCGACAGCAGGATTTCGAGTTCAATGAGAGCTGCTCCTGGGAAGTCTCGCCTCAAGCAGGGTGCAGCTGCCGAGACGCTCCGATGAGCCGGGCCAAGCCCTGACCGTCGATCGGCTTCTGCAGAAAACCATCGAAGGGCCATCCCTGTCCAATGACCTGGTTCTCTACGGCGCTGATGAGGATCAGCATCGCAGAGGTATTTGGCCCACCGCTCCCGCGAATCTCCGTGGCCAGCTCCAGACCATCCGTCTCCGGCATCTCCAGATCGATCAGCGCCACATCGAAGTGGGTGCTGGCGAGTAGAGGACGTGCTTCAGCCGCAGACCCAACCGCATGGCACGCGTGGCCCAGCCTGCGCGTCACGTCGACGAGCGAATCTCGCACATCGGACCGGTCATCCACAACCAGCACACTAAGTGCTTCGCTGGCCTCGAAGAGGTCGGCTTCCGGCGAAATGCGCTTCACCTGCATGGCCGGGATGCTCACGGTGAACGTGGTGCCCTGCCCTTCAGGGTCCGCGGCATCGCGGGTTTGGACTTCAAGGCGGCCGCCCAGCTGCTGCAAAACGTCCCGGATCACGAAGAGTCCGATCCCGGTGCCGTCGCCACTCGACGCAAACGGCACAGCTGCGCTTCTCAGCCGCTCCAGCGCGGCAAGAGGCAGACCTGGCCCAGTGTCATGAACGACAAAACGAACCGCACCGTCCGATGACGAAGGGTCAGATGCGCTCGCGCTAGAAGTCTCTGGCATCGATTCTGTGTCGCCAGCAGCACTTGCCTGACTCACGAAGGGTTCAACGCGAACTCGAACACGGCCCGCGCTGGTGTAGCGCACAGAGTTCTCAACGAGGTTTCGCAACACCTGCGCAATGCGGATCGGATCGGCGCTGACCGTCACCGGCGATGGCGGAAACTCGACCTGAAACGCGAGTCCCTTGGCAATCGCTGCTTCTTCCAGGCCGGCGCAGACATCTTGAACCAGCTCGCCAAGCTCGAAGGTCTCGACCTGTGTGGGCAGCTGCGCTGCGTCACCGCGCGCAATGGTGAGCAGGTCGCGCAGCTGGCCCTGCAGGACCGTCACGGCGTGTCTGATGCGGCGGATCGCGCCGACGCTGTCTGGCCGGCTGTCCTTCATGGCGAGAAACTCCGCCGAGGCAACGATGCTCTGCAGCGGTGACCGAACTTCGTGGTTCACCATGCTCAGGAACTTGCGCTTGGAGGCGTTGGCTTGCTCCATCGCCTCGACTGCCCGCTTCCGATCATGTGCCGCTGCCCTGTAGCGGCGCCGGGACCGGATCGCGTAGAACAGCCAGAGCGCCAACGCGAACCAGCAGAACGCAAAACCACTCCATGCCCACCAGATGCGCCTGGTCAGCGTTTGGGTCATGTCGTCCTTGGCCGTGATCTCGGCGAGGCGCACGTCGCTGGCGAGCTGGCTCAGAAGCTCTTCGTCGCCTGCAGCCTGGAACAAGCGAAGCACCGCGATTGCGTCCGCCTGGCCAAACGGGCTCTTCTCAAGGACAGGCCCGACACGGCCCTGAAGCTCGGCGACGCGGTGCGTCGCTTCGGCATAACCAGGCACGCCATTGAGGAGGCTCTTGATCTCGGAGGGCTCGCTGAGGATGCTGACCCTGGAGGCAACCACGGCAGCGCGCCGGCTCAGTTCCTGCGCGTTCACCGGCTCGCCGGCCGCGACGGCTCGCAACTCCTGCTTCAGCCTGTGGTGCGCGATCTGGTACTGGGCAACGGACCAGTAGAAGCCTTCGTTCGGCACGGCATTGGCCGCGCGGGAGAGGGTCAGTTGCTGGCTCAGCAGCGCCGTCGTGGCCGCGACGGCGGACAGCACCACCAACACTAGCAAGGGCCACCAGCCCATGCCCTTCGGAGACAGACGGTCACCCGACCGCCGATCGAGCCGCACAGGTTCAACGGAAGGCTGCGCCGCGCCCCGGCGCTCCGCCCTTTCACTCAACCGCCCGCTTCGATCCTGTCGACTTGCCAGATGAACCTCGATTCCGCGATGGGACCCTTCAGCGCGGCCGGATTCTGGTCGCGAGGGTAGATTGTCCACAACGGGCCCCAGCGCTTGTTGCTCAGGCGCTGACCGTCCTGGCTGTGGGCCAGGATCACGCCATAGCGGACGAGGTCGTCCCAGGGGATCGGGGCCGAGTAGTCATCGAGGGTCTTGAGGACCAGCTTGCCCGACGTGACGCCGGCTGCTCGCATGACATCGAGCAGCAGAGGCCCGGCAAACACCGAGGTCGGCGTCCACGGTGTGCCTGTCGTGATGCTGGTCGTACCCAGCTTCAGAAATTCGGCTTCGGTGAATTCGAAGGTGTCCGTTGCGTCGTTGTTGATCCGACCGATGCGGCCACTCACCGTGAGAAGCACCTTGGGTTGAGGTGCCGATGCCATGCTCGGAAGGGCGGCAAGGGCCATCGAACCGAGCAGCGCTCTACGTTTCATGTATTTCCCTGGGGTATGGCGAGTTGAGATCACCCCGTTCTACCCCCTGCAGGGCCTCGATCCCGCCGGGCGGCGTAACACTTTGCGCGCCTGGTCGCGGCCCAGTTCGACGACAAATCGGCCTGCGAGCCGCCCAGGCTATGCAATACCAAAGTGAGTGGTGAATGCCGGCCACACTTCTTTACGCCAAATGTCGTCGAGCGCGGCGATCACGCGAGGGTCCGGGTACCGGTAGAACCCGATCCAGTCGCTCACCGGCATGCCTCGATCGAAGGCCTCCACGATCAGCAAACCGAAGGGACTGACGGGCGAAACCGCGCCGAAGTTGAGCGGTCGCGTTCGCCGGCCTTGCAGGACCAGGTCCAGGATGTCCATCGTCGGCACGGCCGGGTGCGACGCGCGAACCTTCAACGCATCGTCGATGACAGCTGCCGCGACGGGATCTACATCGCGAGACGGAACGACTGGGGCGGCTGGCTTGTTGGGCATGGCGACAGCACTTTACCCACGGGCGCATGCCTGACGCAACGGCCGACAACAACGCCGACGACCCGGCATTGACGTGCGCCGCGGTGCGGCGATAGATCGCTCAGCTGGGAAGCTTCGCGCGTGCCGTCGATGGGGTGGCAAGACGGCCTGTGCGTTCGGTCGCTCGGGGTGGCTGATCTGCCTGTCGGTTCGCCTCTTTCCGACGCATAGCGGCTTCCAGTCAGGCCCCAAGGGTGAAGGCTGGCGCCCACGGTCCTCACCCGGTCTCTGCGCTTCGCTTTGCTGCGCTTCGAGCTGCGGCTTGCGGCCGTGCCCTTGTGTCCTGCC
>CAZWUR010000015.1:0-75417 GCA_964637205.1 uncultured Rubrivivax sp.
CATGCTCGGTCCCTCACCCAGGGTGGGTCAATGCGGCCTTGAGGCCACGCTTACCTTCGATGCAGGGGGCGGGTCAAAACAATTCGATAGTCCGAGCGAGATGCTTGGACTTGGCGGCGCAATGCTGTGCAGCCTGCAAGCCACAGCGCAAAACCCAAGCCCACGTGGCGGTCAGACCCGCCGCCCGTGCCTCCAACGACATCGCGCCGAGGTCAGGATCAGGCGAAGCGTCGGCGACTCGATGCGGGCAACCTTGTCGACGCTCAGCCCGCGCGCCCGGTTCAGCCCGGGTAGAGCCCCCGCCCCTGCGCCATCAGCCGCACCAGCCCGAACAGGGCGTCCAGATTCGGCGTCGCAATACCGACGCGGCCGGCAATCTCGCGCACCGCGCTGACGATGCCGTCGAGCTCCAGGCTGCGCCCGGCCTCCAGGTCCTGCAGCATCGAGGTCTTGAAGGCGCCGAGCTTGCGCGTCACCGCATGCCGGTCCTCGGGCCGCTGGTCGATGGCGCAGCCGATGCGTGCGCCGATGGCGGCCACTTCGACCATCACTGCCGAGCAGAAGGCACGCACCAGCGGGTCGTCGAGGATGCGGTCGGCGCTGGCCCCGGTGAGCGCCGAGACCGGGTTCATCGTGATGTTGCCCCAGAGCTTGTACCAGAGTGCATGGTGGATCGACGGCGCCGCGGTGGCGTCAAAACCGGCACGCTGCAGCAGGCCGAGCACCCGGTCCAGCCTGGCGCTGCGCCCGGCTCCGGGAGCGCCGGGATCGCCGACGATCAGGCCCCAGCCCATGCGGTGCTGCACCAGGCCCGGCTCGGTGCTGGCGGCGGCGATGTGCACCACGCAGCCCAGCACCTGCGCCGGCGGCAGCACACGCGCGATGGCGGCACCCGGGTCGACGGTTTCCAGCGCCATGCCGGCGGCGTCGCCGGGCAGGCCGTGGCCGAACCACCAGGGCACACCGTTCATCGCCGGCAGGATCAGCGTCTGCGGGCCCACCAGGGGCGCCAGCGACGCTGCCAGCGGTCCCAGAGACTGGCCCTTCACGGCGACCACCAGCAGCTCGGCCACGCCCAGCGCCGCGGCGTCGTCGCTGGCCGCGGCCACCGGCGCCTGCAGCAGCTCGCCAGCGCTGTGCAGCCGCCAGCCCTGCGTGCGCAGGGCCTGCAGCGTGGCGCCGCGCGCCAGTGCGCTGACCGGCACGTCGCCCAGCCCCGCCAGCCGGGTGCCGATGCAGCCGCCGATCGCCCCGGCGCCGACGATCACCGTCTTCACGGCGCGATCTTCGCGAGTGCGTCGTAGGCGTGGTTCATCCACAGTTTCAGGCGCTGGCGCTCCATCAGGCCCAGGCCCGGGCCGTCGATCGCGTTGGCATTGCGCGCCGCCCAGAAGCTGCTGTTGCGTGCGTCGATCTTCTGCACCACCGGCTCGTGCAGCTTGCGCAGTTCCATCACGCGCGCGCCCAGGCCGAGTGCACGGTCGAGTTCGCCGCTGCGCGCGAGCTGGCCGAAATCGTCACCGCGCAGCTGGTTCTTCACGAGCACGTACTGCACACGCTGGCCGAAGCGGTCGAGCAGGCGGCGCAGCAGGTCCACCGAGTCGCGGCCCGAGTCCATCACATGCCAGTAGCTCACGCCGACGCCGGACAGGTCGGCCAGGTCGAGCACGCCGGACTCGTCCATCCACTTCACCAGGGGCTCCTGGGTCTGCGCCGCCAGGTCGACCAGCACGCGCCGGCCCGGCTCCTCGATCGCGGTCTCGACGATGCGGTCCATGGCCTCGTAGCTGTCGGTCAGCGCCGGCGACGCGTGTTCGGCGTAGAAGCGCAGCAGCGAGCCGTGCGAGCGGTCGGTGTCGAAGCCGACGAAAGGGATCTCGTGGTCGATGAAGTACTGTGCCAGCAGCCGCGAGACCATCGACTTGCCGACGCCGCCCTTTTCGCCGCCGATCAGGTGGATCTGCGAGGTGGCCGTGTGTTCGAGGGTGGGGACGTCCATGCGAGGCCCGGAACCGGGTTGAGTAGGATGAGCGACGATTGTGCAACGTGCCGAGCCGATGACCCAAACCCCCGCCCCGCCGTTGCGCATCGCAATGTGGAGCGGCCCGCGCAACATCTCCACCGCCCTGATGCGCGCCTGGGCGCAGCGCGGCGACTGTGCCGTCAGCGACGAGCCGCTGTACGCCCACTACCTGGCCGCCACCGGCCTGGACCACCCGGCCGCGGCCGAGGTCATCCAGGCCGGCGACACCGACGCGGCGCGCGTGGCCGCGGCCCTGAGCAGCGGCCCGGTGCCCGGCGGCCGGCCGGTCTGGTACCAGAAGCACATGAGCCAGCATCTGCTGCCCGGCATGGACCGGGCCTGGGTGCATGCCCTGCACAACGTGTTCCTGATTCGCGACCCGGCCCTGGTGGTCGCCAGCTATCTGAAGAGCCGCGCGCGCTGCACGCCGCAGGACATCGGGTTGCTGCAGCAGGCCGAGCTCTTCGACGCGCTGGCGCAGCGTCTGGGCCGCGCACCATTGGTCATCGACGGCGAGCGTTTCCTGCAGGACCCGGCGCGGCACCTGCAGGTGATCTGCGCCGATGCCGGCCTGGACTACACGGACCGCATGCTGCACTGGCCGCCCGGGCCGCGCGATCACGACGGCGTCTGGGCGCCGCACTGGTATGCCGCGGTCTGGCGCAGCACCGGCTTCGAGCCCTGGCGCTCGCGCCAGGCCGAGCTCGACGACGCCGGCCGGCGCGTGGCCGACGCCTGCCGGCCGGCCTACGAAAACCTGCGCGCGCAGGCCCTGTAGGCGCAGGCCCGGCGCTGCCGGCGCCATGTGGTCGCAGCGGCCGTCAGGGGGCCAGGGACTCGGCGTAGTCGACCAGCGACTCGAGCAGGGACTGCCCGCGCTCGTCGGCGGTCTCGGCCAGTGCGTCGACCTGCTCCTGCCAGGGTCCGATCGCGGCCCGCAGCCGATCGCCACGGTAGTCCTCCCAGCGCGCCCGGCCGGCGTCGTCCAGGGTGTCGGGGAAGTTGCGCGCGCGGTAGCGGAAAAACAGCTCGTCCAGGCGCGGATCGTCGAAGGCGGGGCCACGTTCGGCGAGTTCGCGCGGCGACAGTCGCCGCAGGCGCTGCAGCAGTGCGCGGTCGGCGTTGCCGACGAAGCCACCATACAGATCTTCGTCCACGTCGCGCGGCCGGCCCTCGTCGGGGCGCTGGAACAGCTCGCGCCACAGCCCGTCCATCATCCCGCCCAGCGAGGCGGCACGCTCGGCATGGCGCAGCGCCTGCTCGACGTCGATGCGCCAGCGCTGCACCGCCGGTCCCAGCGCCTTCAGGTTGCCGAAGACCACCGGGCTCTTGTTGGCGTGGATCGTCTTCACCGGCAGCCGGGTCACGCCCTCGGGCAGGTCGGCGGCGCGGGTGAACATGCGCTGTCGCGCCTCGTCCAGGGTCAGCGTGGCGAGCTCGGCTGGGTCCTGCGCCAGGTCCCAGACGATGAGTTCGTTCTTGTTCGTCGGGTGCATGGCCAGCGGCCAGACCAGGGCCAGGCAGCCACGCTCGACCGGGTACATGCCCGACAGGTGCACGAAGGGCCGCCCCTGCCCGATCTCGGCCCAGACCGCACGTTTGTCGCGCAGCTTCAGACAGAAGTCCCACAGCCTGGGCTGCGACGTCTTCACGGCGCGCGCCAGCGCGATCGTCGCGCGCACGTCGGACAAGGCGTCGTGCGCCGCTTCGTGCAGCAGGCCGTTGGCCGCGCTCAGATGTTCCAGTCGGAACGAAGGCCGGCCGTCGTCATGGCTCGGCCAGACCAGGCCCTCGGGCCGCAGCGACCAGGCGGCGCGCACCACGTCGAGCAGGTCCCAGCGGCTGCAGCCGTTCTGCCACTCGCGGGCATAGGGGTCGGCCAAGCAGCGCCAGAGCATGAAGCGCGTGACCTCGTCGTCGAAGCGGATGCTGTTGTAGCCGACGCCGCAGCTGCCCGGGCGCGCCAGTTCGGTCTCGATGGCGGCGGCAAAGGCATGTTCGGGCACGCCGCGCTCGAGCGCCGTCTGCGGCAGGATGCCGGTGAGCAGGCAGGCCTCGGGATCGGGCAGGAAGTCGGGCGCGGGGGCGCAGTACTGCAGCAGGGGCGCGCCGACCTCGTTCAGGTCGGCATCGGTGCGCACCCCGGCAAACTGCGCCGGCCGGTCGCGCCGCGGGTCGCGGCCGAAGGTTTCGTAGTCATGCCAGTAGAAGCTGAAGTCCGCATCCATCGCTGGCACGATAGCCGAAGCGTGCGGTCCGGTCGCACAATGCCGGCATGCAACGCACCCTTTGGCGACACCGGCTGGCAGCCCTGCTGATCGCCGCCTCGATCACCCCCGCCGGCGCGCTGGATCTGCAGGGCCACCGCGGCGCGCGCGGGCTGGCGCCGGAGAACACCCTGGCCGCCTTCGCCACGGCGCTGAGCCTGGGCGTGAACACGCTGGAACTGGACATCGCGATCACCCGCGACGGCGTGCTGGTGATCTCGCACGACCCGGCCCTGAACCCGCTCATCACGCGTGGTCAGGACGGCAGCTTCCTGAGCCAGCGCGGACCCCTCATCCGCGAACTGGGTTTCGACCAGCTGCAGACCTACGACGTCGGTCGGCTGCAGCCCGGCACGCGCTACGCCGCGGGGCAGCTGGACCAGCAGCCGGCTGACGGTGCACGCATCCCGCGCCTGTCCGACCTGTTTGCGCTGGTGAAGAAGTCGGGCAACACCCAGGTGCGCTTTGCCATCGAGACCAAGGTTTCACCGCTGGCGCCCGACGAGACGCTGCCGCCCGACGAGTTTGCGCGCGCCGTGATCGCGGCCATCCGCGAGGCCGGCGTGGCCGAGCGTTGCACGATCCTGAGCTTCGACTGGCGCACGCTGCAGCGGGTGCAGCGCGAGGCGCCGGAGATCGGCACGGTCTACCTCAGCGCGCGCCAGCGCTGGCTCGACAACATCGCCGGCGAGCCCTCGCCCTGGACCGCCGGATTCCGGCTCGCCGAGCATGGGTCGGTGCCGAAGATGATCCACGCCGCCGGCGGCCGCATCTGGAGCAGCTACTTCGGCGACCTGGACCCGGCGGCGGTGCGCGAGGCGAAGGCCCTGGGCATCACCGTCCTGGCCTGGACGGTGAACCAGCCGGCCGACATCGCGCGTGTGCTGGACCTGGGGGTCGACGGCATCGTCAGCGACCGGCCCGACCTGGTGCGCGCCGAGATGCAGCGGCGCGGGCTGCCGCTGCCGGCGGCCACGCCCGTCACCCCCTGAGCGCCAGCGCCTACTTCTTCGGCGCTTTCTTGGCCGCCGGCGCACGCATCGCGTCGGACATGCCGATCAGCACGCCGCTGACCATCGCGGTGTAGCTCTCGGCCAGGGCGCTGGCGGCGCGCAGGCTCGCGGTACGGCTGTCGCGCATCGCGGTCTGCATCTGGCCCAGCATCTGCTCGACGGTGCTCGCTGCCTTGGCACCCGACAAGGTACCGCCGGCATTCATCTTCTCCAGCATCTGGCCCCAGGCGCCGGCGAAGGGGTCGCCCGCGGCGGTGGCACCGGCGGCGCCCTTCTTCACCGTCTCGAGCAGGGTGTCCTCCATCTTCTCGAGGTCGGACAGCGCCTTCTTCAGGTGCTTCTCGCGCAGGTCGGCGCCCTGCGAGGCCAGCTTTTCGAGTGCGACGCGGTGCGCATCCACCGCCTTCAGCAGCGCCTCGTCCATGCCGGCGACGGCCTGGTCGACCATCGCATCGGCGGCTTCGGGGTTCTTCGCCAGGCCGGTGTTGGCCGCCTGCGTCACCGTGCCGAGCACGGCGCGGATGTTCTTCAGGCTCAGTTCACGGCCCTGCAGCGCCTGCAGCGTGGCGTCGGTGACGGCCTGGCGCAGCTTGGCGCTGCCGGCGGCGGACGCCGTCTCGAACTGGGTGATGAGCGCGTCCGGATCGAATGCGGGCTTGGTGGCCATGGTCTCTTCCTCCTTTGGGTGGTGGGGCAGAATGATGCCATCCCCACACCAGGCAAGCGACAGGAATCATGAGCCGTGTCTTCAACTTCAGCGCCGGCCCCGCCGCGCTGCCCGAATCGGTGCTGAAACAGGCCGCCGCCGAAATGCTGGACTGGCATGGCAGCGGCATGTCGGTGATGGAGATGAGCCACCGCGGCAAGGAGTTCATCTCGATCGCCGAAGAGGCCGAAAGCCTGCTGCGCGAACTGCTGGCGGTGCCGGCGGGCTACAAGGTGCTCTTCATGCAGGGCGGCGCGATCGGCGAAAACGCCATCGTGCCGATGAACCTGCTGCGCGGAAAGGCCGCCATCGACTTCGTCGACACCGGCGAGTGGAGCAAGAAGTCGATCAAGGAAGCGAAGAAGTACGCCGCGGTCAACATCGTGGCCAGCGCCGCCGGGACCGGCTACGACCGCGTGCCCGAGCGCGCCGGCTGGAAGCTCGACCCCGACGCCGCCTATGTGCACATCTGCGCCAACGAGACCATCGGTGGCGTCGAATACTTCTTCACCCCCGACACCGGCGGCGTGCCTCTGGTGGCCGACATGTCGAGCAACCTGCTGTCGCGCCCGGTCGAGGTCGCGAAGTACGGCCTGATCTATGGCGGCGCACAGAAGAACATCGGCCCCGCCGGGCTGACCATCGTCATCGTGCGCGACGACCTGCTCGGCCAGGCGCTGCCGCTGACGCCCTCGGCCTTCGACTACCGGACCGTGGCCGACAACGACAGCATGTACAACACGCCGCCGACCTGGGCGATCTACGTCGCCGGCCTGGTCTTCAGCTGGATCAAGGCGCGCGGCGGCCTGGTGGCGATGGAGGCGCACAACCGCGCCAAGGCGGCATTGCTCTACGACTTCCTGGACCAGACCACCTTCTACCGCAGCCCGGTGCAGCGCGACTGCCGCTCGCTGATGAACGTGCCCTTCAAGCTCGAGGACGAAGCCCTCGACGGCGCCTTCCTGAAAGGCGCCGAGGCGCGCGGCATGCTCCAGCTCAAGGGCCACCGTTCGGTGGGCGGCATGCGCGCGTCGATCTACAACGCGATGCCCGTCGAGGGTGTGCAGGCCCTGGTCGCGTACATGAAGGACTTCGAAAGCAGTCATGCCTGAGCGCCTGCAAGTCCTGGTGATGAACCAGATCGCGCCCGAGGGTCTGGCGCACCTGCCCGCGGAGCGCTATCGCGTCGGCAAGGAACTCGAAGCGCCCGACGCCATCCTGCTGCGCTCTGCCGATCTGCACGGCCGCACGATCCCCGACAGCGTGCGCGCCATCGCGCGTGCCGGCGCCGGCGTCAACAACATCCCGGTGGCCTTGATGAGCGCACGCGGGGTGCCGGTGTTCAACGCACCCGGCGCCAACGCCAACGCGGTCAAGGAACTGGTGCTGGCCGGCATGCTGATGGCGGCGCGCCGCATCCCCGCGGCACTGCGTTTCGTCGACGGCCTGGACCTGTCCGCGGCCGACGCCGAGGCGCGTGTCGAAGACGGCAAGAAGAACTTCGCCGGCTTCGAACTCGCCGGTCAGACCCTGGGCATCGTCGGCCTCGGCCGCATCGGCTGCCTGGTCGCCGATGCCGCCATCGGCCTGGGCCTGCAGGTGGTCGGCTTCGACCCCGAGATCACGGTCGACGCGGCCTGGAGCCTGCCCAGCCAGGTGCAGCGCGCGTCCAGCGTGGCCGAGGTGCTGAAGCGCTCGCGCTTCGTCAGCCTGCATGTGCCTCTGCTGGACGCCACGCGCCATCTGGTGGGTGCCGCCAACCTGGGCCTGATGCCGCCCGGCGGCGTGCTCATGAACTTCAGCCGCGACGGTGTCGTCGACCACGCGGCGGTGGTCGAGGCCCTGAATGCCGGCAGCCTGGACCGCTATGTCTGCGACTTCCCCGGCCCTTCGATCGCCGGCCACCCGGGCGTGATCGCGCTGCCGCATCTGGGGGCGTCCACCGCCGAGGCCGAAGTCAACTGCGCAGTGATGGTGGCCGGGCAGCTGCGCGCCTATCTCGAACATGGCGAGATCCATCACGCCGTCAACTTCCCGGCCGTCGCGATGGCGCGCGACTCGGCGCACCGCGTGGCCATCGCCAACGCCAACGTGCCCAATATGCTGGGCCAGATCTCGACCGCGATGGCGCAGGCCGGGCTGAACATCCACAACATGGTCAACAAGTCGCGCGGCGAAATGGCCTACACCCTGGTTGACGTCGACAGCCCGGTGGCCGACGCGGTGCTGGCGGCGCTGCGTGCCATCCCCGGTGTGCTGGTCGTGCGTTCCCTGCCGCAGCCGACGTGAGCGGCAGCACGCCGACGCTGGAGATCGACGCCGACGGCGTCGCGACCCTCACGCTGGCGCGCCCGGCGCACCTGAATCGCCTGCACCGCGAGGACCTGCTGGCGCTGCAGGCGCATATTGAACGCCTGCACGACGAGCCGTCGGCGCGCGTGCTGGTGCTCACCGGCGAGGGCCGCGTGTTCTGTGCCGGCTTCCACCTCGGCCAGCTCGAGGGCGCCCCCGGCGCCGACCCCCGGCTTTTTGAGCACACCGTGGACGCGCTCGAGGCCCTGCCCCTGCCCAGCGTGGCACGCCTGAACGGCAGCGTCTACGGCGGCGCCACCGACCTCGCGCTGGCCTGCGACTTCCGCGTCGGCGTGCAGGGGATGGAACTGCGCATGCCGGCGGCCAGCCTGGGCCTGCACTACTACCCGAGCGGCCTGCGGCGCTTCGTGACCCGGCTCGGTCTGGGCGCGGCCAAGCGCCTGTGCCTGCTCGCCGACACGGTGCCGGCCGATCAGTTGCTGGCCATGGGCTACCTCGACCACTGCGTGCCGGCGGCCACGCTGGACGACGCGGTGCACCGCCTGACGCAGGCCCTGGCGCACAACGCGCCGCTCGCCGTGCGCGGCATGAAGGCCTCGCTCGACGAGATCGCCGGCGGCCGCGATCTCCCCGAGGTGCTGCGTGCCCGCGAGGCAGCCTGCGCCGACAGCCAGGATCTGCGCGAGGGCCTGCGTGCCTTTGCCGAACGACGCGCCCCGCACTTCAGCGGACGATGACTCCCCCCACCCGAAAGGAGCTCACTCATGGCCAGCGACGGCTACCACGAACCGATCGACGAACTCAACGACGAAGTGCGCGACATGCACCGCGCCATCGTCTCGCTGATGGAGGAACTGGAGGCGGTGGACTGGTACAACCAGCGCGCCGCGGCCTGCAAGGACCCGGTGCTGAAGAAGATCCTCGAGCACAACCGCGACGAGGAGAAGGAACATGCCGCGATGGTCCTCGAATGGATCCGGCGCAAGGACAAGACCTTCTCCAAGGAGCTGAAGGAATTTCTCTTCACGAAGAAGGATCTGTCGAGCGACGGGCACGGCCACTGAAATCGGGCGCCGGCCGCCCGAAGGCCGGGGGCTACACTCCCCTTTTGCACAAATGCATGCCCGACACGGCATGCACAAACCATGTCCCGTGTTTCTCCAACCGTCTGGGCCGGTGCCGCCATCGTCGTGGCTGTAGGCGTTGGCGGCCTGGCCTGGTGGATGGGGCGTGCGGACGAGACGCCGCCGCCGCTGGCACCGGTCGGCGCCGACGTGCAGCCGGTCAGCGCGCCGCTCGCGGCCAGCGCGCCGGCCCTGCCGCCATCGGCGCCGGCGCTGGACGCCGCGCCGATCGCCGACGGCGACGAGGCGGTCACCGCCGCCCTGGTCGAATCCTTCGGCCGCGAGGCCGTCTTCAAGCTCTTGCAGACCGATGGTTTTGCGGCGCGCATCGCCGCCACCGTCGACAACCTCTCGCGCGGCCATGTGGCGCCACGCCTGTGGCCGGTGAACCCTGCACCCGGGCGTTTCATGGTGGCCGACGACGGCCGCATCGCCGCTGACAACGCCCGCCGCTACGACGCCGCGCTGCGCCTGCTCGACACGCTGCCGCCGGCCGAGGCCGCGGTCTTCTACCGGCGTCTGTACCCGCAGTTGCAGGCCGCCTACGGTGCGCTGGGCTACCCGGGACAGTCCTTCCACCAGCGTCTGCTGGAGGTGATCGACCATCTGCTGGAGACGCCTGCCGTGTCGCGCCCGCCGCTGGTGACGCAGGTCGAGGTCAAGGGCGACGTGCCTTCGGCGCGGCCCTGGGTGCGCCAGGAGTACGCCGATCCGACCCTGCAGTCGCTGTCGGCCGGCCAGCGCCTGCTGCTGCGCCTGGGCCCGGCGCACCAGGCCCGGGTGATGGCCTGGCTGCGCGAGTTGCGCGCCGCGTTGTGAGCGCATGACGCTCGACGCTGCCAGCCTCGCGCTGGCCTTCGGCAAGAGCTTCGGCGTCGTCGTCGCGGTCCTGCTGCCGATCCTGAACCCGGCCGCCACGGCGCCGATCTTTCTTGGCCTGACCGAAGGCGCGAGCGCGCAGACACGCGCCCTGCTGGCCCGGCGCATCGCGCGCAACATGGTCCTGCTGATGACGGGCGCGATGCTGGTCGGCTCCTATGTGCTCGACGTGTTCGGCATCTCGCTGCCGATCGTGCGCATCGGCGGCGGGCTGCTGGTGGCCACCAACGCCTGGCGCCTGCTGCACGCCGAGCACAGCAGCAGCGACAGCCGGCAGGCCCTGGCCGAAGCCTTCACGCCGGAACAGGCGCGGCGCCAGGCCTTCTACCCGCTGACCTTCCCGATCAGTTGCGGGCCGGGCTCGATTGCGGCCGCGATCACGCTCGGCGTGACCCTGCACGACGATGTGCTGCCGCTGTCGATGGCGCGTTTTGCCGGCGGCTGGCTGGGGCTGGCGGCGGTCGGCGTGATCATGGCGGCGGTCTTTCGCTACGCGACCCTGCTGCTGCGCCCGCTGGGCGAAACCGGCACCCTGGTCTTCCTGCGCCTGACCGCCTTCATCCTGCTCTGCCTGGGGGTGCAGTTCATCTGGGACGGCGTGCGCGAGCTGGTGCTTTCTCTGCAGATATAGACCTGCCGTTGCGCCAGCGCAGGGCCTCGCCGCCGGCCTGCCCGACACTGATGCATTCACCGGACCGACCCAGGAGAACCGACATGCCCTCACACCGGCGAATCTTCGCCCTTGGCGCCCTGCTGGCCCTGCTGGCCCTGTTGTTCGCCGGCTGCGCGGTGGAGGTCCAGAACCGGCAGCCGCTGCAGACCCACCAGGCCTCGCTCCAGCCCCCGGGCTCGGTCTACACCGGCTGGCGCGTATTCCAGGACAAATGTGCGCGCTGCCACGGCGCCAACGCCACCGGCGGCGATGGGCCCGACCTGGTGCTGCGCATGAGCGAGATCGGGCCGCGCCGCTTCGTCGACCTGGTGCTGCGCCGCTACGACTGGATGCTGCCCGAGGCGCAGGCCCGGCGTGACGACGCGGCGCACGAGGCCCTGGTCGACGCCGTCGTGCAGCGCCGCCGCGGTGCATTCGACATGCCGGCCTGGCAGGGTGAACCGCGGGTCGAGGCCCATATCCTGGACCTCTACGCCTACCTTGCGGCGCGCGCCGACGGTACGCAGGGGCCGGGGCGACCCCGACCCTGACCCCCCGGGGCCGAAGGCCCTACTTCAGCACGTCGCTGGCCATGGCCTGGTTGACCAGGGCCGCCCAGTCGTCGGCCACGCCCGCGGGCAGCACCGTTGCGCACAATGCGCCCATGGACGCCGCCGCCGGGCCGGCGTTCAGATACCCCTGACAGGCGGCGTTGTCGGCCGCGGCGCGCACCGCCGTCACATAACCTTCGTGCGTGGCATAGCGCTCCTGCAGTGAAAGGCGCGGATCACCGTTCGCCAGGCGTTCGGCCAGGCTGACGGCGAAGGGCACCATGCCGCCGACGTAGTTGCAGACCTGTCCGGCATGGAAGGGCCTCGGGTTCGCGTCGTCGAAACCCTTGTCGCCCGGACCGGCGGTGATGTTCCAGCCCAGGTAGGTGCCCAGCGGCGCGTCGCGCTGCACGGTCGGCACACCGCCGACTTCGTTGCCGTCGGCGTCCACGCGCGGCACCAGCATCCTGATCACCGACTTCACGACCGGCGGTGCCGCGGTCGGCACGCCGGTGGCGTTGTAGTGGTCGTAGAGCGGCCCCCAGTCGTAGTCCATCACCGGGAAGATGAAGTTGGCGCTGTCGAAGATCGAGTCCGGGATGCCGGGTACGCCGCTCGGGAAACCCATGCCGGCCTGCGTCGCTTCGACCAGGTTGCGCTGGCCGTTCGGGCCCCGCATGCGCGGCCAGACGCTGGGCGGCGGCGGCGTGCCGGCCATCACCCAGTCGCGCAGCGCCAGTCGCACGCGGTTGACCATGGCGGTGGCCGGCACCGGGTTGGCGCGCAGCATGCCTCGACCCCAGTTGTTGCCCGGGCAGTTGACCGGCGACACGTCGACGTCGGGCGGGCTCTGGGTGGTCGAGCCGTTGCCGCCGCCATGGGTCGAACTGGGCAGGTAGTAGCGCCTGACGTTGTCGGGCAGCGGTATGTCGAGCTTCGGATCGGTGCCGACCCAGGAGGTCGTCATCTTCAGGGCATAGACCTCGGCGGCGCCGAAGGTCTCGACGATCTTCGGACAGGTATCGGAGCGCTGGCACCGGTCCAGGATGCCGCCCGGCCGCAGGCCGCGGGTCCGGTCGGGGAAGCGGCTCCACCACTGCGGTCCTTCGCTGCCCATCTGGTAGAGCTCGAGCACGCCGTCGGGCATGCCCCAGCGGGAGGCATTTGCGACGCGCCGGCCGGCGATCAGCGGCCAGGCACCTTCGTGCACGATGCGGCCCGCCTCGTCCTCGTTCATGCCCAGGAAGATGAAGTGGCGGATGAAATTGCCCGACTGCGAGCTCCCGCGCACGATCGCCTTGTTCGTCTTGCCGGCCACCGGGTTCGGCGTGCCGAAGTCGTCGGCCGCGGCATGGCGGAAGAAGGATTGCACGTCGCGGAAGGCCGCCGTGCCGATGCCCAGTACATAGGGGTCGCGCACCGTGTAGGCGATCTGGTAGAGCTGGGTCGGGTCGAAACCGCCACGCTTGCACACCTGCACCGGCAGGCCGACCACCGGCAGCGGGGCGTCGAACGTGCCGCCGCCGCAGTACATCCAGTCTTCATTGGGCACCACCCCGCCCTCGGTGAACACGCCCTGCACGGTCTCGCTGGTGCGGATCGTCATCACGTCGCCGGCATTGTTGGCAGGGTCGACCGGGAGGTACGGGATCGGATTGCCCATCACGTTCAACGGCGCCGCATCGAGGCCGCTGCGATTGACGATGCGCCCGATGATTCGTCCGAGCACGCCGCTGAGCACGGGGGTCTTGACGAAGTGCCGCGAGAAGACCGGCGCCGCACAGCCGCCGCCGTAGGGCGGGATGCAGTCGGCATGCTCCGGCACCACGGTGCCGCCGGCGTTGTCGCCCTGCCAGCCGCTCAGCAGATGGGTGTCCATCGCGGCGAACAGGTCGGCCGAAAAATTGACGTTGCCGCCGCGGTTGGGCACGTCGTGCCACATCAGGCCGCTGGCCTGGCTCATGTCCTTGGGCTTGCGCAGCACGAAGCTGGCCACGTAGCGGGCCTTGCCGTCCGCATCCAGGGCGAGCGGATGCGACAGGTCGGTGATGAGCCGGTTGTGCCGGTCGCCCGGGTCGAGCTCGCCGAAGGCGCGCCCGGTGAGCTGTTCGTAGTCGGCCTGCCCGGTGATGTCGGTGCTGGTGTCGATCACGATGCGCGACACGCGGGCCTGGGCATCGGCTGCCCAGCCGGACAGCACGAGGATCGCCGTGAGCGCTGACAGCGGCGCCATGGCCGCCGATCGTCCCGGAGGGTGGGTCATCGTTTGTCTCCTGTGGGCCGGTGTCGTCCGACCTTGTTGGCGCGGCGGATGCAGCAGATCCGGAACTGGCCACTGCATGCCGCCTGATGCACAGCTTCGTTGCATTTCTCTGCGGCGACAACCTTGTTGTGCATGCCGACCTAGGGGGTTTTCGGCCGTTGCCTCGGCACGAAGGCGCCTGCGCCGACGGATCCTGGGCCCAGGCGTCCAGCCCCCGGGCGGAGCCCGCAACGGCGCCTCGGCGCGCCGGCATACTCGACCCATGCACAGCCCTGAAGCCGCCGAATTCCGCGCCAGCGTGCGCCGCTGGGTGGATGCCGAAATTGCGCCCCACGTCAATGCCTGGGACGAAGCCGGCAGCTTCCCGCGCGCGCTCTACCGCCGCGCGTCTGAACTCGGCCTGCTGCAGCTGGGTTACCCCGAGGCCCTGGGCGGCACGCCCTGCCCCATCACGTTCAGGCTGGTCGCCGCCGAGGAGATCGCGCGCACTGGCGCCGGCGGCCTGCTGGCCAGCCTGTTCTCGCACAACATCGGCCTGCCGCCCATCGTCGCCCATGGCAGCGATGCGCTGCAGCAGCGCATCGTGCCGCCGGTGCTCGCCGGCGAGGCCATCGCGGCGCTCGCGATCACCGAACCCGCCGGCGGCAGCGATGTCGCCCGCCTGCGCTGCACGGCCCGCCGCGAAGGTGATGCCTATGTCGTCGATGGCGAAAAGACCTTCATCACCAGCGGCCTGCGCGCCGACTGGATCACGCTGGCGGTGCGCACCGGCGGGCCGGGCGCGGGCGGCCTCAGTCTGCTCGCCGTGCCCGGCGACAGCCCCGGCCTGACGCGCACGCCGCTGGCCAAGATGGGCTGGTGGAGCAGTGACACCGCCACGCTGCACTTCGCCGGCGTGCGCCTGCCGGCCGAGTACCTGATCGGCGAGGAGAACGCGGGTTTCCGCATGATCATGGCCAACTTCAATGGCGAGCGACTGCTGCTCGCCGCCGGCGCCGTGGCCTTTGCGCAGGCCTGTCTGGACGAGGCCACTGAATGGGCGCTGCAGCGCCAGACCTTCGGCCAGCGTCTGGTCGAGCACCAGGCCGTCCGCCACCGACTGATGGACATGCGCACCCAGCTCATCGCGTCGCGTGCCTTGCTGCGTGACGTGAGCGCGCGCTTCGAGGCAACGCCTGCTGACCCGGAGGTGATCGCCGACCTGTGCCTGCTGAAGAACCACGCCACGAGCACCATGCAGACCTGCGCCGACCATGCGGTGCATGTGCTCGGCGGCATGGGTTTCATGCGCGGCACCAAGAGCGAACGCATCTACCGCGAGGTCAAGGTGATGCAGATCGGCGGTGGCGCCACCGAGATCATGAAGGAGCTGGCCTGGCGGCAGCTGGCGCCCTGAGGGTGAACCCTTGATTCAGAACGAATCAGTATGTACAATTGATGCATACTGAAACCGTCGGGATCGTTCCGGAAAGGGGACCGCCATGGAAGCCACCGTTGCCGAGCGCGGGCAGATCACCCTGCCCAAGGCGGTGCGTGATGCACTCGGCCTGACCAAGGGCAGCAAGCTCAAGGTCGAGCTCGAGGGCGGGCGCATCGTGCTGCGCAAGGACATCGGCGACGCCTTGTCGCGCGTGCGCGGCCGCTTCAAATTGGCCGAAGGTTTCAAGTCCACCGACGAGGCGATGCGTGCGATCCGCGGTCGCGCACCCGGCGACCCCTACCTGCCGCCCGAGGACGGCGGCGCGTGATCGCGGTCGACTCGTCGGTGTTGCTGGACATCCTCACGGCCGACACCCAATTCGCCGACGCGTCGGGCGCCTGCGTCGAGCAGGCCCTGTCGATCGGCGAAGTCGTCATCTGCGATGCGGTCGTCGCCGAGGTGCAGGGCATGCTCGACACGCGCGAGACGGCGCTCGATGCACTGACCGAGTTCGGCATCCGCTACCTGCCGACCAGCGAAACCGCCGCCGTGCGCGCCGGCCACATGCAGCGCCGCTTCCGTGACCGAGGCGGACGCCGCGAGCGCGTGGTGGCCGACTTCCTGATCGGCGCCCACGCCCTGCTGCAGTGCCAGGGCCTGATCACGCGCGATGCAGGATTTTTTCGCGACTACTTCAAGGGCCTCAAGGTCATCGTGCCCCAAGCCTGATGCAAGCCTGAGCCCGCAAACTCTTCAACGATCCCTCCTGGAGCCCCCATGCTGCAAGCCTACCGTCAACATGTCGCCGAACGCGCCGCGCTCGGCATCCCGCCGCTGCCGCTCGACGCCACGCAGGTGGCCGAACTGATCGAACTCATCAAGGCCCCGCCTGCCGGTGAAGACGCCTTCCTGCTCGACCTGCTGACGCACCGCGTGCCGCCCGGCGTCGACGACGCGGCCCAGGTCAAGGCCAGCTTCCTGGCCGCGGTGGCGCATGGCGACCTGAAGGTCGGCCTGCTGAGCAAGGCCAAGGCCACCGAACTGCTCGGCACCATGGTCGGCGGCTTCAACGTGCACCCGCTGATCGAGCTGCTCGACGACGCCGATGCCGACATCGCCGCCATCGCAGCAGATGGCCTGAAGAAGACCCTGCTGATGTTCGACTTCTTCAACGACGTCGCCGCCAAGGCCAAGGCCGGCAATGCCAGGGCCAAGGAGGTGATGCAGAGCTGGGCCGACGCCGAGTGGTTCACCTCGCGCCCGGAAGTGCCGAAGTCGATCACCGTCACCGTCTTCAAGGTGCCGGGCGAGACGAATACCGACGACCTGAGCCCGGCACCCGACGCCTGGAGCCGCCCCGACATCCCGCTGCACTATCTGGCGATGCTGAAGAACACGCGCGCCGACGCCGCCTTCAAGCCCGAAGAAGACGGCAAGCGCGGCCCGATGCAGTTCATCGAGGACCTGAAGCAGAAGGGCCATCTGGTGGCCTATGTCGGCGACGTGGTCGGCACCGGCTCGAGCCGCAAGAGCGCCACCAACAGCGTCATCTGGGCCACCGGCCAGGACATCCCCTTCGTGCCCAACAAGCGCTTCGGCGGCGTCACCCTGGGCGGCAAGATCGCGCCGATCTTCTTCAACACGCAGGAAGACTCGGGTGCGCTGCCGATCGAGGTGGACGTGGGTGCGCTCGAGATGGGCGACGTGATCGAGGTCCTGCCCTACGACGGCAAGCTCACCAAGGACGGCAAGACGCTGGCCGAGTTCAGCCTCAAGAGCGAGGTCATCCTGGACGAGGTGCGTGCCGGCGGCCGCATCAACCTGATCATCGGCCGTGGCCTGACGGCCAGGGCACGCGAGGCCCTGGGCCTGAAGGCGAGCACGCTGTTCCGCCTGCCGCAGGAGCCTGCGGCCACCCAGGCCGGCTTCACGCTGGCGCAGAAGATGGTCGGCCGCGCCTGCGGCATGCCTGACATCGACGGCAAGGGCCAGGGCATCCGCCCGGGCACCTACTGCGAACCGCGCATGACCACCGTCGGCAGCCAGGACACCACCGGCCCGATGACGCGCGACGAACTGAAGGACCTGGCCTGCCTGGGCTTCAGCGCCGACCTGGTGATGCAGAGCTTCTGCCACACCGCGGCCTACCCCAAGCCGGTGGACGTGAAGACCCATCGCGAGCTGCCGGCCTTCATCAGCAACCGCGGCGGCGTGTCGCTGCGCCCGGGCGACGGCATCATCCACAGCTGGCTCAACCGCATGCTGCTGCCCGACACCGTAGGCACCGGGGGCGACAGCCACACGCGCTTCCCGATCGGCATCAGCTTTCCCGCCGGTTCCGGCCTGGTGGCCTTCGGCGCGGCCACCGGCGTGATGCCGCTGGACATGCCCGAGAGCGTGCTGGTGCGCTTCAAGGGCAAGATGCAGCCCGGCGTCACGCTGCGCGACCTGGTGCACGCGATTCCTTATGCCGCGATCAAGGCCGGCTTGCTGACGGTGGCCAAGTCCGGCAAGAAGAACGTCTTCAGCGGCCGCATCCTCGAGATCGAGGGCCTGCCCGACCTGAAGGTGGAGCAGGCCTTCGAGCTCAGCGACGCCAGCGCCGAGCGCAGCGCCGCCGGCTGCACGATCAAGCTCAACCCGGCGCCGATCATCGAGTACATGAACTCGAACGTCGTGCTGCTGAAGAACATGATCGCCCAGGGTTACCAGGACCGGCGCACGCTGGAGCGCCGCATCCAGGCCATGCAGGCCTGGCTGGCCGATCCGCAGCTGCTGCAGGCCGACACCGATGCCGAGTACGCCGCCGTGATCGAGATCGACCTCGACGAGCTCACGGAGCCGGTGCTCTGCTGCCCGAATGACCCGGACGACGCCAAGCTGCTGAGCGAAGTCGCCGGCACCAAGATCGACGAGGCCTTCATCGGCAGCTGCATGACCAACATCGGACATTTCCGCGCCGCGGCCAAGCTGCTCGGCGGACAGCGCGACATCCCGGTCAAGCTGTGGGTCGCGCCGCCGACCAAGATGGACGAGAGCGAGTTGATCAAGGAAGGCCATTACGCCGCCTTCGGCAGCGCCGGGGCGCGCACCGAGATGCCGGGCTGCAGCCTGTGCATGGGCAACCAGGCCCAGGTGCGCGAAGGTGCCACCGTGGTCAGCACCAGCACGCGCAACTTCCCCAACCGCCTGGGCAAGAACGCCAACGTGTTCCTGGCCTCGGCCGAACTGGCGGCGATCGCCAGCAAGCTGGGCAAGCTGCCGACGGTGGCCGAATACCGCGCCGGGATGGGCATCCTCGACCAGGACGCGGCCGACACCTACCGCTACATGAACTTCGACCAGATCGAGGAGTACGCGCAGGCGGCCAAGGACGTGACGGTCTGAGACCTCTGCACTGAGCAGGCGCGACGCACGGCCCGCTGCGGCGGGCCGTTTGCATGGGCGGCGCGGTGCCGGCGGCGCCACAATGCCGCACCGCCACCTCTGCTGAACGGACCGACCCCATGCTCAAGTTCCACTACTCGCTCGCGCCGAATCCGATGAAGGTGGCGCTCTTCCTCGAAGAGGCCGGCCTGCCCTACGAGGCGATCCCGGTGGACACGCGCAAGGGCGAGCAGCATGCACCGGCCTTCAAGGCGCTGAACCCGAACGCCAAGGTGCCGGTGATCGTCGACGGCGACACCACCGTCTTCGACAGCAATGCGATCCTGCTCTACCTGGCGGAGAAGACCGGTCAGTTCCTGCCCGGCACGGCGCAGCGCGGGCCGATGCTGTCGTGGCTGATGTTCGTGGCCTCGGGGGTGGGCCCCTTCACCGGCCAGTGCGTGCACTTCAGGCACTACGCCCCGGTGCCGGACGCGTATGCACTGAACCGCTACGACTTCGAGGCCTGGCGGCACTGGAAGATCCTGGACGCCCACCTGGCGGCGCAGCCGTGGATGGTCGGCGACGCCTACTCGCTGGTGGACATGTCGGTCTGGGGCTGGGCGCGCGCCGTGCCTTACGCGCTCGGCGAGCGGGCCTGGGCCGATCTGCCGCATGTGCAGCGACTGCTGGACACAATCAACGAACGCCCGGCCGCGGCCCGCGCAGCGGCCTTGAAGGACCGGCACACCTTCAAGGCCGAGTTCGACGACGAAGCGCGGCGCGCGATGTTTCCGCAGAACGAAGGGCTGAAGACCTGACCGGCTGATCGGCTGGTCGGCGCACACCGACGGTGGTCGCGGCCGACACCCATGCGCCCGCCGCGCTGCACGCGCAGCGCTGCCAAAGCCCGACAGCCTCCAAGGGCTACGATCGCCGGATGCGCATCCTGCTGGTCGAGGACGACACGATGGTCGGCGAGAGCCTGCGCGCCGCGCTGCGCCAGCAGGGCTTCGCCGCCGACTGGGTGCGCGACGGCCGCGCCGCCGATGCGGCCCTGGGCAGCGAACGTTTCGACGCGGTGCTGCTCGACCTGGGCCTGCCGCAGCGCGACGGGCTGTCGGTGCTGCGTGCCCTGCGCGGCCGCGGCGACCGCACGCCGGTGATCGTGCTCACCGCGCGCGACGCGCTGGCCGACAAGGTCAGCGGGCTGGACGCCGGCGCCGACGACTATCTCGTCAAGCCCTTCGAACTCGATGAACTGCTGGCCCGATTGCGCGCCGCGCTGCGCCGCGCCGCAGGCCGCGCCGAGCCGGTGCTCGAAGTGGCCGGCCTGCGCCTGGACCCGGCCACGCACGAGGTCAGCCGCGACGGCCGGCCGCTGCTGCTGTCGGCGCGCGAATTTGCGCTGCTGCAGGCGCTGCTGGAGCGCCCGGGCGCAATCCTCTCGCGCGCACAGCTCGAGGACCGGCTCTACGGCTGGGGCGAGGAGGTCGAGAGCAACACCGTCAGCGTCTATGTGCACCAGCTGCGCCGCAAGCTCGGCGAGGACCTGATCCACACCGTGCGCGGCCTGGGTTATTACGCCGGGCCGGCAAAGGCCGCTTGACGCGGTGAGCGACCGCACCCCGCCTTCGCTGCGCCGGCGGCTGTTTGCCTTCCTCGGCCTGCTGCTGGCGGTGGCGGCGCTGGCCCTGGCCGCGGCCACCTACCGCAATGTGCGCAGCGAAGCCGACACGCTGTTCGACTACCAGCTGCGCCAGATGGCGCTCAGCCTGCGCGACCAGGGTGGCATCGACCGCGAGCAGCAGGCCGCGCTGGCCGACCCGGCGCTGGAGGTGGTGGTGCAGGTGTGGACGCTGGACGGCGTTTCGGTCTACAGCAGCGCGCCCACCCGGCCGCTGCCCGCGCGCACCGTGCTCGGCTACACCGACGTGCAACTGCAGGGCGAGACCTGGCGGGTCTACGGCGCGGCCACGCCGCTGCGCGTGGTGCAGGTGGCGCAGCCCCTGGCGGTGCGCCGGCGCCTCGCCGAGGCCGCGGCCTGGCGCAGCGTGTGGCCGGTGGCGGCGGCGGCGCCTTTGGTGGCGGCGGCGCTGTGGTGGCTGCTTGGCGTGTCGCTGCAACCACTGAACAGCGTCGTGCGGGCCACGCGCGAACGCCGCGCCGACGCGCTGGAGCCGCTGCCGCAGGCCGGGCTGCCGGTCGAACTGCAGCCGATGGTGCAGGCCTTCAACGAGCTGCTCACACGCCTGGGCGGTGCCTTTGCCGCGCAGCAGGCCTTCGTCGCCGACGCCGCACATGAGCTGCGCACGCCGCTGACGGCGCTCAAGCTGCAGGTGCAGGTGCTGCGCAGTGCGGTCGACGACGACGAGCGCGAACGCGCGCTGCAGCAGCTGGCGGCCGGCGTCGACCGCGCCACACGTCTGGTGCAGCAGCTGCTGGCGCTGGCGCGCAGCGAGCCCGGTGCCGCGGTGCCGATGGCGCCCATCGACCTCGCAGCGCTGGCGCATGCCGCGGCCGAAGACACCGCGTCTCGGCTGCATGAACAGGGTGGCACGCTGGCGCTGCAACTGCCGTCGTCGCTGCCGCTGACCGGCGACGCCGAGGGCCTGCGCAGCGCCATCCGCAACCTGCTCGACAACGCGCTGAAATACGGCGGCAGCCCGCCCCAGCTGACCCTGTCGGTGGCCCGTGAGGGCGGTCAGGCCGTGGTCCGCGTCGACGACGCCGGGCCCGGGCTGCCGCAGGCCGAACGCACCGCCGTCTTCGAGCGCTTTCGCCGTGCGCGGCCGGGGCATGGCGAGGGCAGCGGGCTCGGGCTGGCCATCGTGCGCGCGGTGGCGCGGCGCCACGCCGGCCAGGCCAGTCTGGGCGATGCGCCGGCCGGCGGCCTGCGCGCCGAGTTGCGCCTGCCGCTGGACGAAACTTTGGCCGGCGACGGGGCATCGGCCGTCAATCCGAACGCGAGCGCGGTCCCTTAACCTTCACCTCATTTTCGTCTCACGCAGCCCTCATGCGGGCGCCCCAGAGTGGCGGACATGGCCAGATCCTGGTCGCCCTCCCCGAAAGGAACCCGCATGAACACCTTCAAGCGCAATGGCATCGCCACCGCCGCCGCCCTGCTGATCGCCAGCCTGGGCGTCACCGCCGCACAGGCCTGGTCGCTGCCCGGATGGATGGGCGGCGATGCACGCAGCCCGGCCGCCACCGTCCAGGTGGCCAGCGCCGCACCCGGCGCCGCCGCGCCGGCACCGGTCATCCCCGGCACCACTGCGCCCGACTGGCGCGCCATCGTGCACGAAGCCGGCCCGGCTGTGGTCGGCATCACCGTCAGCGGCCTGCACAACGCCGACCTGCAGGGCGGCCCGATGGCCAACGACCCCTACTTCCGCTTCTTCCAGGGCATTCCCGGCTGGCAGGCACCGCCGCGCGGTGAACAGCCCTTCCGCGGCCAGGGGTCGGGCTTCATCGTCGCTGCCGACGGCCTTGTGTTGACCAACGCGCATGTGGTGCGCGAAGCGCAGCACGTCACCGTCAAGCTGAAGGACCGGCGCGAATTCGCGGCCAAGGTACTGGGCAGCGACCCGGCCACCGACATCGCGGTGCTGAAGATCGACGCCCAGGGCCTGCCCACGGTGGCACTCGGCCAGGCCGCCGGTGTCGAAGTCGGCGACCGGGTGCTCGCCATCGGCGCGCCCTACGGTTTCGAGCAGACCGCCACGCAGGGCATCGTCAGCGCCAAGGGGCGTTCGCTGCCCGGCGACAGCTTCGTGCCCTTCATCCAGACCGACGCCGCGGTGAACCCCGGCAACTCCGGCGGCCCGCTGTTCGACGCCGCCGGCCGCGTGGTGGGCATCAATGCGCAGATCTACTCGCCCAACGGCGGTTTTGCGGGCCTGGCCTTCGCGATCCCGATCGACGTCGCCCTGCGCGTGAAGGAGCAGATCGTCGCCACCGGCAAGGTCGAGCATGCACGCCTCGGCGTGATGCTGCAGGACCTGTCGGCGCCGCTCGCCGAGTCCTTCGGCCTGAAGGCCCCCGACGGTGCGCTGATCTCGAGCGTGGCACCCGACACCGCAGCGGCCAAGGCCGAGTTGAAAGCCGGCGACGTGATCACGGCGATCAATGGCGAGCCGGTGCGCACCGCGGGAGACCTCTCGTCGCGCATCGGCCTGGCCCGCCCGGGCGACAAGATCGCACTGACGATCTGGCGCGCCAAGAGCGAACATGACGTGAACCTGGCCCTGGGCCGTGCCGACGCCGAACGCGGCACGCAGGCGGCGGCGGCCGACGGCGAGCGACTGGGCCTGAGCGTGCGCCCGCTGCAGCGCGACGAGAAGCGCGAGGCCGGCGTCGACCATGGCCTGCTGATCCAGGGTGTGGAGGGTCCGTCGCGCCTGGCAGGCATCCAGCCGGGCGACGTGCTGCTGGCCATCAACGGCCACCCGGTGCAGGGCGTCGAGCAGGTGCGCGATGCGCTCAAGCAGCATCCGAAGACCGTGGCCCTGCTGGTCTCGCGCGACGGCCAGCAGATCTTCGTCCCGGTGAACCTGGGCTGAGCCCGGACGGCGGACCGTCCCTGCGGACGGTTCACCGCCTGGCGGTCTGGTGCCTGTGCGACATCACCGCCCTCAGCTTGACGACGGGGTCGATTGCGCCGCGCGGCGCGGACGGCAGGCGCGAAACTTCGGCGACGAACATGGCGCGCCACTTTTGCGCACCGCTTCGAGGCTCCCGCCCAAGCTGTGCTCGGCTTGCGCCCTCGGCAGCGCAACCCGCCACCCGGAATCCTTCGCCAAAAACCCGCTGCGCCGGGCGCAGGGACGCACCCTGGTCGCAGCGCGCCGCGCACCATCATCTGCTCGACCACCGCGCGGCCACGGCCGGCGCCCCCATGATGGCCAGCCACAGCAGCATGACGCGCACATGGTTCATGAGGGCTCCCTTCACCCCGGGTTCATGCTGCGCCGGGACCCCGAGTTGCGTTGCATCGCATACCCGGGCAGCAGGACCGGGCTGCGCACCCGGCTGGGTCTCGTCCGCATGTCTGCGTCAACGCTGGCCTGGAGCGACTGATCCTTCGGCGCAGCGGCTCGATCCTCGGCCTCATCCGAAGGACGCCGCGTGCTGCGCGCGAACGCCGCCAGGGCATCAGCGTCGAGAATTTCCACGTCTCGGTTGTCGACCCGAACCAGCCCCGCGTGCACCAGCGCACTGAATGACCGGCTCACCGTCTCGTGCGCGACCCCCAGGTTGCTGGCGATCTCGCGTCGGCTCATGCGCAGGTACAGCCGCCTGGCGGACTGCCCCTGCGCCGCCATGCGCTGCGACCAGAGCATCAAGAAGCGCGCCAGCCGCACTTCCGCCGCCACCGCCGCCATCATCTCGGCCAGGTCGCCGCGGCGCGCCAGCGCGCAGCTCAGCGCCCGGTACATGGCGCGGCCGAGGGCGGGAATCTGCAGCGCCAGTCCGTCCAGCTCCGTCAAGGGCAGCGCGTGCACGCTGGACTCCTCCAGCGCCAGCGCCGAGCTGGGATAGACGCCCGAGCAGATCGCGTCGAAGCCCAGCAATTCGGCGCGCCCGGCGAAGTCGACGATCTGCTCGTAGCCGTCCTGCGCCGTGCGCAAGGTCTTGAAAAGACCGGCCCGCACGATGTACAGCGCCGTGGCCGGGCTCCCTTCGTGGAACAGGGTTTCGCCCGCGCGCAGCCGGCGCAGCGCCAGCGGAACACGCGCCGCCTGCGGCTCGGCGTCCGGGTCGGCACCGAGCAGCGACAGCACCTCGGCGACGCTGCTGTTCCAGTCGTGCGCGGTCGAGGTTCGGCAGCGGCTGCGGTCTTGCGCGACAAGGTCGGGACAGGCCATCGACGGTTCCATGCATGCTCCTCGCGTTCACACCTTGCCCTGGCGGTCCGGGCTTGTCGGGAGCTTGCAATGGAATCCATGTGCACGCCATCGGACGCCTTGGCGACGTGAACCCAAGGCAGTCCGAGTCGCGGCGGAAACGTCCGACCGACGGTTCGGATATTTCCCAGTCCGGCGCCTGGGCAGCGATCCCGCAGGACAGGCTTGAGCCGGGTCAACCGGTCCGCAGGTCGAGCGACCATACTCGGCGACGGACATGAACAATGCTGCTGCGCATGCCTTGAGCACGGCCTCACCCCCCGACGATCGCGACACGCAGCGGCCTGACGCCCCCGCGTGCGCGCAGGGCGTCGTGGTCGCGGTGCGCGGCAGCGTCGTCGACGTTCGTTTCAGCGCCGGACTGCCGGCCATCCGCAGCCTGCTGCATGCCGGGCCAGGCGATTCGGTGGTGCTCGAAGCGGCGTCGCAACTCGATCATGAGCGTGTGCGCTGCGTCGCCCTCAGCTCGACCCAGGGCCTGGCGCGCGGGACGGCGGTGCGGCACAGCGGCGGGCCGCTGCTGGCCCCGGTGGGGCCGGCCATCGTCGGCCGCATGTTCGACGTCTTCGGACGCAGCATCGACGGCCAGCCGGCACCCACCCAGCTGGCATGGCGTTCGGTGCACCGCGCGCCGCCGCAGCTGGCGCGGCGTTCCACGCAGTCGACCGTCTTCGAGACCGGCATCAAGGCCATCGACGTCCTGCTGCCGCTCGAATCGGGCGGCAAGGCCGGCTTGTTCGGCGGCGCCGGCGTCGGCAAGACCGTGCTGTTGACCGAGCTGATCCACAACATGGTCGGCCAGCACCGCGGCGTCAGCATCTTCTGCGGCATCGGCGAGCGCTGCCGCGAGGGCGAGGAGCTCTACCGCGAGATGCGCGATGCCGGCGTGCTGCCCAATATGGTGATGCTGTTCGGCCAGATGAACGAACCGCCCGGGGCGCGCTTCCGCGTCGGCCACGCGGCGATGACCATGGCCGAGTACTTCCGCGACGACCAGCGGCAGGACGTTCTGCTGCTCATCGACAACATCTTCCGCTTCATCCAGGCCGGCTCCGAGGTCTCGGGGCTGATGGGGCAGATGCCCTCGCGCCTGGGCTACCAGCCGACGCTGGGCACCGAGCTGGCGGCGCTGCAGGAGCGCATCGCCAGCACCGACAGCGGCGCCGTGACCTCGATCCAGGCCGTCTACGTGCCGGCCGACGACTTCACCGACCCCGCCGCGGTGCACACCTTCTCGCACCTGTCGGCCACCCTCGCGCTGTCACGCAAGCGTGCCAGCGAAGGCCTGTTCCCCGCCATCGACCCGCTGCAGTCGAACTCGAAGATGGCCACGCCGGGCATCGTCGGCGCACGCCACTACCGGCTGGCGCAGGACGTGCGGCGCACGCTGGCACAGTACGCCGAGCTGAAGGACATCATCGCCATGCTCGGGCTGGAGCAGCTCTCAAAGCAGGACCGCGACGTGGTCGGCCGGGCGCGCCGGCTCGAGCGCTTCCTGACCCAGCCCTTCTTCACCACCGAGCAGTTCACCGGCACCGAAGGCCGCATCGTCAGCCTGGAAGATTCGCTCGACGGCTGCGAACATATCCTCGGCGACCAGCTGAAGGACCTGCCCGAGGATGCGCTGTACATGATCGGCAGCATCGGCGAGGCCAGGACCAAGGCAGCCAGGTCGGCGAAGCCTTCGACCGCGGACCCGGCATGAAGCTCGACATCCTGCTGCCTTCGCACCGGCTGCTGCACAGGACCGACGTGCTGCGCATCGTGGCCGAGACGGCGGACGGCTCGTTCGGGCTGCTGCCGCGCCGGCGCGACTGCGTGGCCGCGCTGGTGCCGGGCATCCTGAGCTTCGAGACCGCCGCCGATGGCGAACGCTTCGTGGCCATCGACGCCGGCGTGCTCATCAAGGCCGGCGCCGAGGTCGAGGTCTCGGTGCGCCGGGCGATGCTCGGCGCCGACCTGGGCCGGCTGCGCGCCGCGGTCGAGCGCGAGTTCCGCACCGAGGATGAACTCGCGCGCAGCCTGCGCGAGGCGATGGACAAGCTCGAGATCGGTTTCCTGACGCGCCTGGGCGCCCTGCGCCATGGCTGAGCACGCCGACAGGGCCGGCGACCTCGCGGCGCAGGTGGACGCCCGGGCGCGGCGCAAGCTGCATGCGCGCCGGCGTGGCCAGCCGGGGGTCTGGTTCGGGCTCGGGATGATGGGCATCATCGGCTGGTCGGTGGTGGTGCCGACGCTGATCGGCGCGGCGCTCGGGCGCTGGCTCGACACCCACTACCCCGGTCAACATCCGTGGACGCTGGCGCTGCTGATGGCCGGCCTCACGCTCGGCTGCTTCAACGCCTGGTACTGGGTGCGCAAGGAAGACCGGGCCATGGCCAAGGACGCAAGGGAAGAAGGGGACGATGTCGATGCATGAATGGCTCGCTGGCCTGCTCGCGGCGCTCGGGGGTGCAGCGCTGGGCGGCTTCTACTTCGGCGGCCTGTGGTGGACGCTGCAGCGCTCGCTGCGCTCGGCGCATGTGGCCCTGTGGCAGATGGCGAGCCTGCTCGTGCGCAGCGCCGTGACGCTGGGCGGGTTCTGGCTGCTGGCGGGCACGTCCTGGCAGCGCTGGCTGGCCTGCCTGGCGGGTTTCATCGCCGCGCGCCTGTGGCTGCTTCGATCGACGCGAAGCGGCGATTCGCCGGCGGAGGTGCCGCATGCGGCTCAGCCCTGACCAACTGATCTTCTGGCAGCAGGGTTTCATCAAGCTCGACGCCACCCTCGTCTTCACCTGGCTCGTGATGGCCGTGCTGACGCTGAGCGCCTGGCTGGTGACGCGACGGCTGCGCAGCGACGCGCAACGCTCGCGCTGGCAGAACCTGCTCGAGATCGCGGTCACCGGCATCGTGCAGCAGATCGGCGAGGTCGGGCTGCGCCGGCCGCGGCGCTTTCTTGCCTTCCTCGGCACCTTGTTCCTGTTCATCGGCGCCTCGGCGCTGCTGACCATCGTGCCCGGCTTCGAGCCGCCGACCGGTTCGCTGTCGACCACGGTTGCGCTGGCGCTGTGCGTCTTCGTCGCCGTGCCGCTGGCCGGCATCCGCGAGCAGGGACTGCGCGGCTATCTGAAGTCCTATGTCGAACCCACCGTGCTGATGCTGCCCTTCAACCTGATCGGCGAGGTCTCGCGCACCCTGGCGCTGGCGGTGCGCCTGTTCGGCAACATGATGAGCGGCGCCATGATCCTGGCCATCCTGCTGACGATCACGCCCTTCTTCTTCCCCATCGTGATGACTGCGCTGGGCCTGCTGACCGGCATGGTGCAGGCCTACATCTTCACCGTCCTGGCCGCCGTGTACCTGGCGGCGGCCACCCAGCGCGACGACGCGCCGGCGCAATCGTCCAACCAATCGCCCAACAAGGAGTGAGCAAGACATGGACAGCATGACGATCATCGCGGTGGCCTCGATCACCCTGGCCGGCCTGACCATCGCCATCGGCAGCATCGGCCCTGCGCTGGGCGAGGGCCGCGCGGTGGCGACCGCGCTGACCGCGCTGGCGCAGCAGCCCGATGCGTCGGCCACGATCACGCGCACGCTCTTCGTCGGCCTGGCGATGATCGAGTCGACGGCGATCTACTGCTTCGTCGTCGCGATGATCCTGATCTTCGCCAATCCGTTCTGGAACCATGCGATCGCGCAGGCCGCGGGGAAGTAGAGCCGCATGCTGATCGACTGGTTCACGGTCGCCGCGCAGGCGCTCAACTTCATCGTCCTCGTCTGGCTGCTCAAGCGTTTCCTGTACCAGCCCGTGCTCGATGCGGTCGATGCCCGCGAGGCGCGCATCGCCGCCCAACTGGCCGACGCCCGTGGCATGCAGGACAAGGCCAACACCGAGCGCGACGCTCTGCATGCGCGGCGTGAGGCCTTCGAGCGCGAGCGCGAGGCCCTGCTGGCGCAGGCGGTGCAGGACGCCCAGGTCGAACGCCAGCGCCTGCTGGACGACGCCTGGGGCGCCGCGGACGCGCTGGCGGCCAAGCACCGGCGCGCGCTCGCCGAGCAGGCCGCACAGCTGCAGCGCACGCTGGACGAGCGGGTCGGACACGAAGTCTTTGCGATATCGCGCCGGGCACTCGCCGACCTGGCCTCGGCAAGCCTGGAGGCGCAGATCGCCGAGGTCTTCGTCGAGCGCCTGGGCAGACTCGACGCTGCGACGCACACCGCGCTGACGCAGGCGCTGTCCGAACCCGACGCAGCGGCCGTCCTGCACAGCGCCTTCGAGCTGCCGACCGCGCAGCGCAGTGCCATCCAGGCCGCCGTCGACGTGGCCTTCGGCGCCGGCGTGGCGCTGCAGTTCCAGGCCATGCCGTCGCTGATCGCCGGCATCGAACTCGAGGTCGGCGGGCGCAAGCTGGCCTGGGGCATCGCGCCCTACCTGACGGATCTGCACGCCAAGGTAGAAACATTGGTGGCGCCTGCAACATGAGCGTTGACCGCGACGCGCCTGAGCTCGCCTTGCCCGACGCGCAGGCGCTCTTCGACCGCATCGCCCGCGCACGCGAGACCTACACGCCGACGCTGACTGCGCTGGAAACTGGCCGCGTGCTCAGCGTGGGCACCGGCGTGGCGAGCGTCGCGGGGCTGCCGGGTGTCGGCTACGACGAACTGCTGCGCTTCGCGGGTGGCGCCCAGGGCATCGCCTTCAACATCGACGAAGACCAGGTCGGCGTCGTCCTGCTCGACGAATCATGGCGCCTGGCGGCCGGCGAGGCGGTCGAGCGCACCGGCCGCGTGGTGGACGTGGCCGTCGGCGAGCAGCTCATCGGGCGCGTCATCGACCCGCTCGGCCGGCCGCTCGACGGACGCGCTGCGCCGCAGACGCAGGCCCGCTGGCCGATCGAACGCCCGGCGCCGCCGATCATGGACCGCGCACCGGTGAACCTGCCCTTGCAGACCGGGTTGAAGGTCGTCGACGCGCTGATCCCGATCGGCCGCGGCCAGCGTGAACTGATCCTCGGCGACCGCCAGACCGGCAAGACGGCGATCGCACTCGACACCCTGCTCAACCAGCGCGGCGGCGACGTGGTTTGCATCTACTGCGCGATCGGCCAGCGCAGCGCCGCGGTGGCCAAGGTGGTGGCCACGCTGCGCGAGGCGGGCGCGATGGCACACACCGTCGTCGTCGTCACCGAGGGCGACCAGCCGCCCGGGCTGGCCTACATCGCGCCCTATGCGGCGACCAGCATCGCCGAGTTCTTCATGGAATCGGGGCGCGACGTGCTCATCGTCTACGACGATCTGACGCATCACGCCCGCGCCTACCGCGAGCTCTCGCTGCTGCTGCGGCGGCCACCCGGGCGCGAGGCCTTTCCGGGCGACATCTTCTACCTGCATGCGCGCCTGCTCGAACGTGCGACGCGCCTGGCGCCGGCCCGCGGCGGCGGCTCGCTGACCGCACTGCCGATCATCGAGACCGAGGCGCAGGACCTGTCGGCCTACATCCCGACCAACCTGATCTCGATGACCGATGGCCAGATCGTGCTCTCGCCGACCCTGTTCGGGCTCGGCGTGCTGCCGGCGGTGAACGTCGGCCAGTCGGTGTCCAGGGTCGGCGGCAAGGCGCAGCATGGCGCCTTCCGCGCGCTGGCCGGCGAGCTCAAGCTGGCCTACGCGCAGTTCGAGGAACTCGAGGCCTTCGAGCGCTTCGGCGCCCGGCTCGACGCGCGCAGCCGCCACTCGATCGAACATGGGCGGCGCCTGCGCGCCTGCCTGCAACAGGCCGAGTCGGAACCCGTCGGCGTCGCCGCACAGATCGTCGTGCTGCAGGCGCTGGCGGCGCGCCTCTTCGACAGCGTGCCCCTGGGCCGCATGGCCGAGGCCGAGCGTGCCGTGCGCCGCGCGGCGCAGGATCTGCCGGCTGCCTTGTGCGCCAGGCTGGCCACGGCGGCCAGGCCGAGTGCCGAGGACAGGGCCGCCCTGCTGGCCGCGGCGAGCGCGGCGCTGACGGGTTTCACCGTCGATGCGCCGCAAGACCCGGCGCACGACACACCGGCCGGCCTGCGGTGACGGAATCCCTGGTCGGGCTGCGGCGCAAGATCGGCAGTGCGGGCGATCTGCAAGGCGTCGTGCGCACGATGCGTGCGATGGCGGCGTCGAGCATTCAGGCCTACCGCCAGTCGGTGCACGCGCTGGGTGCCTACCACCGCGCGGTCGAACTCGGGATCGGCGCCTGTCTGCGCGACGAGCAGGCCGGCAGGGCCTTGCCCGACGCCGAGCACGAGGCGCGCCACGGCCCGGTCGTCGCCATCGTCTACGGTGCCGACCAGGGTCTGGTCGGCGCCTTCAACGACGTGATCGTCGACCATGTCGTGCGCACGCTGCACGCGCCGGCTGCGCGCGACGGCGCACACCAGGTCTGGGCGGTCGGCGAGCGGGTGCACGCGCGGCTGTGTGATGCCGGCCTGGCGCCGCACGGCGTGCACGCCGTGCCTGCGTCGGTGCAGGCGATCGGGCCGCTCGTCGCCCGCCTGCAGATCGACGTGCACCGTGCAGCGCTGACGCGCCTGCTCGTTTTCCACAACCGGCCGACGGCCACCGCGCTGTACACGCCGGCCGTGCAGCAGCTTCTGCCGCTCGACGAACGCTGGCGCCGGCACCATGTCGACCAGCGCTGGCCGACCCGGGTACCGCCGCAGGTGATGGGCTCGCACAGCCGCACGCTGCGCCTGCTGTTGCGTGAGTTCCTGTTCATTTCGCTGTTCCGCGCCTGCGCGGAATCATTGGCGGCGGAAAACGCCAGCCGCCTGGCCGCGATGGAGCGCGCCGACAAGAACATCGACGAACTGCTGGCCGATCTGCGCGCCCGCTACCAGCGTCGGCGCCAGGGTGCCATCGACGAAGAACTGTTCGACGTCACGGCCGGCTTCGAGGCCTTGTCGAGCGGGTCTTGAAATGCCTCGGTTGGCGCGCTGCATGCGCCGTGTCGCCGCGCTTCGCCCATCGCCACGGCGGGCAGGCGGCGAAAGGGCGATAAAGTAGCAACGCGCGATTGCGCGATTGCGCGATTGAACCGACCGCAGGCGCCGACCCTGCCCCAGTCACCCGTGAGTTGAATGCCACCGAACCCGACCGTTCCGCGAAACTGCCTGGCGAGCGCGACGCCGAGACCGCATCAGACCCCGGTGTCGCCCGCATGAAGCTGTGCATCGTCTCGGACAGCCATGACCGCGCCCCGATGCTCGCCGCAGCCGTGGCGGCCGGTCAGCGCGCCGGCGCGCAGGCGGTGCTGCATTGCGGCGACCTGATCGGCGCGATGACGCTGCGCCCGCTGCTCACGCTGGGCCTGCCGGTGCACCTGGTGCACGGCAACAATCTCGGCGACACGCAAGCCTTGTGGGGGCTGTGCCGCGAATCGGAAGGCCTCATCACCTACCACGGCGCGGACGCCATCCTGCAGCTCGGTGGACAGCGGCTGTTCGCCAACCACTATCCGCACTATGCCAAAGGCATGGCCTGCACCGGCGAGTACGACATCGTCTGCTGCGGCCATCTGCACGAAGCGTCGATCGCCCAGCAACCCAATGTGCTGGGCGGCAGCACCTGGCTGCTGAATCCGGGGACGGTTGCCGGTCTCGGCGGGCCGGCGACATGGATGCTCGCCGACCTTGAGCAGATGCACTTCGAGGTGCGTCCCGTGCCCGACTGAAGCCGCAGCCGGGCACGGCATCTGGACCTGCGGGAGTGGTGCGCGCCCCGGCTATCCTCGCCGGCCCAGGTCCTTGCGCAACTGCTTGCCCAGCGTGAGCATGAAACGCAGCGTGTCCTGCGCCTCCGGGTCGCGCAGCAGGCTCCACAAGCCGCCGAAACCGCCCGCGGAGGGCGGCGCCGAACGGCTCGCAGCGGCCGCGGCGTCGATCGAATCGAGCGTCTCCTGGACCATCGTGAGCCGGCTCTCGAGCTTCGGCAACGCCGTGGCGATGCGCTCGAGCGCACCGCTGCTCTGCAGGTCTTCGAGCATCTTGACGACATGCTCGGCACCCCCGCGGCTGAAACGGTCGAGCAGCGACAGGCCGTTGCCCACGGTGTCGGTCAGGCGGCCGATCATCTCGTCGGTCAGCGCATCCTCGGCCGAGCCCACGACGCGCGCGAGCTTGACGAGGCGGTCCAGATCGCCGTTGTTGACCATTTCGGCGATGGCGGGAATCGCGCGGCCAAGCCCGGCGCGATTCACCTGGTCCAGCAACGCCAGGCCGTCGCCCACCGCCTGGGTCAGGCGGCCGACCATCTCGTCGGTCAAGGCGTCCTCGGACGCGCCATACACGCGCGCCAGCTTGGCAAGGCGGTCCAGGTCGCCGTTGTTGACCAGTTCGGTGAGCGCCGGGATCGCGCGTGCGAGCCCGGCGCGGTTCACCTGGTCGAGCAACTCCATCGTGCTGCCCGCAGAGGCCGCAAGGCGGCCGACCATCTCGTCGCTCAGCGCGTCGCGCGCCGCGGCGATCACGCGCTCGACCTCGACGTCGACCGCGCCGGCCGGATCCGGTTGTGCGTTCATGTCGGCTCCTTCACAGCAGGCCGCGCGCCGAGATCCAGTACAGCTTGTTGTAAGCCATCTTGAACCAGTGCACCGCCTTGGTCGGCGGCTTCGGGTCGGGCGGATTCAGGTAGTCGAACATCGCGTAGGTCGCGCGGTCCTTGCCGGCCTCGATGAAGCAGAAGACCTTGCCGTCGTAGTCGCGCACCGGTGCGCCGAGCTTGTACAGCGCAGCGATGTTCTCGCCCAGCGTATCGGCCTGGAAGTGCGCCGTCGAACCGGCCTTGCTGATCGGGATGTTGGTCGTGTCGCCGAGGATGAAGACGTTGCTTCGGCCCTCCATGTTGAGTTGCTGGCGATTCGTCGGAATCCAGCCGCCGGCGCCGAGCTTGTTCTTCTCGATGACTTCCATGCCGCGGTGCGCCGGAATCGAGATCAGCAGGTCATACGCCGTCTCGGTGCCCTCCTCGCCGCGGATGACCTTGGCCGCGCCGTCGACCTCCTTCAGGTTGAACAGGGTCTCGTAAGTGATGCCCAGGCGGTCGAATTCGGGCGCCGCCCATTTGGCAACGTTCTCGAGCGAGTGCACGCGGCCGATCGGGTAGGTGTAGTGCAGTTGCACCTTGTCCGCCATGCCACGATCCTTGAAGTAGTCGTGCAGCATGAAGGTGATCTCGAGCGGCGCCATCGGGCACTTGTGCGGCACGCCGACGGCGATGACGACACGCCCGCCCTGGAACTCGCGCAGCGCGCGGAACATCTTCAGCGCCGTCTCTTCGGTGTAGAAGGTGTGCGAGTTCTCGGCCAGGCCGGGGATCAGTTCAGGCACCGCCCGCGAGCCGGTGGCGATGGCCAGCACGTCGTAGCCGTAGGTCTTGCCGCTCTTGGTCTTGACACGGTTGTCGTCGAGCATGAACTCCTCGACCGGATCGACGTGCAGCGTGATGCCCGGCTCGAGCAGCGAGGCCTGGTCCTTGTACAGCTCGTCGGGCGTGACGCGGCCGAAGGCCAGATACAGCAGGCCCGGCTGATACATATGCTTCTCCGACGCCGTGAGCATCGTGATCTGCACCTTGCCGGACCGCAACTCGGGCGTCAGCCTGCGCGCCAGATTGTTGGCGAGGATCGTGCCGCCCATGCCGCCGCCAATGATCAGGATCTTCATCGCTACTCCTTGCGTCAAGGCAGACACGCCGCTGCCGGGCTATTTGGTCTTGCGCACGGTGATGTGCCAGACGCCGGACTCCTCGCGCGAGCCGAGGTATTCGTGTCCGACCTTCTTCACCCATTCGGGCACGTCGTCGGCCGAACCCTTGTCGGTGGACAGCAGCTCGAGCTCATCACCGACCTCGGCGAGCTTGATCCAGCCGATGAGCTCCATCAGCGGCCCCGGGCAGTAGCTGCCGCGCGCATCGATCACTTTTTTTTCCGCCATGTCGCTCGCCGGCCTTTGCTCTAGAAGGTGAAGATCTGCGTGCCGCTGGCGTCATGCAGGAACTTGGTGAGGCCCAGCGGTGGCCCGAAGTACGACGGCAGCGCACCGCTGTCGATCGCCATCACGTCCATCGCCATCGAGCAGGGGGACACCTTGGCGTCGCCGAGTTCGACTGCCTGCTCGATCAGCGAACGGAAGCTGGGAATCTTCTTGCCGGCCATCAATTCGCCGAATGCACCTTCGGCCGGCGGCACCGCGTCACTGCCCTGCTTGAACCAGGCCAGCGCGTTCATCGACAGGAACACGTGCACGTCATTGCCGCTGACGGCGCCGACCGAGGCCACCATGGCCGCCATCTGCAGGCGCTCAAGCGACCCGGAGACGACGATGACGCTGATCTTGCTGGATTCCATACGGCGTTCTTCCATTCCGCTGCGGCGCGATGAAGCCGACACCGCTCATGCCGAGGGCTGTCGCGCGGGCCAGGGCACCTGGTTCGTGCCGCACAGCGTGCATGAGCCGCCTGGTCCGCCCATCGAATGTGCAGGCCGCGCCAGGCGCCAGACCCTGGACGCGAACAATGTTCGGTTGCTACGCATGATCCCGGGCCGGAATCGTCTCTCGATCGCCAACCGCGGTCAATCCGTTCCAACCCTTCGTGCGCAAGTGATCGGCACGAAGGCGAAATTCGTCCGTGTTATGGCCTCATAGATTTTTTTTGCCCTTGCCGCGCAAGCCGCCGCTAGCATGGGCCGCGTGCACTGCGGTCACCGCTTCGCGATGCAGGCCGCGCTTGAGTGCGTTGTTTTCGGCGCCGGGAGGAATCGATGTTCGCCAGCAATCCGTTCGCCGAGATTTCGGCTTCCATCGCACCCGCCGTGATGCAGTGGTATGTCGTTGCCATGATCGTGCTCGTCATCGCCGGGACGCTGTTCGACGTCGTCCACAAAGGCAGCGCGAGGTACTTCTTCGAGAACATGCGCAAGTCCAAGGGTCAGGGTGCACGCGCGCTCGGCGGTGCTGAACTGATTTCGATCGCGGTGCAGACCGGCGTGGTCGATGTCCTCGCCTCGGGGGAGTTCTGCAACCAGCGTCGCCGCGTCGCGCATCTGCTGGGGATGTACGGCTTCGTGCTCTACCTCGTCACGACGATCATCATGATCTTCGGCTACCCGACACCGGCGACACCGACGCCCGCCATCGTCGCGACCCTGTGGTGGATCGGTGCGCTGATGGTGTGCGTCGGCGGCTACTGGTTCTGGTTCTTCATCCGTGTGGACGTTGCAGCCGAGGGCGGCCGCGCACTGCGTGTCATGCGCGCCGACCTGTTCGTGCTCTCGCTGTTGGCGAGCGCGACGCTCGGCCTGATCTGGGCCTGGCTGCAGATGAGCGGCAGCGCCGCGGCCAGCGTGTTCTTCGGCCTGTACATCATCGCAACGACGGTGCTGTTCGCCGGCGTGCCCTGGTCCAAGTTCGCCCACATGTTCTTCAAGCCCGCCGCGGCTTTCGAGAAAAGGGTCTCCGAAGCCGACGGCACGGTCGAGAACCTGCCGACCCAGACCCGCGACGACCCCGAGCAGCAGCAAAGACACTCGATGGAATTGTTGCGCGACGCGCCGAAGAACATGGGCCTGGGCATCAAGCGCGAAGCACCGCGCCACTATTGAATTCGGAAACTGCCCGCAAGTTCTACTGGACCAGATAAGGAGCCGGAACAATGCCTACCTTTGTCTATATGACAAGGTGTGACGGATGCGGACATTGCGTCGACATCTGTCCGTCGGACATCATGCACATCGACAAGACCTATCGGCGTGCCTACAACATCGAACCGAATATGTGCTGGGAGTGCTACTCCTGCGTCAAGGCCTGCCCGCAGCATGCGATCGATGTGCGCGGGTATGCAGACTTCGCACCGCTCGGGCACAGCGTTCGAGTGCACCGCGACGAAGAGAAGGGCACGATCGCCTGGAAGATCAAGTTCCGCAACGGCACCGAAAAGAACTTTCTTTCGCCCATTACCACCAAGCCCTGGGGGACCGCGATCCCCAAGCTCGCGGATGTTCCCGGCCCCGACAAGACGATGCGCGACGGACATCTGCTGTACAGCGAGCCGAAATATATCCGCATGGATGAGGGCGGACTGCACACGCTTGCATCCGCCGGCCTCAAGATGAAAAAAGGGGTGTACTACTGATGGCTTACGAAACGATCGTCGAAGACGGCATCGATGTTCTGGTCGTCGGCGCGGGCCTTGGCGGCACGGGTGCCGCATGGGAGGCCAGATTCTGGGGTCAGGACAAGAAGATCGTGATTGCCGAGAAGGCCAATATCGATCGCTCCGGTGCGGTCGCCCAGGGTCTGTACGCCATCAACTGCTATATGGGCACCCGCTGGGGCGAAAACAAGCCCGAGGACCATGTCCGTTACGCCCGCATCGACCTGATGGGGATGGTGCGCGAAGACCTGCTGTTCGACATGGCCCGCCACGTGGACTCGACGGTGCATCAGTTCGAGGAGTGGGGCCTGCCCATCATGAAGGACCCGAAGACCGGGCGCTATCTGCGTGAAGGGCGATGGCAGATCATGATTCACGGCGAGTCCTACAAGCCCATCGTGGCCGAGGCCGCCAAGAAGTCGGCGGACAAGGTTTTCAACCGCATCTGCGTCACCCACCTGCTGATGGACGAGAGCAAGGAGAACCGGATCGCCGGTGCCGTCGGCTTCAACGTCCGCACCGGCAACTACCATGTCTTCAAGTCCAAGACCGTGATCTGCGGCGCGGGCGGTGCCTCCAACATCTTCAAGCCGCGTTCGGTGGGCGAAGGTTCGGGCCGCACCTGGTATGCGCCCTGGTCGTCCGCATCGGCCTACGGGCTCATGATCGACGCCGGCGCCAAGATGACGCAGATGGAAAACCGCATCGTGCTGGCGCGTTTCAAGGACGGTTATGGCCCGGTCGGCGCCTACTTCCTGCACCTGAAGACCTATACGCAGAACGGCCTCGGCGAAGAGTACGAATCCAAGTGGTTCCCCGAACTGCAGAAGATGGTCGGCAAGGAATACCTCGATCCCGAAGCCTCCCACCTGACCCATCGACCGATTCCGACCTGTCTGCGCAACCACGCCTTGATCAGCGAAGTGAATGCCGGCCGCGGCCCGATTCACATGATCACCATGAAGGCCTTCCAGGATCCGCATCTGGAAGAAGTCGGCTGGGAGAACTTCCTCGGCATGACCGTCGGCCAGGCGGTTCTGTGGGCCTCGACCGATGTGGATCCGAAGAACGAGAACCCGGAGCTGACGACATCCGAGCCCTATGTCATGGGCTCCCACGCCACGGGCTCGGGTGCCTGGTGCTCGGGCCCGGAGGACGTGTCGCCTCCCGAGTACTTCTGGGGCTACAACCGGATGACGTCGATCGAAGGCCTGTTTGGCGCCGGCGACGCGGTCGGCGGCACGCCGCACGCCTTTTCATCCGGCTCGTTCACCGAAGGCCGTCTCGCCGCGAAGGCCGCCTGCAAGTACATCGACGACGGCAAGGGCGAAGGCATCGTCGTGTCGGATGCGCAGATCAGCCGCCGGCGGGCCGATATCTACAGGCCCATGGAGCATTACAAGACCTATCGCAATGCGATCGTGGCCGGCTCGGTGAATCCGCACTACATCAATCCCAAGCAGGGCCTAGACCGTCTGCAGAAACTGATGGACGAGTATTGCGGCGGCGTGACGGTCAACTACATGACCAATGAGAAGCTCCTGAACATCGGCCTCAAGAAGCTCGCCATCATGGAGGAAGACCTCGAGAAGCTGGCCGCCGAAGACATTCACGAACTGCTGCGTGCCTGGGAACTGAAACACCGCCACCGCGCCGCCGAATGCGTGACGCAGCACACGCTGTTCCGCAAGGAGACGCGCTGGCCGGGTTACTACTACCGGGGCGACGCCATGAAGGTCGACGACGAGAACTGGCATGTGCTGACGGTTTCGCGTCGCGATCCGAAAACCGGCGAATACACCATGGAGAAGGCGCCTTGTTATCACCTGGTTTCGGATGACGAGTAGCCAAGTCCCCAGGCTGTCGCTCGCGCCGGCCGTCTGCCTGGTGCGAGAGGCGTGGCCATGTCAGCTGTCGTGAGCCCTGTCGACCCTGTCTCGAGCGGTGACGAAGAGTTGCGCGTGAACATCATCGAAAAGACCGATCCAGAGATTCGGGCCATCGCCGACCCCTTCTGGCGCGAACTCGTCAAACATTCGAACGAGGGCAAGTACGGGGACTTCGTCAAGAACTTCTCCAGTTCACTGGCGCTGGCCATGAATCAGGTCGTCGCGGGACACCAGTTCGCGAACAGCGAACTGGCGAGGAGTCTGTCCGACGAGATCGACTTCCTCGGCATCATCCGCCGAGGCGAACATGTGACCGTTCTCTACCGACAGCGGAGCACCAGGAAACCAGGCGAATGGCTGGGTCGACTTGTCCTCGGTCATGAAGGCGGAGAGATCAGGATCTTCGGTGCCTCCATCTTCTGAACTGCTGGTTTCAATCCGACATGCGTGAAACCATCCAGGACGGCAAGTTCGTCGAGTTGACCTACAAGGTGACCGACAAAAAGACCGGGCATGTGCTCACCCGCGTCGAATTCCCGTTGGGCTATATTCACGGACACAATGAAATCCTGGCCCCGTCGGTCCACAAACAGCTGGAGGGTCGGGCCGCTGGCGATGTGATCGACGTGCCCATCGATGGCAATCAGGTCTTCGGCCCCAGGGACGAGTCCCTGGTCTTCACCGACAACATCGAAAACGTCCCCGAGGAATATCGAGTCGTCGGCGGCTCCATCCTGATGGAAAACGACAAGGGCCAGACGCGCAACTTCATCGTGACGTGGATGGACGACGAGAAGCTGACTGTCGATGGCAACAATCCGCTTCGCGGCAGAGCGGTCGTCTTCACGCTCGAGATTCTCTCCGTGCGCGACGCAAGCGCCGAGGAGACACGAGCAGGGGGCTCGGCGATTGCCGGTGCCGACATCGACCCGTCACGCATGAGACCTGTATGAGCCGCGCTGCAGAGTGGCCGCGGACCCATTTCGGCTGCCCTTGCGGCACACACAATCCTGACTTCGCGACCAGAAAGGTGAGCCATGAGCGAGCAAAAACCCGTCACCCATGTTCCTGACGGCCTGACGCGCTTCTTCACGACCCGCCAGATGGCCCCCAACGAAAAGGGATTCGTCGGCTTCGAAACGGTCTGGAAACCGTTCCAGAAGGAAGTCGAATACAAGACGCCGAAAAAACCGTAGGCAAGCTGCCCGGCATTCTGGAGCCGGCTTGCGCGGGCTGGATGCGCACCGGATGCGGCCCTGAAACGAGGGCGGTGTGCGTGGTGATGGCCCGGTTCAGGGCCCCACCTTGCCTGTCATCCTGGCGCCGCAATAGATCGACGGGGGCACTCCAGGCTCGTTCACCGCCGGGCCGCAGCGGCGGCCGTCCGGCACGAGGCGTCCCGGAGCACCCCGGGGCTTTGTGCTTCAATGCGTCGATCGACAGTTTCCTCCGGACGCATCGATGGCCGATCGCCGCCTCCAGGTTTTTCACGCAGTCGCCAAGCACCTCTCGTTCACCAAGGCGGCCGAAGCGCTGTTCATGAGCCAGCCGGCGGTGACTTCGCAGATCCGCCAGTTCGAGGAGCATCTGAACACGCGTCTGTTCGACCGTGGGCATGGCCGCATCTCGCTGACCGCAGCGGGTCATCTGGCACTCGAGTATGCCCAGCGCATTCTCGATATCTCAGCCGAGCTTGACCATCGGCTGCAGCAGATGAGCGCGCAGATCGGCGGCTCGCTGCTCATCGGCGCCAGCACGACGATCGCCGACTACCTGCTGCCGCGCGTGCTGGGTGCCTACAAGGCACGCTACCCGGCGGTCGTGCCGCAGCTCTTCGTCGCCAATTCGGAAGCGGTGCAGAACCGTGTCGCCGAGCGCAGCCTGGACATCGGCTTCATCGAGGGCGATTCACACCTGCCCCTGCTCGCTGCGGACATGTGCTGCGACGATGAACTGCAGGTCACCTGCGCGCCCTGTCATCCGCTGGCCAAGCTCCAGTCTGTGACGCCTGAAGCGCTGACCAAGTTCGACAACATCAGCCGCGAGCCGGGATCGGGAACGCGCGAGGTCATCGACCACTATCTGCAGACGGCGGGCGTCTCGCCCGACGCCTTGCAGCGCGTGATGGAACTGGGCAGCCCGGAAGCCTTGAAGGGGCTGGTGGCGACCGGTCTGGGCTATTCGATCATCTCGCGCGCCACCGTCATCAACGAGATCCGCCTCGGCCAACTGGTGCAGGTTCCGCTTGCGCCGCGCCTCATTCGCCGCATGTCCGTGGTCTATCCGAAGGAGCGCATTCATTCGCAGCTGATGAACAGCTTCCTGCATTTCGCGAAGCAGCATCTGGGCGCAAACCTGCCGGCGCCGATCGAACCTGAGCCCGCCCAGGTCGAGCCGCCCGGCTACGGCGCGCTGTCGAGCCCGGTGTAGTAGGCGCGAAGAATGGCCAGCACCTCGGGTCGGCTGAATTCGGCCGGCACCTCGGCGCCTGCGGACAACCACTTGCGCAACTGCGTGCCGGAGACCTGCAAGCGGTCCGCATCGTCGTGCGGGCAGCTGCGTTGCGATGCCATGCCGCCGCAGCGGTAGCACCAGAACGCGACGCCGATCTTCAGCGGCTGCGTCTGCAGCGCGTCCTTCGGGATCGAGTCGAAGATGTGATGCGCATCGAAGGGGCCGTAGAAGCTGCCCACACCGGCATGATCGCGGCCCACGATCTGGTGCGAGCAGCCGTAGTTCTGCCGAAACAGTGCATGCAGCAGCGCCTCGCGCGGACCGGCATAGCGCATGTCCAGGGGGTAGCCGGCCTGCACCACCGTATTGCCGACGAAGTAGTTGGCCGTCAGCGCCGCGATCGACCGCATGCGAACCTCGGCCGGGATGTCGCCCGGTTTCAGCGCGCCGAGCAGCGAGTGCACGAGCACGCCGTCACAGACCTCGACCGCGATCTTGGCCAGATATTCATGCGAACGGTGCATTGGGTTGCGTGTCTGGAAGGCGGCGATGCGTGACCAGCCGAGCGACTCGAACAGCGCGCGCGTCTGCGCCGGCGTCTTGTACAGATCGCCGTACTTCTCGGGGTATCCGCCGCTGGACAGCACCTTCACCGGCCCGGCCAGGTTGACCTCGCCCTGCGCCATGACCAGCGCGACCCCCGGGTGTGCGGTGTCGGTGGTCCTGAAAACGCCGGCACATTCGTGCGCCTTGTCGATCGCGTATTTTTCGCTCACGCGCAGGGTCGCGAGAATGCAGTCGTCTTCGGCATCGACCAGTGCGATCTCGTCGCCGACTGCCATCGCGTCGGCACTGGCGGCGTCGGCCGACAATGTGATCGGAATCGGCCAGAACAGGCCCGAAGCCATCGTCATGCGATCGCAGACACCCTGCCAGTCGGCCTGTGTCATGAAGCCTTCGAGCGGCGTGAAGCCGCCGATGCCAAGCATCAACAGGTCGCCTTTTTCGCGCGAGCTGACGGTCAGCCGCCGCATCGACGCGGCGCGGCGCAACTCGGTATCGCGCGCCTGGCCTTCGAGCAGCAGCGGTCGCAGCGCGCCGCCTCCGTGAGGGTTCACCAAGGCCATCGTTTGCTCCCTTTGCGACTTCATCGGCTGACAGACCCGATGGTAAATGCGCTACGGCCTCCTCACGCCTACAAACGGCACAAACACCGCGCTCAGCGCGCCGTGTAGCCGCCGTCGATCACGAGTTCGCTGCCCGTCACCCAGCGCGCCTGATCCGAGGCCAGATAGACCACGCCCCATGCGATGTCGTCCGGATGGCCGGTGCCGCCCAGCGGGTGCAATGCATCCAGCGAGGCCTTGGCCTGGTCGTGTTGCAGACCCGCGTCCTTGACGTAGCGGTCGACCAGGGCCGTGAAGATGAAGCCCGGGTGAATCGAATTGACGCGGATCTTGTCGGGTGCAAAGGTCAGCGCATCGTTCTTCGACATCGTGCGCACCGCACCCTTGGAGGCGTGATACGGCGGAATGTCGGCGCCGCCGACAATGCCGTAGATCGACGAGATGTTGACGATCGACCCGCCACCGGCCTTGCGCATCGGTGCAATGGCATGTTTGGTGCACAGGAAGACGGCGGTCGTGTTGACGGCCATCACGGCTTCCCAATCGGCCAGCTCGAGCTGATCGGTCGGCTTGTTGACCCCCTCGATGCCGGCATTGTTGACCAGCACGTCGAGCCGCCCGAACTTGTCGACCGCGGCCTGCACGGCCGCCTTCACCTGCGCCTCGAGGGTCACGTCGCAGGCCTGGAACGCCGCCTTGTGGCCGGCGGCCTGGAGCTTCTCGGCCACTTCGCGGCCCTTCGGATCGCGGTCAACGATCAGCACCGCGCAGCCCTCTTCGGCCATGCGCTGTGCAATCGCCGTGCCCAGGCCGTTCGCGCCGCCCGTAATCAGTGCAACCTTGTCCTGAAGTCTGGTCATCTCAAGTTCCCTGAGCATGTTTATGTTGAACGATCCGCTGAATATGCCCGCCGATCGGCCCACACTCTTGAGCCGGCGCAATGCTGCTTCGACTTCGGCTAAGGTGGCTGCATGAACACGGCCGCCCGCAGCCTGCAGGGTCTTCTCAGCGACCCGCGCCACGCACGCTCGCTTCGGGTGGGCGGCGGGGCGCTGTCCGTGGCACTGCTGGCCGGGCTGGCCTGGGTCGCCTGGGCGCAGGGCGGCACCCGGATGGACACGCCGATGGGTCAGGCGCTGGCCGGCTCGGCGGTGGCGGCGCTGGCCACCGCCGTGGGGGCGCTGCCGGCCCTGTTCGTGCGCCGGATCTCGGCGCGCTGGGAAGCCGTGATGCTCGGCTTCGGCGCCGGCGTGATGGTCGCCGCGGCCTGCTTTTCGCTGATCCTGCCGGGCATCGACGCAGGCGCCGAAATCTTCGGCAATCAGTTGGCCGGCGTATCGACCGTTGCCGCGGGGCTGCTGCTGGGGGCCCTCGCCCTGTTGCTCGCGGACAAGGTGGTGCCGCACGAGCACCCTGCCGCCGGGCGCCATGGCCCGGACTGGATGCAGATGCGCCGGGTCTGGCTGATGGTGTTTGCCATCGCGCTGCACAACTTCCCCGAAGGCATGGCGATCGGGGTCGGTTTCGGCGGTGGCGATCCTTCGGTGGGCATCCCGCTGGCGGCCGCGATCGCCATCCAGGATCTGCCCGAAGGATTGGTGGTGGCCGTGGCGCTGCGCACGGTGGCCTATTCGCCCTGGAAGGCCGCGGCCGCCGCCGCACTCACCGGTCTGGCCGAGCCGATCGGTGCCGTGGTCGGGGTCGCCCTCAGCTCAGGCTTTGCGCCGCTCTACCCGCTCGGGCTGGGGTTCGCCGCGGGCGCCATGATCTGGGTGGTCTCGCACGAGATCATCCCCGAGACCCACCGCAAGGGCCACGAGCAGGCGGCCACGCTGGGCCTGATCGGCGGCTTCATCGTCATGATGCTGCTCGACACCGCGCTGGGATAGGGGCGTCGGCGGCCGGGGGCTGCTGCCGCTGGCGCCGACCGATCGACAAGCAGGGCGTGCGCCGAGTCCAGCGCCCGCTCGTCGTGCAGCAGGCGCGTCCGACGCACGATGTTCAGGGCGAACGGCGCCGTCAAGACGCTGCCTTCTTCCGGCGCCGCGACCTCGCGCAGACGAACCCGGCGGTCGCGCGCGCCGCCGCGCTGAATTCGCGCTCAAGTTTTCGCGCGGTTTGCCGAAGACGAAACGGGCGGCCTTCTGCATGCGATTTTCGACCCATCCGATCTGCCAATAAGCACCGGCAATAGCACGCGTTTGCCGAAAAACGAACGCGCACGCCCCCGTTCGGCACCGAACAATTCGTTTCATACGAGCGGTCACGAGATCAACCCCCGAAACCAGGGGCAGATCGCGAGACCGGTGAATCGAGTGAAGTTCAAACACCGGCGAGCGTGCAATGTCCTCAAACCGAAGAAGCCTCAAGTCCTTCGATCGTCGCCGCCTGCTGGTCGGCCTGGGGTCGCTTGCGCTCGCCGCTGCGGCCTGGTTCCCGCTGCACGCCGTCGCCGCCACCGCCAGCGACAAGATCGCGGCCGATCTGCAGGCCGTGATCTCGGCGCCGGTGGCGCCGGTGCTGAACTGGACCAAGGACACCGCCAGCGGCGTGCGCCTGGTCAAGGTGCTGGTGCTGAGCAACAGCAGCGACCCGGACCTCCTCGCCTTGCGCGCCGACGTGCTGGCCAAAGGCGGCTCGGTCTATTTCCGCTACACCTCGGTGCGCGCGCTGTCGGTGATGCTGCCGGCGGACAAGGTCGCCCTCATCGCCGCTCGAAGCGACGTCGTCAGCATCTCGCCGAACCGCCTGACGGCGCGCACGACCAGCACCTTGGAGCAGATCACCGGCACCAGCAAGGTGCGGATCGGCAATTCCAATACGGCCTACACCGGCTACGACGGTGCCGGCATCGGCATCGCCATCCTCGACTCGGGCATCTGGCGCCGCCACCATCACTTCGGCGGCCAGGCCAATACCCGCGTGACACGGGCCGTCAACTTCCTGAAGAATGACGTCGGCGATGCACAGGCGGTGGGGGTCAAGAAGTGGGCCGCCGGCATCGACGCATCGGCGGCGCTGTACCCGGGCAGCGCGACGATGGCGAAGTACGAGGGCGCGATCAAGTGGGACACGACCGGCGCCGGCGACGTGTATGGTCACGGCACCCATGTGGCGGCGATCGCCGTTGGCGCCGGCGCCTACCAGACGCTGGATACGACCGGCATCGCGCCCAAGGCCAACCTGTTCGACGTCAAGGTGCTTGACGACAACGGCTACGGTCAGCTGTCCGACGTGCTGGCTGGCATCGATTGGGTCCTCTACTACGCCAAGACCCACAACATCCGGGTCATGAACCTGAGCCTGGCGTCGGACTCGACCGAGACCCACCGCACCGACCCGCTGGCCATCGCCGTGCGCAGCGCCACCGCAGCCGGCATCACTGTCGTCGTTGCCGGCGGCAACTTCGGCCAGGCCGCGACCGGCGCCGATCGCTTCGGCACCATCAGCTCGCCCGGCCATGAACCGAGCGTCATCAGCGTCGGCTCGGCCAACTTCAAGGGCACGACGGCGCGCAGTGACGACGTCGTCAACGGGTTCAGCTCGCGCGGCCCGACGCGTGGCTCCTATGTCGACGCCCAGGGCACGCGCCACATCGACAATTTCCTCAAGCCCGACCTCGTCGCGCCGGGCAACAAGCTGATCACCGCGATGGCGACGGCCAACACCACATCGGTCTGGAATACGTTGGCGACGACGTACACGAGCCAACTGGCCAACCCTGCTGGTGCGTCGACACAGAACGGCAAACGCCTGATGATGCTGTCAGGCACCTCGATCGCCGCCCCTGTCGTCGCAGGCACCGTGGTCTTGATGCTGCAGGCCAACCCCGGCCTGACGCCGCCGCTGATCAAGGCCATCCTGCAGTACTCGGCGCAACCGCTGCCGGGCGCCAACCTGCTGCAGCAAGGCGCTGGCCTGCTCAACGTCGACGGCGCGATCAAGCTGGCCGAGGCGCTGCGCACCGACGTCAAGACGGCCGTCGAAGCGGGCACGATGGCCAGCGGTTCGAACCTGCTGGCTGCCGGCAAGTCGATGCCGGCCACCAGCTCGACGATCAACGGCCAGAGCTTCAACTGGAGCCGTCTCGTCACCGTCGGCGGCAACCAGCTCGTCAGCGGCAGCAAGCTGTTCACCCAGTACCAACCGATCTGGGACCACCGCCTGATGTGGGCCGGCGACACTGGCCAGCGCTACATGGTGAGCTACTGGCCCGCGGCCACTGGCGTGCCGGCCAACACCTTTGTCAAGTCGATCACCTGGGCCGACGCGGCGAACCAGGTGCTGGTCACCGGCGGCGTGATCCACGCCAACTCGCTGGTCGGCGCCAGCTCTTGGCTCGGCAAGACCGGCGCTTTCATGCCGACCGCCACGCTCAGCGGCTGGCTCGCCTCGGGCAGCGGCATCGTCATGAGCGAGGGCATCGTGATGTCCGAAGGCATCGTGATGAGCGAGGGCATCGTCATGAGCGAGGGCATCGTCATGAGCGAAGGCATCGTCATGAGCGAAGGCATCGTGATGAGTGAAGGCATCGTCATGAGTGAAGGCATCGTCATGAGCGAGTCGGGCCAGCCGACCCCACTCAACCCGAACGACCCCGGTCTGTTCGGCGAACTCTGAAACGTAACCGCGGCCGCCTGCAATCCGATTCTGGAAGACCCACATGAACAACTTCGATCTGCTCACGTTCGCCCGCCGCAGCCTGTTCCGCACAGGCGGGGTCTGCGCCATCGCGCTCGCCGTCACCAGCCTCGCCAGCGGCGACGCGCTAGCGGCCAGGGGGTGGGGCAAGAGCGGCTACCAGAGCAGCAAGACGACGAGCACCAGCACCCCGAGCACCACCCAGAGCACCACCCCGACGTCGAGCGCGGCGAAAAGCACGTCCGTCCAGCTGGACTCGATGGCCGCGGCGCCGCTCGCGGTCAACGCCAAGATCGCCCTCGACCTGCAGGCCGCCATCGACGCGCCGACGACGCCGAAATACGGCAGCTGGGTGCGCGACATCGACGGCGTGCGTCATGTGAAGGCCATCGTCATCGGCATGCCCAGCGTCGACCCCGAACTCGCCGGCCTGCGCCAGCGGGTGCTGGCGCTCGGCGGCTCGGTCTACTTCCGCTACACCGCGGTCTCGGCCTTGTCGGTGCTGCTGCCCGCGAGCCGTGTGGCCGAGATCGCCGCGCTCGCCGACGTGCAGGGCATCTCGCCCAACCGCATGACGGCGCGCACCGCCACCAAGATCACGAGTCTGCTCGAAAACGCCAGCGGCGCGAGCAGCGTGCGCACACGCGACGGCACCAGCCTCGGTTACAGCGGCCTCGACGGCAGCGGCGTCGGCATCGCCATCCTCGACTCCGGCGTCATGTTCAAGCACCGGGCCTTCAACGACGCCACCGGCGCGTCGCGCATCCGCCAGAGCGTGAACTTCCTGAAGGCCGGCGACGCCACCGCGGCCGGCGCCAAGGACTGGACGGCGGGCATCGACGCCTCGGCCGCCCTGTTCCCCGGCAGCTCGACGATGGCGACCTACGAATCGAAGATCGACAACTCGAAGACGCCGCTGTCCGACGCCTACGGCCATGGCACCCATGTGGCCGCGGTGGCCGCCGGGCGCGACCTGAAGCAGACCATCGACACGACCGGCATCGCACCCGGCGCCAGCATCTTTGACGTCGCGGTGCTCGACCACAAGGGCTTCGGCCAGTTGTCCGACGTGCTGGCCGGCATCGACTGGGTGATCTACCACGCCAAGGAATACAACATCCGCGTGATGAACCTGAGCCTGGCCGCCGACTCGACCGAAACCTGGCAGACCGACCCGCTGGCGCGCGCCGTGCGCAGTGCCAGCGCGGCCGGCATCACGGTCGTCGTGGCGGCCGGCAACTTCGGCCTCAGCGCGCAGGGCGAACGATTCGGCACCATCAGCTCGCCCGGCCACGACCCCTCGGTGATCACCGTCGGCTCGGCCAACATCAAGGGCAGCGCCGCGCGCAGCGACGACAGCGTGAACTTCTTCAGTTCGCGTGGCCCGACACGCGGCAGCTACATCGACGTCGCCGGCGTGCGCCGCATCGACAACCTGCTCAAGCCCGACCTGGTGGCGCCAGGCAACAAGATCCTCGGCGCCAAGTCGGTTGACAACTGGGCGCTGATGCTTCCCAGCATGCTGCCCATGGCCTACCCGCAGCTGAGCCAGGGCGTCGGCTCGAGCAGCAAGGGCGGCGAGTCGGTCATGATGCTGTCGGGCACCTCGGTGGCGGCCCCCGTGGTGGCCGGCGCGGCGGCCCTGCTGCTGCAGGCCAACCCGGGCCTGACCCCGCCGCTGATCAAGGCCATCCTGCAGTACTCGGCGCAGCCGATCGCCGGCGCCAACCTGCTGCAGCAGGGTGCGGGCCTGCTCAATATCGAAGGTGCAGTGCGCCTGGCGCAGGCCCTGCGCACCGACATCGGCACGGCCATCCACGCCGGCACCATCACCGCCGGCGCGAACCTGCTCGCCAGCGGCAAGTCGATGCCGAGCACGAAGACGACGCTCAACGGCCAGACCTTCAACTGGGGCCGCATCGTGCTCGCCGGCGGCAGCCATGTGCTCAGCGGCAGCGCGCTCTTCACGCAGTACCAGCCGATCTACGACCCGCGTCTGACCTGGGTGCACGGCCTCGCCAAGCGCCGCACCCTCAGCTACTGGCCCGCTGCGCCGGGCGTGCCGGCCAACACCTACCCGCGCAGCATCGTCGAAGCGCCGGCCACCAGCCAGTGGCTGCTGAGCGCGGGCGTGCTCTCGGCCAACACCCTGCTCGGCACGAGTTCCTGGCTCGGCCGCAGCGGCGCCTTCATGCCGACGTCGACCCTGTCAGCCTGGCTCGCCAGCGGCAGCGGTGTCGTGATCTCCGAAGGTGTCGTCATCAGCGAGGGCGTCGTGATCTCCGAAGGGGTCGTCATCAGCGAAGGTGTGGTGATCTCCGAAGGTGTCGTCATCAGCGAAGGTGTCGCCATCAGCGAAGGCGTCGTGATCTCGGAGGGCGTCGTCATCAGCGAGAGCGGCCAGCCGGACCCGGTGCAGGCCGACGACGGCGCGCTGCTCGGCGAGCCGTGACGGTTTGACGCGGCGCGCCACCTCCGGCGCGCCGCGGCTCAAGACCGGCGTCGTCCGGCCGACATCCTGTTGGTGAAGCCTCGCCCGGGTCGTCTCGACCTGCTCAGCGCCTGTCCAACCGCGGAATGACGACATCCGACCTTGACCGCGAATTGCCTGCCCTGCCCCGGCCCGAGCCGGCGGACGAACGGGGCCTGCTGCCGGACTACAACCGCGTTGCCGCCACCTACTGGTGGCTGCTCGCTGGCGCCGGCGCCAGCGCCCTGGGTGCATCGGGCCTGGCGCTGGCGGCTTTGCCGCCGCAGGACGTCTGGCAGGTTCTCGGTCTGTCCGTGATCGCGGCCCTGGTCGGCATGTTCCCGCTGCGCATTCCGAAGACCAAGACCTCGATCGCCGCCGGCGATATCTTCATCTTCCTGCTGCTGCTGCTGCACGGCCCCTTTGCAGCGGCGATCGCCGCCACCGCCGAGGCCGCGGCCTGCGCCTGGCGCACATCGGGCCGCTGGTCGAGCCGCATCGCCAGCCCCGCCGCAGCCGCCGTGGCGATGCTCGCCTGCGGCCATGTCTTCACCTGGCTCGTCGGCCAGACGGCCGCCCGCGGCATCAGCGGCGACGCCGCCACCTTCGGCGCGATGCTGCTCTTCGCGGCACTCTACTTCGGGGTCGGCCCGACGCTCGTGACCAGCGTCATCTACCTCAAGCGCTGGCGCGCCCCGACCATGTCGGAGTGGCTGACGACCTTCGGCTGGCTCGGCATGGGCTATCTCGCGAGTGCCTCGATCGCGGTCATTCTGTACCTGTCGGTGCGCCAGTTCGGCCCCACCTCGGTGCTCGTCGCGGTGCCGATGGTCGGTCTGTTCATCGCTTCGCTGCGCATCTACTTCGCCCAGCAGGAAGCCAGCGAACGCCTGGCCGCCGAGCAGGCCAGTCGCGAACGTGCCGAAAACGCCGAACGTGAAGCGGCCCTGGTCGCGCGCCATCTGCAGGAACTCGAGATGAGCGACCGGCGCTTCCAGAGCGCCTTCGACCACGCCGCCATCGGCATGGCCCTGGTCTCGCGGCGCGGTCTGCTGGTGCAGGTCAACCCGACCTTCGACGCCCTCTTCGGGCCGCGCCAGACACCGCTCGCCGGCCAGCCCCTGATCGACCTGATCGACCCGCGCGATCTGGCCAGCCTCGAGCTGCACATGCTGCAGGTGCGCAGCGGGGCGGCACCGAGCTTTCGCTGCGAACTGCGCGGCCGGCATTCGCTGGGCCACGAGATCTGGGCCTCGATGCACGGCAGCTATTTCGCCCAGGATCTGAACACCGACGCCCACCTCATCATCCAGGCCTTCGACGTGACGGGGCGGCGCCAGGCCGAGGACCGCCTGCAGCATCTGGCCTACCACGACGTGCTGACCGACCTCGCCAACCGAAGCCGCCTGCACGACGCCGTGGCCGAGGCGATCGAAGCCCACCGCGCCGACGCTGCGCGGCAGTTTTCGGTGCTGCACCTGAGCTTCGACCGATTCAAGCTGCTCAGCGACGGCCTGGGCCGCGGCGTCGGCGACCAGTTCCTGATCGCGGTGGCGCGCCGCATCCAGCCGATGATGCGGCCAGGCGATGTTCTGGCCCGGCTCGAGGGCGACGATTTCGGCATCCTCGCGCAGCATGCGGGCAGCGGCACCCACCATGCCCTTGCCCTGGCTGAGCGCCTGCGGCGCGCCTTCGCGGCATCGGTGCTGATCGGCGAGAACGAAGTGCACACCGGTGCCCACATCGGCATCACCTTCAGCGACGTCGGCTACGCCAGCGCCGACGCGGCCCTGCGTGACGCCCAGCTTGCGCTGTCGAAGTCACGCACCAGTGCGCAGGCGCAGATCACGGTCTTCGACCCCTCCCTGCACGAACAGGCCAGCCAGCGCCTGCTGCTGGAGACCGAACTGCGGCACGCGCTCGAGAATGGCGAACTCACGCTGGCCTACCAGCCGGTGTTCAGCATCGACCCGCAGACCCTGGTCGGTTTTGAGGCCCTGGCGCGCTGGCGCCATCCGGTCCGCGGCCCGATCTCGCCCGCCGACTTCATCCCGGTGGCCGAAGACTGCGGCCTGATCGTCGCGCTCACACGCTGGGCCCTGGCTGCGGCCTGCAGCCAGCTCGGCCGCTGGCGCCATCAGCAGCCCGGTGCCGATGAGCTCTTCGTCAACGTCAACATCGCCGGCCAGGATCTGTGCGAGGCCGGCTTCGCCGAATTCGTGCGCGACACCCTGGCCGAAGATGGGCTGCCGGCGCGCTGCCTGACGCTGGAGATCACCGAAACCGCGCTGATGCAGCAGCTCGAGATGGGCAAGCACACACTGGCCCGGCTGCGCAACCTCGGCGTCGGCTTGAGTGTCGACGACTTCGGCACCGGCTATTCGTCGCTCAGCCATCTGTCGACGCTGCCGATCAACAGCTTCAAGATCGACCGCTCCTTCGTCGACCGACTCGACGGTGTCTCGGTCGAGACCGAGATCGTGCGTGCCGTCGTCCAGCTCGGCCGTGCCCTGGGCAAGCGTGTGATCGCCGAGGGTGTCGAGAGCACGGCCCAGCTCGAACGCCTGCACGGCCTGGGCTGCCGCTACATCCAGGGCTTCCTGCTGGCACGGCCGCTGTCGGTGGACCAGGTCGACAGCATGCTGCCCGAGGCCCTCGGCGGCGGCCGGGCCGTGGGCACCGACGCCGACCTCACGCACGCGCATGTCGGCCCGAGCCGGCCGGGTCCTGCGCCCGAGACGCCCCTGATCGGCCTGGCCTGAGGGCCGCGTCGCCGCATGTCCACGAACCCGACCCAGCCCACGAGCCCCGACGCTTCGACGGGTGCATGGGCGCGCCTGCACCTGGCCCTGATGCCGGACTACAACCGCCGCGCGGCACTGTACTGGTGGTTCACGGTGCTTCTGGGCATGGGCATTTTCGGCCTCGTCTTGTATCGGGTCCTGAGCCTGCCCGCGGCCGAGCTCACGGTCGTGCTGGCCGGTGTCGCGATGGCGATGCTGGCGGCGCTTTTCCCGGTGCGCATCCTGCGCTGGAAGAACGCCTTCACGGCGGGCGAGATCTTCGTCTTCCTGCTGCTCCTGCTGCAGGGGCCGGCCGCCGCCACCCTGGCCGCCGCGGCCGAGACCCTGCTCGGTTCCTGCCGCACCTCAAAACGCTGGACAAGCCGCCTGGCCAGCCCGGCGATGGCCAGCATTGCCATGTTCGGCGTCGCCTCGACCCTGCACGCCGGCCTGGCGGCGCTGGAGGCTCGAGGCCAGACCAACCCGGGCTGGCTGCTGCTGGCGATGATGCTGGGCGCCGTCGCCTACTTCGGGCTCAATACGCTGCTGATCACGGCCGTGTTCCATCTCAAGCGCGGTGTCTGGCCTGCGGCGCGCGAGCTGTTCGGCAACTTCGGCTGGATCGGCATCACCTTTGTCGCCAGCGCCTCCATCGCCAGCCTGCTCTTCCTGAGCTTCCAGGCCTCCGGCATCGGTGTCCTGATGGCGGCCGCACCGATCATCGGTCTGCTGCTGCTGACCCTGCACTACCACTCGCGCCAGCAGGAGGCTGACGAGGCCGCGCGCATGAGCCGCCTCGACGCCGCCGAACGCGAAGCGCAGCTGGCCGCCAGCCATGTGGAAGCACTGCAGGCCAGCGAGCGGCGCTTTCACAGCGCCTTTTCGCATGCCTCGATCGGCATGGCCCTGGTGGGTTTCGACGCCCGCATCCTGCAGGCCAATGCCGCGCTGCGCGACCTGCTCGGCCTGGCGCGTGAAGAGGAGCTCGAGGCGCAGGCGCTGATCGACTTCGTCGACGCGGGCGACCGCGCGGGCCTGCTGACCAAAATGGGGCTGCTGCAGCGCGGCGAGCTGCCGTCCTTTGCCGACGAACTGCGCCTGCGCCTGCGCAGCGATGCCGAGCTCTGGGTCGCCGTGCACGGCAGCCTGTTCACCGAGATCGGTTCCGACACCCCCTGCCTGATCCTGCAGGTGCAGGACGTGACCGCGCGGCGCGTGGCCGAGGCCGGCCTGCAGCACATCGCCTTCCACGACAGCCTGACCGGCCTGCCGAACCGACACCGGTTCCAGCAGTTGCTGGAGGCCGCGCTGGTGCAGGCGCGGGCCTGCACCGGCAAACCCTTCGGGCTGCTCTTCCTCGACTTCGACCGCTTCAAGCTCATCAACGACAGCCTCGGGCATGCGGTGGGCGACCAGTTCCTGGTCGCCGTGTCGCAGCGCATCAAGCAGCAGTTGCGCCCGGCTGACGTCGTGGCGCGTCTGGGCGGCGACGAATTCGCCATTCTGGCCGTCGATCTGGACAGCGAGCACTATGCCGTCGGCCTCGCCGGGCGCCTGCTCGAGGCCGTGCGCCAGCCGTTCAGGATCGCCGGCACCGACCTCAGCACCAGTGTCAGCATCGGCATCACCTTCAGCGGCACCGGCTACACCTCGCCGAACGACATGCTGCGCGACGCCGACACCGCGATGTACAAGGCCAAGGCCTCGGGCAAGGCGCGTTATGCGTTGTTCGACAGCGCCCTGCACATCGAGGTCTCGCATCGCATGCAACTCGAAGGCGACTTGCGCCGGGCCCTCGCCGACGGCGCCATCGGGCTCGACTACCAGCCCCTGTACGACCTGTTCGACGGCCGCCTGATCGGCTTCGAGGCGCTCGCGCGCTGGCAGCATCCCGAACTCGGCGCCATCGAACCCAAGACCTTCGTCCCGGTGGCCGAGGACGCCGGGATGGTGGTGACGCTGACCGATTTCGTGCTGAATGCAGCCTGCCGGCAACTGCAGCGCTGGCAGCAGCGCGACGGCGCGTTTGCCGAGCTGCATCTGCACGTCAACCTGTCGGGCATCGACGTCGCCCACCCGGGCCTCGTGTCGCGCGTCAATCTGGCTCTCGCCGACGCCCGGCTGAAGCCGCAGCATCTGACCCTGGAACTGACCGAGAACACCTTGATGCAGCGTCTGGACGGTGCCTTGCCGGCGCTGACCCAGCTGCGCCAGTCGGGCATCGGCCTCGCGATCGACGATTTCGGCGCCGGCTATTCGTCGCTGCGCCATCTGCCCGGCCTGCCGGTCGACAGCCTCAAGCTCGACTGCGGCTTCGTCGCCGATCTGGAGCGTGGCATCAAAGAAGAAACGGTGGTGCGCGCGATCGTCATGATGGGCCAGTCGCTCGGCAAGACCGTGATGGCCGAAGGCATCGAAAGCGCCGGCCAGCTGGCGCGCCTGAAGCAGGCCGGCTGCCAGGCCGGTCAGGGCTTCTTCCTGTCGCGCCCGCTGCCGCCCGAGGCGGTCGACGCCCTGCTCGAGCGGCTGCTGGTCGACGCGCCGCGCGCGGCCCTGCCGGCGCCCGACACCCGCGCCTCGCAGCTGCACTGAGCTCGTCCGCGCATCGCCGCCGATCGGCGCCAGCAGGCGTCGATCAGGCGCACGACGGCGTCACGCCTTGAACGGGATCTTCAATCCCCTGCGCCGTAGTCCGGATGTGCGGCGACATGCGCGAGCAGGAATTCCTTGAAGCGCTTCGCCGCAGGCGAAAGTGAGCCCCCGGTGCGCTCGTAGACCATCACCTTGCGTCGCAGCCGAGGCTCGTGCAGGGGCTCCATGCGCAAGCCATAGCTGCGCACCAGCGAGCTGGCATAGGGCAGGCAGGCCGTCACCCCCATGCCGGCATTGACCAGGCTCAACGCCGTCGTCATGAAGGCGACCTCGTTCGTCGGATGCAGCGGCCGCTCGCGCAGGGCAGCATGCAGGTCGAGCGCAAGGCGCTCGGTGAACTGCCCCTGCAGGGCGATGAAAGGGTGCTTCGTCAAGTCGCTCCAGCAGATCCGGGGGTGCGCGTCGAGCGCATGCCCGGGCGGAAAGACCACCACGAAGGGAAGGTCGAACAGCAACTGCGCGGCCGTCTCGCCGCCCGTGGATCGCTCGGGCCCGATGCCGAAGTCCACCTCCGCCGCCGCGACGCGGGTGAGCACACCTTCGACATCGCAATCGGCCAGTCGAACCTGCACCGCCGGATGCTCACGGCGCCACACGGCCATCACCTCGGGCAGCAGCGTGGAGGCCAGCAGCTGCGGCGCCGCCACGCGCACGACGCCCCGGCGCAGCGCCTTGAGATCGTCGATGTTGCCCAGCACGCCGTCGAGGTCCTGCAGGATGCGCTCGATCGCCGGGACGAAGTCGCGACCGGCCGCCGTCAGGCCCATGCCGCGCGTGTTGCGGTCCACCAGCCGCAGGCCCAGGTTCTGCTCGAGTTCCTTGATCAGGCTGCTCAGCGCCGACTGCGTGACATGCAGCGCGTTGGCAGCCTGCGTGAAGCTGCCGGTATGCACCAGGGCCACCAGCGCGCGCAGCTGGCGCAGGCTCACATTCATCATCTTTCCTTGTCGATGCAGAAAAAGAAAGCGTTTGAAGGATATACGCAGAATACATCTAATGACGTTTCGCGAGGCCGTGGGATGCCCGCGATCCGCCTTGCAGCGCGCGGTGTCGGCGTGGCCCGAATGGCGGTCTTGCACGGACACCGACTCATCCGAGTGGAGACGCAGACATGAAGATCAGGAAGTTTCATCACGTGGCGTATCGATGCATCAACGCCAAGCAGACCGTGGAGTGGTACGGCAAGTACCTGAACATGGACTTCATCCTGGCCATCGCCGAGGACGAGGTGCCCTCCACCAAGGATCCCGACCCGTACATGCACATCTTCCTGGATGCCGGCAACGGCAACATCCTGGCGTTCTTCGAGCTGCCGAGCAAGCCGCCGATGGACCGCGACCGCAACACGCCCACCTGGACGCAGCACCTGGCGATGGAAGTCGGCAGCATCGATGAAATGATGGCCGCCAAGGCGCGCATGGAGGCCGATGGCATCGAGGTGCTGGGGCCGACGGATCACACCATCTTCAAGTCGATCTATTTCCGCGACCCCAGCGGCCACCGGCTCGAGCTGGCGGTGAACACCGGCACGCCCGAGATGATGAAGCAGCTCGACGACGTGAAGTGGGACATGCTCAACGAGTGGGACAAGACCAAGAAGGCGCCCAAGCACGCTGCGTGGATGCACGACGGCAGCTACGCCAAGCCGTAGGCGCCTGCGCCGCGGCGCAGCGCGCCGCGGCTCTGTGGAGTGCGAAACGATGACAAATCGCTTGGGCCGCGCCAGCGTGCGCGCATTGGAGATCCTGATCGCCGCCAGCCTGGCGCTGATGGCCTTGCTGGTGTTCAGCAACGTGGTGCTGCGCTACGGCTTCGATTCGGGCATTGCGATGTCCACTGAGCTGGCGCGCCTGCTTTTCGTCTGGCTGATCTTTCTCGGCGCCATCCTCGCGTCGGTGCAGCATGCGCACATCGGCTTCGATGCGCTGGTCGCGAAGCTGCCGATCGCCGCGCGCAAGGCCCTGGTGCTGCTGACCGGCCTGCTGATGCTGGCCGCCTGCGGCATGTTCCTCATCGGCGGCTGGGCGCAGACGCAGATCAACCTGGGCAACAGCTTCCCGGTGCTCGGCGTCTCGTACGCCTGGCTGTACGGCGTGGCGCTCGTCTTCGGCGCCGCGATGGCGCTGGCCATCATCAACAACATCTGGCACGCGCTGCGCGCGCCGCAAGGCCCGCAGCTGACCAAGGACCTCGGCGACCGCATCCTCGAGAAGATGCCCGAAGTCGCCGCCGATCGGCAGGACGGGGCCCGGCGGTGAGCGCCTTCATCTTCCTGGGCTCGCTGCTCGCGCTGATCGCGCTGGGCATGCCGATCGCGTTCGCCCTGCTCCTGTCGGGCGTGGCGATCATGCTGCAGCTCGACCAGTTCGATTCGCAGATCGTGGTGCAGAACGCGATCGGCGGGGCCGACAACTTCGTGCTCATGGCCGTGCCCTTCTTCATCCTGGCCGGCGAATTCATGAACGCCGGCGGCCTGTCGCGGCGCATCGTCGAGATGGCGGGTGCCTTCGTCGGCCATCTGCGCGGCGGCCTGGGCTATGTGGCGATCTTTGCCGCCATCCTGCTGGCCAGCCTGTCGGGCTCGGCGGTCGCCGACACCGCGGCGCTGGCCGCCATCCTGGTGCCGATGATGCGCCAGGCCGGCTACGACCCGGCACGTTCCTGCGGCCTGATGGCCGCCGGCGGCATCATCGCGCCAGTGATCCCGCCTTCGATCGGTTTCCTGATCTTCGGCGTGGTGGCCAATCTGTCGATCACGCGCCTGTTTCTCGCCGGCATCTTTCCCGGCGTGCTGATGGGCGGTTCACTGGTCATCGCGTGGTGGCTGGTGTCGCGCCGCACCAGCATGCAGCTGGCACCGCGCAAGAGCTATGCGGAGCGCGCGCGCCTGCTCGGCAAGGGTGTGTGGGCGCTGATGATGCCGGTGATCATCGTCGGCGGCCTGAAGTTCGGCATCTTCACGCCCACCGAGGCCGCCGTCGTGGCGGCGGTGTATGCGTTGCTCGTGGGCATGGTGGTGTACCGCGAACTGACGCCGGCCGCGATCTATCGCTGCCTGCTCGTGTCGGCGCGCACCAGCGCGGTCGTGCTCCTGCTGGCGAGCTTCGCGATGGTGGCGTCGTACATGATCACGATCGCGGACATCCCGGGTCAGGTCGGCGCTGCGCTGTCCGTGCTCGGCGACAGCCCGCTGGCACTCACCGCGGCGATGATGGCGGTGGTGTTCCTGTCGGGCATGGTGCTCGACTTCATCCCCATCGTGCTCATCTTCACGCCGGTGTTCCTGCCCATCGTGCAGCAGGCCGGCATCGACCCGATCTACTTCGGCGTCATCTTCATCGTCAACTGCTCGCTCGGCATGATCACGCCGCCGGTGGGCGTCGTGCTCAACGTGGTCAGCTCCATCGGCAAGGTCACGCTGAGCCAGGCGGCGCGGGGCATCATGCCCTTCCTGATCGCCGAGCTTGCCGTACTGGTGGCGCTGGTGCTGTTCCCCGCGCTCGTCACCGTGCCGGCGCAGTGGTGGCGCTGAGCGCCCTTTTCTTTTTCAACCCAGGAGACAAGACCATGAAACCCGTTCACAGACTGATGGCGCTCGCGATCGCGGGCAGCTTCGCGGCCGGCGCCCCGCAACTTGCGCTGGCCCAGGTCACGGCCAAGTTCGCCGTCACGCTGCCCGAGAAGTCGCACCAGGGACAGGGCGTGGCCAAGTTCATCGAACTGGTGGATGCCAAGAGCGGCGGCAAGATCAAGATCAAGGGCTTCTACAGCGGCGCTCTGGGCAACGATGTGCAGGTCACCTCGGCGCTGCAGGGCGGCACCATCGAGTTCACCGTGCCGCAGACGACCACGCTGACCGGCATGGTCAAGGAGTACGAGATCCTCGACTTCCCCTTCCTGTTCGCCAATGTGCAGCAGGCCGAGAAGGTGCTCGACGGCCCGGTCGGCGACAAGCTGCTGGGCATGCTGCCCGAGAAGGGTCTCGTCGGCCTCGCCTACTGGGAGAACGGCTTCTTCAACGCCACCAACAGCAAACATGCGATCGCCAGGGCCGAGGACTTCGAGGGCCTGAAGTTCCGCTCGATCCAGGCCAAGATCACGCAGGAAACGATCAAGGCGCTGGGCGCCGTCCCGGTGCCGCTGGCCATCCCCGAGCTCTACACGGCGCTGGAAACCCGCACCGTGGACGGCCAGGGCACGCCCACCGCCGTCATCAACGCACTCAAGCTCTATGAAGTGCAGAAGTACCTTTCGCTGACCCGCCACAGCTACGGCGCCTTCATTCCGCTGGTGTCGAAGAAGTTCTGGGACAAGCTCAGTGAGGGCGACCGCAGGATCCTGAAGGAAGCGGCCGTCGAAGCGCGCAGCTTCCAGCGCGGCGTGGCACGCGACCAGTCCAAGGGCGCACGCGCGGCGATGGCGGCCAAGGGCATGCAGGTCAACGAGGTGAGCGACGCCGAACGCGAGCGCATGCGCGAACGGGTGCAGCCGGTGTGGAAGATGTTCATTCCCAGCGTCGGCGAAGGCCTGTTCAAGGAAGTCGCCGGCCAGCTGGCCGCCAAGTAAGCCGGCTTGCGCGGCACGCGCCGGCGTCGCGCTCGGCGCTGCGTGCGCGCGGTCCCGACCCGCCAGGGGATCCCGGCGGTCGGTCGCCGTATGCCCGGATTCCGCGCCAGCGTGCGCACAAGCTGCGCTCGCGCATGCCGCCTCTGAACGGGAATCCACAGGCGTGGAGGCCGCGTCGCCGTGAACGGCCGACGCGGCTTGTGCTTTGCAAGCCTCGCGCGGCTGGCAAAATGGGGTCCGCTGCGATCGCCGGGGCCCGCAAGGCGCGGTAGAACTGCAGCCCGGAATGCTGTCTTCATCGAACCAGAGGCCTACCGCCCCATGACCCACGCCCAATTGCGCATCAGTCAACGCGAGCAGGGGAAACACGCATACGGCCGCGACGAGTTGCTGGCCTGCGGCCACGGCGAGCTCTTCGGCCCGGGCAATGCCCGCCTGCCGCTGCCCAATATGCTGATGTTCGACCGCATCGTTCGCATCGACGATACGGGCGGTGCCCATGGCAAGGGCCAGCTCGACGCAGAACTCGACATCCGACCCGACCTGTGGTTCTTCGGCTGTCACTTCGAGGGCGACCCGGTGATGCCGGGCTGCCTCGGGCTCGATGCGCTGTGGCAGCTGGTGGGGTTCTGGCTGGGCTGGCGTGGCAACCCGGGGCGCGGGCGCGCGCTGGGGGCCGGCGAGATCAAGTTCACCGGCCAGGTGCTGCCGTCGGTGGCTCGTGTCAGCTACCGTCTGGACTTCAAGCGGGTGGTCGAGCGCAAGCTGGTGATGGGCATCGCCGATGGCCATGTTCTCGCCGACGGCCGCGAGATCTATACCGCAACCGATCTGAAAGTGGGCCTGTTCACGTCGACGGAGGGATTCTGATGCGTCGAGTCGTCATCACCGGCATGGGCATCGTCTCCAGCCTGGGCAACACCCTGGCGGACGTGACGCACAGCCTGCGCGAAGGCCGTTCCGGCCTGCGCTTCAACCCGACCTATGCTGAACGCGGCCTGCGCTGCCAGGTGAGCGGCCGGCCCGACCTGGTGCTCGAATCGGTGGTCGACCGACGCACCCTGCGCTTCATGGGCGACGCGGCGGCCTATGCCTGGCTGTCGATGAAGCAGGCGGCCGAACAGGCCGGTCTGGAGCCGGCACAGATGTCGAACCCGCGCACCGGACTGGTGGCGGGCTCGGGCGGAGCCTCGAGCTTCAACCAGGTGTGGGCGGCCGACACCTTGCGCGCCAAGGGCATCAAGCGTGTCGGCCCCTTCATGGTCACGCGCACGATGGGCAGCACGGTTTCGGCCTGCCTGGCCACGAGCTTCGGCATCAAGGGCGTCAACTACTCCATCAGTTCGGCCTGCGCCACCAGTGCGCACTGCATCGGCCACGCCGCACAGCTCATCGCCTGGGGCCAGCAGGATGTGGTCTTTGCCGGCGGCGGCGAAGAGGAAAGCTGGGAGCTTTCGCTGCTGTTCGATGCGATGGGTGCGATGTCTGCCGGCTACAACGACCGCCCCGGGCAGGCCTCGCGTGCCTTCGATGCGGCGCGCGACGGGTTCGTCATCGCCGGCGGCGGTGGCATGCTGGTCCTGGAGGCCCTGGAGCACGCTCAGGCGCGCGGCGCCACCATCCTGGCCGAACTGGTGGGCTACGGTGCCACATCGGACGGTCACGACATGGTCGCACCCTCGGGCGAAGGGGCGATGCGCTGCATGCAGCAGGCGCTGTCGACGGTGCGCGCACCCGTCGACTACATCAACGCCCACGGCACTTCCACGCCGGTCGGCGATCTGGCCGAACTGGGTGCGGTGCGCGAGGTCTTCGGCGAGCAGGTGCCCAGCATCAGCTCCACCAAGTCCTTGTCGGGCCACTCGCTGGGTGCGGCCGGCGTGCAGGAGGCGATCTACAGCCTGCTGATGATGCAGGGCGGGTTCGCCGCGGCTTCGGCACACATCGAGACGCTGGACCCGGCCGCCGTTGGCCTGCCGATCCTGCGCCAGCGCCTGGACCAGGCGCTGAACACCGTGATGTCCAACAGCTTCGGCTTTGGTGGCACCAATGCATCGCTGGTGTTTTCGCGCCCCGAGGCCTGAAGCCTGACGCGGTCGGGCGGGCGCGGCAGGTCCGAAACCAGCCGATCCTTCTCCACCGCCTTCGCTACACGACCCGACGGCCGAGTCGTGGGTGTCGGGTGCGCTCGGCGCTCAGCGCCCGGCAGGAAAAACCGGCGCGGCGCTTCCTGTGCGAAGCGCCGCGCCGGTTCGAATCGGGCTTCAGGCCAGCTTGGCGGTCGCACTGGCCTTGCGCGCCACGCGGCGGGCCGCGTTCGAGGTCTGGGTGGCGGTCTCGGCCACGGCCTTGCCGACACGCTGTGTGGTGGTCTTCACCACACGCTTGCGGGCGACGGCGGCTTCGCGCTTGACCGTCTTCAGCTTGCGGGTGGCGACGGCCTTGGCAGGCACGTCCTTGCCGGAGACAACCTTGACCAGCATGCTGCTGCCCTTTTCGATGCGGCCCACCACCTGATGCACCACATTCGCCGCCGGCCTCGCCACGCGGTTGATCATGTCGATGGCGTTGGCCGACACCTCGAACCGCTCGGCGTTGGCGGAAACCATGTTCACGCCCTTGCCGGCCAAATCGACGGCCACGCCGACAACACTTTCAGCGCGCTCGGCGCCAAACCGCAGGCCCTTGACGTAGTAGCCGCTGAAGCGCTGCTGCTTGTCGATCAGGTTGCTGCGCAGGTCCTTGCGCAGCAGCGCCGCGCCGCGGTTCACTGCGATGGCAAAACGCTCGTCGACAAAACCGAGCACACGCTCGCCGCCGAAGCGATAGCTGTTGATGACGTTGATGGCCGTGATGCCGTAGGACTGGATGACTTCGTTGGCAACCGTGGACAGGTTCTTGGTGGACATGCGGGACTCCATGCGGTTTGGTTGTAGACGTTGCGGCTGCGGGCTTGCGCTTGCAAACCCCTTGCACACCACGTGCGCTGCGGAATGACCACACTGTGCCGCGAAGGCGTAGAGGGCGGACCCCAATTCACGCGTTTTCCCTAGAGTTGCACGTCTAGGAGGCTGGCGGGCTTTGGGTCGCGCAGAGCGCATGCCGTGGCGCGGCGCGGATCGACCGCAGTCCACACCCTTCAAGACGGCCGGGCGGTCGATCCGCGGACAACAGGGCGGCCCCTGCGGGCCGGATTCCTATGGGGCTGTCCTCGTCAGCCCCAGCAGCGCACGCAGCCACAGGTCGCGGTCCAGCCGGATGACCGGGGCGTGCATCGGGTGCTGCGATTCGTAGGTCGCGAGGCGGCTTGTCTCGAGTGGCGTCACAGCGTGGAAGCCGAGAAAGTCGGGGCGCGGCGTATAGAAGTCGTCCTCGCCCATCTGCACCAGCAAGGCGGCGTGGGTGAGCGCGACGGCGGTGATCGGGTCGATCTGCATCAGCTGGGCCAGATGCTCCGTGAGCTCGCTGCCGGTCGGCACGCCCGAGGCGGTCGACTTCCTGTCCGACTGCGCACAGCTCGTCGCCTGGTGCCGTCACGCGGGCCTGCTGAGCACGGATGAGTTCATCCGACTGCACGACGCGGCGTTGCACGATCGGGCGCAGGCAAAGGACGTGCATCGGCGCGCGATTCAGTTGCGCGAAGTGATGGCCCAGGTGCTTGACGACCTGGCGCACGAACGATCGCCCTCAACCGCAGCGCTCGAACCGCTGAACCGCAGCTTGCAGGCTCCCGGCGCCCGGCGCGCGCTCGAACCCACGGCCGGCGGCGCCGCATGGCGCTGGCCCGGACTGCCCTCGCGGCTCGGCGCGATCCTGGGTCCCTTGTCCTGGGCCGCAGCCGACTTGCTGACCGGGCAGCGCACGCACCCGCTGCGCCAGTGCGGCGGTTGTGGCTGGCTCTTCCTGGATACGAGCCGCAATCACATGCGGCGCTGGTGCAGCATGGCCGCCTGCGGCAGCAAGATGAAGTCGCGGCGCCAGTACCAGCGCAAGCAGGCGCAAGCGACCGTCGAATGGCCGCCGCGGTGATTTGCCCGCCGTGGCCACGCGGCGCAGGCATGCGGCCATGCGACTGTGCGTGGCCGCCTGCGCGGCGGTCTACCGCACACCGACGGCGCGCTTCGTTCCCGGCCTGTGCTGAAGCTGGCCCGCGAGGGCGTTCAGGGCTTGGTCTGCCGGTCGGCCTGCTCGCCGTCTTCGCGCATGCGGCGCAGGAAGTAGCGGATGTAGAAGACCCCCATGCCGATCATGAAGGACAGACCGATCACGGTCATGAGACCCACGTCGGTGGTGAAAAGCTCCTTGAGCACCGGCCTTCTCCTGCGGCGTGCCAATACGGGATTGAACTCCGCGTACCCCTTGGGGCGCTTGCCACAGATCAAGCCGCAGCGTCCAGAAAGTCGTCCGCAATCGCGGGGCGACAGGTGCGCAGCGCGAAGCCCTCGGCCTGTGCGAAGACGGTGGCCGCAGGCTGCTCAGGCCGAACGGTGGGACGGCGCACATGGCAATCGTGAGCCGCCATCCCCTTCGCGCAAGCGGCAGCGGCATGGCGCAGATGCTGCGGGCTTCGCGTCGCGCACGGTGCGACGCGAGGTGCCAGGCATGCCGCACTGCGGCATCACAGGCGACGCTTGAAGAAGCGCACCACCCGCTCACGCGCCGCATAGGCCTGCTCCACGTTCGGCACAAGCTGCACGTTCGGAACCTGGCCGGTCACGAAGTAACTGCCCTCGTCGCCGAACGGGTCAGCCACGGTGATCGGCACCATCAACCGGTCCCAGGCATGCTCTGACCCGGGTACTTCGACCGCACGCACGACATAGCCGTTGGTCGAGTTCGCCGCCCGCGCCAGGGTCTGGCAATGCGCAGCGCCATTGTCGTAGTCATCGCTGCTGCCGACCTGGATCAGCACCGGTGCGCCGGTCAGGTTCAGGAACTGCGTGCCGAACTGTGCTGGTGGCGGCAGTCCCGGAATGACCAAGTTGTAGCCGTAACACACGGGGTAATGTGCGACGTGGGCCTTGAACTGCCGGCCGCCGCCGAACATGCCGGCATAGAGCTGCTCGGCCGAGCCCATGCTCATGACGCCGCCCCAGGAAAAACCCAGGACGCCGATGCGGTCGGCCGCGATGCCCGGCTGCGTGGCCAGAAAGGCGAGCGCCGAGAATCCATCGGGAAGGGTCAGGATCGGCGCATTCGGGCGATTTGCACCGCCGGTGACGCCGCGCGCCTCCCACATGTCGATCTGCAGTGTCGCGATGCCGGCCTGGCTCAGCGCAGCTTCGTAGAAATCGCCGCGTGCATCGACGCCGGAGGAGCCATGAAGTATCACCACGGCAGGGACCTCGCGCCCGGCGTGGCAGCCCATGCCGGCTGGAAGCCTGAGCTTGCCCTTGATCGTGAGCAGCGACGGAGGCGATGTGCTGATGTCCGGTGACGTGAACTGGACGAAACTGATCGCCGGCGAGCCTTGGTTGCGGCAGTCGCCGTCAGCAGCCAGGGCCGCTGTCGCCGCAAACCCAGCCAGAACCGCGCCGGCCAGCGTGCGCTGTATTGATCCTGCAAGCATGGCACTCTCCTCCTGTGGGAGGCAGATCATGCGTCACGGCTGCGCCCCGTACAACTGACTCTGTCCCTGCGCCTGCAACTGTTCCACCGAGTCGGGCGAAGGGTTCTCCGAGTACCTCGCGTCACGATTTTTTGCGAACCGCGGTCTGCCCTGTGTACGGTGCGCCGACCGCTGACCCATGCCGAATGGCGCCGATGGACATCTTGCAATGCTGCGGTCATCCACCTCTGTTTGGCGACTGGCGGGACGGGCCGACGGCACCCGGATGCACTCAGGACGAGCTCTGCCGCAGGCGGCCCCCGACGCTCGGGCCGCAAGGTCGGTCGGCAAGTTCGTACACGCGCCGCGCACTCGCGGCATGATCCGCGGTTCGTAGCCGCCACTCATCCGCCCTGGATCGCAAATGACCCCTGCAGAAATTCCACGCCGTCCGCTGTTTCACATCCGCCTGGCGCTGTGCATGGCCGCACTGGGCCTGGCATTGCCGGCCGGCGCCGAGCGCGTCGGCGAGGTCGACACGGTGTTCAAGCTGATCGGACCGGATCACAAGATCGTCGTCGATGCCTATGACGACCCTGGCGTGCGCGGTGTCACCTGCTATGTCTCGCGGGCCAAGACCGGCGGCATCAAGGGCGGGCTCGGACTGGCCGAAGACAAGGCCGAGGCCTCGATCGCCTGCCGCCAGACCGGCCCCATCAGCTTTCCCAAGCCGATCCCGATGCAGGACGAGATGTACAGCGAACGCATCTCCCTGGTCTTCAAGAAGCTGCGCGTCGTGCGCATGGTGGACGCGCCACGCAATACGCTGATCTACCTGACCTATTCGGACCGGGTCATCGAAGGTTCACCCCAGAACAGCATCACCGCCGTGGCGGTGGACCGTGGAACGGCCATCCCGGTGGCGAAATGAAGCCCGCGCAAGTGCCATGAAGGCCGCGGGGCGGACCTGCCACGACGAGCATCGTTCCCGTCTCGCGTCGGATTCGCCGGGGGCAGGCACCGAACACCCTGCGCGTGGGACGCAGTGCGTTCGCTGCGGCGACCGAAGGTGTCCTGTTGAAATCAGGTGCTGGTCTCCCGGACACGCTTCAACCCCGCCATCCTCAGCCAACCCGGCGATCTGACCGGCCGGCGAAGCCGCCCGTGTCAGCGCCGGCCCCACTATCGCGACAGAGCCTCGAAACGCTTTCGTGCGGCCAACATCGCCTGCTCCGTGACCAAGGCCAGGTCGAGCGCCGTCGCCATTTGCGCGGGATCGGCATTGGCCGCCGCGAATCGCTTCTCGATCTCGTCGCGCAATGTGGCGTGCAGTCTCGGCGCGCGGTAGAGCGCAGCCCACAGGCGCAGTGCGTCGTCGGGGCGCCCGTCGTGGCGCGACAGCCAGTCGCCGTACAGCGCCAGCGATTCGTCGCGGTTGGGGGCGTCGCCGTGATGTACACAAAGATCGAGTGCTTCGCCGATGTGGATCAGCGCTGCATCGCCATCACCCCGATCGAGCGCGAGTTGCGCGCGCAGTTGTGCTGCACCTGTGCGCACGGGGCCTTCAACCGTGTCAACGTCGCAGGCATCCAGAAGGGCCAGGTACTCTTCGGCCTGCAGCGCCTTGCCCGCCTCACGCAGCAACAAAGCCAGGCCGATCAGCGCGAACGGGCGTTCAGCGTCAAGTCCATGTACGCGCGTCAGCCGCAGGCATTCGTGCGCCAGAACTTCGCATTCGTCGAGTCGACGTTGATGCCGCAGCAGATTGGCAAGGTTGTTCACGCTATTGCAAACCCCATCCCAATCTCCACGGGTCGAGCGGACATCAATGGCACGCCGCCACCGCGACTCGGCGGCCGCGAAGTTGCCCAGACTCTTCTCCACCAACGCCAGGTTGCTGCTGAAGACGTCTTCGTAGCGCAGGTCTTCGGCAGCTTCGGCCAAGCCCAGACCTTCCTCGAAGGCCACCTTCGCTTCGTCGAGCCGCAGGGTCATCCAAAGGCTCAGCCCAAGCATGTTGGTCGCGCGCTTGAATATGCGCCCGGCACCCAGTGCACGGGCAAGCTCGCGCGTGACGAGCGAAAGTCGTTCAGCGGCGTCGTAGTCGCCAACACGGTAGGCCAGCGTTGTACGCGCGATCTGCACCTGGGCCAGCGTCGCTGCCTCGGTCGGAATCGATTCGTCCAGCGCGGGCAGCGCCTGCACGAGCAGCCGCTCGCCGGCGCGGTGCTCGCCCTTGGCCTCATGCCAGGTCAGCAGGGCGGCACTCAGCCATTGGATGGCGTGCAAGGCGCCGACCTCCAGCGCCAGCGGCCAAGCGGCCAGCACTTCGTCCAGCGACGCCGTGACCTGGGAGACCGTCATCTGCGGCTGGCCCATATCGACCGGCCAGGGGCCCAGGCGCGCAGCGACGCCTTCGATGTAGCGTCTGATGGCCGCGCGCCGATCAACGGGCGCCGCTCGCAGCCTGGCACTGGCAAAGGCCCGCACCAAGGCATGCAGATGCAGGCGTGGCAAAGGTCCTGGATCCAGGTCGACCAGACCGCGGTCGATCAGCAACTCGATGATGTCGACAGGCGCCGCAGCCAGCGACACCGCGGCGGGCATGTCGAACGAGCCGGGGCTGAGGCTGAGCGACGCCAGGGCCAGTCGCTGTGGGGCCGAGAGCCGTTCCCAGACCGGCGCCAGCCAATCGTGCAGGGAGCCGTCGAGAGCGCCGACGGCAGTGGTTGCCGCGAGCGTGATGTGTGCTGCGATCGATCGCGGCTCCAGCCATCGGCTCCACGCCGCGGCCAGCTTCAACGCCAGGGGTAGGCCACCGCTCGCCCGCGCAATGGCTTCGATGTCGGCGTCCGTTGCGATGCCACCGCGCGCGGATCGCAGGCGCTGGGCCTCGCGCAAGAACAACTGGGCTGCCGGGCTCAGACTTCCAGGTGCGCCAGGCGAGGTGAGCAGGCCGCCCAGTCGGTGCAGGTGTTCGCCAGGCAGCCCGAGTGGCTGGCGCGAGGATGCCAGCACCCGCAGCCCCGCCGCTTCGGTGGCGATCATCCGCAGCAGCGCTGCCCAGTCGGCGCTCCAGCCCGCAGGGTCAAGGCCGTCGAGAACCAGTTGACCCCGAAGCTGTGCAATCTGCTCGGACGGGCTCAACTTGCGCGTCGCAGGTGTGCCCCCCATTGACGAGATGACGGAGTCCAGGACCGCGCTTGCCGTGGTCCTTTCGTTGACCTCGACGTGCACCGTGGGCCCCTGTGGCTGCTCGGCATCGCGCTGCGCCAGCCAGGCGCGCACGAGCGTGGACTTGCCAGCGCCAGGCAAGCCCACCACGGTGACCCAGCGATGGTCAGTCACTTCCGCCTGGAGCGCAGCCAGGTCGGCCTCGCGTCCGAGCATGACGGTCGCTTCGCGTGCGGCCGGGCCCGGCACGGCGCCCGCGACGGCATGTTCGATCTGTCGCAGACTGGCATCCAGCTCGGCCGCAGTCAGGTCGCCGGCGGCGGCTTGCTGGAATGAAGCGATCGCGTCCTGCGCTTCGCTAGCGCGGCCGCCGGCAACCAGGCGCGTGGCCTGCAGCGCCGCCATGTCGCCGTCCGAAGGATGCGCGGCCCGGTAGCGCGCCAGCGGCACGTCGACTTCCGCGCCCGCGGCGGCGGCCTCGAACAAGGCCTTGCGCCACGAATGACGGATCGATTCACGCTCGACGGTCAACCACGCAGCGAGGGCCGGATATGACGCGAACTGGACGCCGTCGAGGAACTGCCCGTTCGGCAACTGGCACGCGAGCAGCCAGTCACCCGCGGCCAGGAAGCTGCGGAATTGAGCCAAGTCTGACTGGGCGTTGAAGCGCAAGCGCCGGCGTTCGGTCAGCAGCGCGTCTTGCAGGCCCCAATCCGCGAGCAGCGGGGAGAGTCGATTGAGCGCCACGCGCAGGTTGTGCTGGGCGCGTTCGGTGGGCAGTTCGGGCCACAGGTAGGTGGCCACGCTCTCACGTCCGACCCAGCCAGTCTGCGAGGCCAGGAACAGGCCGAGGTAGGCGGGCGCGGTCTCGGGGAGGTCGAGACGATCTTCGGCCCTGGCGACGCACGGCGCGCCCAGCAGCAGAAGTTTCGTCCTTGACTCCGCCGTCATCGCCAATCGCTCCCCGAGGGCAACATGTTCATCGTAGGCACGCCATCGAAGCCGGGCAAGTCGTTCCTTCGGCGCACGGAGACGGTTCGGATACGGTGCGCGTTCAGCATGCCGCATGGGCGATCCAAACACCGAAAGTGCAAGCCGGCTCGTGCGCAGCTACATCCTGCGTGTGCTCGAGCAGCGCACGCTCAGGGTTGAACTGGTTTACGAACTGCACGACATCGAAGCGGGCACGCGGCACCGTTTCAGCTCGCTTCCTTCGCTGGAACGGCATCTGGCGCGTCAGCGCAGCAGCGGTGGGTGATACGCCCCGCCGGTCGCGCAGAGACGGTGCAGATACCTGTTGTGTTCACAGTCCGTCATCACAGTCCGGAACGGGACTCGACTCGCAAGAACAGGAGGCTTTCGTGAACACGCTCCACGGTCGACTTTCGCAGCAGACGCTCGCCTCGCTGGTTGTGACCCTTGGTCTGGCCGCTTGCGGGCGTGGCGACAAGCACGCGCCATCGGCGACCCACGCACTGGCCCCGAATCAATTGGCGACCCCCGTCATGCCCGCGTTGGCCAACGACGAAGACCAGGGCGGCCGGCAGCATCCGCCAACGGCGTCAGCGCGTGGACGACGGTCAAGCTACCGGGTCGTGCTGACCTGGTGCTTCACGTTCTTCAGCACGGCGCGTGTGCTGGCCTACCTGCCGACGGTCATGTCCATCGTGGAGCATGGCGATTCCACCCAACACTCCCTTTGGACATGGCTGACCTGGCTGGGCGCGAACGTCACGATGGCCGCGTGGCTGTTCGAGCACAACGGCGCGGGAATGAACCGGGCGATCGCGGTGAGTGTGGCCAACGCGGGCATGTGCTTCGCGACCGCGGCCGTGATCGTAGCCTATCGCCTGTGACGTCGAAGTCGCTCGCCGCCACCGTCGTCCGCGCCACCGTTCCTGCCGGCCCGAACGCAGAACAACCTGGCATGGCGACAAGCTCGCATTCAGTCAGCGCAAGCAGCGGCAATGCCGGCAGCGGTCCGACCGCCGACGCTGGTCCGAATCCCGAAGCCTCTCACCCCGAGGTGATCATGACCCGTGGCCAGAGCCTGGAAGATCGGCCCCGCGGCAGCGTGCCGTGCAGATCCTGGCCGTTCACGCGGTTCATGGCCGCGGCATCGCGGCGGCTCTGGCGGGCCGCCTGTGCGGCGGTTCGGCTCTTGCGTCGATCGCGGCTGCACCACGAAACCTTCAACGTGACGGCGGCCCGCATGCGGCTGTTCAAAGACGCCTGGCATGCCGTGGCCGAGGCGGCAGCGGACGGCGCCGCGACGCTCAGCACGGTCGGTCGCACAGATCAGACGCGCGTCACACACGCGCAGGATGTGAAGTCCGATGCCCCTCAAGCCGGGCGCCGCCGCACGGACCACCAGCCGACCGCCGTGTAGACCAGGATCGCCGAGCCGACCAGGCCCGCGCCAAACACGAGAGCGATCAGGATCCAGTCGATCGGGCCGGCGGCATCGGTGAAACCCGAGGACGACACCTGGGCCATCAGCACCAGCGCAAGCGCCCCGCCCAGGACGCCCAGCGCCTGTGACCGGACCAGCCGGCGCGAGGCCAGACCTTTCTCGCGAATCAGCAGTGCCACGAAGGCGGTCAGGCCCAGCACGACCACGGCCAGCAGCAGCCAGAGCAGGGGACCGAGCATTTCCTGGAATACCGCCAGCAGGATGAGGGGATCGAGTTGGTTCAAGGTGCTTCCCCTCAGGCGCGGCCGCGCAGCATGCTGATGTAGGTGGGCTTCAGGGCCATGGTCTTCATGACCCAGCTGACCCACAGCTCTTCGAGCGGCGCGACCACGCCGGGGAAGGACGGCACCAGGTTGTTCTGGTAGTCGAACTCCACGAGCATGGCCCGGCCCAGCCGCGTGATCATCGGGCACGAGGTGTAGCCGGTGTACAGCGCCTGCGAGGTCCTGCCTGCGATCTCGGCCACGAGGTGGTCGACCGCCACGGGCACCTGCCACTTCACGCTGGCGGCGGTTTTGCCCTTGGGCACACCGGCGATGTCGCCCAGGCCGAAGACGTTGTGAAAGCGCGCATGGCGCAGCGTGCCCTTGTCCACTTCCATCCAGCCTTCGTCCGCCCAGGGGCCAGTCTGCCAGCGCAATGCGCTGTTGCGGATGGGCTCAGGCGCGCGCATCGGCGGGATGACATGGATGAAGTCGTAGCCCTGCTCCTCGGATCCTGCGGGGGTGCTGAAGGTGGCGACGCGCCGGCCCGGATCGATGCGCTGGAGCACGCGCTCGTAGTTGACCCGGATGCCGCGCTCCTGGAACAGCATGCGCACCTTCTCGGAGACGATGGGCACACCGAACAGCACCTTGTTGTTCGCGTTGTAGACGATCTCCGCATGGCTGCGCTGACCGCGCCGCGTCAGATAGTCCTCGGTGATGAAGGTGTACTTGAGCGGCGCGCCGGCGCACTTCATCTCGGTGGCAGGGCGCAGGAACACACCCTGACCGCCCTTGTCGGCGAAGCTCGACATGAGCTGCCAGGTGGACTGGGCTGCCGCAGGGCCGTGGTAGATGCTGCCGATGCCGTACTTGCCGATCAGGCTCTCGTCCATGCCCTCGATCAAGCCGTACTCCAGGGTCATGCCGGTGGCGACGATGAGGAAGTCGTAGGCGAAGGCCTTGCCGCTGTCGGTGAGCACCTTGTTTCCATGCGGATCGAACTCGGCCACGCGCTCCTGGACCCATTCCACATTGGCGGGCACGTACTCGGCGGTGGTCGACGTGACATAGGCTGCGCGCTTGATGCCCGCGCCCACCAGTGTGAAGCCGGGTTGATACAGATGCTCCCGGCGGGCGTCGATCAGCGTGATGCTGGCGCCGTCCAGGGCGGCGGCCAGGCGTGATGCTGCCGTCAGCCCCGCCGCGCCGGCACCCACGATCACGATGCGCGCCGTGGTCCTGACCTTGTCCGCGGCAGCGCGGGCGCTGCCCGTTGCCGCCGCAGCACCGAGCATCAGCAAGGCTCGGCGCCGGTCGGGCAATAGAAGCGGCGTCTTGTCGATCGCGCGGGAATGCTCGGATGTCATGGCTTCAGGTTCCGTTTGCACGTTCAGGGCAGGAAGGTCAGGCCCAGGCCGATGACGACGCCCGAGACGAAGAGCACGATCAGGCAGAACCCCATGATGTCCTTGGCGCGCAGGCCGGCAATCGCCAGCGCCGGCAGCGCCCAAAAGGGCTGGATCATGTTCGTCCAGGCGTCGCCCCAGGCGACCGCCATCGAGACGCGCGCCAGGTCGACGTTCAGCGCCGTGGCCGCCGGAATCATGACCGGCGCCTGCACCGCCCACTGGCCGCCGCCGGAGGGCACGAACACGTTGACGATGCCGGCACTGATGAAGGTGAACAAGGGCAGCGTGGTCTCGTTGGAGATCGCCACGAATCCGGTCGACAGACTCGCGGCCAGGCCGGAGCCGATCATCATCCCCATGATCCCGGCGTAGAAAGGGAACTGGATGATGATGCCGCTGGCGCCGCGTGCGGCGTCGCCCACGGCATCGAGGAATCGGCTCGGCCGCCCGTGCAGGGCGATGCCCAGCATCAGGAAGATGAAGTTGACGATGTTCAGGTTCAACCCGCCGTGCTTGACGGCGAAGTAGTAGCCGACGAACACAAGACCCATGATGCCCACGGCCTGCGCGAGGAGGATGCTGTTCTCCATGCGCTCGGCTGGCGTGGGCGTGGCCGGCAAGGCGGCCGTCGGCGGGTCCACGAGCTTGGTTGGGTCAACCGAGATCGTCTGCTCGCGCCGTGGTATTATGAGTTGGTTGAGCAGGGGCACGGTGATGAACAAGGTTAGCACGATGAGCAGGTTGTAGCTCGCGAAGATGGTCTGCGAGGTGCCGATGACGCCCATGCTCTCGGCCATGAAGTGGCCCGGTGTGGCGATGGTCAGCGGCACCGAACCGGCCAGTCCGCCGTGCCACACGATGAAGCCGCTGTAGGCGCTGGCGATGAGCAGCCGGTAGTCGACATCGGCGACACGGCGCGCCAGCTGGCGCGCGAACATGGCGCCGATGACGAGGCCGAAACCCCAGTTGAGCCAGCTCGCGGTGAGCGACACCAGCGTGACCAGGACGATGGCCTGGCCCGGTGTGCGCGCCAGCCCCGACAGCATGCTCAGGATGCGGCGGAAGAACGGCGTCGAGGCGAGCACCCAGCCGGTGACCAGGATCAGGATCATCTGCATGGCGAAGGCCAGCAGCCCCCAGAAGCCGTCCCCCCAATGCCGGATCATCGCCATCGGCGTCTGCGCCTCGAGGCCCATGCCGGCCAGGAACACCACCAGGGTGAGCAGGAGCACGAAGATGAACGGGTCCGGCAGCCAGCGCTCGACGAGGCGCACCGAGGCCATGGTGATCTTGTTGAACATGCAGAACTCCTGTGTATCGGTTGTTGCGCGCACCGGCCCGGGTCGCGGGCGGCGCGCGGGTTTGCATGCCGGTACGTGGCACGCCCGGCTTCGTCCCGGTCGCCCGGTCCTGGGCAGCGCGGCCGTGTCGGCTATCGGCGAGCGGTCGGCGCGCGGGTCGCCTCGCGGACTTGCTGGCAGCGCAGGCAGCGCTTGGCCGTCGGGTAGGCCTTCAGGCGCGCGTAGGGAACCGGCTCGTCGCAATCGATGCACTGGCCGTAGTTGCCGGCCGCAAGCCGGTTTTCGGCAGCCAGGATGTCCTGCAACTCGGCCGCATCGCGTGCCACCTCGGCATAGGCGACGTCGGTGATCAGCCGGGCCAGGGACAGATCACCTGCATCCGAGCTGCCGGACAGGAGGTCCTCATGCGTCTGTCCATGCAGGCCGGCGAGCCCGCTACGGATTTCGTCGCGCATCATCTGCTTGCGCTCACCCAGCATTGCGGCGAGCTCGTTGCGCTCGCTGCTCGTCAGTTCAGTCATGGTCCGGCTCCTGCAATTCGACAGATCGGGCTGCGCTCACGCCGTGGTCGGCACGGGCGCATCGGAAAACACTTCGCGCAAGTCCTTCGGCAGCTGACCCCGCACGTCATCCATCTGCCCCACGCTGACGATGCGGGCGATCAGCGCGCCGATGGCGGGGAGCAGTTCGGCCGCGCGCAGGGTCTCCACGCCCAGACGCTGCATCAGCTGCTGCTCGATCGACTGCCGGGTGATGCGCTTGTCCGGGCCGGTCGCCAGCGTGTACAGCCAGGGCTGCAGCAAGGACGGGAGCTGCGCGATGAGGTCTTCGGCTTCCCCGGGATCGAGCCTGCGCACGAGTGCTTCGAGCACGATCTCGAGCGCGCTCTCGGCCTGCACCTCGTCGTCGAGTCCGGTGTCGGCGCGCACCTGGTTCATGACCCGCTGATAGGTCGCTGCGGCGCGGGCGGCGCTGCGACGTCGCGCCGGCGACCAGCTGCTGGCCACCGGACCGCCCTCGCCGATCTGGGCCTCGATGATCGAGGCCAGGCGGTCGATCGGCGCCGCCTCGTCCAGAAGCAGGTCGTCGAGCGTCACGATGCCCACGAAGCGCTGCCCTTCGACAAGCGGAATGCGCCGGATGTTGCGCGTCTGCATGAGACGGATCGCACTCGCCTGGCTGTCCTTGGCTTCGAGTGTCACGACGTCCGTGCTCATCACCTGGCCGAGGGTCGTCGTGCGCGCGTCGAGCCCGCGGCCCAGGACACGTACCGCAAGGTCGCGATCGGTCACGATGCCGACGACGCGGCCCTGGTCCTGCACGACCACGGCGCCGATGTTGTTGCGCTCGATCGCGCGTGCGGCGTCGAGCACCGAGGTGCTGGAGTTGAGCGCAACGACGCGCGGCCTGACATACCATCTGAGGGACATCTCATGGCTCCTGGTTGGACGAATCGTCGTGGCGCGGTGCGCCAGTCCCGCTGGCCATCGCCTCGATCGACTGGGTCAGGCGTCGCTGCAGGCTGCGGCCCACGGCGCGCTGCGTACCGGCCAGCGCACCGTTGAGCGCGTCGCTCAGCAAGGCCGCCCGGCTCTCGTAGACCAGCGACGGCAGTCCGCGCAGGACCACCTTGATCTGGCAGACCTTGTCGACACCGCCGCGCGGGCCGTTGTCGTCCCGCACCCGGACACTGACGCGCTCGATGTCGCCCGCGTACTTGGAGAGCTTGGCGCCCAGGCGTTGGCGGATGACGGCGCGCTCCTCGGGCTCAAGGTCGACGCCGACCACACGGAACTTGGCCGGCGCCTGCGGCATGGCCGTACGCGCCGCAGTGCGCTTGTGCGCGCGCGGCAAGGACTCGGTGAGGAATGTCGATGAGCTCAAGATCTCTCCTGCAGGGCGATACCTCCTGCCATCTTGGACCAAGGCCCGACGCCGGCATTGAGCGCACTCATGCCGGGATCGAACCTCGCGGCCGCACCAGCGCCAGGAGGCTGTCGGGCTTGGGATCGTGCCCGACAGCCTCCTAGTCTTACTGTGTTAGCAAAATCAAGGCATTATGCGCACTTCTTCAAGCAA
>CAZWUR010000016.1:0-69015 GCA_964637205.1 uncultured Rubrivivax sp.
TGATGCGGCCCTCGTGCTCGGTGATCGAGCAGAAGGTGCAGCCGCCGAAGCAGCCACGCATGATGTTCACGCTGAAGCGGATCATCTCCCAGGCCGGGATCTTGGTCGTGCCCTCATGGCCACCGCCCTCGTCGGCATAGGCCGGGTGCGGGCTGCGCGCATAAGGCAGGTCGAAGACCGCGTCGAGTTCGACGGTCGACAGCGGGATCGGCGGCGGGTTGATCCACACATCGCGTTCGCCATGGCGCTGCACCAGGGCACGTGCATTGCCCGGGTTGGTCTCGAGGTGCAGCACGCGGCTGGTATGCGCGTAGAGCACCGGGTCGCTCTTGACCTGCTCGTAGGACGGCAGACGGATCACGGTCCTGTCGCGCGGCGGCAGCTTCAGGGCACCGGCCTTGCGCGAGACGGGCATCGCGACCACGGCGGACGCGGGCGGCACATCGGGCAGCGCACCGGCTTCGTCCTTGACGCAGGTCTGGCCCTGCGCGGCGGCCGTTTCGCCGGTGCTCTGGTAGGGGTTGATGTGGGCGTCGATGCGGCCGGGCTGGTCAACGTCGCTGGAGTCGATGGCCATGAAGTCCTGCGGCGCATGTCTGTCGCGCACGAGGAAGGCGGTGCCGCGGATGTCGGTCATGGTCTCGATCGGCTCGCGCCGGGCGAGCCGGTGCGCGACCTCGACGATGGCGCGCTCGGCGTTGCCGTAGAGCAGCAGGTCGGCTTTGCTGTCGGCCAGGATGCTGCGCCGCACCTTGTCCTGCCAGTAGTCGTAGTGCGCGATGCGGCGCAGGCTGGCTTCGATGCCGCCGATCACGATCGGCACGTCCTTGAAGGCCTGCTGGCAGCGCTGCGTGTAGATCAGGGTCGGGCGGTCGGGGCGCTTGCCGGCCGCGCCACCGGGGGTGTAGGCGTCTTCGCTGCGGATCTTCCTGTCGGCGGTGTAGTGGTTGATCATCGAATCCATGTTCCCGGCGGCGATGCCGAAGAACAGGTTCGGGCGACCGAGCGCCATGAAGGGCTCGGTCTTGGACCAGTCGGGCTGGGCGATGATGCCGACACGGAAACCCTGGGCCTCGAGCGTGCGGCCGATCACGGCCATGCCGAAGCTGGGGTGGTCGACGTAGGCGTCGCCGGTGACGATGATCACGTCGCAGCTGTCCCAGCCGAGCCGGGCCATTTCCTCCCGGCTCATCGGCAGGAAGGGCGCGCTGCCGAAGCGCTTGGCCCAGAAGGGGCGATAGGCGCTCAGGGGCTTGGCAGCGGGGGCGGTCAGGACGGCGGACATGCCGCGATTGTCCGCGCTCGCAGCCGCGCGCGCCGGCTGAAGGCCTTACCCCGCCCGGGGAGGCCAGCGCATCGCCACCTCCAGCCCCGGCGCCGCGTTGCGGATGCACAGTGTGCCGCCATGCGCCTCGGCGACGCGACGGCACAGATGCAGGCCGAGTCCGACGCCGCCGGCGCCGCGGCTGCGCGCCGCGTCGGGGCGGTAGAAAGGCTCGGCCAGGCGCGGCAGGACCTCGGGCGGCACGCCGGGGCCATGGTCGCGCAGGCCGAGCTCGATCTCGTCGCCGACCCGGCGCACGAAGAGCTGCGGCCCCCGGGGCGCGTCGGGCGCATGCCGGCGCGCGTTGGCCAGCAGGTTGCGCAGCAGCAGGCGCAGTCGCGCCGGGTCGGCCAGCACCGGGCCGATGCCCGGCTCCAGCGCGCTGTCGACGCCGGCTTCGGCCGCCGTTTCCCGCAGCAGCGCCTGCAGGTCCACCGGCTCGGGGGCCAGGGCCAGGGCGCCGGCGGCCAGGCGCTCACTTTCCAGCAGGTCGGTGACGAGGTCGCGCATCTCGGCGAGGTCGCGCACCACGGCGTCCTTGGTGGCGCCGTCGGGCAGCAGTTCGGCGTTCAGCCGGGCGCGCGTCAAGGGGCTGCGCAGTTCGTGGCTGATCGCCAGCAGTTGCATGCGCTGGGTCTCGAGCATGGCGTGCAGGCTGGCGGCCATGGCGTCGATGCGGGTGGCGAGGCGGCCGAGTTCGTCGTCGCGCGGCACGGCGATCGGCGGCTGGAACTGGCCGCGCCCGTAACGTTCGGCGCCGGCGCCGATGGCGTCCAGCGGGGCCAGCCAGCGGCGCACCAGGATGTAGGCCAGGGCAGTCAGCGCCACCAGCACCAGCAGCGGAACCCAGGCGCCGCCACGCGGTCGCCAGGACCGCGGCGGCGCCGCCAGGCCGAAGGTGATGCGGTGGCCATCCGCGGTCTGGCGGACCAGGCCGAAGGGGTCGTCGTCATCGCCGCCGTCGCGGGCAAGGCCCGCATGCCGGCGGCGTGTCGGGCGCGAGTCGTACGCCACCAGCGGCCCCTCGATGTGCACCGACAGCGGCAGCCGCGCCACCAGGGCCGCGGCGCGCGCCGGGTCGGGCGGGTTGCCGATCTCGACGGCGAGCCGGTCGACATAGTCGCCCAGCAGGGGCTGGGCCCAGGCCTGCCAGCCGCCCACCACGGCGCGCTGCAGGCCGAACAGGAACAGTGCCGAGGTGGCCAGCGCCAGCGCCAGGAAGAGCAGCACCAGGCGCGCCCGGATCGAGCGCCGCAGCAGGGTCAGCGGGTTCGGCAGCTTCACGGCCGCATCAGGGCAGGCGCGGCAGCGCCAGCGCATAGCCGGCATTGCGCAGGGTCTTGATCGGGTCCAGCGGTTCGAGCTTGCGGCGCAGCCGACTCACCAGGATGTCCACCGCGCGCGAGTGCAGCTCGGCGTCGTGGCCGCGCAGGCGGTTCAGGATCTCATCGCGGCTGAACACCTTCTGCGGCTCGCGGGCGAGCAGGAGCAGCAGTTCGTATTCGGTGCCGGTGAGTGCCAGCGGCTCGCCCTGACGCTGCACCTCGCGCCGGTCGGTGTCGATGATCAGGCCGTCGAAACGCAGCTGCGGCCCGCCCGGCGCGGCCCGCGAGCGACGCAGGATGGTCTGCAGCCGCGCCGCCAGCTCTCGCGGCTCGAAGGGTTTGGGCAGGTAGTCGTCGGCGCCGGACTCCAGGCCGACGACGCGGTCGCTGAGCTCGCCGCGCGCGGTCAGCATCAGCACCGGCACGTCGCTGGTCTGGCGGATGCGGCGCAGGGTCTCGAAGCCGTCCATCTCGGGCAGCATCACGTCCAGGATCACGGCGTCGATGCCGCCCTGGGCCAGGCGTCGCAGGCCCTCGGAAGGGCGATGCGCCGCTTCGAGCTCATGGTCGAAGCGGCGCAGGTAGGCGGCCAGCGGCGGCGCCAGCTGCTCGTCGTCGTCGATCAGCAGAAGGCGCGGCATGCCCGCACTCTATCAATCGCGGTCGCGCCCGCCACGCCGGCCTTCGTGGCGACCGTCGTGACGTCCACGCGCCAGCTGCTCGCGCAACTGCGTCTGCTGCTCCGGCCGCAGGCCGTCGTAGAAGTCGCCGAAGGCGGCGATCACGGCCGGCGCGCCAGCGCGCAGCGCGTCGGTCTTGGCCATCAGCAGGGCCTCGGCGCCGGCGCGGTCGAAGCTGTTGCCGGCCACCAGGGCCTGCAGCGCGGCGCGCGGTTCGCTGCCGGCCATCAGCGCCTTGCGCTGCACCAGCAGCTGTTCACCGAGCAGGTCGAGCTGCTGGCGCTGGCCGGCGTCAAGGTCCATGCGGTCGGCGATGCGCTCGACCAGATGCGTCTTGGCACGGCCGAGGTCGGCGTCGTCCATCGGGCCGTGCCAGCCGCCGTGGCGGTGGGCGACGGCGGCGGCGCCGATGGAGAGGGTGGCCACGGCGGCGAGGCCGATCAGGCTGCGCTTGATCCAGGTCTTCATGGGGAATCCTTGCACGGGTTGTTGACAGTGTGCCCATGGTCGGCGACACCGCCCGCCCTGTCCTTTCGCCGGTGTCGCGCTGCGTAACGTTTTTTCTCAAGCGCTACAGTCCCCGCCATGGACCGACGACTCGTCTGCATTGCCCTGCTGGCCTGGCCGGCGCTGGCGCCCGCGCAGGCGACGGCGCTTTCGCTCTACGGCCTGGCGCTGAAGGACGCGTCGGTGGCGGCCTTCGAAGCCGCCGCCCGCGCCGTCGGTGCCACGCCCCTGCCCACGCCGCCCGGCAGCGCGGCCGCCTTCGACGTGCGCGCCGTGGGCGTGCCGGCGCTCGAACGCCTGACGATGACGGCCCACGAGGGCAAGGTGGCGCGCGTGCAGTTCATCGTCAAGGCCTATGGCGAGGACAACCTGGCCCTGCGCGAGCTGCTGCTCGACAAGTACGGCCCCCCGCTGACGGTGTCGGTGCGGCCCATGGCCTTCGGCGGTTTCGGCAGCCGCAGTTCGCCGCGCGGTGGTTTCCAGTGGCGATTCGACGACGGCCTGCGCCTGGTCTACCTGCACCCGACGATCGGCGACGTGACCCTGAGTTATGTCGACGACCTGCGCCAGAAGGCGGTCGACACGCCGACCGCACCGGGCGATCTGCGCAACCGCTTCTAGGCCATCGCCGCGGCCTCGTCGTCGTCCTCGGCCTCCTCGCCGAGGAAACCGCCGCTCTGGTGCGCCCACAGACGCGCATACAGCCCGCCACCGGCGAGCAGTTGCGCATGGCTGCCCATCTCGACGATGCGGCCCTGGTCCATCACCACCAGCCGGTCCATCGCGGCGATGGTCGACAACCGGTGCGCGATCGCGACCACGGTCTTGCCCTCCATCAGCGTGTACAGGCTGGCCTGGATGGCTTGCTCGACCTCGCTGTCCAGGGCACTGGTGGCCTCGTCGAGCAGCAGGATCGGCGCGTCCTTGAGCATCACGCGTGCGATCGCGATGCGCTGGCGCTGGCCACCGCTGAGCTTGACGCCGCGTTCGCCGACATGTGCGTCATAGCCGTGGCGGCCCTTCGGGTCGGCCAGGGTCTGGATGAAGGGATGCGCCTCGGCGCGCTCGGCGGCGTGCACCATCTCGATCTCGCTGGCGTCGGGCCGACCGTAGACGATGTTGTCGCGCACCGATCGGTGCAGCAGCGAAGTGTCCTGCGTGACCATCCCGATCTGTGCGCGCAGCGTGTCCTGGGTGACGCCGGCGATGTCCTGGCCGTCGATCAGGACGCGCCCCGCCGCCAGGTCATAAAAGCGCAGCAGCAGGTTCACGACCGTGCTCTTGCCGGCGCCCGAGCGGCCGACAAGGCCGATCTTCTCGCCGGCGCGGATGTGCAGGTCCAGGCCGTCGATGACCTTGCGCGCGCCGCCGTAGGCAAAGACCACCTGCTCGAAGCGGATCTCGCCGCGCGGCACCTGCAGCGCCACCGCGCCCGGGCGGTCGAGCACGGTGCGCGGGCGCGACAGCGTCAGCATGCCGTCCTGCACCGTGCCGATATGCTCGAACAGGCTGGCCATCTCCCACATCACCCAGTGCGAGATGCCGTTCAGGCGCAGGGCCATCGCACTCGCCGCCGCCACCGCACCGACGCCGACCTGGCCCTGGATCCACAGCCACAGGGCGACACCGGCGGTGCTGCCGATGAGCAGCACCGACAGCACCTGGTTGACCACTTCGAAGCCGCTGACCAGGCGCATCTGCCGGTGCACCGTGAGCAGGAACTCCTGCATCGCGCCGCGCGCATAACCGGCCTCGCGCTGCGAGTGCGAGAACAGCTTGACGGTGGCGATATTGGTGTAGGCGTCGGTGATGCGGCCCGTCATCAGGCTGCGCGCATCGGCCTGGTCCTGCGAGGTCTTCGCCAGGCGCGGCACGAACCAGCGCATCGCCAGCATGTAGCAGCCCAGCCAGAGCGCGAAGGGGCCGAGCATCCAGGCGTTGAAGCCGCCGAGGATGGCCGCCATGGTGACGAAGTAGATCGTCACGTAGACCAGGATGTCGGCCACGATCATCCAGCAGTCGCGCACCGCCAGCGCGCTCTGCATCACCTTGGTGGCGATGCGGCCGGCGAACTCGTCCTGGTAGAAGCCCAGACTCTGGCCGAGCATCAGGCGGTGGAAGTTCCAGCGCAGGCGCATCGGGAAGTTGCCCGACAGCGCCTGGTGCTTGAACATCGTCTGCAGCGCGGCGAGCACGATGCTGCCGGTGAGCACCGCAGCCAGGATCAGCAGGGTGTGCTTCTCGCGCGCCCACAGTTCGGCTGGCGCAACGTCGGCCAGCCAGTCGAGGATGCTGCCGAGCATCGCGAACAAGACGGCCTCGAAGGCGCCGATCACCGCCGTCAGCAGCGTCATCAGCGCGATGTACGGACGTGTGCCTTCGCTGGCGGCCCACAGGAAGGGCCGCAGGCCCTTCGGCGGCGGCTTCGGGTCAGCCGCCGGATAGGGGTCAACGAGGCGTTCGAACCAGGCGAACACAGAAGGCACTCTCTTGTCGGAAAGCGCGCGAGTGTGCCCGTTTTCGCCGCTGCCCATAATCCCCTGCAGGGCGCATTGGCCGGCCGGCGATGGGCGGGTCGGCACCGGCCTGCGGCTGCGTCAGGCGGCAACGACCAACAGGGCGGCATGAATCAATCTGCGCAAGGCGAGCCACGCGATTCAGGCCCGGGCAGCCCCGGCGAGGTTTTCGCCGTGTTCCTGAAACTCGGCTGCACATCGTTTGGCGGACCCATCGCCCACCTGGGGTATTTCCGCACCGAACTGGTCGAGCGCCGCCGCTGGGTCAGCGACAGCCAGTTCGGCCAGCTTCTGGCCATCTGCCAGTTCCTGCCGGGGCCGGCGAGCAGCCAGCTTGGCTTCAGTCTTGGCCTGTTGCGTGCCGGTTGGGCCGGCGCCATGGCGGCATTCCTGGCCTTCACGCTGCCCTCGGCCCTGTTGCTGCTGGCCTTTGCCTCGGCACTGCCTTTGCTGGCCGGACCCAGCGGGCAGGCGCTCGTGCACGGCCTGAAGCTCGTCGCCTTCGCGGTCGTTGCCGATGCCGTGCTGGGCATGGCCAGAAAACTCTGTCCGGACCTGCCGCGGGCGACGATTGCCGTCGCCACGGCGGCGGCCCTGCTGCTCGCCGGGTCGGGCTGGGTGCAACTGCTGGTCGTCGCCGCGGGCGCGCTTGCCGGCCTGGTCCTGTGCAAGGGCGGCGCCATCGACATGCCCACACCGGTCCGCACGGGCTACGGAACTCGGCTCGGCGCGGTTCTGCTGGTCCTGTTCCTGGTCTTGCTCGTGGGTCTGCCCTTGCTCTCGGATCAGGGCGGTGGACTCATGGCCCTGGCCGAAGCGTTCTACCGCGCCGGCGCACTCGTGTTCGGCGGTGGGCATGTGGTGTTGCCCCTGCTCGAGGACGCGGTGGTGTCAGCCGGCTGGGTCGGGCGCGAAACCTTCCTCGCCGGCTACGGTGCCGCGCAGGCGATCCCTGGCCCGATGTTCGCGTTTTCCGCCTATCTGGGTGCCGTCGTGCCCACCGCTCACCCGGCCTGGGCAGGTGCCGCGACGGCCTTGCTGTGCGTGTTCCTGCCGGGTTTCCTGCTCGTCGCGGGGGTGCTTCCGTTGTGGCATCGGGTTTCCCGCAGCGCCGCGGCGAACAAGGCCATTGCGGGTGCCAACGCCGCGGTCGTCGGCCTGCTCGGCGCCGCCCTCTACGACCCGATCTTCAGCTCGGCGGTCGGCGGCGCCACGGACATGGCGATCGGCATGGTCGGCTTCGCCATGCTGCAGGTCTGGCGCTTGCCAGCCTGGGTCGTGGTGCTCTGGTGTGCTTCGGCGAGCCTGCTGCGCACGCTCGTCTAGTTCAAGGTGCGGGGCGCAGCGGTGCGGAGCAGTCGCCGTCCACCAGCACCCGGTTCTTGCCCGCGGCCTTGGCGCGTCGCGCCGCCGCGCCCGCCCGCTCGGCCAGTGCCGACGGCAGGTCGGTGCCCGGCATGAAGGCGGCGACGCCGATGCTGCAGGTCAGACGCACACGCTGGCCGTCGGGCGACTCCAGCGTGGCCCCGGCCACGGCCAGGCGCAGCCGCTCGGCCACTTCGGCGGCCACCTCGGGCGGGGTGTCGGGCATGACGACGCAGAACTCCTCGCCGCCCCAGCGCGCCAGCCAGTCGGTCAGGCGGATGCCGGCCGAGGCCAGCATCACGAAGCGCTGCAGCACGCTGTCGCCGCAGGCGTAGCCATGCTGGCGGTTGATGGCACCGAAGTCGTCCAGGTCCATGAACAGCAGCGACAGCTCGCGGCCGCTGGCCTGGACCTGTTCACACTCGCGCGCCAGCCGTTCGTCGAAATAGCGACGGTTGGCGACGCCGGTGAGCCGGTCCTCCAGCGCCTCGCGGCGCGCACCCTGCAGCAGCCGCCGGCCGAGCGCGTTGACCATCTGCGTCAGCCGCTCGTTGTAGACCTGGGTCACGTCCATGAAGCGGCGCAGTTCACCTTCGGCGTCGACCCGGTCGGGGCCCCGGCTGTCGTCGATCACCGCCATGTCGCGGCCGGAAGCCTTGGCGCGGTACAAGGCGGCGTCGGCGCGCCGGATCGCGTCGGGCACCTCATCGTCGGGCTGCACCCAGGTCACGCCGACGCTGGTGGTCACGCGCTCTTCGCCCAGGCCCGGGATCTCGCGCGTGCGCAGTGCGGCCATCAACTCGTCGATCTCCAGGCGCAGCACGGCGTCGTCGGTGCGCGCCAGCAGGAGGGCAAACTCCTCGCCGCCAAAACGGAACGCCAGGTCGCGCTCGGTCGCGCGCTCGCGCAGGAGCTCGCCCACCACCGCCAGCACGGCGTCACCGGCGACGTGCCCATGGCGGTCATTGACCCGCTTGAAGTGGTCCAGGTCGAGCAGGGCCAGCGCCATCACCGCGTGCCCGCCACGCTCACGCAGCCAGTCGGGCATGCGTCGCCCCAGAGCCTGCCGGTTGAGCAGACCGGTGAGCGGGTCGCGCTGCGCGAGGTCGACCAGGTCCACCGCCCCCACGCGGCGCGTCAGCCGTGCGGCCAGGGCCTCGGCCGACGGCATCGCCCGCAGCACCTCGACCCACGGCGGGGCTTCGTCGAGCGCCAGCAGTTCGTCAGCCTCGCTGTCCACGCGCACCACGGTCGGCAGCGCTTGCTGCCAGTCGGCGTAGGCCACCACCTCGAGGTTCCAGCCCAGCCCGGCCAGGGTCTCGACCAGGGCCGGCGGCGGTGCGATGCCGGCCGGCGACATCCAGCGCGCCAGGCGGTTCACCGCGTTGGCGTCCGCGGCTGCAGCAGCAGGGTACCGCCGGCGGCCGCGGCATCGGCCGCGGGCCACAGCGGCACCGCCTGCCCGGCGGCCCAGGGCTGGGCAAAGTTGCGGTAGGCCGGCGACCAGGGCAGGCCGCTCTGGCCGCTGCTGTGCATGACGCGGGAGTTGGCGCGTTCGGCCACGTCGTAGAGCGCGCGCAGGCTGGGGCCGTGTGTGCTGCGATAGCGTCTGGCGTCGTCGCCCGAAAGACTGACCTGCATCGCGTTGACGGTGTAGGTGTCGCCCGCCACCGGCACCGAGATCTCGAACCAGGGCGCAAGTGCCGCCACCTTCGAGAACGGCCGATGTTCGGACACCGCGCGGTGGGCATCGTCCCAGCGCCAGCGCGCGGGTTCGCTGCCGAAGCGCGCCGCGAGTTCGTCCAGCGCCTGCGCCAGCGCCGCGTCGACCTGCTGCGCGCAGGTCTCGGCGGCCGGCGTGCGCTTGTCGTCGCACCACCAGGCGTCGTCGCGGCCGAGCACGCCCTCCAGCGCATCCTGGAAGGTGCGCCCCGCAAAGTGCCTGGCGAACATCGGCTCGCCGACTTCGTCCTCGAACAGGCGCTGCGCCAGCGCGCGCTGCCAGGCCCAGTGGATCAACGGCCCGGCGCGGTCGGCGACCATCGCGCCGTCCCAGCCGGCGATCTGCTGCTGCGCCGCCGTGGCCAGCGCATGCGCCGGCTGTGCCTGCTTCAGCCAGGGCAGAAGCTTCAGCGCCGCGAGCGACTTCACGTCGGCCTGCATCACGCCCAGCTTGTCCAGACTGTGGTGCTCGCGTTCGGCGAGCAACTGCTCGATGCGCTGGTAGCGGTAGGGCAGGCTCCAGTCGTAGGTCAGGTGGTGGCGGTAGTCGGGCGCGGTGATGCGGTGATTGGCGGTGGCGATCCAGCCGCGCGCCGGGTCGATCTCGCGCGGCGTCTCGCCGGCCGGCACCCAGCCGATCCAGTCGTAGCGGGCGTCCCAGCCCGGCGCCGGCGCCTGGCCCGCGAGGTCGTTGTCCGCCCGGCGCAGGGGCACGCGCCCGGGCGCGACCATGCCGATGTGGCCGGCAGCATCGGCAACCACCATGTTCTGCATCGGCGCCACCCAGGCTTCGGCAGCGGCGACGAAGGTCTCGACGCTGTCGGCGCGCATCATGCCCAGGCTGGGTGCGATCGGGTCGCTGTCGGGGTCCAGCGCAGTCCAGCGCAGGGCCAGCACATGGCCGGCATTGCTGACGTCGTCGAGCCCGACGGCGTCGGAGATCACCGGCCCGTGGCGCGTGCGGCGCACCGTCATCGGCACCTCGTCGCCGCCCTTGACGCGGATCCTCTCTTCGGCCGTCTCGAAGGCGGCGCTGCCCTCGGGCGTGCGGTAGAGCTTGGGGTCGGCCGGGTCCACCTGTTCGATGTACAGGTCCTGCACGTCGGGCGCGGTATTGGTGAAACCCCAGGCGATGTGCGCGTTCTGGCCGAGCACCACGCTGGGCAGGCCCGGCATGGTGGCGCCGCCGACGTCCAGGGTCGGCGTCTTCAGGCGCGCGAAGTACCACAGCGCCGGCGTGCTCAGCCCCAGGTGCGGGTCGTTGGCGAGCAGCGGCTGGCCGGTGGCGCTGCGGCTGCCGGCGAGCACCCAGTTGTTCGAACCGGTGCCTTCGATGCCCGAGGGCGGCGCCTGCTGCGGCAGGTCCAGCCAGGCCTGGCGCACGGCGCCGCGGGCCAGGCCGAGGTCGCGGTAGAGCTGAGGGTAGTCGCGCATCGCCGGCGGCGTCTCGCCCGGATAGGGCGGCAGCAGCTGGTCGATGCGTTCGCGCGGCAGGGTGGCGGCCAGCCGCATGCGCAGCAGTTCGTTGCGCCAGTTGCCGCCCAGGTCCCAGGCCATCATCAGCGCCCAGGCCAGGCTGTCCACCGGCGTCCAGGCCTCGGGCACCACGCCCAGGATGACGAATTCCGGCGGCCGGGCGCGCAGCCCCGTCAGGGCCGCGTTGACGCCGGCGCTGTAGGCCTCGAGCACGGCGCGGCTGGCCGCGGGCAGGCGCTCCCATTGCGCCTGCGCTGCGCGGCGCACCCCCAGCGCACGCAGGAAGCGGTCGGTGTCCAGCGCCGCCGGGCCGAAGGCCTCGGCCAGGCGGCCGGCGCCGATGCGGCGATGGGTCTCCATCTGCCACAGCCGGTCCTGCACATGCACGACGCCGAGCGCGAACCAGGCGTCGGCGTCGTTGGCGGCGCTGATGGTGGGGATGCCGTGCACGTCGCGGGTCACGCGCACCTCGGCCTGCAGGCCGGGCAGGTCCAGGCGGCCGTCCAGCACCGGGTTGGCACGCTCGACGTAGAACCAGGCCGCCGCGGCGGCGATCACCAGCAGGCTCAGCAGCGTGATCACGCCGCGCTTCAACCATCGCATTGGGCTTACTCCTGGAAAGTTCCGCTCTAGAGACGAGAGCCTAACGTGGGCCGCGCTGTCCGGGATCGGTGCCAGCCCGGGCCAGAATGAATGCATGACCGACAGCCATGACCATCTGATCGTCGGCGCCGGCTCGGCGGGCGCCGTGCTCGCGGCTCGACTGAGCGAAAACCCGCAGACCCGCGTCGCCCTGCTCGAGGCCGGCCCGCCCGACCGCAGCGTGCTCATCCACTGCCCCGCCGGCCTGGCCGTGATGGCGCAGACCGGCACCGCCAACTGGGGTTTCGAGACCGTGCCGCAGGCCGGCCTGGGCGGCCGCCGCGGCTACCAGCCGCGCGGCAAGGTGCTCGGCGGCTCGAGCTCGATCAACGCGATGATCTATCTGCGCGGTCAGCCCGAGGACTACGCGCACTGGGCGATGCTCGGCAACCCGGGCTGGTCCTGGGACGAGGTGCTGCCCTACTTCCTGCGCAGCGAGCACAACGAGCGCGGCGCCGACGCCTTCCATGCCCAGGGCGGCCCGCTGAACGTGATGGACCTGCGCAGTCCGAACCCTTTCGGCGCGCGCTTCGTCGAGGCCTGTGCGCAGGCCGGCCTGGCGCTGAACCCGGACTTCAACGGTGCCGTGCAGGAAGGCGCCGGCCCCTACCAGGTGACGCACCGCAACGGCGAGCGCTTCAGCCTCGCCAAGGCCTATCTGACACCGAACCTCGGCCGCCCCAACCTGCGCGTCGTCACCGGGGCGCGCGCCACGCGCATCCTGATGGAAGGCACACGCGCCGTCGGCGTCGAATATCGGCGCGACGACGGCAGCACGCACATCCTGCGCGCGCGCCGCGAGGTGCTGATCTGCGCCGGCTCGCTGCAGTCGCCGCAACTGCTGATGCTCTCGGGCATCGGCGACGGCGCGACGCTGCAGGACCTGGGCCTGCCGGTGGTGCATCACCTGCCCGGCGTCGGCCGCCACCTGCACGACCACCCGGACGTGGTGCAGATCGTCGACACCCCGGGCCTGCACGAGCTGTTCGGCCTGTCGCCGGCCGGCGCCTGGCGCGCGCTGAAGGGCATCTTCGAATGGCGGCGCCAGCGCAGCGGCCTGCTGACCACCAACTTCGCCGAAGCGGGCGCCTTTTTCCGCAGCGCACCCGAGGTGGCCACACCCGACCTGCAACTGCACTTCGTGATCGGCAAGCTGATCGACCATGGGCGCAAGCCGGTGTTCGGGCATGGCTATTCCTGCCATGTCTGCCTGCTGCGCCCGCGCAGCCGGGGCAGCGTCGGCCTGGCGAGTGCCGACCCGATGGCCGCACCGCGCATCGACCCCGGTTTCCTGACCGACCCCGACGACCTGGCGCGCCTGGTCACCGGTTTCAAGGCCATGCGCCGCATCCTGCAGCAGCCGGCGCTGGCTCAGTACGGCGGCCGCGAGCTGGCGGCCACCGAGGTCGGCCAGACCGACGCCCAGATCGAGCAGGTGATCCGCCAGCGGGCCGACACCATCTACCACCCGGTGGGCAGCTGCCGCATGGGCCCGGACCCGGCACACGACGTGGTCGACGCACAACTGCGCGTGCACGGGGTGCAGGGTCTGCGTGTGGTCGACGCGTCGATCATGCCGCGCATCGTTTCGGGCAATACCAATGCGCCGGTGGTGATGATCGCCGAGAAGGCGGCCGACATGATCGGCGCCGCAGCACAATGACCGGGTGAAACTCTCCATCCTCGACCAGTCGGTCTGGGTCGACGGGCGCGGTCAGGACGACGCCATCCGCGACACGCTGGACCTGGCGCAGCACGCCGAAGACCTGGGCTATCACCGCTTCTGGGTCAGCGAACACCATGGCTTGCCGACCATCGTCGGCTCGGCGCCCGAGATCCTGATCGCCGCCATCGCCGCGCGCACCTCGCGCATCCGGGTCGGCAGCGCCGGGGTGATGCTGCCGCACTATGCGGCGCTGAAGGTCGCCGAGCAGTTCCGCGTGCTCGATGCGCTGGCACCGGGCCGCATCGACCTCGGCGTCGGCCGCGCGCCGGGCAGCGACGCCCGCACCGCACGCGCGCTGAACCCGCAGGCAGCCGGCAACCCGGACGGTTTTCCGCAGCAGGTTCAGGAACTGATCGCCTGGACGCGCGGGCTGCCGGCGCACGGCATCGCCGCCTACCCGCAGCCGCCGGCGGTGGCCGACAGCGCACAGGGTTTCGAGCGCGCGCCGCAGGTCTGGATGCTCGGCAGCTCGGACTACGGCGCGCAACTGGCGGCGCACCTTGGCCTGCCTTACGCCTTCGCCTACTTCTTCATGGACGGCCAGGGCGTCGAGCAGGCCTTGCAGCTGTACCGCAGCCTGTACCGCCCGAGCGACCGTCACCCGCTGCCGCAGGCCACGATCTGCGTCTGGGCGATGCTCGCCGACAGCGACGCCGAGGCCGAGCACCTTGCATTGAGCCGCTCGCGCTGGCGGCTGGACCGCGCGCGCGGACGCCTGGGGCCGCTGCTGAGGCCCGACGCCATCGCCGCCGCCGGTTTCGACGCCGCCGAGCGCCAGCAGCTCGCGCCGATGGACCAGCGCGCCTTCGTCGGCAGCGCGGCCACGGTGGGTGCCAAGCTGCGTGCCCTGGCCGCCGACCTGCAGCTCGACGAACTGGTGGTCAACACCTGGGCCTGCGACCCGGCGGCGCGGCGCCATTCCTACGCCCTGCTGGCGCAGGCCTTCACGCTCGGGCGCTGAGGCCGGATCAGGTCAGGTCAGGTGGCACGGCGTCGATCAGGGGCAGGCGACGCTGCCGCGCAGGAGCACGCTCGCGTCGCACTGCAAGGTCGCGGGCAGGATGTCGATCATCGTGGCACGGGTGCCGAAGCCGAGCTCGACGTCGCTGGTGTTGGTCTGGATCTCAGACGGATTGGGCGGTGTCGACACCAGAGTCAAGGTGCCTGCACCGCTGGCCGACAGCCCGGTCGCATTGCCGCGCACCGACAGGCCGCCCACGATCAGGGCCTGGGCGCCGTCCTCGAGCAGCAGGCCGACCCCGTTGTTGTGCACCACGAACTTTGCCGTGGCATGCGGGCTGAGGATGGCGCCCGCCGGCATGAAGATCCCGATCGCGTTCCCGCTGGCGGTGAAGACATTGGCCCCGCTGCCGAAGTATTGAGAGCCGACGACCCCAAGCGCTGACCCGAGCAAGCCGATGCCGGCGAAGCCGTTGCCTTCGGCGGTGACTCGGCTGCCCTGGGCCTGCGCAAAGCTCAGGACCTGGAGCCGCGAATCGTTGATGATCGACACGCCGCTGCCAGCGTTGTGCTGCGCGGTGATCTTGGCCGCGCGCAGCTCCAGATAGCTCTTGGCGTTCATCGCCAGACCGTCACCGCCGTTGTGCGAAGCCGAGATCGAACCCCGGGCGATCACGCGGGCACCGCTGTAGGCATCCATCCCGCCGCCGGCGTTGTGGTCGAGTTTCAGATCCTCGATGTCCACCTGCGCGCCGTCGATCGACAGGCCGACCGTATGGTTCGACAGCGCCTGGACTCGCTTCATCACGCCCTGGGCGCCGTTCCTCCAGAGCACGCCCTGGTCGTCGCCGCGCTGGATCGTGAACTGCTCCAGCAGCACGCGACGCGCGCCGTCGACCTCGACCACGGCTGCGCCTCCCTGGCCTGCGCCGTCGATCACGGCACCGCCCAGCCCGCGCAGTCGCAGGCCATCGGTCGAGATCCTCAGGGTCTCGGTACAGGTTCCCGAGAAAGTGACCGTTGCGCCGGGCTGGGCCTGGCGCAGCGCCGCACCCAGCCGCTGACCGAGGTCGCAGCGCACGCGCAAGGTCTGGAGAACGCCGGGCTCGGCTTGCGCCGAGGACGACGCCCTGGCGAGGCCATCGAGCGCGAGCGCCGAGGAGGCACCGGTCGCCGCAGCGGTGGCGAACGTCAGCGCGGCGGCAAGTCCGGGCAAGCTCGAATGCGACATGCCAAGGCGGGAAAGAGGCGGACGGACAGTCATGACGCGTACTCCTGTGGGGTGATGGACGGGTGACCATGCTGGCTGCTGTCCGCTCCAGGCACCTGCCGGAATCCTGCTCGTTTGCGGGAGATGGTCTGCCCAGGCACCGCCGTACCATTGACCGTCATGGACGAGCTCCCTCGCGACGCACCCTTGCCCGACGCGTGGATGCTCGGCAAGTGGCGGGTCGAACCCGCCCTGAACCGGGTCAGTCGGGGCGACGACCAGCGGGTGCTTGAACCGCTGACGATGGCGGTGCTGGTCGTCCTGTGCCGGTACCGGGGTCAGGTGGTGAGCAGCGACCTGCTCATCGCCGAGGTCTGGGGCGGCCGGCCGATGGGGGATAACCCTGTCTACAAGGCGCTCGCCAAGCTGCGTCGCGCGCTTGACGACGACGCCGCGCACCCGGTGCTGATCGTCACGGTGCAGAAAAAGGGCTACCGGCTGGTGGCGCCCGTTGCCGCCGCCAACGCCCGATCGACACCAGGCCCGCCGTGGACTGAACTCGCAGCTCCGGCGACAGGGCGACGGCGGCGCGAATTGCTGACTCGGGCGGCGCAGGGCGCGGCGGTGCTGCTCGCGGCCTGGGGCGGCTCGGCCTTGTGGCAGAGAAACGCTTCGCCCGGTCGCCTGCGTTCGCTTTCGAGCTCGCCGGGCGCGCATGCCCAGCCCAGTCTGGCGGCGGACGGAAAACGCTACGCTTTCGTCAACGATGCGGACGGCACACCCCATGTGTGGATCCAGGTCATCGGCGAGCGCGCACCGCGCCAACTGACTGAGGGCCCGCTTGCCGACCGGCGCCCGCGCTGGTCACCCGACGGCCGGGTCGTCCTGTTCGACCGTGGGCGCTCGATCTGGGCGGTGTCCGCGGATGGTGGCGCGGCGCAAGAACTGCTGCGCGAGGCCGCACATGCCAACTGGTCGGCCGATGGTGGTCGCATCGTCTTCGAGCGTCGCTATGCGATCTGGACCGCCGACGCCGACGGCGGCCGACAGCGCCGGCTCGACGGTGTGCCGACGCGTGAGTTGCCGCTGGCACCGCGCTGGCCGGCGTTTTCGCCCGACGGGTCGCGGATCGTCTACTTCGATGCCGGAACGACGCCGCTGGGCGACTTGTGGATCGTCGACGCGAACGGCGGCCTGCCGCGCCAGATCACCTTCGAACCTGCCGTCGGGAGCGCACCCGTCTGGAGCGCCGACGGCCGCACGATCATCTACTCGTCCAAGCGCGCCGGCAGCCGCACCCTGTGGCGCGTCGACGTGGCCACGCGCAAATCCTGGCCGCTGTTGTCGGGCAGCGGCGACGACAACTTCCCGGACCTGTCGCGCGATGGCCGTTTCGTGATCTATGCGAACGGGCGCGAGCGCTTTTCGCTGATGCTCACCGAGCCCGAGACCGGGGTCGAGCGCGTGCTCCAGGGCGCGCGACTGCCGATGCTTCATCCCAGCCTGTCGCCCGACGGCCATCTGGTCGCCTATTTCGCCGAGGTTGCAGACGGAAGTTTTCAGCTCTTCACCCTGCCCCTGGTCGGCGGCACGCCGACGGCGCGCACAGCCGATGGCCGTGTCATGCATGCGCTGCCGCACTGGGCGGGCAATGGCCGATCGCTCTACTTCTACCGCAGCGATCGAAGCGGCGGTCAGGCCCGGTTCAGCCGCCTGAAGCTCGACGACGGGTCGGTACAGACGGTCGTCGATGGCTGGGACTGGAGCAATGCGAACGGCGCAAGCGTGCATCCCTCGCGGGCCCGGATCATCTACTCGCGGCTGAACGGGCAAACTCCCGTCCAGACCCTGGTTCGTGATCTCGACGATGGCACCGATCGCACCCTGGCCGCCAGCTTCGAGTACCCGCGATGGTCACGCGACGGTCGCTTCGTTGCCGGCTCCCGGCACGTCGACGCACGATTTCCGGGCGACATCGTGGTGTGCCGCGCCGACGGCTCGGACTGCCGCATGATTGCGCAGCGCGCGCGCATCCCCGTGTGGTCGCGCGACGATGCCCGACTCAATTTCGTGCGGGGGTTCGGTGTTGCGCAGGAACTCTTCAGCGCTCCGGCTGACGGATCGGGGTCCGAGACCCGGCGCATGTCGATGGCCCCGCTGTATCCGCTCGGACCTTTCTATGACGTCACCGACCGCGGCGACGTGCTCTGGGTGCGCCACGAACAGGATCCAAGCACGATCTGGTTGGCTGACATGCCGAACGGTTGAGCGCCTTGACCCGTCACTGAAACAGGAACCCCCCCAGGCCGTGAGGCCAGGAGGGGCATGGCGGGTGAATCCGCCTTCGGAAATCCGGAGATTTGAGGTCCGGGGTTCCTGACGCACAGTGACTGTGCCGTCGATGGTTGCCTTCTCGGAAGGCGCTTCAACCTTAAGACATCGCACGCGCCGACGCAAGTCCTCGGCGGTGGATTTCCGCGTCGAAGGCCCTGTCTTTACACCCGTCCGCGGCCGGGCTCAGGCGGGCGCCAGCAAGCGCTCGACGAGCCCCGACACACGCGCCGTGACCTCGGCGTCCATGCGCAGCGAGCGCCCCCATTCGCGCTGCGTCTCGCCTGGCCACTTGTGCGTCGCGTCGAGCCCCATCTTGCCGCCCAGGCCGCTCACCGGCGAAGCAAAGTCCAGGTAGTCGATCGGCGTGTCGTGCACCAGGGTCGTGTCGCGCACCGGGTCCATGCGGGTGGTGATGGCCCAGACCACCTCCTTCCAGTCGCGGATGTCGATGTCGTCATCGACGACGACGATGAACTTGGTGTACATGAACTGGCGCAGAAAGCTCCACAGGCCGAACATCACGCGCTTGGCATGGCCCGGGTAGGCCTTCTTGATGCTGATCACGGCCATGCGGTAGCTGCAGCCTTCGGGCGGCAGATAGAAGTCGGCGATCTCCGGGAACTGCTTTTGCAGGATCGGCACGAAGACCTCGTTCAGCGCCACGCCCAGCACCGCCGGTTCGTCCGGCGGCTTGCCGGTGTAGGTGCTGTGGTAGATCGGGTCGCGGCGCATCGTCAGCCGCGACAGTTCGAACACCGGAAACCAGTCCTGCTCGTTGTAGTAGCCGGTGTGGTCGCCGAAGGGGCCTTCCAGTGCGTGCAGGTAGCCGCCCTTTTCCTTCAGGCGCACGCCGCTGGCCGACACGCCGACGAAACCCGGTGCCGCCAGCGGGATGTGACCCTCGAGCACGATTTCCGCACTCGCCGGCACCTGCAGCCGCCACGCGGCTTCGCCGACGCTGCTGTCGACCACTTCGGTGCGGCTGCCGCGCAGCAGGCCGGCGAACTGGTACTCCGACAGCGTGTCGGGCACCGGTGTCACGGCGCCGAGCATGGTCGCCGGATCGGCGCCCAGCACGGTGACGAGCGGAAAGGGCTGGCCCGGATTGGCCTGCGCGAAGTCGCGGAAGTCAAGGGCGCCGCCGCGATGCGCGAGCCAGCGCATGATGGTCTGGCGCGGCCCGATCACCTGCTGGCGGTAGATGCCCAGGTTCTGCCGCCGCCGCGGCCGGGCCACCTGTTGCGGGCCGCGCGTGACCACCAGGCCCCAGGTGATCAGCGGACCGGCGTCGCCCGGCCAGCAGGTCTGCACCGGCAACCGGCCGAGGTCGATGTCGCTGCCCTCGAGCACCAGTTCCTGGCAGGGCGCGCTGCGGCGCCGTGCGGGTTTCATGTCCCACACCGCCTTGGCCATGTCCCACAGCCTGCCCATCTCCTTCAGGCCGTGGGGCGGCTCGGGTTCCTTCAGCGCTGCCAGCAGGCGCCCGACGTCGCGCAGATCGGCCAGCGACGACGCGCCCATGCCCAGGGCCACTCGTTCAGGGGTGCCAAAAAGGTTGGCCAGCACCGGCATCTTGTAACCGGTGGGGCGCTCGAAGAGCAGGGCCGGGCCGCCGGCGCGCAGCACGGCGTCGGCAATCGCCGTCATCTCCAGGGCCGGTGCCACGGGATCCTGCACCCTTCTGAGCCCATCTTGCGCCGACAACTGGTCGATGAAGTCCCGCAGGTCGCGATATTTCATTACTTCAAGTTATTAGAGATGCGCTTTATATTCTTGACCACGTATACCTCGGTTCCTAGAATTCGCGCCGCTGAGCCTTCTCCGGGTTAACCCCGAATCGCCGGCATGTCGGTCGCCATCCCTCGCGGGCCCAAAGCCGCGGCGACCACCGAGTATTGTGAGACTGCATGGCCACCCCCGGTGCTGCCGTCTCGATCAAGGAGCACCATGAAATCCATCGACGCGATCCACGCCGCGCGCCGCGCCCTCGGGCGCTCGTTCAGCGTGTTCCTGCGCGACGTCGGCCACGGTGCGCTCGAACTCGGGCACAACTCGCTGGCCCTGGTCGGGTTGACCGTGGTTGCCGTCGGCATCTTTGCCGTCGGTCGGCCGGACATCCGCCAGCAGGCCGAGGGCGCCGCCCTGGGCTGGTTGCAGACGCGCTTCGAGGCGCGCGCGGTCGCCTCCGGCGATCTGCTGACCGTGATCGGCGAACCCGAGGCCATCGCCCGCGCCACCGCGGCCGATCCGTCGGAGCTGACGCGCGAACAGGCCAGCGTGGCCCGCTGGCTGTCGCGCCGCTACCGGGTGGCGCCGGAGCCGGTGTCGCGCCTGGTCAAGGAGGCCTGGGACATCGGGCGTCAGGCCCGCCTCGACCCGACCCTGATCCTGGCCATCATGGCCATCGAATCGAGCTTCAACCCCTTTGCGCAGAGTTCAGTCGGCGCCCAGGGCCTGATGCAGGTGATGACGCGGGTGCACGACGACAAGTACCAGGCCTTCGGCGGCGTGCACGCGGCCTTCGACCCGGTGAGCAACCTGCGTGTCGGCGTGCAGGTGCTCAAGGATTGCATCGCCCGCGCCGGCAGCGTCGAGGCCGGGCTGCGCTACTACGTCGGCGCCGCGCTGCTCGACAGCGACGGCGGCTACGCGGCCAAGGTGCTCTACGAGCAGAGCCACATCCGGCGCGTCGCCCAGGGCCAGTCGGTGGCCGTCAACGTGCCGAGCACGCCGCCCGCGGCGCCTGAAGCGCTGCCCGACAGCCCGGCCCCGACCAGCGATCGCATCGTGCTCGCCACCTCCTGAGCCCTGGCACGGCGCACGCCCGCGGCGCGGGTGCGCGCTACACTGCGGGTCCGCGCGACTGGCGATGAGGGGCGTCCTGCCCCGAGGTGGACCACCACCGGGGAGCGCGGAGGCCGGCACCATGGTGCGCCCGGCCGCCCGCCGTTCGCCTGGGCAGCCCTCCACCGGCAAGACCGCGTCCCGGTGTCTGCAGGGCCCGGCCATCGACCACAAGGATCGTCACCCATGTTCGACCGCACCCGCTCCACCCTCGCGCTGATCGACCCCCAGATCGCCGCCGCCGTCGCCGCCGAGAACCGGCGCCAGGAAGAGCATATCGAGCTGATCGCCTCGGAGAACTACACCAGCCCGGCCGTGATGGCCGCGCAGGGCAGCCAGCTGACCAACAAATACGCTGAGGGTTACCCCGGCCGACGCTACTACGGCGGCTGCGAGCATGTCGACGTGGTCGAGAACCTGGCCATCGAGCGCCTGAAGACCCTGTTCGGCGCCGGCTTCGCCAATGTGCAGGCCAACAGTGGCAGCCAGGCCAACCAGTCGGTGTTCTTCGGCCTGCTGCAGCCGGGCGACACGATCATGGGCATGAGTCTGGCCGAAGGTGGACACCTGACCCACGGCATGCCGCTGAACATGAGCGGCAAGTGGTTCAAGGTGGTCAGCTACGGCCTGGACGCCAACGAGGCCATCGACTACGACGCCATGGAGCGCCTGGCGCATGAGCACAAGCCCAAGCTGCTCATCGCCGGCGCCAGCGCCTACAGCCTGCACATCGACTTCGAGCGCTTCGCGCGCGTGGCCAAGGCCATCGGCGCGATCTTCATGGTCGACATGGCGCATTACGCCGGCCTCATCGCCGCAGGCATCTACCCGAACCCACTGCCGCATGCCGACGTCGTCACCAGCACCACGCACAAGAGCTTGCGCGGCCCGCGCGGCGGCATCGTGCTGAGCAATGACGAGGCCATCGCGAAGAAGATCAACAGCGCCATCTTCCCCGGCATCCAGGGCGGGCCGCTGATGCACGTCATTGCCGCCAAGGCCGTGGCCTTCCACGAGGCGCTGCAGCCGGGCTTCAAGGTCTACCAGCAACAGGTCGCGACGAATGCCCGGGTGATGGCCGAGACCCTGATCCAGCGTGGGCTGCGCATCGTCAGCGGGCGGACCGAAAGCCACCTGATGCTGGTCGACCTGCGGCCGAAGAACCTGACCGGCAAGGAGGCCGAGGCCATCCTGGGCAGTGCCCACATGACCTGCAACAAGAACGGCATCCCGAACGACCCGCAGAAGCCGATGGTGACGAGTGGCATCCGCCTGGGCACGCCGGCGATGACGACGCGCGGCTTCAAGGAAGACCAGGCTCGGCTGACGGCGAACCTGATCGCCGACGTGCTGGACCGGCCGCACGACGAGTCAACCCTGGCCGAGGTGCGTGCCAAGGTCGCGCTGCTGACGCACGACTTCCCGGTGTACCGATGAGCCCCCGGGCTTGCGGCTGCGCCGCTTCACCACCCCCCGAGGGGGCCAGCGGCCGCCTTGGGGCGGCCCGCTGAGCGGGACTGAGTCCGTGCGCTGCCCCTACTGCGACCACGACGAGACCCAGGTCGTCGAGACCCGGGAGTCGGACGAAGGCGGGGTGATCCGCCGGCGGCGGCGCTGTCTGAAGTGCGACAAGCGCTTCACGACCTATGAGCGCATCGAGCTTTCCCTGCCGGTGCTCGTGAAGAAGGATGGCCGGCGCGACGAGTTCGACCCCGACAAGCTGCGCGCCTCGATGATGCTGGCGCTGCGCAAGCGGCCGGTGGGCGTCGAGCAGGTTGACGCGGCGCAGGAGCGCATTCTGCGCAAGCTGCAGTCCAGCGGGCTGCGCGAGGTGCCGAGCACGCGGGTCGGCGAGCTGGTGATGCGCGAGCTCAAGCGACTGGACAAGGTGGCCTACGTGCGCTTTGCCAGCGTCTACCGCAGCTTCGAGGACGTCGACGCGTTCCGCCAGCTGATCCAGGACATCTGAGGACCGGCCGCCAAGGCAGTCTCCCCCCCACCCGGTCACCCCCGGACCGGGGCCCCCACCGAGCCCGCCTAATGCGGGTTACGGGCGCCGACGGCGTTTCCTACAGTGCGGCCCAGCACCCCACAGGAGCCGCCAAGATGAATCGCAACACCCGCCGCCAGACCGGCTACACCCTGGTCGAATGCCTGATTCCGGTCGCCGTCACCGCCATCCTGCTGGGCAGCGCCCTGCCGTCGCTGCAGACCATGACGCAGCGCCGGCAGCTCGAAGGCAGCGCGGCGCAGTTCGAGACCGACCTGCAGCTGGCACGCAGCGCGGCGGTCGCCGCCAACGCCATGCTGCGCATGGACTTCGCCAGCGGCGCCAACGGCAGCTGCTACATCCTGCACGACGGCGCCGCCGGTGATTGCGCCTGTGGCGCCGACGGGACCCCGGTCTGCAGCGCCGGCGTGACACCGCAGCGCCATGTGTTCTTCCCCGACGCCGATCCGGTCCGACTGCGTGCCAATGTGCGCTCGATCGGATTCGACCCCACCAAGGGCACGGTGACGCCGACGGCCTCGATGCGCCTGCAGGCCCCGGTGGGCGAACTGCGCCTGGTGATCAACGTCATGGGACGGGTGCGCAGCTGTACGCCGGACGCCGCCCTGCCGGGACAATCCGCCTGCTGAAGCCCGCACGAACAGGGGGGTTGCCGACCAGCGGGCGCCCTGGGGCGACGAACGGCGGCGCCGGCCCTGGGCCTGTCGGCCAGTGTTCGTGACAATCCGCACATGGTCGCCCGCTCCCAGCAGCATCCCGCTCCGCACCGCCCTCGGCGTATGGCCTCGGCCGGTTTCACCCTGGTCGAGCTGGTGATCGCGATCGTCGTCGTCGCCATCCTGACGGCCATCGCACTGCCGACCTTCCTCGACCAGATCCGCAAGAGCCGGCGCTCGGAAGCCTTCACCGCGCTGGCGGCCGCGCAGCAGGCGCAGGAACGTTTCCGGGGCAACAACGCAGCCTATGCGGGGTCGCTGACCGCGGCTCCCGCCGACGATCCGCCCGGCCTGGGCTTGTCCGCGCAGACACCCGGCGGCTACTACACGCTGGCGGTGGCCTCGGCCGACGCGCAGGGGTATGTGCTGACGGCCACGGGCAACGACGACACGACCCAGGCCGATGACGCCCAGTGCCGCAGGCTCGCCGTGCGCATGCAGGGTGGCAACCTCCAGTACGCGGGCTGCGGCGCCTGCGAAGACTTCGCTTTCGCGGCCACGCAGGCCTGCTGGGCCAAGTGATGCGCGGGCACAGGGCCGGCTTCACGCTGGTGGAACTGCTGGTCGTGATCGCGGTTGCGGCGATCCTGCTCGTCATCGGTGTGCCGGGTTTCCGCGACTTCATCCTGATGCAGCGGCTCAAGGGCACCAACGCGCAACTGGTCACGGACCTGCAGTTCGCGCGCAGCGAAGCCAGCGCCCGGGGCCTGTGGGCACGCGTGGCGTTCAACAGCAACGCGTCGATGACCTGCTACAGCATCTACACGACGCCGAACCAGAACGACGGCACGCGCTGCGACTGCCGTCTGGGCGCGGGCGCGGCCTGCAACGGCGCACGCACCGAGATCCGCACCGTGCAGGCGCCGGTGGGCGACGGCGTGGGCATCAACGTGTTCTTCGACGAAGAGAACGGCGAGCTCGCCTTCGCCTACGACCACGTCACCGGCCGGATTGCGTCGATCCCCGTGGACCTGAACCCGCGCGACCTGCGCCGATTCCGGATCCGGACCTCGATCGACGCCGACCGCACCCTGGAAACCGTGGTCGGCCAGTCCGGCCGTGTCACCGTCTGCGCCACCGCCAGCGCGACGGTCGGAGCCCCGCCATGCCCCTGAATCACCGCATCGGCTCGGCCCTGCAGCGCGGCCTGTCCCTGGTCGAACTGATGGTCGGCATCACGGTCGGCCTGTTCGTGCTGGCCGGCGCCACCCTGCTCGTGTCGACCCAGCTCGGCGACAACCGGCGGCTGCTGCTGGAGACGCAGATCCAGCAGGACCTGCGCGCCAGCATGGACATCATGACGCGTGAGCTGCGCCGTGCGGGTTCGGTCCCGAACGCGGCGGCGGCCCATGTCTGGCAGCCCGGATTCCCGGTGGCCGCGCCTTCGGTCCTGACCAACATCACGCTGGCCGAAGACGGCAAGGGCATCGAGTTCCGCTACCGGCGCGGCGGTGCCGAGGGCCCCTACGGCTACCGCTGGGACGAGGACGGGGGCCGGATCCAGACCCAGGTCGGCGCCGGCAACTGGCAGGAGCTGACCGACACGAGCGTGATGCAGGTGACGGACTTCAGCGTCGTCGCCGAGAACGAGGCCGTCGAACAGGTGCCTTGCGCGCGTGCCTGCAGCGCCGACCCGACCGACATCGCCTGCTGGCCGACGGTCACCGTGCGCACCTACAGCCTGACGCTGGCGGTGCAGTCCAGCACCGACCCGTCGGTGCAACGCCGCCAGAGCAGCCGGGTCCGGCTGCGCAACGACCTGCTCGGCTACAACGGCGCCCCGGGAGTGTTATGTCCCGCCTGAACCCATCAGCCCTGCCAACGCGCCAGCGCGGTGTGGCCACCCTGGCCATCGTCTCGATCTTGTTCTTCATCGTCGCCCTGGTGGCGGCCTACACCAATCGCAACCTGATCTTCGAGCAGCGCACATCGGGCAACCAGTGGCGCGCCACCCTCGCTTTCGAGGCCGCCGAGGGTGGCGTCGAGTGGGTGCTGTCGCAGCTCAACAGCGGCCGCATCGGCGACACCTGCCTACCGACCGACGACGTTGCTGCGCCGAGCTTCCGCCAGCGCTACCTCAATACGGCGGCCGCCACCGGCGTGATCACGGCCGTGCCCAACCTCAGCTTCAGCTGCGTCAGCGACGGCGCCGGGGGCTGGACCTGCAGCTGCCCGGCCGCCGGCAATCCCGCCCCTGCCGCGCCGGCCGGCACCGGCGTGTACCCGGCCTTCCGCGCGCGCTTCAACACCGTGGCCGGCACCCGGGCGGGCGTGGTCGACCTCGAGGTCAACGGCTGCACGCGGCTGGACGACCAGTGCCTGCAGTTCCCGGCCCTGGCGGTCGGCAACGAGGGACGCGCCACGGTGCGTGTGATGCTGGCCCTGCGCAACGGACTTGCGGCGGCACCGATCGCGGCCATCACCGCACGCGGCAGCATCCTCTACGCCGGCAGTCTCGGCGCCTACAACCCCGAACCGGTCGACGGTGGGTTCGCGATCCTGGCCGGTGGCGCGGTCGACGAGGACCCCGCCGATCCCGGCCATGTGCTGCGCGTCGGCTCCGCGCCGGGCACGCCCCTGGACGTCGCCACCGTGGTGGTGCAGGGCGACCTGCCGCTGCAGGCCGTGCCCGACGGACGCAGAATGTTCGCCGCCACCTTTGCTGTCTGGCCTGAGGATTTCCATGACCAGCCCGGCGCCGTGGTCCTGGATTGCAGCGCCGGGTGCAACGGCGACGACATCCGCGGCATGATCGCCCTGAACCCGGGGCGGGTGCTGTGGGCCGAAGGCGACGTGACGCTCGACGGCGGCGCCGGCATCGGGTCGGCGGCCGCGCCGGTGGTCATCATCGTCGCCGGCGACGTGAGCATCGAGACCGATGTCTTCGGCATGGTGTATCTGCGGCAGCCCGATCAGACCGAAGAGGACGTCACCGCGGCTGACGCGCTGCGACTCGCCACCGGCAACGGCACGCTGACCGGCGCCCTGGTGGTCGAAGGCAGCCTGGGTGGCGCCACCGACTTCAGCGTCGTGCGCGACCGTGCCGTGCTCGAAGCGGCGCAGCGCAGCGTCGGCAGTTTCGTGCGTGTGCCCATGAGTTGGAGGGACTTCTGATGCGCGCGACACCCCGCCGGCAAGTGCGTGGCGTCTCGCTCATCGAGGCCATGGTGGCCCTGGCCGTGATGGCCTTCGGCACCCTGTCCGTGCTCGGCGTGCAGGGCACGCTGCGCCTGAACGCCGACATCGCCCAGCAGCGCAGCCAGGCGCTGCGCATTGCACAGCTCGAAATCGAGGAAGTGCGGCGCGTCGATACGCTGGCCGAATTCAACGCACTGGCCGACACCGGCCCGACCGACGTGGTCGGCGACCTTGGCAACACGACCTATTCGCTCAGCCGCGACGTCGAATTGCCGCCCGCCGGCGTCGACGCCGACGGCAATCCGCTGGCCCTCGGCGCGGCGCGCTACAAGAGCGTCACGGTGGCCGTCGCCTGGACCGACCGCACCGGGCTGGACCAGCAGATCAGCCTGGCCACGACAGTGCACGGCGCGCTGCCGGCGCTCACCGGCACGCTGGCCGTGCCGGCCAATCTGGCACCTGCGCGCACACCGGGCGGGCGCCACCGGGCGATCCCGGTCGAAGCCGTCGACCAGGGCGACGGCACGAGCCTGTTCGCGCCGCCCGGGGCCGCCGAAGGTGTGCGCTGGCGTTTCGACAACATCAGCGGCGCCATCACCCGCCTTTGCGACGGCTGCGAGAACGTCGACGCCCTGCTGCTGGCGGGGTATGTGCGCTACGCGCTGACCGCCGCCGCACCCACCGGGGCCGACGCCGAAACCCCGCCGACGCCGGCCACCATGGTCGGCGTCCAGGTTGCGCAGACCTCGCCTGTCGGCTGGCCGGCGCCGACCTGCTATTCGCGTCTGTCGGCGGCCTACGTCAGCTACTACTGCGCGGTGGAGATCAGCAACAACGGCTGGAGCGGTCGGGCGACCCTGGTGCCCGATGCCCAGCTCGTGCTGTCCGCCGGCAACGAAACCGACCGCCGGCGCGTGTGCCGCTACACCCGGCTGGTCGGCGATCCGGCTGTGCCGTCGACGGCCAATGTCGACCATCCCGACACCTACACCGCGGTCAAGGAGGCGCTGCTGAACCAGAACTACCTGGTCATCCGCGCCGGCAGCGGGGTGGTCGACTCGCTGCCCTTTGCCTGCCCGGGCGACGACGCCGCGACGCCCTACGTCAACGGCCAGACCTGGCTGCACCAGCAGTGAACGGAGCCGCCACCGGCGCGCTCGACACCCAACGCCTGCACGAGGCCCTGGACCTGGCCGCCCAGTCGGTCGGCCTGTCCGACCCCAATCCGCGCGTCGGTTGCATCGTCGGCAACGCGGCGGGCGAGGTCTTCGGCCGCGGCTACACCCAGGAAGCCGGCGGCGCGCATGCCGAAGTGGTGGCCCTGCGCGAGGCGGCATCGCGCGGCGTCGATCTGCGCGGCGCCAGCGCCTGGGTCACCTTGGAGCCCTGCGCCCACCAGGGACGCACACCGCCCTGCGCCGAGGCCCTTGTCGGCGCCGGCCTGGGGCGGGTGGTGGTGGCCGTGGGCGACCCTTTCCCGCAGGTCGCCGGCGCCGGGATCACGCGCCTGCGCGCCGCCGGTATCCAGGTGGATCTGGCCGGAGATCAGATCGCGCAGGCAGCGCGCGAACTCAACATCGGCTTCTTCTCGCGCTTCGAGCGCGGGCGGCCCTGGGTGCGTCTGAAAGTGGCCGTGTCGCTGGACGGCCGCACGGCCCTGGCCGACGGCAGCAGCCAATGGCTCACCGGCGAATCGGCGCGCCGCGATGCCCATGCCTGGCGCCGACGCGCCGGCGCCATCGTCACCGGTGTCGGCACCGTGATCGCCGACGATCCGCGGCTCGACGTGCGCCTGGTGCCCACCCGGGTGCAGCCGCTGCGCCTGGTGCTCGACCCCGAGCTGCGCACACCCGGGGCGGCGCGCGTGCTGGCGCCCCCGGGGCGGGCCTGCCTGGTGCATGCGGCCGATGCTGCGCTGGCCGATCCCGCACCCTGGCCCGACAGCGTCGAGCGCTGGGCGCTGCCGCAATCGGACCGCGGTCTGGACCTTTCGCGGCTGCTTGTCGGCCTGGCCGAACGCCAGGTCAACGAGTTGCACCTCGAGGGCGGGCCGAGGCTGAACGCGACCTGGCTGGGCCAGGGCCTCGTCGACGAACTTCTGCTCTACCTGGCGCCCTGCCTGGTCGGCCCGGGCCTGCCCCTGGCCGGGCTGCCGGCACTCAGCCGACTGAGCGACAGCCCGCGCTTCAGCACGGTCGATGTTCAGGCCCTGGGCAACGATCTGCGCTGGCGCCTCCGTCCGCAGGTGTCGAATGAATTGACAGACTCTTCCACCGAACCCGGGGATGGCGTCTAAGTTCATGATTCGACGATGATTTGCCAAGCGGCGCAGAACTTGCTTCTGACGTATGAGACAGACCAGATTGGGAACCCAGAAAATGATTCGAAACCCCTTGATTCCCTTGGCCCTCGGGCTGACCCTGGCCTTCGCCGGCAGCATGGTGTCGGCTGCGCCGGTGACGATCACCCAGGGCAACCCCGATACCCTGAAGTTCATCGACGTGCGTGCCGGTGACGCCAACGGCAGCATGCCGGCCGCCGTGCGCAATGCCCGCGACACCACCTTCCGCGCGGCGCTGGATGCCGGCAGCCCGATCACCGAAGAAGGCTTCACGAGCGCGCCCTACGACGTCAGCATCGACTCGTTCGGCGGCGCAACGGCGAACCCGCTGGTGGCGCCGATCAGCGTGCTTGGCGGCATGGGGTCGCTCACGCCGCTCACGGGCAACAGCTTCGTCGAAACCAATCTGTCGAGCATGGCCGGCCGGTTCAACACCACATCGGGCCAGGCGACCTGCAGCGATCCCGACCCCTTTGATGAAGCCGGGGTCGAAGCCTGCACCTCGCGCTGGTTCGAGAGTGCCGGTTCCTTCGAGATCGCCTTCGGCGGCGCCTTCGGCGCCTTCGGCTTCTTCGGCACCGATTTCGGCGACTTTGCGGGCACCCTGACGCTGGATCTGCTGGGTGGCGCCGAAGCCGCGCAGATCGTGCTCGGCGAATTCGCCGGCAGCGACGGCGCCGCAATGTTCTTCGGCTTCTACGACCTGCAGAACCAGTACAGCGGTGTGCGCTTCACGGTGAACCAGGCCGGCGGCAGCGACTACTTCGGCTTCGACGACCTGCTGCTCGGCCAGACCGCCAGCGACCCGGGCACCCCGTTGCCCGAGCCCGGCTCGCTGGCCCTGGTCGGCGCCAGCCTGCTGGCCCTGGCCGCCACGCGCCGCCGCCGCAAGGCCTGAGGCCTGCGCAACGGCCCGGGAGCCCGCTTCGGCGGGCTCTTTGTCTTGTGCGCGACGGCCCGGCAACGCCCCCCGCCTACAATCCGGTGATGCCGATTTCCCCCGTCCCCGAGCTCGTTGCCGACCTGGCCGCCGGCCGCATGGTGATCCTCGTCGACGAGGAAGACCGCGAAAACGAAGGCGACATCGTGATTGCCGCCGAGCGAGTCACCCCCGAGGCGATCAACTTCATGGCCCGTCATGCACGCGGGCTGATCTGCCTGACCCTGACCCGCGAGCGCTGCCAGCGCCTGCACTTGCCGCCGATGGCCAGCCGCAACGGCGCCCAGCATGGCACCGCGTTCACGGTCTCGATCGAGGCCGCCACCGGCGTCAGTACCGGCATCTCGGCGGCCGACCGCGCGCGCACGGTGCAGGTTGCGGTGGCGCGCGACGCCACCCCGGCGGACCTCGTGCAGCCCGGGCACATCTTCCCCTTGCAGGCGCAGGACGGCGGCGTGCTGATGCGCGCCGGGCACACCGAAGCCGGCTGCGACCTGGCCGGCATGGCGGGCCTGGAGCCGGCCGCCGTGATCTGCGAGATCATGAAGGACGACGGCACGATGGCCAGGCTGCCGGACCTGGAGGTCTTCGCGCGCGAACATGGCCTCAAGATCGGCACCATCGCCGACCTGATCGAACATCGCAGCCGCCACGAAACCCTGATCCGTCGCGAAGGTGAGCGCTTGCTGACCACGCCGCAGGGCGAGTTTCGCTGCGTGGCTTTCCGCGACCAGGCCGGTGGCCTTCACCTGGGCCTGGTGCACGGACAGTGGGCCGCCGATGCGGTGGTCCCGGTGCGTGTGCACGAACCCTTCACCGCTTTCGATCTGCTCGACGCCAGCGGCCGTGGTCACTCCTGGCCGCTGCCGGCGGCGCTGGCCGCGCTGCGTGCCGGTCCCTTTGGCGTGGCCGTGCTGCTCAACTGCGGTGCCGGCGTCGAGGCTCTGCTGCCGCAGGTCGCACCCGGCGCCGACCCGGCGCCGCGGCGCGCCGCGGCGCTGGACCTGCGCACCTACGGCATCGGGGCGCAGATCCTGCGCGAGCTGGGTGTCGTGCGCATGCAGTTGCTGGGCAGCCCGCGGCGCATGCCCAGCATGACCGGCTACGGCCTGGAGGTCACCGGTTTTGTGGCCGCCGAATCACGACAGGAATCGCCATGAAGGACGCCGACAAGGGCACGGCCGGTGAACTCTCCGGCGAGGGGCTGCGCATCGGCATCGTGCGCGCCCGCTTCAACGAAGCGATCACCAGCCGGCTGGCCGAAACCTGCATCGCCGAGCTGCTCGCCCTCGGCGTCGCCGCGTCCGACGTCGTGCACCTGACGGTGCCCGGCGCGCTGGAGATCCCGCTGGCACTCAAGGCGCTCGCCGAAGACGGCGATTGCGACGCCCTGGTCGCCCTGGGCTGCATCATCCGCGGCGAGACCTATCACTTCGAACTGGTGGCCAACGAAAGTGGCGCCGGCGTGACCCGGGTGGCGCTGGACCACCGGCTGCCGGTGGCCAACGCCATCCTGACGGTCGAGGACGAGGCCCAGGCCTGGGCGCGCGCCGACGACAAGGGCCGCGACGCGGCGCGCGTGGCGGTGGAGATGGCCAATCTGCTCGAGGACCTGCCGTGAATGCCGAGGCCGCCGACGGCAAGGCGCCGGCCAAGGCCGCCAAGGCCACGGGCAAGCGCCGCGCGCCGAGCAAGTCGCCGCGCCGGCGGGCACGCGAATTTGCGCTCCAGGGCCTGTACCAATGGCTGCTCGCCGGTGAGGACGCCGCTGCGATCGACGCCCTGATGCGCGAGCAGGAAGGCTTCGACAAGGTCGACAGCGCGCACTACGACGCCCTGCTGCACGGCTGCATCAGCGACGCGGGCATGCTCGACGCGGTGCTTGCCAAACATGTGGACCGGCGCACCAACCAGCTCTCGCCGATCGAGCACGGCGTGCTGCTCATCGGCGCCTATGAGCTGAAGAACTGCATCGAAGTGCCCTACCGCGTCGCCATCAACGAGGCGGTGGAGCTGGCCAAGGCCTTCGGCGGCACCGACGGCCACAAATACGTCAACGGGGTGCTCGACAAGGCCGCCGCCGATCTGCGCCCGCTGGAAGTGCAGACCATCCGCGGGGGCACCGCGGCGCGATGAAGCTCGCCTCCCGGCTCGGGCAGATCGAGCCTTTCTACGTGATGGAATGTGCCAAGGCGGCCGAACTCGTCGCGCGCAGCCCGGCCTGCGACCCGGCGACCGGCGGCGAGCCGATGATCTTCCTCAACATCGGCGAGCCCGACTTCACCGCACCGCCCCGGGTGCTCGACGCGGCCGAGCGCTGCCTGCGCGAAGGCCGCACCCAGTACACCCCCTCCACCGGCGAGCCGGCCCTGCGCGAACACATCGCGGCCTGGTACGCGGCGCGCTTCGGCCTGGCGGTGGACCCGGCGCGCATCGTGGTCACGGCCGGGGCCTCGGCGGCCCTGCAGCTGATCACGCTGGCCCTGTTCGAGGCCGGGGACGAGGTCCTGATGCCCGACCCCAGCTACCCCTGCAACCGCCACTTCGTCAGCGCCGTGGGCGCCACGCCGCGGCTGCTGCCGGCATCGGCGGACGCCCGCTTCCAGCTCGACGCGGCTTCGGTGCGCGCGCACTGGACGCCGCACACGCGTGGCGTGCTGCTCGCTTCGCCCTCCAACCCCACCGGCACCTCGATCGCCGCCGCCGAGATGGCGGCCATCGTGCAGGCGGTGCGCGAGCGCGGCGGCGTCACCCTGATCGACGAGATCTACCTCGCACTGAGCTACGACGAGGCCTACGGCGGCACGGCGCTGGCCCTGGGCGAGGACGTGATCTCGATCAACAGCTTCAGCAAGTACTTCAGCATGACCGGCTGGCGTCTGGGCTGGCTGGTCCTGCCGCCGGCCCTGGTGCCGGCGGTCGAGAAGCTGGCGCAGAACCTCTATATCTGTGCCTCCAGCATCGCCCAGCGCGCCGCGCTGGCCTGCTTCGAGCCGGAGTCGATCGCCGAATACGAAGGCCGCCGGGAGGCTTTCCGCGCGCGCCGCGATCTGGTCGTGCCGGCGCTCAACGCGATGGGGCTGACCGTGCCGGTGGCGCCCGACGGCGCCTTCTACGCCTGGGCCGACTGCAGCCGGTTTTCGCCGAGCAGCTGGGACTTCTGCATGCACATGATGCAGCGCGCCCACGTCGCGCTGACGCCCGGCCGGGACTTCGGCCCGGCCGCCGCCGAGCGCTACCTGCGCCTGTCCTTCGCCAGCAGCCTGCCGCAACTCGAGCAGGCCCTGGAGCGGCTGCGGCGGGAGCTGCGCCAGGAGGCTGTCGGGCTGTGAAACACTGTCCGTCGCCGCGTCAGCGTTGGTGACAAGCGGTTAATCGGCAGGCCAATCCCCGGCTTTTCGCGGCCCTGACATGACGCCAGGCTTTTAAGCTCCCGTTCCGTGGGACTGCCTGCCAAACCCGCTGTCGACGACGACGGCCCCGACTCCGACTTCGCCGCGACGGTGGTGTCGCTGCCGCCTGAACTGGACGGCAGCCTGCCGGATGCCCTGCCCGCAGCGTCCGAACCCGCGGCGGCCGACGACCTCGCCGGGGTGCCGACCCTGGAACACATCGGCCGCTACGCACTCAAGCACAAGCTCGGCGAAGGCGGCCTGGGCAGCGTCTACGAGGCCTGGGATCCGCTGCTGTCGCGCACGGTGGCGGTCAAGACCCTGCAGTTCAACCTCAGCGCCCCGCAGCGCCTGGCGCTGGACCGGCTGTTCCTCAACGAGGCGCGCGCCGTCGCCAGCCTCAACCACCCGCACATCGTCACCGTGCACGACGCCGGCCTGTCGGCGCACGGGGTCTACATCGCCATGGAACGCCTGCGCGGCCGCGACCTGCGCCAGTCGATCGCCGGCGGCTGGCGGCCGACGCCAACGCAGGCCGCCCAACTGGTGCGCCGCGTGGCCGACGCCCTGGCGTATGCCCATGCGCGCGGCGTCGTGCACTGCGACATCAAGCCGGCGAACATCTTCCTGACGCGCAATGAGCGGCCGACGGTGCTGGACTTCGGCATCGCGCGCATCGCGCACGACGCCCAGGACACGGCCAACTTGCGCGACGGCCAGCAGTCGCCGCTGGAAGGCATGATCGCAGGGTCGCCGCACTATCTGGCGCCCGAACAGTTGCAAGGCGGCAGCATCGACGGCCGTACCGACGTCTATTCGCTCGGTGTCGTGCTCTACGAACTGCTGGCCGGCCGCAAGGCCTTCGAGGGCGAATCCCTGGCCCAGATCACGAATGCGGTGCTGCATCTGAACCCGGCATCGGCCGACAGCCTGCAGCCCGGCGTGCCCGCCGGGCTGGCCGCCGTCGCCGCCAAGGCGATGGCGCGCCGGCCCGAAGACCGCCACGCCGGTGCCGCCGAACTGGCCCTGGCCCTGCGGCCCTGGCAGGATCGCCCGGCGGCCGAGCTGCCGCATCAGGCCCGCCGGCGCAACCTGGCCCTGCTGGCGCTCCTGCTCGGCGCCGCCATGCTCTTCGGCGGTGCCGGCAGTTGGATGCTGCGCGAGCGCGTCGAGGCCGCACCCCGGGTGATCGAGCCGGCCCGCGCCGTGGTTCACCCGGCGCCGCCGATCGTGGCCGACAGCCTGCCGCTGCCGGCCGAGCCCGGCGAACCTGCCGCGTCGGCGGTGGCCGACGCGACCGTGACCGCACCGCTGCCCGCTGCCGTACCCAAAGTGCGCCCGCCCAGGGCGCGACGCAACGTAGAACCGACAGCGGCACCCGCGCCGGTGGCCGCGCCGCCGCCGGGCCGGGTGCGCCTGGCGATCAGCCCCTGGGGCGAGATCGAGGTCGACGGCCGCGTCGCCGGCATCACGCCACCCCTGGTGAACCTGGACCTGCCCGCCGGGGCACACCACATCACCATCCGCAACGGCGACTTCCCGCCGTACACCACACAGATCGAGGTCAGCGCCGACCAGCCGGTGACCCTCAGGCATCGTTTCGGATCATGACCTCCCTGTATTGCGCCACCGTTTTGCGTCCATTGGCCCTGCGCTCGGCGCTGCTGCTCGCAGCGGCCCTGCTGGCGGCCTGCGCCGCCCCGCCGCTGCCGGCGCCTCCCGCACCGCCGCCGCCGGTGGGCCTAGCCGAGCTGATGGAGCGCCCGGCCGAACGTGCCCTCGTCGAAGGCATCCGGCTCTACGACAACGGCCAGTACGACGCCGCCGAGAGCGCGTTGCGGCGCGCCCTCGAGGCCGGCCTGGCGAGCCCGCGCGACCGCGCCAGCGCGCACAAGCTGATCGCCTTCATCACCTGCACCAGTGCCCGCGAGGCCGAATGTGAAGCCGCCTTCCGCGCCGCGCTGGCGGCCGACCCGGCCTTTGCCCTGAGCCGCGCCGAAGCCGGCCACCCGATGTGGGGCCCGGTGTACCAGCGCCTGCACAAACCCTGATCGCGGCCGGCGTTGAGGCGTCAACGCATGTAAAACCGGTGCCCGCGCGCCGGGGCCCGGGCAGGGCCCTTGCATAATGCCGGCGCTGATGAGCTCCCGTGACCCCTTCCGGCATGCCGTGCGCGTCTATTGGGAAGACACCGACGCCGGCGGCATCGTCTTCTACGCCAACTACCTGAAGTACTTCGAGCGTGCGCGCACCGAATGGCTGCGTTCGCTCGGCGTGCAGCAGCAGGCCCTGCGTGACGCGACCGGGGCGATCTTCGTCGTCAGCGACACGCGGCTGCGATGCGTGCGCCCGGCGCGGCTGGATGACCTGCTGGCCGTGAGCGCCGAACTGGTGCACGCCGGCCGCGCGTCGCTGCAGCTGGTGCAGCAGGCGTGGCGCGGCACGGAACTCCTGGCCGAAGGCGATATCCGCATCGGATGCGTTGACGCCACCACGCTGCGGCCGCGCCGCATCCCCGAACCCATCATCGAAGCCCTCCGCGCATGAATCAGGACATGTCCATCCTCTCGCTGGTGCTGCAGGCCAGCCTCGTCGTGCAGCTCGTGATGGCGGGGCTGCTGATCGTCTCGCTGACCAGCTGGACGGTGATCTTCGGCAAGCTCTTCGGCCTGAAACGTGTGCGCGGCGGGAACGAGGATTTCGAGCGCGAGTTCTGGTCCGGCCGCAGCCTGACCGAGATGAGTGCCGAGGTCGAAAAACGCGCCGACGCGGCGCCGATGGCGCGCCTGTTCGCCAGCGGCATGCGCGAATTCATGAAACTGCGCGAACGCCGGCTGGACGGCCCGGCCCAGCTCGACGGCGCGCGGCGCGCGATGCGTGCGAGCTTCCAGCGCGAGATGGACAGCATCGAGAGCCACCTGAGCTTTCTCGCCTCGGTGGGCTCGGTGAGCCCCTATGTCGGCCTGTTCGGCACGGTCTGGGGAATCATGCATGCCTTCGTCGGCCTGTCCAATCTGCAGCAGGTGACGCTGGCCAGCGTGGCGCCGGGCATCGCCGAGGCCCTGGTGGCCACCGCAATCGGCCTGTTCGCGGCGATCCCGGCGGTGGTGGCCTTCAACCGCTTCGCCCGCGAGATCGACCGCATTGCGATCCAGCTCGACACCTTCATGGAGGAGTTCCTGAACATCCTCCAGCGCAACGCCGGCGCACCCGCGGCGACCGGACGCTGAAGCCATGCCCGGCGTCTCCCCCCGCGGCCGCGGCCGGCGCACGATGAACGAGATCAACATGGTCCCCTTCATCGACGTGATGCTGGTGTTGCTGATCATCTTCATGGTCACCGCGCCGCTGATCACGACCGGCGTCGTCGACCTGCCCAGCGTCGGCCGCGCCAAGCAGGCCGAAGCACGCGTCGTCGAAGTGATCGTCGGCCTCGACGAACAGCTTCGCCTGCGCACGCGCGGCGACGAGACCGACAAGGACACGCCGACCACGCTCAAGCGCCTGGTGGCGCAGGTGCGCGAGCGCCAGGGCGGCAATGTGCAGGTGCCGATCGTCATCAGCGCCGACCGCAACGTCAGGTACGACGCCGTGGTGCGCGTGATGGACACGCTGCAGCGCGCCGGCGTGCAGCGCGTGGGCCTGTCGGTGCAGCAGGGCCTGTAGCCGCCGATGCGCAGTGCTCCGGCCTACGACGCCCTGCAGCCGCGGCCGCCGGGCGGGCTGCTGCCGGGCGCCGGGCTGTCCCTGCTGGTGCACATCGCCCTGGTGGTGGCGATCGCGCTGGGCGTGAGCTGGCAGCGCACGGCGGCCGTTGAATTCAGCGCCGAGCTCTGGTCGACCCTGCCCGAAGTCGCCGCGCCGCGCGCCCCGGCGCCCGAACCCTCGCCGCCTCCACCGGCCCCGACCCCGGCGCCGCCAGCGCCCGCCGCCGCGCCTTCGCCCACCGCCGCCGACATCGCGCTCGAACGTGAACGCGCCGCGGCCAAGGAGAAGGCCGAGGCCGAGGCCAGACTGAAGAAGCGGCGCGAAGCCGAAGCGAAACGCCTGCAGGAGGCCGAAGCGGCGGCCCTGAAGCGCCAGCGTGAACTGCAGAAGCAGCGCGAGGAAGAACTGGCGCAGAAGGCCGAGGCCGAACGACTGGCCCAGCAGCGCCAGGACAATCTGAAGCGGCTGCAGGCGCAGGCCGGCGGCGGCACGGGCGGGCCCACGAGCAGCGGCACCGCCGCGCGCGACGCCGCCCCCTCGCAGGCCTATGCCGGGCTGCTGATCCGGCATGTGAAGAGCAAGCTCGTGATGCCCGACATCCAGCGCCTGCCGCCGACGCTGGAAGCGGTGGTCGAGGTGCGCGCCACGGCCAGCGGCAGCGTGCTCTCGCGCCGTCTGGTCAAGCCCAGCGGCAACAGCGCCTGGGACAACGCGGTGCTGCGCGCCATCGAGTCGGCGAGCCCGCTGCCGCGCGACAAGGACGGCCGCGTGCCGACCTCGATCGAGATCACCTTCAGGCCGACCGACTAGGGCCTGCCGGCGTAGCGCGCGACGAAGCCGCGGTCGATGTGGTCCTTCCACCACCAGACCCAGCGCCCGGACGTCGACCAGCGGCCCCAGGACGCCACCGCGTGTCTGGCCCCGGTGGACAGCAGATACAAGGTGCGCCGCTGCGGCATGTAGGGTTGCAGGGCTTCGCCGGCGATGGCGCGCCGCAGGTTCAGCGCCAGCGGCGGGCCGGCGCGCACCGCGTAGACGCCGCTCTTCGGGTGCGGGGCGTCGCTGCGCGTGGCGACGTCGCCGGCGGCGAAGACCTCGGGGTGCGACAGGCTCTGCAGGGTCGGCCCGGTGGCCACGAAACCGCGGTCGTCGAGCGCCAGGCCGCTGCCGCGCAGCCAGGCCGGGGCGCTGGTGCCGATGGCCAGCAGCGGCATGTCGCAGGCCAGGCGGGTGCCGCCCGCCAGGGTCAGCCCTCCATCTTGAATGCGCTGGCAGTCCTGCGGCAGCAATGTCACCCGCCGTGCCTGCAGGGCGCGCCGCACCGGCCGCTTCACGCCCTCGGCAAAACCGGCGAGTGGACCTTCGGCACCGCTCACCAGGCTGAGGCGCGAGGCGCTGCCCATCTGTTGCAGGCGCCAGGCCAGGGCCAGCGCGACCTCCACGCCGGCAGCACCGCCGCCGACCACCGCCAGATCCAGCGGCGCCTTGGCCGCCCGCGCCAGCAGTTGCTCGAACAAGACGACAAAATGCTCCACCGGGCGCAGGAAGAGCGCATGCGCGCGCGCCCCGGGGATCAGGTCGCGGTCCATCACCGGGCCGGTGTCCAGCGACAACAAATCGTAATCCAGCACCTGGCCGTCGGCCAGGGTGGCGCGGCGCGCGGCCGCGTCGAGCGCGACGATATGACTCTCGACCAGCCGCACCCTGGCCGCGGCCGCCAGCGCGGGCAGTGGAATCACGATCTGGTCGAGCGCGTAGTGGCCGGCCACCCAGCCGGGCAGCATGCCGGAGTACATCTGGCGCCGAAACGGCGTCACCAGGGTCACGTCGGCGCCGGCCAGCGGCGCGCGCGCCAGCGCCGCCAGCACATGCACATGGGCGTGGCCGCCACCGGCCAGCAGCAGCCGCTTCATGGCCAGAGCTGCGGCGCGGCGACCCAGCCGGCGCTGCGTCCGCCGCTGTTGTCGGCATCGGCGCCGAGCGCGATCGCCTTCAGCGGCGGCACCTGCCGCGCTTCGTCGCCGAAGGCGCGCAGGAAGTCGGCGTGCAGGTCATGGCGCTCGTCGACCCAGACGCCCAGCGGCGTGCCGTTGCCACGCGCCACGATCCAGCGCAGGCGGGCCGAATGTGCATTCGGCAGCAGGCTGCCGGCCGGCAGGGCCGGATCCCAGACGTAGCACAGGGTGGCGGCCGGCAGCCATTCGCCGCTGACGCTGCGCGCCATCTGCATCTTCAGGCGCTCGATGAGACCGAGGGCCTCGAGCGGCAGGTCGAAGAGTGCGCAGACCTTCAGCGCCGCGTCGTCGCCGGCCTTGCTGCGCAGGTCGGCGCCGGCCAGCGGCAGGTCCAGCCGCCAGCGCCAGGCCAGGGTTCGGCCAGCGTCCACCGCCTGCACCAGATTGCCGTAGGAACGGTCGGCCTCGATGTGCACGGCCGGCTGACCGTCGCGGCTCGCGAAGCTGAAGCGGGTCAGCGGCATCGACTGCTTCGGCAGCCCGATCACGCGCCAGGCTTCCCCCGGGACCAGCGGCGACAAGGCGCCGGCGGCCAGCGCCGACAGCGCCACCACAGGCAGCAGCGCGACGACGACGGCCAGCCGCCTCATGCCCCGCGCCGCCAGGCATGCAAACGCTGCACCCAGCGCAGCAGGCCATGCGGCTGGTGGGCGCGCTTCCACTCGCCGGCGGCGTACTTGTTGGCTTCGGCCAGGGTCGGGTAGGTGTGGATGGTGCCGAGGATCTTGTTCAGGCCCAGGCCGTGTTTCATGGCCAGCACGTATTCGGCCAGCAGGTCGCCGGCATGTGTGCCGACGATGGTGACGCCCAGGATCCTGTCCTTGCCCGGCACCGTCAGCACCTTGACCCAGCCCTGGGCATTGCTGTCGGCGATGGCACGGTCCAGATCGTCGATGCCGTAGCGCGTCACCTCGACCTTGATGCCCTGCTCCTTCGCTTCCTGTTCGTTGAGCCCGACACGCGCCACCTCGGGGTCGATGAAGGTGCACCAGGGGATCACCGAATAGTCGGCCTTGAAGCGCTTGAAGGGCATGAACAGCGCATTCACCGCCGCGTACCAGGCCTGGTGCGCCGCGACATGCGTGAACTGGTAGGGCCCGGCCACGTCGCCGGCGGCCAGGATGTTGGGGTAGATCGTCTGCAGCCAGGCGTTCACCTGCACCGTGCGCTGCGTCGGGATGCCGAGTTCCTCGAGCCCGAACCCCTTCAGCCGCGCGCTGCGGCCGACCGCGCACAGCAGTTCGTCGAAGGGCAGTCGCTGCTCGGCGCCGGCCGCCTGCACCACCAGCCATTTGCCGGCGGCGTCGGTTTCGCAGCGCAGGGCCTGGTGGCCGGTGAGCACGCGCACGCCGTCGGCCTCCAGGGCCTGACGGGCATGGGCCGAGACGTCCTCGTCCTCGCGGCCCATCAGGCGCGCTGCCATTTCCACCTGCGTCACCTGCGAACCCAGGCGCGCGAAGGCCTGGGCCAGCTCGCAGCCGATCGGCCCGCCGCCCAGCACCAGCAGCCGCGGCGGCAGGCTGCGCAGGCCCCACAGCGTGTCGCTGGTCAGGAAGCCGACGTCCTGCAGCCCCGGCAGCGGCGGCACGAAGGGTTCGGCGCCGGTGGCGATGACGATGGCGCGCGTGCTCAGGGTCTGCTCGCCTGCGTTGGCGCGCACGATCTTCACGTGCCAGGGGTCGACGATCGTGGCCCGGCCCTCGACCACGTCGACACCCAGGCCGGTGTAGCGCTCCACCGAGTCGTGCGGTGCGATCTCGTCGATCACCCTGGCCACGCGCGCCATCACCTGCGCGAAGTCGAGCTGCCACTCGGCCTTGGCGACACCGTAGTCGGCGCTGTGGCGCATCTGGCGCACCAGGGTCGCGGTCTTGATCAGCGCCTTGCTCGGCACGCAGCCGTAGTTCAGGCAGTCGCCACCCATCTTGTGCGCTTCGACCAGGGTCACCTTGGCCTTGACCACGGCGGCGATGTAGCTCGTGACCAGGCCCGCGGCCCCGGCGCCGATGACGACCAGGTTGCGGTCGTAGACCTTCGGCCGGCGCTCGGCCCAGGGTGCGTAGACCTTGCGTGCCTGCACGAGGTCGACGATCTTCTTGGCCAGCAGCGGAAACAGGCCGAGCAGCACGAAGCTGCCGACCAGACCCGGCGAGAGAATACCCTTCAGCGAGTTGATCTGCGCCAGCTGGGTGCCGGCGTTGACGTAGACCAGGGTGCCGGCCAACATGCCGACCTGGCTGACGAGGTAGAAGCTGCGCGCCTTCATCGCCGTCAGCCCCATCACCAGGTTGACGACGAAAAACGGCAGCGCCGGCACCAGGCGAAGCGTGAACAGGTAGAAGGCGCCGTCGCGCTCGACGCCGCGGTCGATCTCGGCCACCCGCTTGGCGAACCGGGCCTTGATGCTGTCGCGCAGCACGTAGCGCGCCGCCAGCATGGCCAGCGTCGCGCCGATCGACGAAGCAAAGGACACCACCAGGGTGCCCACCCACAGGCCGAAGATGGCACCGCCGGCCAGGGTCATGATGGCCGCACCGGGCAGGGACAGCGCCGCCACCGCGACGTAGATCAGAAAGTAGCTGCCGATCACGGCCAGCGGTCGCTCGGCATAGAGCGCCGCAAACTCGCCCTGGGCCGACTTCAGATACTCCAGGCTCAGGTAGCGCTGCAGGCCGAAGGCGAAAAACAGCACCACACCGGCGACCAGGGCCAGCAGCAGGAACACGCGCGAGCGGCTCATCGGAACACCTTCCATCCCGCCACCAGGCGCGTGACCGTGGTCAGCGCACACAGGGCGGCAAACGCATAGGCCCAGAGCGCGAAGCGCGCCGGGAACAGGCACATCAGGGCAAAGCAGGCCAGGGTTTCGGTGGCCTCGGTCAGGCCGCCCAGGTAGTACAGGCCCTTGGTCGGATAGTCACTGCTCTTCAGGCCGCGCCGCTCGGCCAGCACGGCAAAGGCCAGGAAACTGCTGCCGGTGCCGATGAAGGCGGCCAGCAGCACGGCGGCGGCCAGGGCATTCGACGGCGGGTCGGCCAGGGCGAAGGCCAGCGGCACGCTGGCGTAGAACAGGAAGTCGAGCGCGATGTCGAGAAAGGCACCGCGGTCGCTGGTTTGCGTGAGGCGCGCGACGGCGCCGTCGAGCCCGTCGCACAGTCGGCTGGCCAGCAGCAGGGCCAGGCCGGCGCCGTAGGCCTGCAGCGCGATGGCCCCGGCACCGGCCAGGCCGACGGCGAAGCCGGTGAAGGTGATCGCATCGGCGCCGAAGCCGGCGCGCACCAGGCCGCGGGCGAGCACCGCCATCGGCGGCGCGAGCAAGCGCAGGGCCCAGCGGTCAAGCATGCTTCAGGCCCGGCGCCGCCACGGCGCAGGCGCGTCGGCAGTCGGCGCAAGGGGATGTCCGGGCATGGTGGCCGACGATAGACCAGCGCAGCGCGGCCCCGGCGGGGCGTCGACCCGGCCGCGTCACGGCGAGTTGCGGCGCGGTGCAGGGCCGGCGCCACGCGCGCCACCCATGTCCTTTCAGCTGCGCTTGGCGACGTCCTTGCACGCGTTGCGATCCATGTCGGTCCCGCTCTGAGCCGCGCAGGAGTTCACGGGACGAAGCCGGTTCGTGGACAGAGTTCCTGGCCCGGGCCTGTCGGCGCACGATGGGCACGCCGGCCGCAGGCTGTGTCGCCGCGACGCGGCCGCACCTTACAGCGCTTGCGCCCGCCGGGCCACCGCGAGGGGATTGCTGCGCCAGCGGGGAGGTCGCGAACGACCCGCGCCAGGGGCATGCCTTCAATCAAGCCTGCCGGCGCTGTCGGCGATGTCGCTGTGCTCGACCAGTGCGGCCGCGAGCGCCACGCGCACCCCCGCGGCCACTGCGGCGGCGTCCAGATCGCCACCGACATGCAGAAAACCCGCACGCGGCACCGGCATCGACATCAGCGCATGGAAGACCTGGTTGCACACGAAGGTGCCCGCGCTGTACGACACCTGGGCCTCGAAGCCGGCGGCGCGCAGCGCGGCCGCCATGCGCTTCACCGGCAGGGTGCTGAAGGCGGCCGGCGGGCCGGCCGGGTGAACCGGCAGGTCCACCGGCTGTGCACCGGCGTTGTCGGCGATGCGCGCGTCGATCAGGTTGATCGCGACGCGCTCGGGATGGAACCCGCGGCGCGAGGCCGCCAGGCCCAGGCAGAGCACCAGGGCCGGCCGCATCCGGTCGACCAGGTCGCGCAAGCGCTGCGGCGCGCTGGCGAACACGCAGGGCAGGCAGTGGCCATGCACCGGCTGGCCACCGATGACGGCGCCGTCGAGCAGCAGCGCGGCATCGCCCGAAGGGTTACCGGCGTCGCCGCCGAAGGGTTCGAAGCCGGTGACCAGCAGGCTCACAACTGGTCCTGCCCGGACACGATCAGCGCGGCCTCGTAGGCCGGCAGCAGTTCGCTCCCGGTGGCGCCGACGAAGCGCAGGGTCAGCGCGTAGCGCCCGTCGGGCAGGTTCAGGTTCAGCTGGGTGGCGCCATTGCTCAGGTCGTGGCGGCGCACGACCCGCCCTTCCTGGCGCAGCTCAAGCAGGAAATGGCCGCTGCGCTCGGCCTGCTGGCCGGCCGCGCAGACGCCGTAGCCGTCGACCCCGAAGCGCAGGTTGAAGGGGCTGGCCACCGGCTCGGCATCACGCAGGTTGAGCACCGTGACGTACTCGCCCGGCGGCCGCGGGCGCACCCGTTCGTCGGCCGTCCAGGCGGCGCAGCTGGCGGCGAAGTTGCGGCGCTCGATCGGCAGCGGGGTCGCGGTGCGCGGGCCGCTGACCTCGACTTCGATCTCGGGGCTGAAGACGAAATAAGGCCGGTGTTCGTGGTCGGCAAAAAGCAGGCGCAGGCGGTGGCGCCCGGGCGGCAGGTCCAGCGTGGTACCGGTCTGGCCCTTGCCGAAATGCCTGTGCGTGTCGCTGAAGGGGATCTTGGCGCGCACGTCGATCGGCAGGGTCGTGTCGATCAGGATATGGTGGTGACCGGTGCCGTCGAGTGCCTTGCCGGCCGGCACCACACCCATGCCGCGGATCGCGAAGTCGACCTGGAACGGGCTGCGCACGGTCTGCCGGCGGACGAGGTTGGAGAAGTCGACGCCGGTCGGTTCACGCAGGTTGACACGCGTGCGCTCACGGGTGCCGGACAGCCAGCATTCGCGCTGCAGCGCATCGCTCGGCAGTGCCGCACTCCATGCCGGTCCGCTCAGCAGCGCCAGCATCCAGGACGCCACGATCTGCCAAGGCTGCACCATGCGTCGTCCTCGACAAATTGACATGACGCAAAGTCTAGCCTGCGGCCGGCTCGCCGTATCCGCCCCCTCCGGGGGTTTCGATGACGAACACGTCGCCGGGCGCCATCTCGACCTGGCCGATGTGGTCGAGCCTCTGTACGCGGCCATCGGCGCGCTCGACCCGGTTGATGCCCAGGGCACCCGGCGCACCGCCGGCCAGTCCGAACGCCGGCACCCGGCGCCCGTTGCTCAGGATGCTGGCCGTCATCGGCGCCAGGAAACACACCCGGCGTACGCCGCCGTCGCCGCCGCGCCAGCGGCCCGCGCCGCCCGAACCGGCGCGCAGTGCATAGCTGTCCAGACGCACCGGGAAACGGAACTCCAGCACCTCGGGATCGGTCAGGCGCGAGTTGGTCATGTGCGTCTGCACCACCGCGGTGCCGGCAAAGCCGTCACCGGCGCCGGAACCGCCGCTGATCGTCTCGTAGTACTGGTGCGCCGCGTCGCCGAAGGTGAAGTTGTTCATCGTGCACTGGCCGGCCGCCATGACGCCGAGCGCGCCGTACAGCGCATTCGTCACGCACATCGAGGTCTCGACGTTGCCCGCCACCACCGCCGCCGGCAGGTTCGGGTTGAGCATGCAGCCTGCGGGCACGACCACCTGCAGCGGCTTCAGGCAGCCGGCGTTGAGCGGGATGTCGTCGTCGACCAGGGTGCGGAAGACGTAGAGCACGGCGGCCATCGTGACCGCCTTGGGCGCATTGAAGTTGTTCGGCAGTTGCGCGCTGGTCCCGCTGAAGTCGATCACCGCGCTGCGCGCGGCGCCGTCCACCGTCACCTTCACGGCGATGCAGGCGCCGTTGTCGAGCTCGAGCCTGAACTGCCCGTCCTTCAGCGCGGTGATGACGCGGCGCACCGATTCTTCGGCGTTGTCCTGCACATGCTGCATGTAGGCGGCCACCGTCGCGCGGCCGAACTGCGCCACCATCGCACGCAGCTCCTGCACGCCTTTTTCGTTGGCCGCGATCTGCGCGCGCAGGTCGGCGATGGTCTGGTCCGGGTTGCGCGCCGGGTAGCGGCCCGACGCCAGCTGGGCGCGCAGCGCCGTCTCCTGCAGCGCCCCGTCGCGCACGAGCAGGAAGTTGTCGAAGAGCACACCTTCGTCGCCGATGTCGGTCGAGAACGGCGGCATCGACCCCGGCGTCGCGCCGCCGATGTCGGCGTGGTGGCCGCGGCTGGCGACGTAGAAGCTCGGCACGGCGTCGACGCGGACCTGGCCGGATCCGGGTCGCCCGGTCCGGTCAGAGCCCCCTCGGGGGGTGTCGACCGCAGGGAGACTGGGGGCGTCAAGGTACACCGGGGTGACGACGGTGACATCGGGCAGATGCGTGCCGCCGTGGTAGGGGTCGTTGAGCACGAACACGTCGCCCGGCCGCATGTCCGGGTTGCGCGCGATCACGGTCTTGATGCTTTCGCTCATCGAGCCCAGATGCACCGGCATGTGCGGCGCGTTGGCGATCAGTTCGCCGCCGGCGCTGAACAGCGCGCAGCTGAAGTCCAGCCGCTCCTTGATGTTGACCGAGTAGGCGGTGTTCTGCAGGCGCAGGCCCATCTGCTCGGCGATGTTCATGAACAGGTTGTTGAAGACCTCCAGCATCACCGGGTCGGCCTCGGTGCCCAGGGCCTGCTGCTTCGGGCGCGGCAGGCTGCGCTGCAGTTCGAGCAGACCGGCCGCGCTCAGCCGCGCCCGCCAGCCCGGTTCAACCACCGTGGTCGCGTTCTGCTCGGCGATCACCGCCGGCCCGTCGATGACGGCCCCGGCCGTCAAGTGCTCGCGCTGGTGCAGCGCGGCGTCATGCCAGTCGCCGCAGTGCATGCGCACCCGGGTCTCGGGCGGGGGCTGGTGCGCCGGCGCGGGCTCGCCGTCGGCCGCCGCCGGATGGGTTTCGCCCGCGGCCACCGCTTCCAGCGACACCGCCTCGATGACCAGCGGCCGGTCCGGCATCAGGAAGGCGAAACGCTGGCGGTAGGCGTCGTCGAAGGCGGCGCGCAGGGCCGCCTCGTCGGCGAGGTCGATCACCAGGGCGGTGTCGGTGCCCCGGTAGCGCAGATGGATCTGTTCGCGGCGCAGCACCGCCGCCGGCGCCACGCCCTGCGCCACCAGTTCCGCCGCGGCGGCATCGCCAAGCTCGACCAGGGTGGCGCGCGCCGCCGCCAGGCCGTCGGCGTCGAGCGGCCGTTCGACGCTGGCCTCGCGCATCGCGATCTGGTCGGCCAGCCCCATGCCGTAGGCGCTGAGCACGCCGGCCAGCGGGTGCACGAGGATGCGCGGCATGCCCAGCGCGTCGGCCACGCCGCAGGCATGCTGGCCACCGGCGCCGCCGAAACAATGCAGCGTGTACTGCGTGACGTCGTAGCCGCGCGCCACCGAGATGCGCTTGATGGCCCCGGCCATGTTCTGGACCGCGATCTGCAGGAACCCTTCGGCCAGGGCCTCGATGCTCATTTCGCGGCCGCTCGCAGCCTGCACCTCGGCGGCCAGGGCCGCGAAGCGCTCGACGACGGCGTCACGGTCCAGCGCCGCATCCGCCGCCGGCCCGAAGACGCGCGGGAACCAGTCGGGCTGGATGCGGCCGAGCAGCACGTTGGCGTCGGTGGTGGCCAGCGGCCCGCCGCGCCGGTAGCAGGCCGGGCCGGGGTTGGCGCCCGCGCTCTGCGGCCCCACGCGCAGCCGCGCGCCGTCGAAGCCGAGCAGGCTGCCGCCGCCGGCGGCCACGGTGTGGATGCTCATCATCGGCGCGCGCATGCGCACCCCGGCCACCTGGGTCTCGAAGGCGCGCTCGAACTCGCCGGCGTAGTGCGACACGTCGGTGCTCGTGCCGCCCATGTCGAAGCCGATGACCTTGGGGTGGCCGGCGGCCACCGCGGTGCGCACCATGCCGACGATGCCGCCGGCCGGGCCGGAGAGGATCGCGTCCTTGCCCTGGAAATGGTGCGCTTCGGTCAGCCCGCCGCTGCTTTGCATGAAGAACAGGCGCACGCCGGGCATCTGCGCAGCGACGCGGTCGACATAACGGCGCAGGATCGGGCTCAGGTAGGCGTCGACCACGGTGGTGTCGCCACGCGGCACCAGCTTCATCAGCGGGCTGACCTCGTGCGAGACGCTGACCTGGGTGAACCCCAGCTCGCGGGCGATGCGCGCTGCCGCGGCCTCGTGGGCGGTATAGCGCCAGCCGTGCATGAAGACGATGGCACAGGCCCGCAGGCCGGCGTCGAAGGCGGCCCACAGGCGCTCGCGCAGATGCATCTCGTCGAGCGGCTCGATCACCTCGCCCTGCGCGCCGACACGCTCGGCGGCCTCGATCACGCGTTCGTAGAGCAGCTCGGGCAGCACGATGTGGCGGTCGAACAGGCGCGGCCGCGCCTGGTAGGCGATGCGCAGCGCGTCGCGGAAACCGCGCGTCGTGACCAGCAGGGTCGGCTCGCCCTGGCGCTCAAGCAGGGCATTGGTGGCCACCGTGGTGCCCATCTTCACGCACTCGACATGCTCGGGCGTGATCGGCTCGCCGGGCTTCAGGCCGAGCAGGCGGCGGATGCCTTCGACGGCGGCGTCGGGGTACTGCTCCGGGTTCTCGCTCAGCAGCTTCAACGTGCGCAGCGCGCCGTCCGGCGCACGGCCGACGACGTCGGTGAAGGTGCCGCCGCGGTCGATCCAGAACTGCCAGCGGGATGCGCCGATATGCGGGTCTTGCATGCGAGGTCCTCGGCCAGGGTGCGGGGTCGTGCTCCGGCAGGCCGGCCCGACGTGATGGACCGCATTCTGTCGGAGGCGGTGCCGCCCGGGGTCGAGAGCCCCCGCTCGGGCCTGGGATGCGCCCCTGCTTGGTGCTAACCTGCCTGCGATCAGGCCAGCGGCGAGCACCGCGTCCCGGCGCACGCCGGCCCCGGCCGCCGGCCACCACAGGAGACCATCTTGCCCACTCCCCTCACGGCGCCGTCCGACGCCGAACGCATCGACCGGATCGTCGCCCGCATCAAGGACCGCCTGCCCGCGGCCCAGCAGCCGGCGCTGGAAGCCTTCGTGCGCCGCTACTACGCCGATGTCGACGCCGAGGATCTGGCCGAACGCTCGGCCGACGACCTGTACGGCGCGGCCCTGTCGCACTGGCACTTTGCGCGCCAGTTCGCCGGCGGCCAGGCCCGGCTGCGGGTGATCAATCCGCGTGTCGACGAGCACGGCTGGCAATCCACGCACACCGTGATCGAGATCGTCAACGACGACATGCCCTTCCTCGTCGACTCGATCACGATGGAAGTCAACCGCCACGGCCTGACGCTGCACCTGATCGTGCACCCGGTGATGAAGATCCGGCGCGACGCCAACCACCACGCCGAGGCCCTGCTGCCGGCCGGCGACCCGGGCGAAGGGCGGCTCGAATCGCTGATCCACGTCGAAGTCGACCGCCGTACCGAACCCGCCAGCCTGCAGGCGCTGCACGACGGCCTGGCCCGCATCCTGGGCGACGTGCGCGCCGCCGTCGACGACTGGCAGCCGATGCGCGCGCAGCTGGTCGACGCCGTCGCGGTGCTCGAACAGCAGCCGCCGCCGGTGCCGTCCGACGAGCTGGCCGAGGCCCTGGCCTTCCTGCGCTGGCTGGCCGAGGACAACTTCACCCTGCTCGGCCAGCGCGACTACGAACTGGCCGACGAGCGGGGGCAGGACGTGCTGCGCGTGCTGCCCGGCTCCGGCCTGGGCATCCTGCGCGCCGGCGCGGGCGCCGAGGCGGCATCGGCCTCGTTTGCGGCCCTGCCGCCCAAGGTGCGCGCACAGGCCCGCGAGGCGCATGTGCTGGTGCTGACCAAGGCCAACGCGCGCTCCACGGTGCACCGGCCCGGCCATCTCGACTACATCGGCGTCAAGCGCTTCGACGACAGCGGTCAGGTCGTCGGCGAACGTCGCTTCCTGGGCCTGTTCACCTCGGTGGCCTACAGCGCCAAGGCGGTCGACATCCCGCTGCTGCGGCGCAAGGTGGCCGCAGTCACGGCGCGCGCCGGCTTCCTGCCGCGCAGCCACACGGCCAAGGCCCTGGTCACCATCCTCGAGCAGTTTCCGCGCGACGAGCTGTTCCAGATCGGTGTCGACGACCTGTACCGCATCGCCATCGGCATCCTGCGCCTGGGCGAGCGCCAGCGCACGCGGCTGTTCCTGCACCGCGACGTCTACGGCCGCTTTGCGTCGTGCCTGGTCTACGTGCCGCGCGAGAACTACAACACCGACGTGCGCGCGCGCATGCAGGCGGTGCTGACCGAAGCGCTGAACGGCGTGTCCAGCGAGTTCTCGGTCCAGTTCTCGGATTCACCGCTGGCGCGTGTGCTGATCGTGGTGCGCACGCCGGCCGGCGAGGCGCGGGACGTGGATGTGCCCGCGCTGGAGCAACGCCTGGTGCGCATCACGCGGCGCTGGGAAGACGAACTGCGTGCGGCCCTGATCGAGGCCTGCGGCGAAGAGCGCGGCAACGCGCTGCACGAGCGTTATGCCGACGGCTTTTCGCCCGGCTACCGGCACGACCACGGCCCGCGCCAGGCGGTGCACGACATCGAGCTGATGGAGTCGCTGCACGGGCCTGAGGACCTGGCGATGAGCCTGTACCGGCCGCTGGAGGCACCGCCCGGCCGGCTGCGCTTCAAGCTGCTGCGCAGCGGCGAGCTGGCCCCGCTGTCGCAGAGCCTGCCGATGCTCGAGCACATGGGCGTACGCGTGATCGAGGAGCGGCCCTACGAGGTCCGGCGCCGCGACGGCGCCGAGCTGTGGATCGACGACTTCAGCCTGGCCCTGCCCAACCACGACGAGGTCGACGTGGAGGCCCTGCGCCCGCGCTTCCACGAGACCCTGCTGCGCACCTGGCGCGGCGACAACGAAAACGACGCCTTCAACCGCCTGGTGCTGCTGGCCGGGCTGGACTGGCGCGGCGTGGCCCTGCTGCGGGCCTGCATGCGCTACATGAAGCAGGCCGGTTTTGCGCTCAGCCGCGCCTACATCCAGCAGACCGTGGCCGCCTACCCGGCGATCTCGGCCGACCTGGTGGCCTTGTTCGCGGCCCGCTTCGACCCCGATGCCCACGCCGATGCCGGCGAGCGCGACGCGGCGCAGGCCGCCATCGTGGCGCGCGTGACGGCGGCGCTGGACGCGGTGGCCAACCTCGACGAGGACCGCATCCTGCGCCAGATCCTGGCCCTGATGCAGGCCATGCTGCGCACCAACTTCTACCAGCGCCAGATGGGCGGCGATGGTGACGGCAGCTACAAGCCGGTGATCGCGTTCAAGATCGACCCGGCCAAGGTGCCGGGCCTGCCGGCGCCGCGGCCGCTGTTCGAGATCTTCGTGCACTCGCCGCGCGTCGAAGGTGTGCACCTGCGCTTCGGCCGCGTCGCACGCGGCGGGCTGCGCTGGTCGGACCGGCTGGAAGATTTCCGCACCGAGGTGCTGGGCCTGGTGAAGGCGCAGCAGGTCAAGAACACGGTCATCGTGCCGGTGGGCTCCAAGGGTGGCTTCGTCGTGCGCAACCCGCCGCCGGCCGGTGACCCAGGCGGCAGGGAGGCGCTTCTGGCCGAAGGCGTGGCCTGCTACCGCGCCTACCTGCGCGGCCTGCTCGACGTCACCGACAACCTCGACGGCAGCACCGTCGTGCCGCCGCCGCGCGTGGTGCGCCACGATGGCGACGACGCCTACCTGGTGGTGGCCGCCGACAAGGGCACGGCCACCTTTTCCGACATCGCCAACCAGACCGCGGCCGAATACGGCTTCTGGCTCGGCGACGCCTTTGCGTCGGGGGGTTCAGCGGGCTACGACCACAAGAAGATGGGCATCACGGCGCGCGGCGCCTGGGAGTCGGTGAAGCACCATTTCCGCAGCCTTGGGCACGACACGCAGACGCAGGACTTCAGCGTCGTCGGCGTCGGCGACATGAGCGGCGACGTGTTCGGCAACGGCATGCTGCTGTCGCGCCACATCCGGCTGCTGGCGGCCTTCGACCACCGCCACGTCTTCATCGACCCCGACCCGCAGGCGGCGGCCAGCTACACCGAGCGCGAGCGCCTGTTTGCGCTGCCGCGTTCGTCCTGGGCCGATTACGACAAGGCCCTGATCTCGGCCGGCGGCGGCGTCTGGCCGCGCAGCGCCAAGTCGATCCCGCTGTCGGCCCAAGCACGGGCTGCACTTGGCATCGACGGCGACGTGAAGCAGATGTCGCCGACCGAGCTGGTGCACGCGATCCTTCTGGCCCCGGCCGACCTGTTCTACAACGGCGGCATCGGCACCTACCTGAAGGCCAGCGACGAGAGCCACGCCGAATGTGGCGACCGCGCCAACGACGCCACGCGCGTCGACGGCCGGCAGCTGCGCTGCAAGGTGGTGGCCGAAGGTGGCAACCTGGGCTGCACCCAGCGCGGGCGCATCGAATTTGCGCTGGCCGGCGGCCTGATCAACACCGACGCGATCGACAACTCCGCCGGCGTGGACTGCTCGGACCACGAGGTCAACATCAAGGTGCTGTTGAACGCCGTGGTGCGCGACGGCGAGCTCACGGCCAAGCAGCGCGACAAGCTGCTCGCCGAAATGACCGACGACGTCGCCGCACTGTGCCTGCGCGACAACACCTTCCAGAACCAGGTGCTGGGCGTGACCGCGATGCGCGGCGTGGACCTGCTGGACGAGCAGGGGCGCTACATGCGCCACCTGGTGTCGGCCGGGCGGCTGAACCGCGGGCTGGAGTTCCTGCCCGACGACGACACCCTGGCCGAACGCGCCAAGACCGGCACCGGCCTGACGACACCCGAGCTGGCGGTGCTGCTGGCCTACGGCAAGATGGATCTGTCGGACCAGGTGGTGGCCTCGGACGTGCCTGAGGACCCGTACATCGCGACCACGCTGCAGCGCTATTTTCCGGCCCAGCTCGGCGAGCGCTACCCCGAGGCGATGCAGCGCCACCCGCTGCGGCGCGAGATCATCACCACGCATGTGGTCAACAGCATGGTCAACCGCGTCGGGCCGACCTTCGTGCACCGGCTGGGCGAAGAAACCGGCGCCGCGGCGCCGGACATCGTGCGCGCCTACCTGGGAACGCGGCAGATCTTCGACCTGGTGCCGCTGTGGCAGGCCAACGATGCCCTGGGCCACGAGGTCAGCCACGCCACGCGCAACGGCATCGTGCTGGCCACGCTGCAACTGATCGAGCGCGGCACGGTCTGGCTGCTGCACGAGCGCGACGCGCTGCACGACATGGACGCCACGATCCGCCGCTTTGCGCCCGGCGTGGCCGAGGTCGGTGCCGGGCTCGAGCGCTGGCTGGTGGACAGCGAGCAGCAGGCCCTGTCCGCGGCGGCGGCGCAACTGGTCGAGGCCCAGGTGCCCGCCGTGCTGGCGCAGCGCGTCGCGCGGCTGGACGCCCAGCTCTCGGGCCTGGACATCGTCGAGGTGGCGAGCGAACTGGGGCTGCCCGTGGACACGGTGGCCGGGGTCTACTTCGGTGTCGGCGGCCGGCTGGCGCTGGGCTGGCTGTCGCAGCAGATCGTCGCGCTGCCGGCGCGCAGCCACTGGCAGGGCCTGGCGCGGCTGGCAATGCGCAGCGACCTGTCGTCGCTGGCGCGCGAACTGGCACGCTCGGTGCTCAAGGACGCCGGCGCCGAGCGCGAGACCGAGACGCTGATCGAGCGCTGGTCGGCGCAGCGCGGTTTCCGCCTGGGCCGCTGCCGGCAATTGCTGGCCGACCTGCAGCCGCTGGCGCGCCTGGACATGGCGATGCTGTCGGTGTTGTTGCGCGAGCTGCGGTCCTTGGTCTGAGGCGCCTGGGCGGCCGGCGGTGAATCAGTCTGGCCGCACGCCAAGCGCGGATCCCGGGACGCGATGATGGTGCACCAATCTCGGCCGCAGGAGCGCTTTGCAGTCGGGGGCGGTCGGTGGGATGCGTGGGGCGGGCTGGCTGCGGCCGGTTCCAGTCGCTGGCCACGGGCAACCGGGGGGCATTGCAACGAACTGTTCAACCTTCGCCGCTGGAGTTCATGCAGCGGCTGGCGGTGCTGGTACGCAGTCCAGGGCTGCATCCGATCCGCTTGCACGGCGTTCTCGCACCCAGCGCCAGGCTGCCTGCCCTGGTGGTGCCGCAGGAACCCGAACGACCCGCGCAGGCCGCAGCGCCCGCCGAGGGCAAGGCGACGTGCGCGCTTCAACGGCCAGCGCGGCTGAGCAGGGCCAAGCCGCTCAAGCAGGTGTTCGAGATCGTCCTGGAACACTGCGCGAACTGCGCTGGCGGGTTGAAGATCATCGCGGCAATCCTTGAGCAGCCACTGATCGAGAAGACGCTCACGCACCTGGGCCTGCAGGCCCGGGCGCCCGCCGCGCGCCTCAGCCCGTGGGTCGCAGGCGCAAGCCGCCTGATCGTCTCGATCAATCGCCATTCAGGCCACCCCAAGCCCATGTCTGCGGGGGCCGGCTGCGTCCAGGCTTCGGACAGCTGCGAATCGGAGCCTTGCTGCCCGGGCAAACCCTATGGAGCCCGCTACGAAAGAGCCACTTCGAGGCTGCGATCGAACCTCAGATGGCTGCTGTCGAACCCCAGGACGGCTCAGTGCGTGACTTGCCGGGGGCCTTGGGAAGAAAAATTGCGTTCGGATTTCCTATCCTTCTATCCTTCATCGCCATGAACCTCGAAAAAGTGATCTTCGGTGCGTTTGTCATCCTCGCTTGCACGCTCAACTTCGGTTTCTTCATCGGCGAGATCGGCAACCCGCAGCACCACCACCAGCTCGAACTTGCGGCCACGGTGTTCGTCAACCTGATCGCGATGACCCTGAAGTTTGGCGACCGCACCCACATCGGCGCGGTGCATCTGGCCACCAGCATCGTCGCCGTGTTGCAACTCATCGCCGCCTCGCTGGTCTGGATGTGGGCGACCCGCGTGGCCGGCATGCCGACCGATGGCGAGGTCATGGCCACCGTGGTGTCGCTGGCCGGCGGTGCGCTGGTCGCGAACTTCATCTCGGTCGCGCTGCTGATCGGCGAGACCATTCGCCGCACGCGCTGACGGCGCGAAGCGGCGGGGCGGGACGATGTCGGACATCCTCGTGCTCGTGTTTCGGCGGCTGCGTGCGCCGCTGATCACGCTGATCTCTGTTTACGCGATCTCGATTTTCGGGCTGGTGCTGATGCCTGGCACCGATCCGTCGGGCCAGCCCTGGCGGCTCAGCGTCTTCGACGCCTTCTACGTCATGACGTACACCGCAACGACAATCGGTTTTGGCGAGGTGCCCTACCCGTTTTCGTACGCGCAGCGGCTGTGGATGAGCTTGTCGATCTACCTGTCGGTGGTCGGATGGGCCTACACACTGGGCTCGGTTTTTGCACTGACCCGGCACCCGGCGTTCAAGCTGGCGTTGCAGCGTCATCGTTTCGAGCGCGGCGTTGCGCGCATGACCGATCGCTTCTACGTCGTCTGCGGTTATGGGCAGAGTGGTCGACGGCTGGTCGCGGCCCTCGACCGCATCGGTTACGGCACGGTCGTGCTCGAGCTCGACGGGCAACGCGCCAGTGCGCACTTCGTCAGTGACATGCAGCACCCCACAGCGCTGCTCGTTGCCGATGCCCGCGCGCCCGATGTGTTGCTGGCCGCGGGCATCCGCATGCACCACTGCCTGGGGCTGATCGCGCTCACCGGCGACGACCAGGTGAATCAGGCCATCGTCATCGGTGCGCGTGCCCTGGCCAAGGACTGTCGGCTGCTGGCGCGGGTGAAGTCCAGCGCTGCGCAGGAAATGCTGGGCGAGTTCGGCAACGTGATCGTCGTCAACCCGTTCGCCAGCTTCGGCCTGAACTTCGGCCTGGCGCTGTCAAAACCGGACACCTTGCGGCTCGAGGAGTGGATTACCGGCGTTCCGGGGGCTGACCCACCGCCGCGCTTCGTGTTGCCGCGCGGGCATTGGGTGATCGCAGGATTCGGCCGCTTCGGCCACGCTGTATCCCAGGCGCTGGCCGAAGCCGGGCTGACCTGGAAGGCGATCGACATCGATCCGGCGCAATGCGTCGAAGACGGCATCGTCGGCAACAGCGTCGCCGAGGAAGCCCTTCGCCGCGCCGGCATCGAAGAGGCCTGCGGACTGATCGCCTGCACCGATGTCGACGCCAGCAACCTCGCGGTGGTCATCGCGGCGCGGCGCCGTCACAAGAAGCTGTTCGTCGTGGTGCGCCAGAACCAGGTGGGCAACCGGGCGTTGATCGAGGCCGCGCACGCCAACATGGAGTTCGTTCAGGCGCAACTGATGACCAACGAGGTTCTGCAGGAGATGACGACACCGTTGCTCAACCGCTTCCTGCTTCGTGTACGCCAGCAGCCCAACGTCTGGGCCGCCGGGCTGATCCAGCGTCTGCGCGAGGCCATCGGCGACACCGTTCCCTACATCTGGGGCGTGCGCATTGCGCCGGAACTGATTGGCGTGGCCCATGTCTTCGGCGAACGGCCGGAGCCGCCGTTCGCGTTGTCTCACCTCATCGCCGACCCGGGCCAGCGCAGCGTCAAGTTGCCGGTCGTCGCCTTGATGCTCAGCCGTGGCGGCAAGGACATCCTGCTGCCCGACGTCAACATGCCGCTGCTGAAGAACGATCGCATCGTATTCGCAGGCTCCCAGGCAATCGAGCGCCTGCAACGGCGCACGCTCGCCGATGACGTGGTGATCGATTACCTGCGCACCGGCAAGGAGCCGCCGCGCACCTGGCTTGGCAGGCTGTTGACGCGTCGCTAGACAGAACAAGCGGGCCAGCACCCTGCCCGGTCAGGGTGCGTGCTCGGCATGGCGGCCGGATCCGGCATGGGCATCGGCAGGAATCGATGGCGACGAGGCGCAGCGCTGGCTTGCGGATGGTCACCCGCGCACAATCGCGCCATTTTCCGGAGCCCACCATGTCGATTGCACGCCAAGCCCAGCGATTCGCTGGCGCGGTTTTGCTGTCCTGTCTTGTTCTCGCCGACCCGGTGCAGGCTCAGAGCAATGTGTCGGCGCTGAGCGCCGTCTCGGTGTTGCCGCTGGCCTCGGTCATCGTTGCCAGCCAGGCCGCGGCTGGCGTCGCCGATGCCTCCGCCACGGTTCTTGTGGCCGGTGCCCAGCTCTTGGTCCGGGCCGTGGAGAGTACCGCGCGCGGTACGGTCTACGTGCTGGAGCGCGCCTCCGATGGGGTGCGCATCAGCGTTGAAGTCGCCGCGCGCGCGGCGGGAGCCGCATCGCTCGCGGTGGGTACGGCAGTGACGGTCGTCACCTTCTCGGCCGGAGTCATCCTCTCGGTCGCTGGCGAAGCGGTTGCCTTCATTCCGAATGCCGTCGGCCGTGCGCTGTTGCACAACCAGCGCCTGACGAACTGAGCGACGCGCGCGCCATGCGATCTGTACTCCGTGTCGGCAAGGGTTTGCTGCTGGCCCTGATGCTGCTGGCAAGTCCACTCGTGCAGGCGGGCCGATCCTGCGAAGAACAGAAGCTGACCACGCAATTGCTGCACGATGGCCTGGCCATGGCCGAGAAGGCCCGTCAGGCACTCGAGGCCAGCGGCGAGCAGGTGCTGCTGCTGGCCCGCTCGGGCCAGGACCTGTCCAAGTATGGTTTGCGATATTCGCATCTCGGGTTCGCCTACCGCCAGCCCGACGGGCAGGGCGGCGCGATCTGGCGCGTGGTGCACAAGCTCAATTCCTGCGGCACGGCCGACGCCGACATCTATCGGCAGGGCCTGGGCGAGTTTTTTCTGGACGACCCCTGGCGTTATGAGGCAGCGTGGGTGGCGCCGAACCGCGAGATCCAGCAGCGTCTGTTGCCGTTGCTGCAGGACGACGTGGCCATCGCGCGCCTGCACATCAAGGCCTACAACATGCTGAGTTACCCGTGGAGTACGCGGTATCAGCAGTCCAACCAGTGGGCCATCGAAACGCTGGCGATGGCGGCTGATCCGGCGGTGACGTCGCGTTCACAGGCGCAGGCCTGGCTGCAACTCAAGGCTTATGAGCCCACGACGCTCAAGCTCGGTGCGTTCACGCGTCTGGGCGCACGTGTGACGGCTGCCAACATAGCCTTTGATGACCACCCGAACGAGAAACGGTTCTCGGACCGCATCGAGACGGTCACGGTGGACTCGGTGTTTGCCTGGCTGCAGCGTGCCGGAATCGGGCAGACGCTGGTGTCGCTTCGCCTGTAACGGGCCGCCTGCGGGCGACGAGCACGTCGATCGCTGCGCCTGACCTGGAACGCGAAGGCGCATGCGCCGGGATGATGGCCGCATCGCCGGCATCGAGCCCACGTTGCGCCGCAGACTCATGGCTGCCGCACCAAGCCGGCCCATCGCCGGTGCACCAGCGTCATCACGTCGTGCACCGGTCGGCGGCAGGCCTGCGCGACGGCATCGCGGTAGGGTGGCATATTGGTGCACTCGAGCACGATGACGCCGATCTCGGGGTGGGCCGCGCACAGCGCCACCGCGGCCTCGACGACGCTGGTCCGTGCCGCGGCCGCATCGAGCTCGGGCCGGTCCTGCAGCAGGGTACGCGCCAGCGCGCTGTGGGGGTGAATGCCCTGCATCGGAAGCGTCACCTCAGCCCCTGCGGCGCGCAGCATGGCGCCGTCCAGCGCCGCGCCGTCCACCGTCACCACGCCCGGCCGCTGCGCCGCCAGTTCGGGCAGGCAGAGCAGGGCCGAGCTCCACACCGGCACCGGCAGCGCGGCCTGAAGCTCGTCCTGCCAGCGGACGAGGAAGCCGCAGCTCGTGGTCAGCGCGCGTGCGCCCTCGGCCACCAGGCTGCGGCCGGCGTCGATGAAGGGTGCGATCAGGGCCCGGTCGGCCTGCTGCACCACGCGCCCCGGCGTCGCGCCGGGGACCACGCGATGGCGCACCGGCATGGCGAAGCTGCCGGCATGGCCGACGTCGCCCGGCAGGCGCGGGAACCGGGTCTGCAGCATCAGCACGCCAAGAAAGTCCATCGGGCTTCGGTGTAATTCCGGTGCGGTCGGGCTGGGGTGACGCCCTATGCTTGGCGTTTCCGCCGCCCTCAGGGGCCGTGCATCCCGTCCGTTCAGCCAGGAGTGTCCATGAAAGTCCCGTCCACCCTGCTCGGTGCCGCCCTCGGCGCCATGCTCGCCGCCGGCAGCGCCCAGGCCCAGACCCAGTGGGACCTGCCGGCCGCCTATCCGGCCACCAACTTCCACAGCGTCAACCTGCAGCAGTTCGCCGACGAGGTCAAGGCGGCCAGCGGCGGCAAGCTCGCGATCACGGTGCATGCCGGCGCGTCGCTGTTCAAGGCGCCGGAGATCAAGCGCGCGGTGCAGGGCGGACAGGCGCAGATCGGCGAGATCCTGCTCGTGAACTTCGCCAACGAGTGGCCGATCTTCGGCGCCGACGGCCTGCCCTTCCTGGCCGACAGCTACGACAGCGCGATGAAGCTCTACGCCGCGCAAAAACCGCTGCTGCAGAAGAAGCTCGGCGAACAAGGGATGATGCTGCTGTATGCCGTGCCCTGGCCGCCACAGGGCATCTACAGCAAGCGCGCGGTGAACAGCGCCGCCGACCTGAAGGGCCTGAAATGGCGCGCCTACAGCCCGGCCACCGCGCGCATCGCCGAGCTGGTGGGGGCGCAGCCGGTCACCGTGCAGGCCGCCGAACTGAGCCAGGCGATGGCCACCGGCGTCGTCGAAAGTTATATGTCCAGCGGCTCCACCGGCGCCGACACCAAGACCTACGAACACCTGAAGTTCTGGTACGACACCCAGGCCTGGCTGCCGAAGAACGCCATCATCGTCAACAAGGCGGCCTTCGACAAGCTCGACAAGGCGACCCAGGACGCGGTGATGAAGGCCGGCGCCAGTGCCGAGATCCGCGGCCTGGCCGCCAGCCAGCGCGTCAACAGCGAGAGCCTGGACAAGCTGCGCGCCGGTGGCATGCAGATCCTGCCGCCGTCGCCGGCGCTGAAGGCCGACCTGCAGAGGGTCGGCGAGACGATGCTCAAGGAATGGCTGGACAAGGCCGGACCCGAGGGCCAGGCCCTGGTCGACGCCTACCGCAAATGACGCGGCCCGTGATCACGGCGTGATCCGCCGCGCGCTTGACGGCCTGTACGACGGCGCCGCCTGGCTGGCGGCGCTGGCCATGCTCGGCCTGCTGGCGATGGTCCTGCTGTCCATCGTCAGCCGGCAGCTCAATTTCCATGTACCGGGCACCGACGCCTACGCCGGCTACCTGATGGCGGCCTGCGGTTTCCTGGCCCTGGCGCATACCTTCAAGCGCGGCGAGCACATCCGGGTAACCCTGGTCATCAACCGCCTGACCGGGGGCGCGAGGCGCGCACTGGAACTCTGGGCCTTGTCCGTCGGCCTGCTGCTGGCCGGCTTGGCCGCGGGGTACAGCGTGCGCCTGTCCTGGCAGTCGCATCTGTTCAACGACATCTCGACCGCCAACGACGCCACGCCGCTGTGGATCCCGCAGCTCGCGATGGCCGCCGGCAGCCTGATCCTGCTCGTGGCCTTCGTCGACGAACTGGTGCTCGAGCTGCGCGGGCGGCGGCGGCACACGACGCCGGCCGAAGCCCTGCGCAACGAGTGAGATGAGCGACTTCGCCGTCACCGGGTTGCTGATCGCGAGCCTGTTCCTGATCCTCGGCAGCGGGGTCTGGATCGGGCTCACCCTGTCCGGCGTGGCCTGGATCGGCATGGAGCTGTTCAGCAGCCGGCCGGCCGGCGACGCGATGGCGGTGACGATCTGGGGCAGCGCCAGCAGCTGGACCCTGACCGCGCTGCCGCTCTTCGTCTGGATGGGCGAGATCCTGTTCCGCACCCGGATGTCGAGCGACATGTTCCGCGGCCTGGCGCCGTGGATGCAGGCTCTGCCGGGGCGGCTGCTGCACACGAATGTGGTCGGCTGCACGATCTTCGCCGCGGTCTCGGGCTCGAGCGCCGCCACCGTGGCCACGATCGGCAAGATGAGCCTGCCCGAGCTGCAGCGCCGCGGCTACCCGGACCGCATCGTGATCGGATCGCTGGCCGGCGCCGGCACGCTCGGGCTGCTGATCCCGCCGTCGATCATCATGATCGTCTACGGCGTGAGTGCCGAAGTCTCGATCGCCCAGCTCTTCATCGCCGGCGTGCTGCCGGGCGCGCTGCTGGCCGCGCTTTTTTCCGGCTACCTGGCGGCCTGGAGCCTGCTCCACCCCGGACGCATTCCGCCGGCCGACGCCGGCATGACGCTGGCGCACAAGCTGCGTGAATCGCGCAACCTGATCCCGGTGATGCTGCTCATCGCCGCGGTGCTCGGCAGCATCTACGGCGGCATCGCCACCGCCACCGAGGCCGCGGCGCTCGGCGTCGTCGGCGCGCTGCTGATCTCGGCGGCCCAGGGTTCGCTCAGCTGGGTCACCTTCCGCGACTCGCTGTTCGGCGGCGTGCGCCTGTACTGCATGATCGCGCTGATCCTGGCCGGCGCCGCCTTCCTGACCCTGGCGATGGGCTATATCGGCCTGCCGCGCCATCTGGCCGAATGGATCGGTGGGCTCGGCCTGGCGTCCTGGCAGCTGCTGCTCGCGCTGATGGCCTTCTACATCCTGCTCGGTTGCTTTCTCGACGGCATCTCGATGGTGGTGCTGACGATGGGCGTGGTCCTGCCCACCGTGCAGGCCGCCGGCATCGACCTGATCTGGTTCGGTGTCTTCGTCGTCATCGTCGTCGAGATGGCGCAGATCACGCCACCGGTGGGCTTCAACCTCTTCGTGCTGCAGAGCATGACCGGGCGCGACATCGCCTGGATCGCACGCGTGACCTTTCCCTTCTTCGTGCTGATGCTGACGGCCTGCGCCCTGGTCTATCTGGTGCCTGAGATCGTCACCTGGCTGCCGGCACAGATGCGGCACTGATCCGCGGCCCGGGCCACTGCGCCGCCAAGGACTGGGCGGTGCTCACCGGCCAGATCCAGCGATCGACGAGGCGCCGCGGCGCCTAGCATGGGCGGGTCCGCGAGAACCCTGTCGGTTCGCGCCCAATGTCGCACGCATGTCCGACCTGTCACAACCACCGCTGAAACTGGTTCCCCTGGCCGACGAGCCGCTGACGGCGGACGATGACTCGCCACGACCGGAGCCTTTCGCCTGGCCGACGCCGTCGCTGGCCTGCTACCCGCAGCCGATGTGCGCCCTGGTGCCCGAGCCCTGCGAAGTCGAGGGCCTGAACGGCAAGTCCATGCCCGGCCGGCTGTCCGCCCTGCAACCCGTCGAGGGCCGGCTGCAACTGCTGGTGCCCAGCATGCGCGCGCCGCTGACCCTGCGCCTGTCGCAGTTCCGCCGCCTGGTGCTAACCCAGCCCCTGGCGCCCCTGCCCGACACCGACTGCGGCGGAGCCGCCGAGGCACTCGACCAACGTCCCGCCCTGCCCTACCGGCTGAACGTGCACGACGGCGCCCCGATCGAAGGCCTCACCATCGGCAGCCACGAGGAAGACTGGGGCCTGTTCCTGTTCGAGCCCCTGGACGCGATGGGGCGCGTGCGCCGGATCTTCGTGCCGCGCAGCGCCTATCTGTCGTTCGAGCTCGGGCCGCGCCTGGGCGAGGTCCTGCTCGAGCACGAGGTGACGACGCCGGGCGTCCTGGACGAGGCGCTGCAGTCCCAGTCCGAGCTGCGCTCGCGACGGCTCGGCGACGTGCTGCTGCTGCGCAGGATCCTCAGCGCCGAACAGCTCAACGAGGCCCTGGAGCAGCAGAACCAGATGCCGATGGTGCGCATCGGCGAGGCCCTGCTGGCCATGGGCACCATCTCCGAGCAGCAGCTCAGCGATGCGCTGGCGCAGCAGCGCGTCGAACGCGGCATGCCGCTGGGTGAACTGCTGGTGCGCCGCGGCGACGTCACGCGCTCGGAGCTGCAACTGGCCCTGGCGCGCAAGATGGGCTACCCGGTGGTGGACCTGAAGGCCTTCCCCTTCGACGCCGACGCCATCGCGCGTCTGCCCTATCCGGTGGCGCACCGGCGCGAGGTGCTGCCGCTGATGCTGCGTGGCGGCCGGCTGGTGGTGGCGATCGACGACCCGGGCCGTCGCGAGGCGCTCGACGAAGTCGAGTTCGTCGCCCAGATCAAGCTCGTGCCGGTGCTGGCGGACCCCGTCGACGTGGTCAGGGCCATCGAGCGCGCCTACGACCGCCTGGGCATCGGCGCCTGGCTGCCCGCCGAAGAACTCAAGTTCGACCCCGAGCCGTCGGCGCTGCAGGACCCGCTGGACGCACGCGGCCTGCTCGCCTCGCTGGAGCAGGAGGACGGCAGCGAGCCGCGCTTCGAGTCCGAGGACGCGCAGATCGAGCAGAGCGACAACTCGCTGGTGCGCCTGATCCACAAGATGATCCTCGAGGCCCAGGCGCAGTCGGTCTCCGACATCCACGTCGAATGCCCGCCCGGGCGCGACAAGGTGCGCATCCGCTTTCGCAAGGACGGCCAGCTGCGGCCCTACCTCGAGCTGCCGCACACCTACCGCTCGGCGGTGATCGCGCGCCTGAAGATCATGTGCGACCTCGACATCTCCGAGCGCCGCAAACCGCAGGACGGCAAGATCGCCTTCAGCAAGTTCCACAACGGCTCGAAGCTCGAACTGCGCCTGGCCACGATCCCGACGCAGAACAATCACGAGGACGCGGTGCTGCGCCTGCTCAGCTCGGCGCGCCCGCTGGCGCTCGCGCAACTCGGATTCAGCGAGCACAACCTGGCCGGCCTGAAGGCCGCGATGCGGCGGCCCTACGGCATGGTGCTGTGCGTCGGTCCCACCGGCTCGGGCAAGACCACCACCCTGCACTCGGCGATGGCCGACATCAACACGCCGGAGCGCAAGATCTGGACGGCCGAGGATCCGATCGAGATCACCCAGTCGGGGCTGCGCCAGGTGCAGGTCAACCCGCGCATCGACTGGACTTTTGCCAAGGCGCTGCGCGCCTTCCTGCGCGCCGACCCGGACGTGATCATGGTCGGCGAGATCCGCGACGCCGAGACGGCGCAGGTCGCGATCGAGGCCTCGCTGACCGGGCACCTGGTGCTGTCGACCCTGCACACCAACAGCGCCGCCGAGACCGTGACCCGCCTGCTCGACATGGGCATGGACCCGTTCAATTTCGCCGATTCGCTGCTCGCGGTGGTCGCGCAGCGCCTGGTGCGTCGGCTGTGCCCCAAATGCCTGCAGTCACGCCCGGCGACCGCCGCCGAGCTCGACGAGCTGGCCGACGACTGGCTGCATGCCTGGATCAGCCCGGCGCAGCCCCCGGCGCGCGACGAACTGCTGGCCGGCTGGACGCAGCGCCACGCCAGGGACGGCCGGCTGCATCTGCACCATGCGCCGGGCTGCAAAGCCTGCGAAAACAACGGCGTCAAGGGGCGCACCGCCCTGCACGAACTGCTGCTGGTCTCGCGGCCGGTGAAGCGCCAGATCCAGACCGGGGCCGCCGCCGAGCAGATCCTGGCCACGGCGATGGCCGAGGGCCTGCGCACACTGCGCCAGGACGGCATCGAGAAAGTGCTGGCCGGTCTGACGACGATCGAAGAAGTGCGCGCCGGCAGCAACGGCTGAAGCTCGGCGAGGCGCAGAAAAACGGCCGCCCGAGGGCGGCCGTTGTGGCGTCTGCACGCGGTGAATCAGCTCGACGCGGCGTCCTTGAGCTTCTTCATCGGGCGGACCTTCACCTTCACGCTGGCCGGCTTGGCGGCGAACATGCGCTCTTGCTTGGTGAAGGGGTCGACGCCCTTGCGCGCCTTCTTGGCCGGCACATGGTTCACGTTGACCTTGAACAGGCCGGGCATCGTGAACGAGCCGAGGCCCTTCTTGCTCAGCGAGGCCGCGATCGTGGCCTCCAGCGAGGCCAGCACCGCCTTGACGTGCTTGATTTCAACGGCAGCCAGCTCGGCCAGGTGAGCGGCCAGGGTGGTCTTGTTGAACGCCGTCTTGATGGCCTTCGGGGCGGTCTTCGGGGCCGCCTTCTTCGCCGCCGGGGCGGCCTTCTTCGCGGGAGCCGCCTTGGCGGCCTTCTTGGCGGGCGCAGCCGCCTTCTTCGCAGTTGCCATGAGTGTCAGTTCCTTCTGGGTGGACTATTGCCCGCATTCACGGGGCAAGCGGATTCTAGGCATTTCCAGCGCGCTTGAATGCACTTCGGGCGCGATGAAGTGCGTTTTTCGCGCCGCAAACGCGGCTTTCGCGCCACGCTCCTTGTTCGCCTGCGTGACGCCGCCGCTGGCTTGAATCGAAAACACTTTAGGTCTAAAGTATCTTCGGCACCCACGGAGATCCGAATGAAGATCGTCTGCATCGGCGGCGGCCCCGCCGGCCTGTACTTCGCGCTCCTGATGAAGCAGCTCGACCCGGCCCACGACATCAGCGTCATCGAGCGCAACCGGCCCTACGACACCTTTGGCTGGGGGGTGGTCTTCTCCGACGCGACGATGGACAACATGCGCGTCTGGGACGCGGCCACCGCGCTGCAGATCGAGCAGGCCTTCAACCACTGGGACGACATCGAGCTGCATTTCAAGGGCCGCGTCATCCGCAGCGGCGGCCACGGCTTCGTCGGCATCGGGCGCAAGAAGCTGCTCAACATCCTGCAGGCGCGCTGCGAGCAGCTCGGCGTGAAGCTGGTCTTCGAGACCGAGGCCGAGAGCGACGCCGACTTTGCCGACGCCGACCTCGTTGTCGCCAGCGACGGCATCAACTCGCGCGTGCGGACGAAACATGCCGAGGTGTTTCGCCCCGACATCGTGACGCGGCCGAACCGCTTCATCTGGCTGGGCACGAACAAGCTCTACGACGCCTTCACCTTCCTGTTCGAAAAAACCGAACATGGCTGGTTCCAGGCCCATGTCTACAAGTTCGACGAGCAGACCGCGACCTTCATCGTCGAATGTCCGGAGCATGTCTGGCTCGCCCACGGCCTGGACAAGGCCGACGTCGATCAGTCGATCGCTTTCTGTGAGCGGCTCTTCGCCGCCAATCTGCAGGGCGAGCGGCTGCTGAGCAATGCGCGCCACCTGCGCGGCAGCGCCTGGCTCAACTTCCAGCGCGTCACCTGCGAACAATGGTCGCTGCACAACGGCCACAGCCATGTGGTGCTGATGGGTGACGCGGTGCACACCGCGCATTTTGCGATCGGCTCGGGCACCAAGCTGGCGATCGAGGACGCGATCGAGCTGGCGCGCCTGTTCAAGGACAGCGGCGATGCGCCGGCGGACATCCCCGATCTGCTGGCGCGCTACCAGGCGCATCGCCGCATCGACGTGCTGCGCCTGCAGAACGCGGCCTGGAACGCGATGGAGTGGTTCGAGGTCTGCGGCGAGCGCTACTGCGACCAGCTCGAACCCGAGCAGTTCATGTACAGCATGCTCACGCGCAGCCAGCGCATCAGCCACGAGAACCTGCGCCTGCGCGACAAGGGCTGGCTCGAGGGCTACGAAGCCTGGCTGGCGCAGCGCGCCGGACTGGACGCGACGGCGCCGGTCCCGCCGATGTTCACGCCCTGGAAGCTGCGCGACATCACCCTGAAGAACCGCGTCGTGGTCAGCCCGATGGCGCAGTACCGCTGCGTCGACGGCCTGCCGGGCGAGTACCACCTCGTGCACCTGGGCGCACGCGCGACGGGCGGCGCGGCGATGGTGGTGGCCGAGATGACCTGCCCCAGCCCCGACGCACGCATCACGCCCGGCTGCCCGGGGCTGTGGAACGACGCCCAGCGCGACGCCTGGGCGCGCATCGTCGACTATGTGCACCGCGAGAGCGACGCGAAGATCGCACTTCAGCTCGGCCACGCCGGGCCCAAGGGTTCGACGAATGCACCTTGGGAACACACCGGCGCCGACCGGCCGCTGCCGGAAGGCAACTGGCCGCTGCTGGCGCCGTCGGCCCTGCCCTATCTCGACGACGGCCAGCGGCCGGCAGCGATGACGCGCGCCGACATGGACCGCGTGCGCGATGACTTCGTCGCCGCCACGCGGCGCGCGGCCGAGGCCGGCTTCGACTGGCTGGAGCTGCACTGCGCGCATGGCTACTTGCTGAGCAGCTTCATCTCGCCGTTGACCAACCGTCGCGACGATGCCTACGGCGGCACGCTGGCGAATCGCCTGCGCTGGCCGCTGGAGGTCTTCGCGGCGATGCGCGCCGCCTGGCCGCAGCGGCTGCCGATGTCGGTGCGCATCTCGGCCCACGACTGGGTGGACGGCGGCATCACGCCGGCCGACGCGGTGCAGATCGCACGCGCCTTCAAGGCCGCCGGTGCCGACCTGATCGATTGCAGTTCGGGCCAGGTCAGCGCCGAGCAGAAGCCCCGCTATGGGCGCATGTACCAGACGCCGTTCGCCGACCGCATCCGCCAGGAGGCGGGCATTCCGACGATGGCGGTCGGCGCGATCAGCGAGGCCGACCATGTCAACAGCATCATCGCCAGTGGCCGCGCCGACCTCTGCGCCGTGGCCCGGCCGCATCTGGCGAATCCGGCCTGGACCCTGACCGAAGCGGCGAAGATCGGCTACACGGCGATGCCATGGCCGGCGCCCTACCTCAGCGGCAAGGCGCAGATGGAGGCGCTGTTCGAACGCGCCAAGGCCGCGCTGCCGTGACCCGGCACGCGCTGGTCACCGGCGGCGGGCGCGGCATCGGCGCGGCCATCGCGCGCCGGCTCGCGGCCGATGGCATGCGGCTGACCCTGACCGGCCGCGACCTGGCCGCACTGCAGGCCTTTGCCGCCACGCTGCCCGGTGACGTGCTCGCCCTGGCCTGCGACGTGAGCGACGCCGCGCAGGTGACGGCCGCCTTCGCCGCGGCGCGCGCACGTTTCGGCCCGCTGCAGGTGCTGGTCAACAACGCCGGCCAGGCCGGCACCGCGGCCCTGCACAAGACCGACGATGCCCTGTGGCGGCGCATGATCGAGGTCAACCTCAGCGGCACCTTTCTGTGCCTGCGCGCGGCGCTGCCGGACATGCTGGCGGCCGGCGCCGGGCGCATCGTCAACGTCGCCAGCACGGCCGGCCAGCGCGGCTACGCCTACTGCGCCGCCTATGCCGCGGCGAAACACGGCGTCATCGGCCTGACGCGCGCACTGGCGCTGGAGGTGGCCAACCGCGGCATCACCGTCAACGCCGTCTGCCCCGGCTTCACCGACACCGCGGTCGTCGCCGACAGCGTGCAGCGCATCGTCGACAAGACCGGCCGCAGCGAAGCCGAGGCGCTGGCCGAGCTCACGCGCCACAACCCGCAAGGCCGCCTGGTGCGCCCCGAGGAGGTGGCCGACGGCGTGGCCTGGCTGTGCAGCGATGCCGCAAGCGCGGTGCACGGCCAATGCCTGTCGGTGAGTGGTGGGGAGGTGATGTGAACAAGCCCCTGCGCCTGGTGCAGGGCCTGGACGGCCAGCGCGACGCCGGCCACGAGGCCCGCGCCTCGGAGTCCGACCATGCGTCGCTGCGGCTGTGGCTGCGCCTGCTGGCGACGACGACGCAGATCGAGACCGAGATCCGGCGCCGGCTGCGCACGCAGTTCGACACCACCCTGCCGCGCTTCGACTATCTGGCGCAGCTGCACCGCCACCCCGAGGGTCTGCGCATGAACGAGCTGTCGCGCCGCCTGATGGTGACCGGCGGCAGCATCACCGGCCTGACCGACCAGCTCGAGCGCGACGGCCATGTGCAGCGCGAACAGGCGGCCGAGGACCGCCGCGCCTTCCTGCTGCGCCTGACGCCGAGCGGCCGCAGTGCCTTCGAACGCATGGCCGCGGTGCACGAAGGCTGGATCATCGAGCTGCTCGGCGGCCTCAACAGCACCGAGCGCAGCACCCTGCACGGCCTGCTCGGCCGCCTGCGCGTGACCATGCCCACGGAGAACCCATGACCCCGACCGACCCTCTGCAGACCCTGAACGACGGCAACCGCCGCCCGCTGGCGGACCATGCCGCCAGGCATTTCCACTGGCAGTGCGAGGCCGGCGTGGCCACCATCACGCTGAACCGGCCCGAGCGCAAGAACCCGCTCACCTTTGCCAGCTATGCCGAACTGCGCGACCTGTTCGGCGCGCTCAAGCATGCCGACGACGTGCACGCGGTGGTGATCACCGGCGCCGGCGGCAACTTCTGCAGCGGCGGCGACGTGCACGAGATCATCGGCCCGCTGCTGCAACTGCCGGCCAAGGACCTGCTGATGTTCACGCGCATGACCGGCGACCTCGTCAAGGCCATGCGCGGCTGCCCGCAGCCGATCGTCGCCGGCGTCGACGGCGTCTGCGCCGGCGCCGGCGCGATCGTCGCGATGGCCTCGGACCTGCGCCTGGGCACGGCGCGCTGCAAGACCGCCTTCCTGTTCAACCGCGTCGGCCTGGCCGGCTGCGACATGGGCGCCTGCGCGATCCTGCCGCGCATCATCGGCCAGGGCCGCGCCAGCGAGCTGCTTTACACCGGCCGTGCGATGCGCGGCGAAGAAGGCGAACGCTGGGGCTTCTTCAACCGCCTCGTCGAGCCCGAGTCGCTGGCCACCGAAGCGCAGACCCTGGCGCGCGCGCTGGCGGCCGGGCCGAGCTTCGCCAACGGCATCACCAAGACCATGCTCCACCACGAGTGGGCGATGACGCTGGAGCAGGCCATCGAGGCCGAGGCGCAGGCCCAGGCGATCTGCATGCTGACGCAGGACTTCAAGCGTGCCTACGAGGCTTTTGCGGCCAAGCAGCAGCCCGTGTTCCAGGGTGATTAGACTGGCGGCTGCAACCAGGACAGGCTCATGAAATTCGACCACCAGGATCCGCTCCAGCTCGACGCCCAGCTCGACCCCGACGAACGTGCGCTGCGCGACGCGGCCTTCGACTACTGCCAGGGCAAGCTCGC
>CAZWUR010000017.1:0-55311 GCA_964637205.1 uncultured Rubrivivax sp.
GACGGCGAAGGCCCCCTCGGGGGGCAGCGAGCATGGCGAGCTCGGGGGCAACACCGCCGTCCGCCGGGCCGCCCCAAGGACGGCGAAGGCCCCCTCGGGGGGCAGCGAGCATGGCGAGCTCGGGGGCAACACCATCCTCATGCCTTCTGGCCGGTCTTGAGCGTCTCGATCTGCAGCTTCAGGCGCTCGCTGAAACTGAGCTTGGTGTAGCGCCTCTCGGTCTCGCGGCTGAGTTCCTTCTGCAGCGCGAACACGCTCTGCGGCCGGCTCAGCGGGTCCAGCGACATGCACCATTCGGTGACTTCGATGAGGTTGTCGGAGTAGACATTGCGCAGCCGCGACAGGCTCAGCGCCAGGCGGTCCTTTTCGAGCCGCTGCGGCGCGTCGTTGGGCGGATAGCCCTGCATGCAGGCGTAAATGCAGGCGCCGATGGCATAGATGTCGGTCCACGGGCCGAGCGCGCCGTCGCGGCGGTACATCTCGGGCGCGGCGAATCCCGGGGTGTACATCGGGCGGATGAAGTTGCCTTCCTTGCTCAGCACCTCGCGCGCGGCGCCGAAGTCCAGCAGCACGGCCTTGTTCTCGTTGGTGACGAAGATGTTGGCCGGCTTGATGTCCAGGTGCAGCATCTTGTGCTGGTGCACGATGCGCAGGCCGCGCAGGATCTCGTCGAACAGGCTGCGGATGGTGCTTTCGCGAAACACCTTGTCACGCTTGAGGTCACGCGCGGTGACGATGAAGTCCTGCAGGGTGTCGCCCTGCAGGTAGTTCATCACCATGTAGACGGTTTCATTCTCGCGGAAGAAGTTCAGCACCGAGACCACGCTCGGGTGGCTGATCTGCGCCAGGCTGCGCCCTTCTTCGAAGAAGCTCTTCAGTCCCAGTCGGTACAGCGGCTGCTTGTCGGGCTTGATGCTCGGCTTCAGCTCGCCCGCGCTGCGCTCGGCCAGCGAAGCCGGCAGATATTCCTTCAGGGCCACCAGATGGCGCTGTTCGTCCTCGGCCAGGTAGACCACGCCAAAACCACCCGAGGCGAGCTTCTTGACGACCGTGTAGCCGCCGACCACCGTGCCTGCGGGCAAGGGAGCGGGTTTGGGCTTCGCGGACGACATAATGGGCGGTTTTCAGGGCAGAAACAGCGATGGCAGTCTACAGCATGACCGGCTTCGGCAGCGCCACGCAGGGCACGGCGGCCGACGGTGGACCGGGGGATGGCGCGGGCGGCGTGAGTGTCGACATCCGCTCGGTCAACGGCCGCTTCCTGGACCTGACGCTGCGCCTGCCCGACGAGCTGCGCGGCCTCGAGCCTGCCCTGCGTGAACTGGTCGGTGGCGCCCTCAAACGCGGCAAGGTCGAGCTGCGGCTGAACAGCCACAAGGACAGCGACGCCGGCTGGCCGCAACCCACGGCCGAGCAGCTGAGCCGGCTCTCGAGGCTCGAAGGTTCAGTCCAGGGCTGGCTGCCCAAGGCCGCGCCGCTGTCGGTGCACGAGGCGCTGCAGTGGTGCCGCGGCGGCACGCTGGCGGCGCGCCTGGACGAGAGCGCACTGGCCGCGGCGCAGGCCGCCGTCGCGGCCCTGGTCGACGCCCGCGCCCGCGAAGGTGAACGTCTGGCCAAGGTGCTGCGCGAGCGCATCGCCCACCTGCGCAGCCTGGCCGCGCAGGCCGCGCCCCTGGTGCCGGCGGTGGTGCAGCGCCAGCAGCAGCGCTTTCTGGATCGCTGGCGCGAGGCCCTGGCGCAGGCCGGCGCCGCCGCCAGCGTGCCCGCCGAAGCCCTGCAGGAGCGTGCACTGAACGAAGCTGCGGCCTTTGCGATCCGCATCGACGTGGCCGAGGAACTCGCGCGCCTGCGGGCCCACCTCGACGAGGTCGAACGCCTGCTGGCCAAGGGCGGCGAACTCGGCAAGCGGCTGGACTTCCTGATTCAGGAACTGCACCGCGAGGCGAACACCCTGGGCAGCAAGTCGGCGGTTCTGGAGCTGAGCAGCGTCTCGGTGGAAATGAAGGTCGCCATCGAGCAGATGCGCGAGCAGGTGCAGAACCTGGAGTAGTCTGCCCGCGAGCCGGGCCACCTCCGGCGGTCGTTCGGAAAGGCACTTTTCGCCCGTTCCCGCCTCGCGAAACTGGCCACGGCCTGGCCTCAGTCGATCAGCACGCCGTTCTCGAAGAAGGGATACGGTCCCTCGAACGCCCCGCTCGCCGCGAGGTGGGTGACGAGCCGGTGCTCGGCGGGGTTCCAGGCGTGCACACGAAAGGATGGCGGTTCGAGCGTCCAGGCCGACTCGGCGTCGGGGTCGAGGTCGAGACAGACCTGATGTGCAGGGCCCGGCGCCGTGGAAGCGATGGTGCCGCCGAAGCGCACCTCGATCGCGCGGTGAAGATGGCCGCAGATCACACGCTCGACGTTTCGATGTCGCGCGACGATGGCTTCGAGCGCAGGGCCGCCTTCGAGCAGACCGATCTTGTCCATGTGGCCGATCAGGGTCTGGAACGGCGGGTGGTGCATCGCGACGACGATCGGCCGGTCGGGGCAGGCGGCAAGCTCGCGCTCGAGCCATGCGAGGCGTTCGCCGTCGAGCCGGCCGGCACTGCGGCCCGCGATGCAGGTGTCGAGCGCCAGGAGGCGGATCGGCCCGACGTCGACGGCGAACTGCACGGTGCCTTCGGCCGAGGGCGCGCCGAGGTAGGCGTGCTCCGGAAAGCTCAGCCGCAGGCCACTGCGGTCGTCGTGGTTGCCGGGCATCAGGTAGACCGGAATTCCTGCGCCTTCCAGTGGGGCGATCTGCTCGCGCAGCGACGCGTATTCGCGCTCGCGTCCGAAGTCGGTGAGGTCGCCGCTGATCACGACGGCGTCGGCCCGCTGCCTCAGCGCCAGCACCGACTCGACCATCGCACGGAAGTAGCGCGACGTGTCGACGCGCCGGTAAGCCAGGCGTCCCGGTTCGCGGATGTGCAGATCGGTCAGCTGCACGAGGATCGTTGGCGCGCCTGCCTGAGGTGTGCCCGGCGTCGCGGCCGGTCCGTTCGCGGCGTTCATGTGGCGGGGTCTCCGATCGCGGCCATCAGTCGGTCAGCTTCGACGCGCACACCGACGGCGTCGCCGACCTTCCAGCCGCTGTCGCGCGACACGTCGGCGACGAGCGCGGGCTGGCCGTCGACGTCCAGACGCAGGTGGACGCGCTCGCCGAGAAAGGTGCGGTGCGCAACGGTTGCCGCCGCCCATCCCGGCTGGGGCGGGCCGATCTGCAGGTCTTCGGGCCGCACCAGGACCCCCGTGTCGCCCGGCTTGCACGCCCAGTCGACGCCGCCGACCCTGAGCACGCCGCGTGCCGCGTCGGCGGTGCTGCGTTGGAGGCGGTTGACGCGGCCGAGGAACTCGGCAACGAAGGCGTGTTCGGGCGCGCGGTAGAGCGTCTCGGCGTCGCCGACCTGAACGATGGCACCCGCATGCATCACGGCGAGGCGGTCGGCGATCGCGAACGCCTCCTGCTGGTCGTGCGTGACATGCACGGCGGTGATGCCGAGGCGGCGCAGCAGCTCGGCGAGTTCGTCGCGCAGCGATTCCTTGAGCTTCGCGTCGAGCGCGGCCAGCGGCTCGTCGAGCAGCAGCACGCGCGGCCGCACGGCGACCGCGCGGGCCAGCGCCACGCGCTGCCGCTGGCCACCCGAGAGCTCGGCCGGGCGCTTGCCCTCGAGACCGTTGAGGCGCACGAGGTCGACGAGTTCGCCGACCGCCTGCCGCCGTTCGTCGGCAGAGGCCCCACGCACCTTGAGACCGTAGCCGATGTTGGCCGCGACCGTCATCTGCGGGAACAGCGCGTAGCTCTGGAAGACCATGCCGATGCCGCGCTGCTCGACCGGACGGTCGGTGACGACCTGGTCGCCGAAGCGGATCGTGCTGCCGGGGTCGGCGGCCTCGAGCCCGGCCAGCAGGCGCAGCAGCGTGGTCTTGCCGCAGCCCGAGGGCCCGAGCAGCGCGATCACCTCGCCGGGCTCGATCGTCAGCGTGGTCGGCCTGAGGCCCTTCGTGCCGTCGGGGTAGGTCTTGGCGCAATCGACGATCTCGATGCGCGTGCGTTCAAGATGCATCAGCTTCCGTACCGTTTCTGGAGGGTGGCCGCGAGTGCCTGGAAGGCCCAGAGCACAGGCAGGATGACGACGAAGAAGACCAGGGTGTAGGCGGACCCGACCTCGATCCGCATCGACGCGTAGCTGTCGGCGAGGCCGACCGGAAGGGTGCGTGTCAGCGGCGTGTGCAGCATCCAGGTGAGGTTGAACTCGCCGATCGAGAGCGTGAACACCATCAGGCAGCCGGCGACGATGGCCGGGAACACGGCCGGCACGAGGACGCCCAGAAACCGCTGCGCGAAGCTGGCCCCGAGCGTGCGTGCGGCTTCCTCGAGGGCGAGCAGCTCGTGGCGCTGGAACGCCGCCGAGACCGTGCGCACCATGAACGGCAGGGTGAACACGATGTGGCCGACGAGGATGAAGGCGAAGCTGGTGCGGAACGACGCCATCTGACCGTAGACGAGGATCAGCGCCAGTGCGGTGGCCAGCCCGGGGACGGCGACCGGCAAGGTGATGAGCTCCTCGAAGGCGCGCGCCGCCCGCGACTGGCTGCGGGCAAGCATGTAGGCACAGGGGACACCGAGCACGACGGTCGCGGCCACGCAGGCCACGCCGATGCCGATCGACGCGCCGACGGTGCTGCCGTAGGTCTCCCACACCTCGCCGATCCAGCGCGTCGTGAGGCCGCTCTTGATCCCGACGCTGTAGTTGCGCACCAGGCCGGCCATGATCGATATCGCCATCGGCGCAAGCATGAAGATGCTCACGGCGAGCGTCACCATGAAGAGCAGCGGTGCGCGGGAGGATGTTGCGTGTCGCATGGGTCGATGTCAGCTCGTGCGTGCATCGCCGCCGTAGAGGCGGGCGGCGAACAGCACGGCCCAGGTGACCAGACCGAGCGCGATCGACAGCGATGCCGCGAGCGCGAAGTTGGCGTAGTTGGTGAACTCGTTGTAGATCGTGATCGGCACGACCTCGAACTGGCTGGCGAGGGTGAATGCGGTACCGAACGCGCCCATCGCCGTCGCGAAGACGATGGCGCCGCAGGCCAGCGTCGTCGGCGCGAGCTGCGGCAGCCAGACGTCGAGCGTGATGCGCAGCCGCGAGGCGCCGAGCGATCGCGCCGCCTCTTCGAGCTGCAGGTCCATGGCCTCGGCCGCCGCAGTGTAGGTCGCAACGGCGCGCGGCAGCGAAAAGTAGAGGTAGGCGAGGAAGAGCCCGAGCATGCCGTAGGCGAAGGTCAGGCCGCCGATGCCGAGCCGCGACCCAAGGTCCGGAATCAAGCCCTGGCGCCCGCCGAGCAGGATGACGAAGAAGCCGACGATGACGCCCGGGAACGAGAGCGGCAGCGTGAGCAGCGAGAGCAGCACGCCGCGGCCAGGGAAACGGCGCCGCGCAAGATACACACCGACGGCGCCGCCCAACACCAGCGTCGCCGCCGTGACGACGAGTGAAAGCACGAGCGTGTTGAGCATGCTCTCCAGGTAGCGCGGACTGGTGAGGACGACGAAGTACGTCGCCCAGCCACTCTGCGCCGGCAGCGCGACGAGGCGCGCGATCGGCAGCAGCCAGAAGGCGGCGAAGAACACCAGCGCCGGCGCTGCGCACGCCGGCAACAGCCAGCGCGGCAGGCCGAAGCGTGCGTTGGGTGACGTGCTCAGCGGACTTCCTTCAGGTAGCGGTCGGAGAAGGCGCGCTGCGCCGCCGCCATCTGCGCGTAGTCAACCGACTTGGCGCGATCGTATTCCGAGGCAGGCAGGAATTTCGCCTGCACGTCCTTGGGCATCGCCGAGGCGCGCACCGGGCGCAGGAACGCGCGCGCCCAGATGCCCTGCCCTTCGTCGGAGAGCACGAAGTCGAGCGCCTTCCTGCCGTTGTCGGCATGGGGTGCGTTGGCCACCAGGCTCATCACGTAAGGCACGACGACGGTTCCCTCCGCGGGGATCACGAACGTGACGTTGGCACCGTCCTTGTACTTGGCGCGGTAGGCGTTGAAGTCGAAGTCGAGCAGGATCGCGATCTCGCCGGAGAGAACCCGCGCGTACGAGGTCTGCTTCGGCACGATCGGGTCGTTCTTCATCAGGGCCTTGAAGTAGTCGATGCCGGGGCCGAAGTCGGCCAGCGTGCCGCCGCGAGCCTGGTTTGCCGCCACCGCGCCGACATAGCCGACGAAGGCCGAGGCCGGATCGAGATAGCCGACGAGGCCCTTGTACTCGGGTTTGAGCAGATCGGCCCACGACTTCGGCGCCGGCTTGCCCTTCAGCGCATCGACGTTGACCATGAATCCGAGCGTGCCCGAATGGATGGTGAACCAGTTGCCCTGCGGATCCTTGAGGCCATCGGGGATCTCGTTCCAGGCCGCCGGCTTGTACGGTTGCACGACGCCTTCCTTCATCGCCTGGATGGCGAAGGTGACGCCGAGATAGGTGATGTCGGCGACGGGGCTTGCCTTCTCGGCGACGAGTTGAGCCAGCGATTGCCCCGAGTTCTTGTTGTCCGGCGGGATCGTGACCCCGGTCTTCGCCTTGATGGCGCGCAGCTGCGTGCCCCAGTCGGCCCACTCGGTGGGGCAGTTGTAGCAGATGGCGTTCTGCGCGAAGGCACCGCTGGCTGCGAAGCCGAGCGCGGCGATGCCGGCGCTGAGCAGGCGGGGAAGGACGCGTGACATGCAGGTCTCCTGTGGTGAACGTGCGGGTGAGGGATGGGCGCCGGTCAGGCGGGTACGGCAGCGCAGGACTCGCCGGCCCGAAAGCCGTGTGGCATGCGCAGGCTGCTCGCAGCGTCGAGGCCGCGGTTGCCGGCGATCGCGTCGATCAGGAGCGACGCGCTCGCCCGGCCGATGTCGTGGTTGGGCTGGGTGATGGTCGTCAGCGCAGGCGTCAGATCCTCGCCGAGGGCGATGCCGTCGAAGCCGACCACGCTCACGTCGCGTGGCACGCCGAGCCCGGCGAGGTGCGCCGCACGGATGGCGCGGATCGCGAGCAGGTCGTTCGAGCACAGCAGCGCCGTCGGCCGGTCGGCGGCGCGCAGGACCAGTGCGATCTGCTCGGCGGCCGCCTCGACGAACGGCACCTCGACGAGCGGCAGCGGCTTGAGCCCGGCGCTGGCCATCCCGCGCAGGAATCCCTGGTGACGCTGCTGTGCGCGGTCGCTGGCGGCCTGCGGCCCGCTGACCATCGCGATGCGGCGGTGGCCGAGCGCGACCAGCCGCGCAACCGCCTCGGCGAGCGCGCCCGTGCCGTCGACCGAGATGCACGGATGCGCGGGGTGCCAGTTGTAGGCGAGCACGTAGCGCAACTGCTCGTCCTGGAGCTGGCGCAGGGCCGAAGACGAGGCGGGGTGGGAGACGACGAGCACGATGCCGTCGACCCCGGCAGCGGCGAGTCCACTCACGGCAAGGCGCTCGTCCTCGAGGCGGTAGCGGGTCGTCATCGGCACGATCGCGTAGCCCGACGCCACCGCCGCTTCGGCGATCCCTTGCAGGCACTCGGCGAACACCGGGTTGAGCAGCGTCGGCAGCACAACACCCAGGACCCGGCTGCGCTGCGTGCGCAGCGTCCTTGCGCTGGCGTTGGGCCGGTAGTTGACGCGGCGAGCCGCGTCGGCGACGCGGTCGCGCGTCTCGGATCGCACCGACGCCGGCTGATTGAAGGCGCGCGACACCGTCGCGACCGACACCCCCGCTTCACGCGCGACATCGATGATGCTCATGCCGGCGTGGCCCGCGCCCGGGACAGGTGCCGCACGCCGGCGACGTCATGCCGCCGCAGGGCGTCGCCAGCCGGCGCGCCGACGGTCGGCACGGGAATCGACAGGATGAGGTCGAGGTGTGCAGGTGACATGGGCAGGTCGGAAATGTAATGGATTACATCACCGTGCATAGCCTATACGCCGCAGCGCGGCTGTGCCACCGGGGATCTACCCTAGGTACGACGAACGCTTGCAGCCGGCACCCTGGGGTCAGCCGACTGCCGGTGCCAGCGACGTAATCGGCGTCCTGATCGAGATCTGTTCGCCGGTTCGGACTCAGCCCCGGGCAGGTTGGCGCAGCAGTTCGATCACGGCATTTCGCGGATTCAACGTCGAGGACGGCGCGCCGACGCTTCTGGGCGCCTGGCGCGCGACGTGAGCGATGTCGCAAAGGCCGCAGGCTGCGGCTATGCAGCCGCCGGCATATTGATTGCATGGGCGGGCCGCAGAACACTGCACCGGCAAGAAGCCCCGGCCCTCCGGCCCCCGAATCCAACAGGTGCAAGCCCATGAATCATCGTGCGATCGTTTGCCTGGCCGCTGTGGCCATGCTGCACAGCGCAGGTGCCGCAACCGCGGTCCCCGCTGCGCCCCGCTATCAACTCACCGATCTCGGTGTTGTCGCCGGCTACGCGAACAGCTTCGCCTACGGCCTGAGCGACAGTGGCCGGCAGGTGGCGGGCTGGGTCGACAACGGCAGCACGACCCAGGCCTTTGTCTGGTCAGCCGCCACGGGCATGCAGTTGCTCGCCGATTCCACGGGCGCGACCGCGTCGCGCGGCTTCTCGGTGAACGACCGGGGCATGGTGGTCGGCGAGACCTCGTTCGGCACGCAGCGCGCGGCCACGGCGTGGACCGGCAGCACACCCTCCGGCCTGGGCACCTTGTCGAATGCGGGCAGCAGCGTGGCCTTCGGTGTCAACGACGCGGGCCAGGTCGTCGGCTGGTCCGACTCTGTCGACGGCACACGCGCCTTCGTCTGGGAATCGGGCAGCGGCATGAGCAGCCTGGGCGTGCTGGCGGGCGGCACGCAGACGCGCGCCTACAACATCAATGCCTCCGGGCAGGCCGTGGGCTGGGGCACGACCCCCACGGGTGACCGCGGTTTCGCGGCGTCACCTGCATTGAGCGCCATCCCCACGCTGTCGGCCACGGGCGGTCGCACGCGCGCCTACGGCAACTCGAATGAAAACGGCTGGGTCACGGGCGATGCGCAAGATCCCGCGCTGGGCGATGTGGCCTTCGTCTGGTCGCCCCTTGGCGGCACGGTTTCACTGGGTCGCCTGACAGGTGCCGCCAGCAGTTTCGGCGCCGACGTCAACAGTGACGGCGTGGCGGTGGGCTGGGCCGAAGGACTGCCCGGCGGCGACCTGGCCTATGTCTGGTCGGCCGGCACCGGCATGCTGGCGCTCAATGATCTGCTCGTCAGCGCGAATGGCTGGAGCATGCAGCGTGCGCGGGCGATCAATGACAGCGGCATGATTGTCGGCAATGCCATGAATGCCAACGGCGTGGTGCACGCCGTGATGCTGACACCGGTGCCGGAGCCTTCGACCTGGGCGCTGTTCGGATTGGGGGGCCTCGCCCTGGCGGCACGGCGAATGCGCGCCCGGCGCTGAGCGGCAGGGGCGCGTGCGCCGGCCTTGCCCGAAGGTCGGCGCTGGACCTCGGCATCGCCAAACCGACGCGCGCCTCGGGCCTGCTCGCGGCCGAAGTCGACCGACAGTTCAAGGCGAGCCTGTCGCGACACGCAATGCGTGACGAACAGGTGCGGCTCCCTGTGGTGCCCGCGCATGCGCTCGCCGGGCCCGCGCTGAACGGGGCACCGGGCCCGGCCTGCGGCGCTTGACAACGGCCGCGACCCGAAATGCAGTGGCGATGAGTGCGCAAAGACGGTGAGTTCGAGCCGGCGTCGGCCGCCGCTCATCCCTCGACGGTCTGTTGCGGCGCTTCGCGAAGCTGCGGCGCGCCTGCCATGTCGGACTTCGCGTGACCAGGCTCTTCGGCGAAGATCGGCCGCGTGGCATTGAGCACGACGAGAATGCTGCTGGCCGTCATCGCCAGCGTCGCCAGCAAGGGGTTCAACTGGCCCGTCATCGCCAGCGGTATCGCGACGGCGTTGTAGGCCAGGGCCCAGGCGAGGCTTTGCCGGATGCGGCGCCGGGTGGCGGCAAGCAGTTCGAAGGCATCAAAGACACGATCCAGCCGGTTGCCCGGGATCACCATGTCGGCCGACTGCGCGGCCAGCGCGGTGGGGGCGCCGAATGCGATCGACAGATCAGCGGCGGCCAATGCCGGCGCGTCGTTGCTGCCGTCACCGATCATGGCGACCCTGCCGGTGGCCCTCAGCCCGCGGATGACCGCCGCCTTCGCCTCGGGCGGGACGCCCGCATGGACTTCGTCGACACCCGCTTCGTATCCGCCCGGGTTCTCCGCTCCAGTCAACAGGACCACCCGGCTGTCAACGCGCAGCCGCTCGACGACACGCTGCCACTGCGGCCGGGCCTGGTCGCGGGTGAGGATGGCGCCGTGCGCGCAGCCGTCCCAGCCGACATAGGAGACGACGCTCTCGCCAGGCGCACGCTGCCCGACCTGAGCCGCCAGGGCTTGCGGAACCTGCCATCCCAGCACATTGAAGAGCGCCCTGCTGCCGACGGCCACGCGCAGCTTGCCGACGCTGGCCAGCGCGCCCTTGCCGGGATGGACCTCGATGTCGCCTCTTGCCGTCCTGTGCGCATCCAGGCGCGCGATCGCCTTGGCGACCGGATGCACCGAAAACCGCTCGACGGCCGCAGCGCGCGAAGCGACCTCGGGCGACCCGATCACCTCGACGACCTCCATGTCCCCTGTGGACAAGGTGCCGGTCTTGTCGATCGCGACGACATCGACGCGCGGCGATTTTTCGAACAGATCGGCGCTGGTGACGATGATGCCGCGGCGCAGCGCCGAGCTGATGGCCGCCGCCGTCGTCAACGGCACCGCCAGTCCGAACGTACAGGGGCAGGACACGATCAAGGTGGCGAGCGCCGCAAGCAGTGCCTTCTCGAGGCCCGCTCCGGTGAAGTAGTAGACGAGCCCGATGCCGACGGCCAGAATCAGCACCGCCGGGACGAACCGGCGCGCGATCCGGTCCACCCGGCCAGGCACGCCCGCTGTGGTGCTCTGGGTGTTCCAGAGAACCTGCGCCAGATCGGCGATCCGGCTCCCGGCCTGCGCGCCGGTCTGAATTTCGAACCGGCCTTCGAGCAGCACGCTGCCGCCGAGTACCTTGTCTCCCGGCCCGCGCGACACCGGAAAAGGCTCGCCGGTCATCAGCGATTCGTCAACGGCACCCTCGCCGCGAACGACGGTCCCATCCACCGGAACCGCGTCCCCCGCCCGGATGAAGACCCGGTCGCCAGGCTCGATTTCATCGATCGCGACGATCCGGCTTTCCCCATCCCGCATCACGGTGGCCTGCGACGAGCAGGCCTGCATGATGGCGTTGAGTTCACGCGTTGCGCGACGCTTGGCGTTGCGCTCGAGGAAGCGGCCGATCGACACCACGGCCACGAGCGTCCCGGCCACCTCGAAGTACAGGTCGAGCGGGTCACGAAACAATTGCACGACGCTGTAGCCGTAGGTCGAGAGGATGGAAAGCGCGAGCAGGCTGTCCATGTTGAGCATGCGCACCCGGATGCCGATCCATGCGCCACGCAGGATCGGCAGGCCGACGTAGAAGACAAGAATCGAACACAGCACGAACAGCGCCTTGGGGGTCACCTCGAAGGCCACCCATCGCATCGCTTCGAAATCGGCCGCAACCGCCAGGCCGGCATGGATCGGATAGATGAAGAGCATGCTCAGCATCATCACGAAAGCGGCCAGGCAGCCGCCGGTCAGGACGCGCAGCAGATCCTGGCGCTCGTCGTACTCGGGCGCCTGGGCGCCGCGCAGTCTGGCGCTGTAGCCAAACCGATCCAGCAAGGCCGGCAGTTCGGACTCCTGGATCACTCCGGGCGCATAGGCGACTCTCGCGGTGGACGTCGCGTAGCTCGCGGTGGCAGCATGGATACCGGGTGTGCCGAGGACGAGTTTCTCGATCAGGAATTCGCACGAGGCGCAGTGCATGCCGTCGATCCACAGATACGCCGTCTTGCCTTGCGGCGTGGCGGCCGGCTCGGGTGTTCGCGCGCGCTGGACCGCCAGTGCCTCGTCACCGAAGCATCGAAACACCTCGCGACAGCCAAAGCAGCAAAACGCGTGGCCGCCTTCCTGCACCGGGACCCGGGGGTTGGGCAGCCCGCACAGCCTGCAGCTTGAAAGTTGCGTCATTCCCAACCCGCCAGCATCGGCGATGCGCATCGTCGTTGCGCGCGCCGCGGGCCTGCCCGGGCAAGGGCGAAAAGGCGACCGCTGCGATCCATGCGGCCGCCCCGCCTTCGTGCCGAGTCCGCTACGCGGCGACAGGCCGGGCGCCGATCGGCACGGTTGCCTCGAGCTCGTGAGACTTCAACAGACTGAGGGCGTAGACGACGAACGCCGCACCCAGGATCAGACCGAAGAACACGATGAGATTGCCATACACCATCCAGTCGCCCTGGGCCCAGTCGGCGAAGCGCCTGGGCATGCCGTCGGCCCCCCCGGCGAGCATCGACAAGGCGGCGCCGACGCCACCGATCGTGAACAGCCGGACGTACCAGACACTCAGTGCATGGTCGACCTTGCGACCCGTGATCACCGGGTAGTGGTGGTAGAGCACGCCCATCCACATCAGCGACATCGCCAGGATGACGGTCATCGTGTGCCCGCTCTGCCACATCGTGCCGTGAAGCTGGAAGGCCCAGGCAATGTTCGAGGTCACCATGGCGCTGGCGCCATCGAGGATGTAGAGCACCCAGCCGATGAGCACTGCCATGATGCCGGGCTCCGGCCGCAGGCCATGCTTCCAGATCGTGGCAAGCACGGTGAAGATGCTGAGCGCCGCGCCCATGCCCGTGCCCCAACTCATGATGTTGCCCCAGTAGGACAGGCTCGCCGGCTGGCTCGGATACAGGGTGATGAAGTGGTGCAGGAACGAGGTGACCGAGGTCACCAAAAGGATCCACAACGCGGTGTTGGCAAGGCGGTTGCTGATCAGCTTGCGTGTGCCGTCGGCCAGATACAAGGGCAGCACAGCGTACAGCGCGCTCGTCACCATGATCGCCATGGCTTCCATCAGGTTGTGGGCGAAGATGAAGAAGGCGTACTGGAAGACGACCGGTTCGGTGGCCCAGGCCGCGGTCGACATCGAGACAATTCCGTACAGCGCGGCCATGACCGTGGTCCCGACGACGAGCAGCGGCGTGCCGGCGATCAGCAGCACCAGCGCCGCCAGCGTCATCCCGAGCATGCCGGGGTCATTCAGCGAGCGCGCCGAAAGCACGAGTTCGGGTCGCTTCTCGCCGAAGAACAGCATCTTCAGCGTCAGGATCGGGTAGCACAGGATCATGCTGGCCAGCACGAGGTAGATGCCGGTGAAGCCGAGCACCACCGAGAACATGCTCCACACGCCCATCTGCGCGCCGACCAGCGGCAGTGGGTACATCACGATCAGGCTGATCTTCAGGCCGAGCAGAATCGCCACGGTAAGCAGGGCCGCGCCCAGATTCATGGTGATGAAGGTGAGTGCCGGCAGCCAGCCCGTGACCGGCTTGCCGACGCATCCGCCTGACCGGTGCAGGCTGACGCCGACCATGAGCTGGAACCCGAACGGGAAGGCCAGCGCCGCACCGTGCAGCGTCAGCGTCGTGTAGAACCAGCCCGTATCGAGCTGGAAGATCTGCGTTGCCGGCATGACGAACCCGAGCAGGCCGGCCACCGCAAGCCAGACGAACGAGGCCATGATCATCAGCGACGGCCAGGCGTTGATCTCCTCCAGCCCGGTCGTCTTGTCGACGCTGAACATCCTGCCGAAGATCGGCGTGTTCTGGATGATGGTGGTGGCGATGGTCATGGTGTCTCCTTGTTCGGGCCCGAGGCGCCTACTTGCCTTGAACAACGGTCAACTCGTCACGCATCGTGTGGTGCGCGATGCCGCAGTACTCAAGGCAGCGAACCGTGTACTTGCCCGCCTCGGTGAAGGTATGCACGAGCGAGGTGGGTTTGCTCAGGCCCGGCATCAGCATCATCGTGAAGAGCATCCGGCCGTCCGGGTGGTAGACGGCAAAGCCGTGCATCGTGTCCTTGCTTCGCCCCGAGAAGCGCACCGGCCGACCGACCTCGACTTCGCGGCCCGATATGTCGTAGGCCCAGGATGTTGCCGTGAGATCGATGTTCTGAATGTCCGTGCGCGTGGTCGCGGCATGCGCGGTGGCAATGAGCGGCATGTACTTCAGACTGGCGAGGTTGACGCCGACGAAGACCACGAACGCAAATGTCAGCCAATAGCCTTCGACGCGCGAGAACTGTCCGGCCTCGGTTGCGCCACGTCCCCGATCGACGGCGCTTTTTCGGTAGATCACGTAGAAGAACATGATCGCGAAAGGAATCAGCATGAAGAGCGTCATCCAGAAAGCGCCCCAACCGGTGAAAAGCAGATCCAGCATGAACAGGACTCCTCAGTTGAGTTTGGGCGGACGAAGCGGTCCGGTTTTGCAAGGCGTCCGAACAGGCGCCGCATGACGTCTGCCGACGGACCAGAGCGCGGCTTCGGGGCTCACGTTACGAAACAAAAGGCGCCCTGGCCGGCCGCGAGCGGGCCGAACAGCGCACGCCAGATTCCCAGTACGGCAAAGCCGCAGAGCAGCGACGCGGCCAGATAGCGGGTGGCTTGTTTGTCGAGCGCCCTCGGCGCTCGCGCCGCAAGCCATGCCGCAGCGAGCAGGTTTGGCAGGGTGCCGATGCCGAACGCAAGCATCACGGCCGCGCCTTGCCATGCACCCCCGGCGAACAGCGCGATCGGAAGAACGCTGTAGATCAAGCCACAAGGGACAAGCCCCCAGATCATGCCCAGACTGAACTTTGCGGCCACGCCCCGCCGACTTCGCAGCCGCGGCACGGCAGGAGAAATTTTTCTGAACAACGCGGCGCCCGAGCGCTGCAGCCACGCGAAGCGATCGCGTCGCGTGGCGATGGCGAGCGCAAGCGTCAGCAGGAACAGGTTGGCGACGACGTACAAGCTGCGTTGCAGCGGCCGCCAATCCAGGACGTCCGTCAACAATCCGCCGGCACTGCCCACCAACGCGCCCAGGACCGCATAGGTCGCGATCCGCCCCAGGTTGCTGACCAGAGGGCCCGCACTGATCGTGCGCGCCGCAGGCAGCGGCAGCGATGGGTCGGCATTTCGTCCGCTGACCCCGGAAGCGGCTGTCACAAAGCCGCCGCACATCGCCATGCAATGCACCGCGCCCAGAGCCCCCGCGAGCCAGGCGGCGATCAGCGCCGAGAGCGCCATGGCGCCTGACGTCGACCGCCGACTCGACGCTGCTGAAACAGGTGCCCAAGGTTCTCAGGCGACAGCTTGCACTGATCATGGTCGCAAAGAGCAGAGGTCATGCCATGCCGACGGATGATTCGTGCGGGCATTCGTCCGCATCGCCCATTGACCGGACATCCGCACCGGATCATTGAGCGCGCCTGGTGGTTGCTCGTCAACTGGGAAAACATGGATTCGCCTCGCCCGGCATTGCGCCAGCGCAAAGCTCAGGCTCGCGCCGAGCGGGAAAGAAGAGCCTCGACCTGGGGCTGACCCGTTCTTGCACGGCTGGCGCATGCGGTGCAAGCGAAGGAACGCGCACCAACCGGAGGCAAGCAGCCGACTCAAACACCATCGCGATGCCTATACTGATTCGGCCCCATGACCCGAGGCCTACCAGGAGCGAAGCATGAGCAACCAGATCGGTATTCATCCCGCCGTCGACAACGGAATTGCACCCGCAGCACCCGGCTTTGGCGGCGGAACGCTGCGCTGCCGATGCAGCGACAGGCCGGTCACGGTCGACGTGTCGGCGCAATGCGCCCACAACCATGTCTGCGGCTGTACCAAGTGCTGGAAGCCCGCCGGTGCGCTGTTCTCGCAGGTGGCCGTCGTCTCGCGCGACAAGGTCAAGGTGAGTGCCAACGAAGACAAGATCGCGGCCGTCGACGAGAGCGCGGCAATCCGGCGCATGGCGTGCAAGGCCTGCGGCACGCATATGTACGGGCGCATCCACAACGACAAACATCCGTTCTTCGGCCTGGACTTCATCCACACCGAGCTTGCGTCGGAGAAGGGCTGGGAGCCACCAACCTTCGCCGCCTTCGTTTCGTCAATCATTGAGGCTGGCGCCGACCCGGCGAAGATGGGCGATGTGCGCAGCCGCCTGACGGCCCTGAAGCTGCCGCCCTACGATTGCCTGTCGCCGCCGCTGATGGATGCGATCGCGACGCATACGGCGAAGGCGAGCGGCAAGCTGTACAAGGGTGCATGAAAGACGCTGTCGCCCCGCGAATCGCAGCCACTGCCGACGGCGACCGAACCCAGTCAGCGCCGCGATGCGGGGAACGGCTTGCACCGTGCTGATCACAGGGGGACGCTCACCTTGCGCCGCCGAACCGCGTGCCTGAGGTGGGCCGACACAACGGTAGGTTGAACACCCGTGTCGGGTTTGGATCGGCACCACCGCTACAGGTGGGTCAAACTTCGGTCGGCGTCAACACCCAAAGAGACGATCAGTGCCCCTTCTCGCAGCGTGAACAGGCCCTGGTCCGCGCAGGAACGGGCTGTGTCCGGTTTGCGGCACCTGAACGGCGAAGTCTCGCCCTCGGCACGCACCGATTCGACTGCAGCCTGGAAGCCGTGCGCAACGCGCATGGATGGCATGGTCGCGGTCTTCATGGGATGGCGCCATCGCAACCACACTGCCGGATCCAACGCCAACGGCGCCGCGGCACGGCAGCAGCTCCGCACTCGACTCGCCACGTGGCAGGCATTCGAACCAGGCTTGAAGCGCGACCGCTTGTTGCTTGCCGAGCGGACTGGGTGAGGGTCCGGCGACGGGCTGGCGAAGACCGCATGCCCTCCATCGCCACCGCGCACCACCCGCCCGGGCTGGCACGCCGGCAGCGTCGCGGCGCGAACCCGTCGCGGCCACGGCCGACTCGTGCGGCCTGCCACCTTACAGCCTTGCCACGCTCTGCACAACGCTGCCGTAGGCAATGCGCTCCTGCTCCAGCCGCAGGGGTTCGTGTCGCAACCGCCGCCAGCGCAGGTCGTCGTACAGCCGCCCCTCCTCAGGGTCGAGCCGCGGCAGATCGCGCTGCGTGGGCTGCGGCTCCGACACCCACTGGTCCTGATGCGCCAGCAGGGTCTCGCGGTCCATCAGGAACGACCGTGCGTGGGGGAAGTGAGAGCGCAACTGGTCCAGGATCGCAAAACCGTGGGTCTCGATGTCGCCCCAGTCGTGCAGCGTGCACCGGTGCAGCCAGGCCGCCTGGGCCAGCGCATCGAAGCCGTAGCCGACGCCGAACACGACCAGGCTGTCGGTGACCGCCGGGAAGGCGAGGAAGTTGACCTCGTTCTCGGTGATGAAGACGCGCCGCACGGGTGGATCCAGGCGCACGAAGGCGGGCGCCGAGATCGTGTAGTCGGCGTCGGTACCGGGTACCCAGGCCGGGTACTGCGGGTCGAGGAAGCGCAGGCGCACACGCAGGGGCTTGTCACGAAAACCGCAGCGGGCCGCAAACCGGGCCGCACCGCGCGCGGCGGCGTCGACGGCGTCCGGCGGCAGCACCAGGTCGAGCAGTTCGCTCAGCACGGCGCGCTGCGCTTCGATGAACTTGCTGTGCATGCCCGGCAGGCCCCCCTGGCGCAGGTACAGGCCCGGGCGCGGGTGCGCCTGCAGCCAGGCGACGATGGCGAGCAGCCGCGGCCAGTCGCCCGCCAATGCCAGCGCGCGCCGCGGCTGGCTCTGCAGCCAGGGCACGAGCGCCGGCTGCTGCTGCCGCGTCGCCGCCAGAAGCCGGAAGAACACCCGGCCTTCTCGCGCCTTGCCGCTCAGGCGCAGCGCGTCGTCGAGCGTGTCGACCCATGCTTCGCCGGGCAGGCTGTTGCTGCCGATGACGCGGTGCCGCACTTCGCGCAGCACCCGGCGATCGCCGTTGCCGCTGCCCTGCTGCATTCTTGGCGAAGCCGCTGGATTCCGGGTCTCCGCCCCAGATCCGCCACAGCTCAAGACTGGTGACCTCGCTCCAACTCGGAGATCGGTCACTTTGGCAAGCATTGCAAAGCGCGGTCGCTACTTGCTCGACACCGACGAGACACCGACCACGTTGAGTTGGCCGCCGCGCAGGAGTCGGTCGCATCGGACGTCACGGACCGATTGTGCGATGGTCCGCAGCGCGAAGGCCTCGTCCGAGAGGCTCACCCCTGGCTTTGGTTTCTCCGGGCGGCCGCGCTTCGGCTTCAGTCCACGGCTCGGCGCAACGGCATCCCCAGAACCGCCATTGCGGGCCTCGCCCGACGGTGATTGAATCAATTTCAGTTCTTGACGCCGCGCGCTCACGCGCTGCACACCGCGATCGGCTCGGCGAGGGCGCGCACCAGGGAGGGCCCCCGTGCCACGGGAACGCTTCGATTCGCGCACGCAGCCGTCCATCGGCCACGCGCAGTCCACCACGCGGCCTTCGTCCCCGCGGCCGGTCGCAGACCTGCGCCGCACCATCCAGCTTCGGCATGGCCCGGACTGACCCCTCGGCGCGCGGGCACATCCCCGGCCTGGTTTACGTCAGCGACGCGGTGGGCTGCGTGGCCAGGCGCATCGCAAACATCGCGCAGTGCGACGCGACGGTGCTGATCCAGGGCGAAACGGGCACCGGCAAGGAGGTCTGTGCGCAGGCAGTGCACTACTTCTCCGGCCGGTCGTCGCACCCCTGGGTGGCGCTGAACTGCGGCGCCGTGCCGAGCGAGTTGGTCGAGGACGAACTCTTCGGTCACGTCAAGGGCGCGTACACGACGGCCATCGGCGTGCGCACAGGGCTGGTCCGGGAGGCCGAAGGCGGCACGCTGTTCCTGGACGACGTCGACTGCCTGCCGCTCGCGGCACAGGCCAAGCTGCTGCGCTTCATGCAGGAGCGCGAGTACCGCCCGGTGGGGTCGAACCACCTGCAGCATGCCGACGTGCGTGTGCTCGCCGCCAGCAACCGGGACCTGCGCACGCTGTCCGAGGCCGGTGGCTTCCGGCTCGACCTGTACTACCGCCTGAGCGTGCTGCGCCTGTCGCTGCCGCCGCTGCGCGAGCGGCGCGAGGACATCCCGCTGCTCGCACGTCACTTCAGGCAGCAGTTCGCGCGTCAACACCGGCGCGACGTGGTCGGCGTCAGCGCCGGCGCCATCCAGCGCCTGCTGGCGCACGACTGGCCCGGCAACGTGCGCGAGCTGCGCAACACGATCGAGCGCGCGGTGCTGCTGGCACCCGGAAGTGACCTGACGGCCGTCGACATCGAGCTCGACGGCGGCGCGGTGCCGGACCCCGGCGCGCCGGACGAGTGCCCCGATTCGTTCCATGACGCCAAGGCCCGCGTGGTGCGCGACTTCGAGCGCGGCTACCTCGAGCTGGTGCTGTCCGCCGCGCACGGCAACGTGGCCGCTGCCGCGCGCGCCGCGAAGAAGGACCGGCGCGCGTTCTTCGAGCTGATGCGCAAGCACAGCATCGACGCGGGCCGCTTCCGCCAACCGCACTGAGCGCGGCACCCCCTTCCCCCTAGAACCTGCTGCCGAACGGGCGCCCCGCTGCGCCCCGGCCCGCGCGGAAGCGGACAAATCCGCCCACCGTGGGACAACGCCGGCACACTGCGCCCGGCCCTCGTCGTGCGCGATCGGCAGGCGGACGCATTTGTCCGCTTCCGCGCCGCACCGCATCTGCCGCCGGCTTGCGAATCAAGCACTTGCGCGCGTCGCCGTCGCGGCACAGGGCTTGCAACGGGGTCCCCGTGTCCCGCGTCCGTCATGGCCGTCGATCCCGCCACGCTGAAAGTCGCCTGCCGCCTGCTGGAGCAGCTGTGCCTGCACCCGCACCGGGCCGACACCAGCGACGGCATCGCCCGCTGGTGGCTGGCCGAGGACGTGGAACCCGCCCTGCTGGAGCGCGCATTGAACTGGCTGAAGGACGAGGCATTGATGGAGGACCGGCCCGCTGCCGACGGCCGCGTGCGCTGGCGCCGCCGTGCCGGCCTCGCGGAACTGACGCAACGGCTGCACGCCTGGCGTGTGCGCACCGATGGAGCCCCGCCATGCCCGTGCTGACCCTGCCCGGCACCGACCTGCTGGCGCGCTGGAGCGCACTGCAGGCCGACGGGGTCACCGCGTCGGCCGCCATCACGCTGGCGCAGGACAACGCCGCCGCCACGCCGTCGGGCGACGCGCGCAGCGTGCGCATCGCCTGCTCGGCCGCCTCGGCCACGCACATCGCACGCTGCCGAATCATGCCGGCGCAGAACCTGGACGGCTTCGACGAGCTGCGCCTGGTGCTGCGCAGCGACCGCGCCGCCACCGGCGCCCCGTTCTACGTGGAACTGCGCCTCGGCAGTGCCGCGCTGCCGATCGGCGCCCCGGCCAACACCTGGTTGCGCCGACTGCCGCTGACCGGCGACAACCGCTGGGACCTGGTGCGGCTGACGCTCGACGACCTGCCGGCCGCGGTGCGCGCCGCGCTGACGCGGATGGAGCTGCAGGTGCTGGACGCCACGCGGCCGTTCACGCTGCAGGTCGACGAGGCGCTGGCCGTGCAGCCGCGCATGGTCGCCGACGCCGAGGCCGCCCTCGTCGCGCGCCTGCACCAGCGCTTCGTGCTCGGCGCCGCCGCCGTGCCGGCGCGCACGATCCCCGCCGGCGGCGCCTTGCCGGTGCAGCGCCCGCTGATCGCGATTCTGCCGCTGGCCCTGCGTCAGGCGCAGGAGCGAAGCACCGGCCAGGCGCAGCGCAGCGACCACGTCGCCGACGGCTACCGCCTGCGGCCGGCGCCGCTGGCCTGGGAGCTGGGCTACGCGTTCGAGGCGCTCGCGGCCACCCGCGATGAGCAGGCCGCGATCGTCGACTGGCTGATCGGCGAACTGCCGGCGCAGGGCAGCCTGCGCGTCGGTGGCCAGTCGCTGTCGCTCGAGCTGGTGCCGCCGCCGCCGCCCGACCGCGACCTGATCGCCGTGCAGGTGCCGCGCCAATGGCTGGCCTGCCGCGCCTGGGCCTGGCAGGAGACCGGCGCCGCGCTGCCAGTGCGCCCGGCCGAGACCGTCGTCACCCGCATCGACTGGAAGGAGCCCGGACATGCCTGAGGACCGCGTGCTGCTGCGCAACCGCCGGGCGCAGCCCGTCGAGCTGCACCTGCCCGGCGGCGTGCTGGTGCTGCCGCCGCGCGGCGAACGCGCCGTGCCGGGCAGCTGCCTCGAGCACCCGCAGCTCGCCTGGCTGCTGGCGCGCAAGGCGCTCGACACGCGCGCGCTGCCCGCGCCGCCGCCGGCCCCTGCCGCCGCGCGGCCCATGGTGCGCGCGCAACCCGTTCCGATGGCCGCCGCCATGGCGGCCGCGCCAGCCCGCGGCAAGCGCCGCGCCTCCAAGACCTGACGTGCACCAACGCAACAAGGGGAATGTCAAATGAGTCTCATCGGCATCAATGTGCTGGAAGTCGACGGTCTCGGCTCGCCGGTCCTGGCCGCGGCACCGACCTCGGTGACCGGCTTCAACATCCTCACCCGGCGCGGCACGCCCAGCCAGGCGGTGATGATCGATTCGTTCGCGCGCTTCGTCGAACGCTTCGGAAGCTACTTTCCGGGCGGGCTCGGCGCCTACCTGGTGAAGGGCTACTTCGACAACGGCGGCCAGATCGCCTACGTCAACCGGGTGGTCTCCGACGACCCGGCAACGGGCCATGTGGCCTCTCGGCTGGACCTGCAGGACGGCGCGCCGCTGGCCACGCTGCGCGTGCTGGCCGGCTTCCGCGGCGGCGAGGACCCGGGCAGCTGGGGCGACCAGTTGCAGGTGCGCGTCACGCGCACCAATCCGGTCGCCACGCGGCTGCGCGAAGCGGCGGCCGCCAGCGTCACCGGCGGCGTCGCGCTGGCCGCGCCGGTGGACATGTCGGCGCTACCGTCGATCACGCTGCGCGTTGACGGCGAGGCCGCCGACCGCGTGATCACCTTCCAGGCTGCCGACTTCCCCGGCGGCGCCGCGGCGGCGACACCGGAGCAGATCCGCGACGCCATCAACGGCCGGCAAAGCGCCGTCGTCGCCTCGCTGGACGGCGGCAATAACCTCGTGCTGACCTCCACCGGCGAGGTGGCCCTGGTCGGCGACGGCTGGACCTCGGTCGAGGTGCGCGCCGCCAACGCGACGCTGGGCCTCGTGGTCGCAGCGCCGGTGTTCGGCACCGCCACCGCCACCGCCACCACCGGGGCCACGCTGCGCCGGGTGGACGACTTCGACCTCGGCGACGCGATCGAGGTCTACGAGGACGGCGCGCCGGCCAACACCGCCAGCGTCAAGCTGATGTCGCGCAACCCGCTGACGGGCGCGGTCTCGTGGTCGCCCGCGATCGCCGGCATCGCCGGCTGGACGCAGCGCAGCATCCGCGTGCGGGCGCTGCGCTTCACGCTGACGGTGGCCGAAGGCGGCACCGAGCCCGAAAATGTGCGCGAGACGCATGCCGACCTCTCGATGGAGGCCGACACGTCGAACTACGCGCCGGCGCGCATCAACGACCCGGTGCAGGGCTCGCGCTGGATCACCGTCGAGGACCTCGCCAACGCCAGCGCGGTGGGCGTCGACATCCCGGCCGCGCTGGCCTGGACGCCGCTGGCCGGCGGCCGCGACGGCACGCCGACCTCGGGCCAGTTCGTCGGCGACGAGGCGGCGCGCACCGGCTTGCACGCCTTCGACACGCAGGACATCCAGCTGCTGACCTGCGAGCGCACCGACGCCTCGATCGTCGTCGCCGCGCTCGCCTACTGCGCCAACCGCAACGACTGCCTGTACGTCGGCGCCGTTCCCGAGGCGCTGACGGAGACGGCACAGGCCATCGCCTACGGCCAGTCGCTGCAGGGCAAGAAGGTCTACGGCGCGCTGTACGGGCCCTGGATCACGATCGCCGACCCCGCCGGCGTCGGCGACAACCCGCGCCGCAACATCCCGCCGGTGGGCCATGTGCTGGGCATGATGGGCCGCATCGAGCGCACGCGCGGCATCTGGAAGGCGCCGGCCGGCGACGAGGCCAGCCTGGCCGGCGTGCTCGACGTCACCTACCGCCTGACCGACGCCGAGCACGACGCGCTGGCCAAGCAGGGCGCGATCAACGGCGTGCGCGCGATCCCGCGGGCGGGCATCGTCGTCGACGCGTCGCGCACCCTGTCCACCGACCCGCGCTGGATGTACGTCGGCGTCCGCCTGCTCTTCAACTTCGTCAAGTCCAGCCTGAAGAACGGCCTGCGCTGGGTGCGCCAGGAACCGAACCGGGACGCGCTGTGGAACGCCATCAAGTTCAACGCCGTGACGCCCTTCCTGCTCGGGCTGTGGCGGCGCGGCGCGTTCGGCACCGGCAAGCCCGAGGAGGTGTTCACCGTCATCTGCGACGCGTCGAACAACCCGCCCGACCAGGTCGACCAGGGGATCCTCACCGTCGAGGTCTATTTCTACCCGAGCAAGCCGGCCGAGACGATCCAGATCATCGTCGGGCAGCAGCCGTCCGGCGCCACCGCCTCCGAAGCCTGAACCACCACCGAAAGGAGTATCGCCATGCCCCAAGTCGGCGACATCTGGGAAAGTTACCGCGCCAACGAGTTCGTGCTGATGGTCGACGGGCAGGAGAGCCCCGGCGTCAGCAAGGTCAGCGGCCTGTCCGAAGGCGAGCTCGAGACCGTCGAGCAGCCTGACGGCGGCACCGCCAAGGTCTACAAGCTCGCGGGCTCGAAGGTCAAGTTCGAGTCGATGACGATCGAGCGCTACGTCGACGGCAGCCCGGAGGACCAGCGCTTCAAGGACTGGTTCGCTGACTGCTTCAAGCTCAACCAGACCGAGCAGGGCGGGTCCTCTCTGCGGCGCAACGGAATGATCGTCAAGCGCCACAACGGCCAGGACGTGCTGACCTTCGCCTTCTACGGCGCCTGGGTCAAGTCCTCGAAGTTCAGCGACCTGGAGGCCGGCGCCACCGGCCTGTTCAAGCAAACCATCGTCCTCGAGCACGAGGGACTGGAGCGTGTGCAATGAGAGTCGAGAACCCCAGCTTCGGCGAGCCTGCCCGGATGCCGATGGTGCCGCAGGCGCCGGCCGCGCGGCGCTGCGTCGACTTCGACCTGCCGATCGGCGTGCGCGACGACGAGGGCCGCCTGCACCGCAGCGGCACGCTGCGCAAGATGACCGGCCGCGACGAGGCCATCCTGGCCGACCCGCAGAACCAGCGCAACGGCGGCAAGCTCGTCACCGAGCTGCTGGCGAGCTGCATCGCGACGCTCGGCGAGCTGCCGATGGTCGGCAGCGCGGTGGTGGCCTCGATGTATTCGGCCGACCGCAACTACCTGCTGCTCAAGCTGCGCGCCGCCACCTTCGGCACGACGCTGCAGGCGACCTACAAGTGCCCGTCCTGCGGCCACGCGCACGAGCTGGCCGAGGACCTGGACGAGCTGCCGGTGCGCCGCCTGGCCGAGGACGAGTCGGCCGGCGATGTGCGCGTCGAGCTGGAGGACGGCTACCTCGACGCGCAGGGCCAGCTGCACACCTCGATGGTGCTGCGCCTGCCCACCGGAGCCGACGAGTCGGCGGTGGCGCCGCAGATGCGCAAGAACGCCTCGCTGGGCAAGAACGCGCTGCTGGCGCGCTGCATGAAGTCGCTCGGCGACGTGCCGGCGCACCGGCTCAACGCACTCGGTCCCAAGCTGCTGGCCGACCTGACGATGACCGACCGCCGGCTCATCGACAAGGCGCTGAACGCGGCGGCCCCCGGCGTCGACCTGATCCGTGCCCTCGAGTGTCCGGCCTGCGGGCATGGGTTCAAGTCCAGCCTGGATCTGTCGCATTTTTTGGCACTGGACTGACGCTCGAGGATTTGCGCCGCGAGGTGTTCTTTCTGGCATACCACCTTCACTGGCCCTGGAGCGAGCTGATGGACATGCCCACCGAGGACCGGCGCCACTTCGCGCGTCTGCTGGTCGAGCAGATCGAACGCGAGAACGCGGAGATCGAATCCGCGCGCAAGCGTTGACCCGCCGCACCGGCACCGTGATCGTGACCGAGACCTGAGATGCCCATCGCGCTGCTGCTGCAGGACATGCTGACCCCGCTCGGCGCGGCGGGGCCGGTGCTCGAGCGCTGGCAGGCCATGCTGCGCCTGGAGGCCGTGGTCGTCGCACGCGCGCGCAGCGCGTTCCTGACGCAATGGTTCGGCCCGCGGCTGCCGGCCAGCGGCGGCCGGCCGCTGATCGTGATCGAGAACGTCCAGGCGCTGGCGGCGCAGTACCGGCGCGCGCGCGCCGCCTCGGCCGCCGGCGACACCGGGCCCAACCTGCTCGAGCCGGTGGCCGGCCTGGCCGGCATCGGCGTCGGCCTGGTGCTGAGCCCCACCGGCGCGCTGCTGACCCTGTTCACCCTGGTGCGCGTCTCGCTCGGCAACGTGATGGGCGTGCTGCTGACGATCACGCACGGCAGCCTGATGATCGAGATGATGACCCTGTTCGGCGGCGGTCTGCTGCTCGGCCTGGGCCTGCCGCTGGCGCTGCTGGGCGGCCTGGGCTACCTGCTCTACATGGCCTTCAGCGGCAACGACGAGCGCGTGCGGCAGTTCGAGCTGCTCGGCCTGGCCACGCGCATGCTGCAGTCCATCCTGCGCTTCGTCGGCCTGCTGACCAGCCCGCGCACGGCCATCCGCAACCCGCTGCTGCGCGCGCTGCTGGAGATGGCGGACACGCTTGCGGCCCTGGCGGCCCAGCTCGTCGGCGCCTTCTTCTGGGTGCTGGCCCGCGTCGGCCCGCTGCTCGGTCCGAACCTGCTGCAGTTCGCGGCCCTGCGCGGGCTGGCGCTCGCCGCGCTGGCCCTGGTGCGCGACATCCTGCTCGACGCCTACCAGGCGCTGCTGCGCGTGGTCACCAGCGAACAGGGCCAGCGGGCCTCGCCCTGGGAGGCGCTGCAGGCGCTGTTTGCGCATGTCGAGCGGCTCGTCGAGCGCATCGCCGCGGGCACGGCGCTGGCCTTCGCCACGCTGTCCACGCAGCTGGCCGAGCGGCTGCAGGCCCTGGCCACGACGACCGAGGGCGAACTGACCGACCTCGGCCGCCAGGCCCTGGACATCGTGCGCGAAATGCCCCAGGTGCGCGTCATCCGCGGCCTGATCGCGATGGTCGATGCCATCAAGGTCATCGTCGGCGCGGTGCCGGCAGCGCCGGCGCCGCCGCCCCCGGCGTCGAGCGCAGCGCCGAGCACGGCGCAGCAGCTCGCCGGCAGCGCCGCGGCGCTGGTGCCGGCGCTGATCGACGCCCATGTCGGACCGCGCCCGCCGGCGCCCGGCCTGGAGGCGGCCGGCGTCGTGGTCACGCTGACGCGCCTGGGCCTGGACATCCACACGCGCTGGGGTCCCGGCCCCGACGCCGATGCGATGTCGCCCTTCGCCCTCTCGGAGGCCACCCGGGCCAATGTCGACGCCCTGCTGCGCAGCCCGGCCAGTGTGTTCGCTGGCGAGCATGCGGCCCTGCGCGAGGAACTCGGCGGCGCCACGCCGGCCGCGGCGCTGCGCGCCCTGAACACCGAGGACCTGCGCTACCGCGACCTGCTCTACGCCGTCGTCGCCCGCGTCCTGCCGCCGCAGATGCAGGCCTGGCTGCCGACGCTGCGCGACACCTTCCACGCGATCGACCTGCACCTGCACGGCCTGCGCGACGAGGGCGAGCCCGGCGACTACCCGGTGCGCAGCGTGCCCGACAACGGCCTGTTGCGCCCGCAGGTGCACCGGCTGGTGCTGCGCGAGACCGACGGCGACGAGGTCTCGCTGCGCAACCTCGCCACCGACCTGCAGCGCCTGCTGCGGGCGCAGACCTACCTGGCGCCGGCCTGAGGGAAGGCGCAGCACGATGCCGATCGACTTCAGTGCCATCGCCGAGGACTGGCTGCTGCGCCTGCGCGCCCGCCAGCGCAGCGCCGAGCACGCGCTGGCGCTGCTCGGGCCCTGGCTCGCCGAACGGCTCGAACGCCTGGGCAGCCTGGAGCGGCGCAGCCGCGGCTGGCCGACCTGGCTGTTCGAGGGGCGCGCGCTGTCGGTGCGGCTGGCCCCGGCGCAGTTCGGCGCGGTGCGGCCCTACGGCTCGGTCGGTGCCGCATTCGCCGCCCCCTTCGTCGCCTTCGGCCGCAGCTTCGTGCGCATCCCGCAGGCGGCCGAGGAGGCCTGGATCCTGCCCGCGCTGTTCTCGGCCCTGGACGACCTGGTGGGCGTCGTCGAGTCGGCGGTGGCGCGCTGGGCGCGCCCGCGCGCCGAGCTCTTCGAGCCCGGCGGCGCCCGGGCCGCCGACCTGTTCGGCATCGCGGCGATGGCCTGGCGGGGCCTCGGCGGCAGCCTGCCGGCGCTGCGCGCAATGGCGGTCGACTTCGGCACCGGCATGCGCCCCTGGCAGGCGCAGGACACGCGCGCGGCACCGGCCGGCACGCCGCCGTCCTTGCCCGCGGCGGCGGAAACCGGGTCGACCGGCTCGTCGCTCGAGCGCTACCTGGTGGCGGCGATCCTGGTGCTGCCGGTGCTGCCGAGCTGGATCGAGAACCTCGCCCGGGCCGCCTGGCTGCGCGCCCGCGTGATGGCGCTGGACGTGCTGCAGGGCATCGAGGCACGCGTGTTTCGCCTGCGCACCCAGGTGCTGACGAAGATCCTGGTGGACCTGCCCCAGGCGTTGCGCGAGGTGCCGGCGATCGCCGCGGCGATGGGCGCGATGCTGGCCTGGAGCATCCGCTACTTCGCGCGCCTGGCGCAGGTGTGGATGGACGTCATCGTCTTCGCGCTGAACCTGCTGCTGCGCGTCGTGCAGGCCCTGGCCAATGCGGTGATCGGCCTGATCAACGGCTTCCTGGCCCTGGTGGACCGGATCATGAAGCAGGACCTGCTGCAGTACATCAAGCCCCTTCTCGGGCCCACCGGCTACCTGATCGACATGCTGGGGGTCAGGCTGTCGCTCGACGACCTGATCGAGGCCGGCACCCAGGCCATCAACTTCACCGTCCACGCCCACATCAAGGGCATGATCCTGGTGGCGCGCGCAGCGATCATCGCCAGCAGCCGGCAGATCCCGCTGGTGGGGCGCGGCATCATCAGCACCGGCACGCGCGCGCGGCTGCTGCACCAGCTGGGCCTGATCGAGCAGATCGTCGACGCCCTGTTCGCCAACACCGGCGGGGCGATGGTCGAGACCGTGGCCCCGGTGATCACGGACATGCCGGACTTCTACGACCTGCTGGTCGGTGCCGACCCGGCCGTCATCGGCGGCCACCTGCGCCGCTTCGGGCAGGCGATGGCCGATCATTTCCGGTCGCTGCTGGACGGCGTCGGCACGCGGCTGTCCGACCTGGCCGGCGTCTTTGACCGCACCGCGGGCGAGCTGGCGGTGAACCGGCCGGCGGCCCGCATGGCCGCCTTCGGCCGCCAGACCTCCGAACTCGTCGGCGACCTCTACGACAACCAGATCCGCAGCCTGGGCGAGCGCATCGCCGAGCGGGGGCCAACCAGCTTCGAGCGCTGGCTGGTCGGCGGCGGCTTCTTTGTCATCGGCGGCGCGATCGCACCCTATGTGCAGTCGATGCTGCGCTGGTGGCGCGACGAGGAGGCGGCGGGCGACGCGCCGACCGTGGTGCTGAACCCGACCTCGCCGCACATCCTGCTGCGCCGCGCGCAGCTGCGCCGCGTGCACCTGCCACGGCTGACGCTGCGTGCGCCGTCGCGCCCGCACGACGAGGCCCTGGTTCGCGACCTGGCCCGGCACTTGCGCAGCGCCGTGCAGGGTGCCTACCGCGAAGGCGAACGCCGGCTGGCCGCGATGCGGCCGGTCGAGGTCTGAAGCCATGGAAGACGAGCTGGTCACCCAGATGGGCCTGCTGCTCACGCGCATGGACCGCGTGGCGACGGCGCTCGACCAGATCGCCCAGGCCACGGCACGCTACGCCGGCTTCGCCTTCGCCGAGGCCTTCACGCCCGGCGCCGGCTTCGGCGCGCCGCCGCTGCGCGACGGGGCCCTGCTGGTGCACGTCGTGAACCTGCGCGACCTCGTGGCCTCAAGCGGCATCGCCGGCTTCTTCGAGGGCCTGTTCGGCGGCATCGGGCGCTTCTTCGGCGGCCTGATCGGCGGCATCGTCGGCGGCACCGTCGCCGGCGTGGCGCTGCCGGTGATGATCGGGCAGATCGCGGTCATCGTCGGGCGCATCGAGCGCATCATCAACCGCCTGGGCCTGGGCCGCGAGATGGCGGTCGCAGCGGCCGGCACGACGGCCCCGGCCACGCCGCCCCCGCCGTCGCCGCCCTCGGTCGGTGGCCAACTCGACGAGCTGCGCGACATCCTGTCGCTGGTCACGGGCCTGTTCGAGGCCGCCTCCAGCGGCGGCGCGGTGGCCGAGAGCCGTCGCGAGCTGATCGCCACGCCGCGCGTGCAGCAGTGGCAGTCGATGCTGCTGACCGTGCAGGCCGTCGTGCAGGGCGTCACGCGTGTGGTGCGGGGTCTGGTGATCCTGGTGCCGATCCTGGTCGGCAGCCTGGCGCTGCTGATCGACAAGCTCGACGTGATCAAGCTCGCCTTCGTCGAGATGCTGTCCTTCATCGTGCGCAACGTGATGCTGCTGCGCGGCGTCGTGCTGGTGACGGTGTTCGACCTGCTGGCCGCCACCGCGCGCCTCGTCTCGGGCCTCGTGCAGGTGATCGGCCTGATGGTCCAGGGCCTGCTGCGCGCCGTGTTCGACATGGCCGCCACGGTGCTCGAAGGCGCCCTGAGCGTCTTCCACTTCCTCGCCGGCGCGCTGCAGCGCACGGTGAACGGGCTGCTGCGCTGGCTCGTGGACACGCTGTTCGTGGTGCTGGCGCGTTTCGGCGACCTGCGCATCTTCCGCCTCGTCACGCACCTCGTGCAGGTGATGCCGGCCGTGCTGCCGCCGCTGTACGAGCTGCTGAAGAGCGATTCCAGTCCGGCGCTGACCGAAGCGCAGATCACCGCGCTCGACCGTGCTGCGGCGCTGGCGCTGCCGTCGCCCGAGTTTCCGTCCGACGCGCTGCCGTCCACCCTGCTGCCGGCCCTGCCCGACGTCGCCGAACTCGCGCTGCCCGAGGCCGAAGTGACGCGGTTGCGCGAATCGCTGGGCACGCTGCGCGACGGCCTGCTCGAGGGCGTCGGCGACCTGACGAACAGCGTGCAGAGCGGCTTCGCGGCGCTGGCGCTGCGCTTTGACACGATGGTCAACGAGGAGCTGGCGCACAGCCAGGGCGACTACGCCGACCGCCTGCGCGCCGTGCGCGACAACGCCGGCGCCTTCGCGTCGGCATTCTCCGAGGCCGAGCGCGCGCTGCGCGAGCGCCCGGCGTCGGGCATGGAGGCCATCGCGCAGGCCTACGAGCAATGGCTTGCCGGCCCCGGGCTGGAAGGCATCCTGGGCCGCATCACCGACTTCTTCCGCGACACCCCGGCCACCGACGCCGGCTCGATCCCCGAACGCATCGTCGACCAGCCGCTGGACCGCCCCCGCGCCTCGATCGACATCGACGAGGTGGTGATCGACCTCGGCCCCGCCGACGACGGCGACCGCGGCGGCGCGGGCGATCCCGAGACCCTGCTCGCAATGCTGCGCGAGTACCTGCACGACCAGCAGCTGCGCGGTGGCTCGCCCGAGCTGCTGCCGGCCTGAAGGAGGACCGACGATGGCCCGTGGTTACCTCGCCTGCTGGAACGCGCTGCCGCCGCTGGTGTTCCGCTTCCAGTTCAACCCGGAGACCCTGACCGAGCGCAAGGCCTACAAGTACAACGAGGTCGAGAACTTCGGCAACTGGGCATTCGACAAGACCTCGGCGGCGCTGCAGGCCAGCACGCCCTGGTACGTCAAGCTGGCCACGGTGCCCGGCGGCGCGCTCGACGACCTGAAGGAGATCGGCCCGCAGCTGGTGCGCACGCACCCGCTGGAGGCCGGCTGCGGCGACCAGCGCAGCTTCGCGCTCGACTTCGTGCTCGACGGCATGGTGCGCCCCGAGGGCGCGACCTCCGAAGTCGGCAACCTCTACGACGGCGACATCAGCCCCGACCTGGCGCTGCTGCGCAGCTTCGTCAATCCGGGCGTGGACACCGGCAGCCTGATCGAGTGGATCAGCAGCGGCTTCGAGAAGACCTTCTCGCCGCCGCTGTGCACCTTGATCTACGGCGGCATCAACGCCGATTGCGTGATGGAGAACCTGTCGATCAAGGTCACGCGCTTCAACCCCGACACCTCGCCGTCGCGCGCCGAGATCGGCATCTCGCTGAAGCAGCAGACGCAAGCCATCTCGCCGCTGGTCGAAACCATCGAGCGCTACGTCAACGTCGCGCGCACGATGGGCCGCGACGGCTATGGCAGCGACTACCTCAACGTGCTGCCCGGCGCCTCGCTGGTCAAGCACATCTTCGACCTCTGAAAGCCCGCGCCATGCCCGTCTCCACCCGTTCCCGCCAGGCCCGCGCCGCCGTGCTGCAGGCGCCGGATGCCGCCGGCCGGCCGCAGACGCTGCTGCCGATCCGCCGCCACCAGCCCCCGTCACCGGCGCTGCCGCGCTACGTGCACCTGCTGACCGGCACCGAGACCCTGGAGTACCTGGCCTGGCGCTCGCAGGGCGCCAGCGAGGTCTGGTGGCGCCTGGCCGACGGCAACCCGCTGCGCTTTCCGCTGGACTGGCGGCCCGGCGAGCGCGTCGACGTCGTCTCGCTCGGCTCGCCGGGCCAGATCCAGCGCGACCGCCGCTTCTGAACAAGGACGCCCGCGATGACCGCCACCACCAGCCCGTTCAAGCAGGTCTTCCTGCAGGGCATCGACATCAGCGCCAACGTGCGCAGCGTCGAGGTGGAGGACCACGACCGCCTGATCGACCGCGCCGTGGTCGTGCTCGACGACCCGAAGCGCAGCGCCAGCGAGGCGCCGCGCGAGGGCAACACCCTGCTCGTCGACCTGGGCTGGGGCGACAGCCACGCGGTGCTGTTCGAGGGCGAGGTGACGCAGATCGCCAGCCGCGACGCCGGCTGCGACCCGAAGCAGGTGACGATCACCGCGCTCGACCTGGCCTACCGGCTGCGCAAGCGCCCGTTCGCGGCGGCCAACCACGTCGGCACGCTGAGCGCGATCGTGCAGCGCATCGTCACGCGCGACGCGGCCACCGGCGTCGCCGTCGGCCAGATCGAGCCCGACCCCGACCCCGAGTTCACCGACGACGCGCCGCTGCGCCAGACGACGCAGAACGACTGGGACTTCCTCGTCGAGCTGGCGCGGCGCTACAACTGCCGCACTTTCGTCGAATACAACGCCGGCGCGTCGAAGTTCTACTTCATCCCGGTGGCCCGGCTGATGGAGGGCGAGGCCCTGGGCACGCTGGCCGCCGGCGGCATGGCCGGCCGCATCCTGCGCTTCGACGTGCAGCGCAACGCCTCGCGCGCGGCGGCACGCGAGGCCTCGTCGGCGGTGGACCCGGCCACCGGCGAGGTGGCGAGCACGCCGACGCCGCCGCCGCCCACCGAGCCGGCGCACGCGCCCGGCACGGTGGCCGGCGACGTCGGCGGCGCGACGCTGGACAGCGCGCTGTCGGTGGCCGGCGAGGCCACCGAGCTGCCGCAGAGCCAGCGCCCCGAGGGCCGCCGCAGCGGCCTGGCGTCGGACCCGGCGCGCGCCGCCAGCGAGGCGTCGCAGGACCCGACGACGCCGCTCGGCTTCACCGCGCGCGGCGCCTGCGTCGGCACCGTGATGCTGCGCGCCAAGGGCACGGTCGACGTCGACGGCATCAGCGGCTGGGGCATCGGCCGCTGGTACATCAAGCGCGTCAAGCACCTGCTGCGCACGACGTACTCGGGCGGCATGCGCCCGGGCTACAGCACCGAGTTCGAACTCACCCGGTAGACGACCATGGGCAGCCCCGCACCCCGCCACGGCGAACGCTGGTACGGCAAGTACAGCGGCCAGGTCAGCGCCAACGCGGACACGCTGCAGCAGGGCCGCGTGCAGGTGATCGTGCCGGCGATCTTCGGCCCCACGCTGGAGGTCTGGGCGCGGCCGTGTTTCCCGTACGGGCACTTCTATGTGCCGGCGGTGGGCAGCCAGGTCTGGGTCGAGTTCGAGGGCGGCGACCCGCAGTACCCGATCTGGGTCGGCACCTGGTACCCGCAGGGCGCGACGCCGTCGGAGTCGCAAGTCTCGCCGCCCGACAACCGCGTGATCCAGACCGCCAGCGGCCACACGATCGAGCTCGACGACACCGAGGGCCAGCCGCGCATCACGATCCGGCACAAGGACAACTCCTTCCTCGCCATCGACGACAAGGGCAGCGTCGTGATCGCCAACAAGAACGGCTCGACGCTGTACCTGAACGCCGACAAGGCCGAGGCCTCGCTGATGTCGGAGCAGGGCCATGTGCTGGCGATGAACGGCGACGGCATCGTGATGATGAACAAGGACGGCGCGAGCCTGGATCTCAGCGGCGACACGGTGCGCATCACCGCCGGCAAGATCCTGCTCGAGGGCACCACGGTCACGCTCGGCGCCGGCGCGATGGAACCGACCCTGCTCGGCCAGCAGTTCATGACGCTGTGGACGCAGTTCATGCTGCACACGCACCCGTCGGCCATGGGGCCCACCGGTCCGGCGGTGCCGCCGGCGCCGATCATTCCGCCGACGCACCTGACGTCGGCCGTGCTGGTGAAGTGAGCACGCGATGAGCCGCTGCAGCTTCCCGTCGTTGCCGATCCCGATGCCGTCACTGCCGGCCGTGCCGGGCCTGCCATCGATTCCGACGCCCCCGGCACTGCCCGCCCTGCCGGCCCTGCCTTCGCTACCGGGCCTGGCCCTGCCGGCCTTGCCGATCCCGCTGCCGTCGCTGCCGGCCGTGCCCGGCCTGCCATCGATTCCGACGCCCCCGGCACTGCCCGCCCTGCCGGCCCTGCCCGCGCTCCCGGGTCTGGCCCTGCCGGCCTTGCCGATCGCCCTGCCGGCGCTGCCGGCGGTGCCGGGGCTGCCGGCGATCCCCACGCCGCCGGCGCTGCCCGCGCTGCCGGGCCTGCCCCCCTGCCCGATCGACTGAGGACCGCCACCATGCCGCTCGATCGCAACGCCCTGCAGGCCACCCTGTCGGCCACGCTGGCCGACAACTTCCAGCGCGGCAAGGACGAGCAGTGGGAGACCGCGCAGGCCGCCGACGCGATGGCCACGGCGATCGCCGACGCGGTGCACGCCTACGTCGGCGCGGCGCGCGTGGCCGGCGTGGTCACCGAGGTGCGCAACGCGGCCAACGCCGTGATCGGCGGCGGCGCGCAGACCGGCAGCGTAGGCCTGGGCTGAGGACAACACGATGGCACTCGAACTCGTCGGCTTCGCCTTCCCGTTCGCGATCGGCAGCGGCGGCGGCGTGGCGCGCGCCACCGGGCGCGACAAGATCCGCCAGAACATCCGCGCGCTGCTGGCCACGCGCCACGGCGAGCGCGTGATGCTGCGCGACTACGGCACGCGCATCCATGCCCTGGTGCACGACCCCAATGACGACGCGCTGGGCCTGCTGATCCAGCGCCAGCTGCAGGAATCGCTGATGGCCTGGGAACCGCGCGTGCTGGTGACGCGCGTGTCCTTCGTGCGCCAGGAAGGCGAGCTGCACGTGCGCCTGGACTACACGCAGACCGACGAGCCGAGCACCGATTCGCTGCTGGTGCCGCTCGCCTGACAGGCTGAGGACTTCGCCATGACCGATCTCGTCGACACCCCGCCCGCGATCGATTACACGAACAAGGACTACGCGTCGCTGCGCCGCGCGATGCTCGACCTGGCGCGGTTGCGCCTGCCGGAGTGGACCGACCACACGCCGTCCGACCTCGGCGTGGTGCTGACCGACATGGTGGCCTACGTGGCCGACGTGATCCTGTACTACCAGGACCGCATCGCCAGCGAGCTGTTCCCGGGCACCGCCAGCGAGCGCGCCAGCATCCTGCAGCTGCTGCGCCTGATCGGCGCCGAGCCGGCCACGCCGCAGCCGGCGCGCGCCGACCTGCGCCTGCTCTTCAATGTGCCGGCGGGCCCGGCGCTGGCGGCCATCCCGACCGGCGCGCAGTTCACCTCGACACAGCCGGCCGAGGATCCGGCGCCGTTCGAATACCTCGGCCCGGCGCTGACGGTCGACCTGCACGGCGACCAGGTGCTGGCGGTGGCCGGTGCCGCGCAGGCCACGCTGATGCTGCCGGTGACGCACAGCCGCGCCGTCGGGCCGACGCTGCTGGGCTCGTCCAGCGGCGAGCCGAACCAGGTGTTCACGGTGCCGCACGCGCCGCTGATCCTGGACAGCCTGGTGGTCGAGGTCGACGAGGGCGGCGGCTTCCAGGCGTGGCAGCGCCGCGACAGCTTCCTCTACAGTACCGGGCCCGACGGCCGCACCTTGCTGTCGACGCGCGACTCGCCCGACTACACGGTGCAGTTCGACGAAGCGGACGTGGCCAGCATCCAGTTCGGCGACGGCGTCTTCGGCCGCGTGCCGCTGCGCGGCGTGAACAACGTGCGCGTGAGCTGCCGGGTCGGTGGCGGCATCGTGGGCAACGTCGACGCCGGCACGATCACGCGCGTGGTGGTGCCGATCGCCAACCTGGTCTCGGTCACCAACCCCGCCGCCGCCGCCGGCGGCGCCGACGCCGAACCCAGTGCGCAGGCCGTCCAGCGCGGGCCCGCGGTCTACCGCAGCGGCCGCCGCGCCGTGACCGCTGACGACTGCGTGGCCCTGGCCTACCGCGCCGGCGGCGTGGCCAAGGCGCGTGCGCGTGCCAGCGCCTGGAACCGCATCGACCTCATCGTCGCGCCCGAGGGCGAAAGCTGGCGCCCGGTGCCGGAGGCGCTGCGCAGCGCCCTGCTGGCGTATTTCGAGGACAAGCGCATGGCCGGCACCCTGGTGCGCGTGCTCGACGCCGCGCCGGCGCCGGTGTCGGTGGCGCTTCAGGTGCGCAGCGACCCGCGCTTCCTGGTCGATCCGCTGCGCCAGCAGGTCACCGACACCGTGGGCGCCTACCTGGCTTACGCCGCGGTCGACTTCGGCCAGGCCCTGTACCCGAGCGACCTGCTGGCCTTGGTCGAGGCGGTGCCCGGCGTGCTGTCGGTGGAGCTGACGCGATTCAACCGCAGCGACCTGCCGCCGAGCGGCCTCGACGACGAGCTGCGGCACGCCAACTTGCCGGCGCTGGCCGAGCTGCCGGAGTTCATCCGCAGCGCCCTGCTGGCGCGCGACGCGGTGGCCAGCCGCGTCGACGTCGGCCCCTACGAGATCCCGCTGCTGGCGCAGCTGGAGATCACGCTGCAGGTGGGGTGAGCCGCGATGCGCATCGACGCCTTCCGGGCCGAAGCCGACCTCGTCGCGCGCCGCGTGCGCGTGGCCTGGACGCTGCTGCCGGAGCCGGGCGAGACCCTGGCCGACGCGCAGGCCCAGGTGCTGCGCCGCAAGACGCGCGACTTCGAGTTCGTGCCGCAGCTGCCCGACCCCTACGTGGTCTACGACAGCGCGGCCTTCCCGCCGGCCCCGGCGCCCGCCACCACGGTGACCGACCTGCCGACGCGGGAGGAGTCGATCGACGGCGAACTGCACCTCGTCGAGGCGATCTCGGTCGCCGACGACACCGGCGGCGGGCAATGGCTGGAACGCCTGCGGCGCACCCAGCGCACGGTGTACGACGCCGAAGGCCTGGCGCTGCGGCGCGAGGTCGAGATCATCGACAGCGGGCCCACGCCGCTGGCGCTGGAGCCGGGCGTGGCCTGCTACTACCAGCTGTTCAGCCCCCTGTTCGGTGCCACCGACGTGGCGCGCTCGCGTGCGGTGGCCACGCCGGCGGCGCCGCACGGGCTGAACCGCTGGATGTACGACCAGCTGCCCGCGGTGCACCGCCAGCACGACGTGCGCCTGCGTGCGCCCGAGCCCGGCACCGACTTCCTGCCGGAGTCGACGCGCGGGCGCTTCGGCCAGCTGCGCCGGCTGCTCGACGTCTACGGCGCCGTGCTCGACGGCGCGCGCAGCAGCGCCGAGGCCCTGCGCACCCTGCACGACATCGACCGCGTCGACGGCCGGCGCCTGCCGCTGCTGGCGCAATGGCTGGGCTGGCGCCTGGGCGACGCCGACGCGCTGCCGCTGGCGCGCAACGAGCTCAAGGCCACGCCACGCCTGTACGAGACGGTGGGCACGGTCACCGCCGCGCGTGCGCTGGTGACGCGCTACACCGGCTGGACGACGCGCGTGGCCGAGTTCGTGCAGCACCTGGTGCGCGCCAACGACGCGCCGCAGCCGCCGCTGCGCGTGGCGCTCGAGGTGGGCGGCGCCTGGCATTCGCCGGTGGACGCGGCCGAGACGCTGGGCTTCGGCATCGGCAACCGGCAGGCCAACGGTGCCGGCGTGCTGCCGGCCGTGCTGACATCGACCCAGCTCGAGCCCTACGCCTTGTACGCCGGCGCCGAGATCGGCCTCGCGGTGGATGCCGGCCCGGCCTGGCGCGTGCGCTTGGGCCGCGCCGATGCGCTGGACCTCGGCGCCGCCACCGCGGCCGAGGTGGCCGCCGCCATCGCCGCGGCCAGCCCGGCGCTGCAGGCCGAGGCGGTGGCCGGGCGCATCGTGCTGCGCAGCCGCAGCACCGGCCCGGATGGCCAGCTCGACGTGTCGGCCCCCGCCAACGCGCTGCTCAGCACCGACATCGCCGGTGCCGACCGGGCCTGTGCGGTGCTCGATGCGCAGGGCCGGCTGCGCGTGTTCGGCAGCGCGCCGCTGCCCACGCCCGACCCGCAGACCGCCGCCGACGAGATCGGCGTCGTCGGCGCGCTGGTGCTGAAGACCTGGATCGACGGCATGTGGCGCGGCAGCCAGCGCCTGGAGGCGACGCGTGCGCTGGACGCCCCCGGCGGGCATCCCCGCGTCGCCGACCCCGCGGCCGCGACGCTGGCGGACGGGCGGATCGCGCTGGCCTGGGTGGATGCGCCGCACAGCCCGGCGGCGCGCCTGCGCTTCACGCTCGGCCGGGCGCGTGCGCCCGAGCCGGCGCGCCTGCAGGGCCGGGCCCGGCCGCCGTTCGTGCTCGCCATCGGGCAGCAGCTCACGCTGCGCGGTGCCGCCGGCGTCGAGGTGTTCAGCGTGCTCGCGGCCGACTACGCCGACCCGGCGCAGGCCAGCGCGGCCGAGGTGATCGCGGCGCTGAACGGGCAGCTCGTGCAGGCCGTGGCCGCGGTTTCGCCCGACGGCACGCTGCGCCTGACCAGCACGGCCAGCGGCCCGCAGGCGCTGTTGGCGGTGGACCTCGCCGGCTCGACCTGTTCGCGCACGCTGGGCCTGGCCCACGCCGCCACGCAGCCGGCGCGCGGCCGTTGGGACGAGACGATGGACCTGGACCCGGTGCTCGCGCTGCCCGGCCCGCCGCCGCAACGGCCGGCCGAACTCGCCGCCCTGCCACAGGGGCCCGGCCTGCGCCTGGCCTGGAGCGGCTTCGCCGCCGGCCGCTGGACGCTGCAGGGCGCTTGCTGGCTCGGCCCGGTCGACCTCGCCGCCACCGCCGCGGGCCTCGTGCTGCAGCGCGACGACGGCTCGCCGCCCACGGTGCTGACGCTCGCCGACGGTCTGCCGTCGAGCACCGTCCGGCATGCCGCCGTCGATGCCGACGGCGCGCTGTGGGTCGCCACCGCGGCCGGCACCGCGCGCCGGCGCAGCAACGGCAGCTGGGCCGTGATCAACGCCGCCGCCGGCCTGCCCAGCGACGACACGCACCAGATCGTGCAGGCGGCCGACGGCGTGGTTTGGGTGGCCACCGCGGCCGGTCTCGGGCGCATCTCGCCGGCCCTGGTGGCCACCGGCCTGACGATGCTCGACGGCCTGCCCGCCAACGACGTGCGCGCCCTGGCGCGCGACCTCGGCGACGGCCTGTGGATCGCCACCGCCGGCGGCCTGGCCTGGCGCGATCCGGGCGGGGCCTTCGTCAACACCGGCCTGCCGGCGCTGCCGTCGCTCGACGTGCGCGGCGTGGCCGTGGACGCCCTGGGCCGCGTCGTCGCCGCGACCGCAGCCGGGCTGACGCAGCGCGACGACGCGGGGGCCTGGAGCCGCGCCACGATGCCGGCCGACGCCGGCAGCGACCTGCGCGGGGTCGACACCACGCACACCCTATGGTGGGTGGCAGCGGCCGCCGGTGTCTGGCGGCGCGGCACCGACGGCGCCTGGCGCGGCTGGCGCACGCTGCACGGACTGCCGAGCGACGACGTGCGGCGCGTGGTGGCGATGCCCGACGGCGGTGCCTGGGTCGCCACGCCGGCCGGGGCGGCGCGCATCGACGCCACCGGCCAGGTCCGCCCCTGGACCACCGCCGACGGCCTGCCGAGCAACGACGTCGGCACGGCCACGCACGCCTGGTCCGCCTGGTCCCGGCTCGGCGACGCCGGCCTCGCCGCCGGCGACCGCGGCGACCGCGAACCGATGCTTTTGCGCGAGGCCGCCGGCAGCAGCCTGCTGCTGTGGTCGCGCTGGACCGCCGGCGCGCCGGGCGAGGACCGGCGGGCCCTGCGCGTGCGGCGCTGGGACCCGGCCACGCAGACCTGGGGCGCGGTGCAGGCCGCGACGCAGCCGCTGCCGGCCGGCAGCGCCGATCGCCAACCGGCCGCCCTGGCCCTGGCGGCCGGCGGCGCGCGCGTCTTCTTCGCCAGCGACCGCGGCGGCAACCCGGCGCTGTGGGAACTCACGCTGGACGCCGCGCTGGTGCCGGGTGCCCCGGCCGCGCTGGCGCTGAGCGGGGCCGACGAGATCGCCTCGGCCCCCTGGCCGGTGCAGCTGCCGGCCGGCGGGCCGCTGATGCTGCTGCTGCGCAGCGACGGCTGGACCTCACCCGACCAGCATGCGCCGCTGCTCGCCGGCGCCGCGCCGCCGACGGTCGGGGCGCGTGTGCCCGAGGCGGCCACGCTGCGGCGCCACGCCGGCAGCACGACGGCGCTGCGCCCCTTCGTCGCGCGCAACAGCGCGCACCGCGCCTGGGGCGACCTGATCAACTGCACGCCGCACCGCCCACGCGGCCTCGACGCCGAGCCGCCGCTCGGCCCGGCCGATCTGTACACGCGCGGCACGCTCGGCCTGTACGTCACGCGCGGCCGCTTCGGCCAGCCGCTGACGGCCGCCAACGCAGCGCGCCTGCGCCAGCTGCTGGCCGAGTTCCTGCCGATCAATATGCGCGCGGTGATCGTGCTGGCGCCGGAGCTGGCGCTGGAGATGGTTTACGGCGCCGGTGTCGACCTGCGCGACAGCTACGCCGACGTCCATCCCTTCGTCGACGCGCTCGGCGGCCCCGCCGACAGCTGGGCCGCGGCGCTGCCGCAGTGGGCGGTGCTGCTGAGCAATGACCTCGTCGGCCTGAGCGCCGACCCCGTCGACCTGACGACGCTGCGCCGGCGCAGCTACTTCCCGCCCCCCACCTGAACCGAGAGCCGACATGCACCCCTCCCCCATGCCCGACACCCCGATGCCCACCCCACAGGGCCACTACCGCGACCGGCTCACCGGCCGCGACGGCCGCGTGCTCTGGGACCGCGGCTGGCAGAAGAATGCGATCCTGGTGGACTGCCGCCGCCTGCTGGCCGCCTTCATGGGCGGCGGCGGCGCACTCGGCATCCAGGGCCTGGCGCTCGGCGCCGGGCTCGCCGTCTGGGACGCGGTGCCGCCGGCGCCGCCGGCCGGCAACGAGGTGGCCCTGGTCGACCCCAACCCGACCGTGGTGCCGCCGGCGGCGCTGGCCTTCACCTTCCTGAACGGCAACGTGCCGTCGGTGGCGCCGACCAACCGGCTGCAGGTGGTGGTCACGATCGGCCCCGGCGTGCCCGCCTGGCCCGACGCCAACCACGCCGCGGCCAACCTGCGCGAGTTCGGGCTCGTCGCCCAACTCGGCGGCGCCGACGTGCTGGTCAACATGGTCCGCCACCCGGTGATCGCGAAGGACCCGCTGTCCACGCTGACGCGGACGATCTGGCTCGTCTTCTGACACGAGGAATCCACGATGGCCATCATCTCCCCCAACACCTTCGACCCGCTGCGGCGCTACGTCAGCGTACGGCTGGCGCAGGGCGTGCCCCTGGCCGACGCCGACTGGAACGAAGGCGACGACATCCGGCGCTGGGAACTGCGCGCCTTCCTGCGCTGGTTCGTCGGCGACGGCGTGCCCAGCGGCAACGACGGCTTCGCGATCGTCGGCACCGGCGCCGCGGCGAGCTTCACGATCCGTGCCGGCGGTGTCGGGCCGGACGCGCTGCAGGCCGGCCGCATGCTGGTCGACGGCCTGGAGGCCTTCATCACCGCCGACGTCGGCTTCGACGCCCAGCCGCTGCATGCCGGCCAGCCCGGCGCGGCGGCGCTGGCCGCGGCCTGGGGCGTGCCGGTGATCGCCGCAGTGCCGGCGCCGCCGGTGGCGCCGGCCACGCGCACGCTGGCGGTCTACCTCGACCTCTGGGAGCGCGTGGTCACGATCGCCGAGGACCCGACCCTGGTGCTCGGCGGCCTGGGCACCGAGACCTGCTCGCGCCTGCGCCGCGAGTGGGCGGTCCGCGTGCGCACCGCCGCCACGGCGCCGGTGAGCGGTGACGTCGACTTCATCGCCGGCCACAGCTACACGCTGCTGGCCAGCGTGCTGCAGACCGCGGCCGGCGCCATCAACGCCGGCGACGTCACCGACCGCCGGCGGCGCGGCATCGCCCTGCCTTCGTCGCTCGACTTCACGCAGATGCTGAGCGATGCCTTCGGCGCCGGCTACGCGGTCAACGGCAGCGGCGTGCCGCAGCTGCTGTTCCCGATGCGCGACGTGATCAACGCGATGCTCGCCGAACGCCCGGCGGCGGTGGGGCCGAACCTCGTCGTCGGCGGCGGGCCGCACAACACGCCGGCGGCGCTGATCGACAGCAACGGCCTGCCCTGGGTGTTCTGGATCCGGCTGGCCGGCGGCAACCGCTTCCTGTCGTACACGCGCCGGGTCGCCGGCGCATGGACCGCCGCGGCCGACGCCTTCCAGATCGTCGGCGTGCTCAACACCAGCAGCCTGGCCGCCGCGGCGCACAGCGACGGTGCCTTGCGCGTCTTCTACACCGGCCTGGCCGGCAACAACCGGATCTTCAGCCGACGCTTCGACGGTGCGGTCTGGGGCGCCGAGGAACTCGTCGACGCCACCGACCAGGCCACGCAGGCCACCGCCACGGCGCTGCCCGGCGGCGACGTGATGCTGGCCTGGATGCGCAACACCGCCGGCGTCATGACGGCGCAGACCGTGACCTACCCGCTGGGCGGTGGCGCGCCGGGCGCGATCTCGAGTGCGGGCGTGATGACGACGCCGGGCGACGTCGCCCTCACCGTCGACGCCAGCGGCGCGCCGCAGGTGGTCTACGTGCAGCAGCCGGCCGTGCCGGGGCCGAACTGGAGCGTGTTCGAGTCGCACTTCACCGGCGGCGCCTGGACGGCCTTCGCCAACACCACGGTGACGATCCCGGTGGACACCTTCATCGACCTCGCGGCCGGCCACACGCCCGACGGCGCACTGTGGGTGTATTGGTCCACGGTCAACGCGCCGGGCTTCACGGCGCTGCGTGCCAAGCGCATCGTCGCCGGCTCCACCGAGGTGCGCGAACTGGTGCCTGCCGGCCAGACGCCACGCTTCCCGACGCTGGCCATCGACGCCGCCGGCAATGCGGCGCTGTACTTCCAGAACGGCAACGAGATGCAGCAGGTCGCGCTGGTGCAGCAGCTGTGACCCCATCGACCAGGAGAACATGATGAATGCGATTCCCCGATCCGCCGCTGCCCGCCTGGCCGCCGGGCTGCTGTGGCTGCTGGCCGGCGCCGCCGGCAGCGCCACCTACACCGCCAATGTCGAGAACCTCTCGACCTCGGTGCCGAAGAAGAACGCCGCCGGCACGGCCTGGGAAGGCATCAGCAGCGCGCAGGGCGACCCGAACGCCGGCAAGGCCGTCCAGCTGCTGTACCTGGACCTGGTGGGCGGCGACGCCACCGGCTACCCCCTGAGCGCACCGGCCAACGCGGTGCAGCTGCGCGCCAGCACTGCCGGAGCGCTGCTGACCTGCACGCTGGCCGACCCGCGCCCGGTGCTCGACGCCAGCAACGCCGGCACCTGCACCTACCGCTTCGTCAACACCGCCGGCAACAACGGCGACACGCTGGAGATCAGCTACCTGGGCCTGCTCGACGGCCAGGTGCGGCTGAACATCGGCGCGCTCAACGCCGCCGTCGGCGGCCACACGGTGCCGGCCTTCGACAGCGACAGCGTGTTCCCCGGCACGCCCCCGGCCACCGACCCGGCCCTGTCGCGCAAGCCGGCGCGGCTGGTGGTGGTGTTCGACAAGTCGGGCAGCATGGATTGGTCCTACAAGCTCGACGGCGACGCCAGCTGCGGCGCGCTGTATTCGCCCAACGCCAACTGCCGGCGCTGGGACGCGCTGCGCCGCGCCTCGGAGCAGATGGTCAGTGTCGCCAAAGCCTACAGCCTGACCGGCGACAAGCTCGGCGTGGTCTTCTTCAACCAGGACGCCGAGAACACCGCCGGCCTGCCGCCCGGCAGCGCCAACGCGGTGACCGACATGACGACGGTGACGCTCGACGCGATCGGCACTTCGATCAGCAGCCGCAGCCCCGGCGGCAGCACCTCGATCGGCGACGGCATCGACAACCTGCTGGCGGTGCTCAACGGCGGCGACAACGCGAGCTTCAACAACGCGATGCTGGTGTTCACCGACGGCGAGCAGAACAACGCCAAATTCATCGTCGACAACGGCCTGCAACTGCTGCTGAACGCCACCAACAGCCCGATCGGCGGCAGCGAGGTGGTACCGCCGGGCAAGCAGCTCAAGCTCTGCCCCTTCAAGCTGCGCACGTCCAATGCGGCCGATGCCGCCAATGCGCTGCTGCAGACGATGGCCGACCGCAGCAGTTGCGGGCCGCTGAACCTGCCGGTGACGCTGGACGACCCGCCGGTGGACGCGATCCAGTACTTCGTGCAGGTGCTCAACGGCACGCTGATCGGCGACAAGCTCGAGATCGTGCACCTGAGCCAGGGCACCCAGCCCGGTACCCCCGGCAGCGTGCCGCCGCCGCTGACGATGGACTTCCGCACCAGCCAGCAGGACCTGGCCTTCACCGCGCTGCTGGGCTGGAACCCGGCCTTCCAGGTCGAGGGCCGGCCGGCGATGAAGCTCAGCAAGGACGGCGTGGACTTCGTCGTCGGCCAGGACCCGAACCTGCGTGTCGACGCCGGCACCCGCCACATGGCGCTGACCCTGCGCAAGCCCTACTGCAACGCCGCGCGCCAGTGCGTGACGCCCGACGGCAGCTGGACGCTGACCGTGGCGCGCACGATGGCGCGTGGCGAGGGCCGCTGGAGCCTCGTCGTGGTCAGCGACAACGCCACGCTGGCCAGCCAGTTCAGCGCCGCGCAGGCGACGCCGGGGGTCGGCAACCCGCTGCACCTGCAAGCCCGGCTCACCGAGCGCGGCCAGCCGCTGGCCGGCCTGGCCGCCGGCAGCGTGCGCGCCTTCGTCAGCGGCCCGGGTCAGGGCCTGGGCAATCTGCTGTCGGCGTCGAAGACCTCGCCCGCCGACCTGAACGCTGCCGACCCCGGCATCGCCGCCAACGCCAAGGTGCAGGCGATGCTGGCCAACCCGGCCGAACGCGCCGCGGTGCTGGCGGCGCTGCAGTTCGGCGCCGAGCAGGGCATCGCGCTGGCCGAGACCGCGCCCGGCGTCTACAGCGCCGACTTCCCGGCCACGATCGCCGAAGGCGTGTACCGCGTGAGCTTCCGCGTCGACGCCACCAGCGCCGGCAACGGCGCGTTCATGCGCGTGTTCGGCACCGACCGCTATGTGCCGGTGCAGCCCGACGACGCGGCCACCGCCGCGACGATGGTGGTCTCGGTCTTCAAGGACTGCCCGGCCGCCTTCACCGGCGGCTGCAAGGCGATCACGTTCCGGCCGGTGGACAAGGCCGGCAACCTGGTCGGGCCGGGCAAGGCCTCGAGCATCGTCTTCGCCGGCAACGGCAGTCAGGTGATCGGCCAGGTCGACGATGCGCTGGACGGCAGCTACAGCCTCGTGGTCGGCCACACACAGGCCGACCCGACTCAGGTGCCGCCGCTGTCGGTGAACGGGCTGCCGCTGACGTTGCCGCCGGCCGCCGGACCTGGCGACGCGGGGCTGTGGGGTCAGATCCTGCAGCTGCTGCTGCAGTATTGGTGGTGGCTGCTGTTGCTGCTGCTGCTGATCCTGCTGGCGCTGTGGAAGCTCCGGCCCAAGCCGTGAAACCGCGCCGGGATGCCGCGCGCCCACCCGGCGCGGCGGCATCCACGGATCACGCGTTTGCGTCGGCAGGTCCGGCCCGGGCGGCGGCGTTGCACCCTCGAAGAGTCAGGGTTTCGCCGCCAGCGGGTCAGCGTCCAGCGCCTCCAGGACGGCTGCGCTACGGCGGTGATACGGCGGTGATGTGCCCCGCCCAGACCGTACACGGATGCTGCTTTGTGCGGCATGGGATGCATCGTTGCATCCAGACCTTCGATGCCTGTGCCCGACGCCGGCAGCGTCGCGGCGCGAACCTGTTGCGGCAACCGACAGCCGGTACCTGCCGCCGTCCGACAGCGCTGCCACCGTCTGCCCAACCCTGCCGTAGGCAATGCGCTCCTGCGCCAGTGGCAAAGGCTCCTTCGCGTGGCGCTCGCCCGGGGCCCTGATCTGGCCCGCGCGTGTGATGGCACGTGCCTCGCTGCGGAACTGGTCCTGGCCGCTGCAGCAGGCCAGGTCGAAACGGTGCGCCACTTCGCGCTCCAGCCAGCCATGGAAGGACGAGTCGGGCTTGACGGCCAGCTTGCGCACCATCGAATCGGGATGCAGCGTGGGCAAGTCGCCCCGCCTGTCCTTGCCTGGACCATGACGCAAGGGTCGCACGCGAAAGTACACCAGCCGGCCCTTCAGCTGCGAGCGGTCGACCCAATCGCTGACGGCAACGTCATGCTCGTCGGGCACCAGCAGCGACAGCCCGAAGCTGCGCAGCAACCGTTCGGCGGCACCTTCCCAGTCGCGTTCTTCATCGCGCACCTGGACCAACTCGCCGGCATAGGGCATGTCGGCCTCGCGCAGGCGCAGGACCTGGCACAGCGCGGCGCGCAGCGCCACCTGCTGCGCGTCGATGTTGCTGCGGCGCGAGCGCAGGCTGCTCGGTTCCGCTTCCAGATCGGCATGCGCCTGGCGCCCCTGCGCATAGGCCACGCCAGACTCGTTGAGCTGATTCTGCAACCCAGCCTCGCGCTCGGCGGCCGCTTCGCGCAGCGGTGCGCACAGCTGGCGCTGGGCGAGGAAGTCTTCGGCGACGCTGCAGGTCCTGCACCCGCAACTCGACATCGGTCTGACCGCCCTCGCTCATCTGCCGCAGCAGGTCGAACAGCGTGAGCAATCGCGACTCGGTGCCGACAAAGCTGCGCTGGCCAAGCGTCTGCAGCCAGGCCGGCGCGCGCTCGGTGGCTGGCGTCAGGTTGAAGTGCGGCTCATCGGTGCCCGGCGGGTAGAACTTGCGCAGCCAGGCCTTGTCGTTGGCGGCCCAGTCGTTCAAATACTCGATCGCGGTTTTCGGGTAGAGCCTGTCGCCGCGCTGCTCGCGCAGGTTGAAGAGCGTGTCCTCGAGCGCCTCGCCCAGGTCGGACTGGCTGATGACGCGCCGGTTCGGCAGCACGAACACGCGGTGCAGAAAGCTCGCCACCAGGGCCGTCGAATCGGCCTGCAGCCGCCGCCAGGCCGGGTGCTGGCGGCGCAGGGCTTGCAGGGTGTCAAAGTCTAGCGACATGCGCCATTGCTGGGCAGGCCCGGCGCCGCGGCGCCCGCGCCGCCGCTGGCCGGACCGCGAGCCACAATGCCGGCAGGACGGACAGGAAACCCTGCGATGAATGCCAGACTCGACGATCTGCTGCGGCCCAAGTCCACGCGGCGGCCCAAGGCCAGGCCCAAGCCCCCCGCCGAACCCCGGCTGTCGCGCCAGCGCAAGCCGCCCGAGATGCCGGCCGACGACTGGCAGCGGGCACTGCGCCGCCAGTTCGGGCGCGAGCAGGGTTTTGAGCTGCTCAACCTGGGCGATGCAAAGCAGTCGCCGGTATTTTCCGAGTTCCGCGTCGGCAATGCCGACAGCGGGAGACACTACCGCGTCACCATCCGCGGCGCGGCCAGCGGCGACAACCTGTGCACCTGCCCGGACTTCGCCACCAACGACCTCGGTACCTGCAAGCACATCGAGTTCACCCTGGCCAGGCTGGCCGCGCGGCGTGGCGGCAAGGCCGCACTGGCGCGCGGCTTCACGCCGCCGTACAGCGAGGTCTTCCTGCACCACGGCGGCCAGCGCACGGTGCGATTCAGGCCGGGTGCGGACTGCCCGCCGGCGCTGCTCGCCCGTGCACGGCGGCTGTTCGACGCGCCAGCCGGCTGGGTGCTGCCCTTGGCGCGCCTGGCCGATCTGGACGATTTCATCAGGCGCAGCCGCAAAACGGCCCACGAGCTGCGGCTCGACGAACGCGCCCTGGCCTTCACGGCGCAGTGGCGCGACGCCGAACGCCGCCAGCTGGCACTCGCCGAGGCCTATCCCAGGGGCGCCGCCGACAAGGGCCTGGCCAGGCTGCTGAAGACCCGTCTCTACCCCTACCAGGCCGAAGGTGCACTCTTCGCCGCGCATGCCGGCCGCGTGCTGCTGGGCGACGAGATGGGCCTGGGCAAGACGGTTCAGGCCATCGCCGCGGCCGAATTGCTGGCCCGCCATTTCGGTGTGCAACGCGCGCTGGTGGTGTGCCCGACCTCGCTCAAGCACCAGTGGCAGCGCGAGATCGTGCGCTTCACCGGCCGTCCGGTGCAGCAGGCCCAGGTGCTGCAGGGCCTGCGCCCGGCGCGCCAGCAGCAGTACCGGGAAGAAGCCTTCTACCGCATCACGAGCTACGAGACCCTGGTGCGCGACGTCGACCTGGTCCATGCCTGGGCGCCCGAGCTGCTGATCATCGACGAGGCGCAGCGCGTCAAGAACTGGAACACCATCGCGGCGCGTGCGCTCAAGCGCATCGAGACACCGTATGCCTTCGTGCTCACCGGCACGCCGCTGGAAAACCGGCTGGAAGAGCTGATCTCCATCGTGCAGCTCGTCGACCAGCACCGCCTGGGGCCAACCTGGCGGCTGCTGCACGAGCACCAGCAGGTCGACGACGCCGGCCGCGTCATCGGCTACCGCGACCTCGACCGCATCGGCGCCACCTTGGCGCCCATCCTGCTGCGCCGGCGCAAGTCCGAGGTGCTGGCGCAGTTGCCCGAGCGCATGGACAAGACGCTGTTCGTGCCGATGACGCCCGAACAGCGTGTGCACCATGACGAGAACGGACTCATCGTGACGCGCATCGTCAAGCGCTGGCGCCAGACCGGCTACTTGTCGGACACCGACCAGCGCCGCCTGCAATGCGCGCTGCAGAACATGCGCATGTCGTGCAACAGCACCTGGCTGCTCGACCACGAAACCGACTTCGGCCACAAGGCCGACGAACTGGTCACCCTGCTCGAAGAGCTGTTTGAACAGCCTGGCGCCAAGGCCGTGGTCTTCAGCCAGTGGCTGGGCACGCACGAGCTGCTGATGCGCCGGCTGCGCGCACGCGGCTGGGGCCATGTGCTGTTCCACGGCGGCGTGCCCGGCGACAAGCGTGGGGCGCTGGTCGACCGCTTCGTGCAGGACGCGGACTGCCGTCTGTTCCTGTCCACCGACGCCGGCGGCGTGGGCCTGAACCTGCAGCACGCTGCGGCTACGGTGGTCAACATGGACCTGCCCTGGAACCCGGCCAGGCTCGAACAGCGCATCGGCCGCGTGCACCGCATGGGCCAGACCCGCGGTGTGCAGGTGATCAACTTCGTGGCCCAGGGCAGCATCGAGGAGGGCATGCTTGGCGTGCTGGCGTTCAAGAAGTCGCTGTTCGCTGGCGTGCTGGACGGCGGCGACAGCGCGGTGTTCATGAATGGCACGCGGCTGTCGAAGTTCATGGAGAGCGTGGACGAAGTCACCGGGGCGATGGGTGCCGCCGAGGACGCCGCGGCCACACCCCTGGCCAGGTCGCAGGCACAGGCACAGGCCGCAGGAGTTGAAGGTAACCCGCCGCAGCAGACCACGCCGCGCCATGGCGCGCAGGCCGATCGCGACACCGATGCCTCGGTGCCGATCGGTGATGCAGCCGCGGCCGCCGATCGGGCGCCCCATGCAGCACCCGCGGATCCTTGGGCGCCTGTGCTTGAAGCCGGACTGCAATGGGTCGCCGCGCTGACCGGGCCACCCGCGTCAGCCGATAGCGCCGGCGTGAGGCGCAACGGGGCGCCGCGGGTCACGACCGACCCAGTGACCGGCGAACGCAGCCTGACCCTGCCCTTGCCCGACCCAGCGACCGTGCGGCGCCTGGCCGAAGGCTTGGCGGGCCTGCTGGCTCACCTGCAACGACAGGACTGAGCGCCTCCGGGCGAAATGCATCGACCGCCTCATGAGCGCCCGCGACAAGGCTGTGGCTTGCTCGGACGCCGTCGCAGCTTGCCAGCCGATCAAGGAATCAGGTTAACTTCAAGGTTCCTGGATCGAACCGATGCAGAGTTGGTCGCCATTCGGTGCGCCGGCTCGAACCCCCGAGCGCAGACCGGAGCCTGACATGCAGAAACGCCTCGCCTTCCCCGCGGCCCGGAGCCTGGCCCTGCTGTGCCTGGTCTTGCTGGCCGCACCGGCCGGCGCCGCGAGCGCGGACGAACTCATCCGCCGCATCGACCGCCTCTGGCGCGGCGACACTTCCGAGGCGCGCATGACGATGACGGTCAAGACCGAGCGCTACGAGCGCACGCTGACGATGCAGGCCTGGTCGCGCGGCAAGGACTATTCCCTGGTCGTGATCCGCGAACCGGTCAAGGACCGCGACGTTGCCACGCTGAAGGTGGAGAACAACATCTGGAACTATCTGCCCAGGATCAACCGCGTCACCAAGATCCCGTCGAGCATGATGTCGGGTTCCTGGATGGGCAGCCACTTCACGAATGACGACCTCGTCAAGGAGAGCAGCTTCGAGACCGACTACAGCTCGAGCATCAGCTTCGAAGGCGAGCGCGACGGCCACAGCGTGATCGAACTCACCTCGATCGCCAAGCCGACCGCCGCCGTGGTCTGGGGCAAGGTGCTGACCGAGGTCGACGCCCGGACGCTGGCGCCGCTGGCCCAGCTTTTCTACGACGAACGCGGCACCTTGATCCGCACCCTGCGTTTCGACCAGCCCAGGACCATCGGCGAGCGGGTGGTGCCGATGCGCATGCGGCTGCAGCCCGAGGACAAGCCCGCCGAGTCGACGGTGATCGTCTACGACGACATCCGTTTCGGCGTGCCGCTGGAGCCCTCGTTCTTCTCGCTGCAGAACCTGCAGCGCCGGCATTGAACCTGCACCCGCGCCGGCTGCAGGGTCGGCGCGTGCCCACCCTGGCCTTCATGGCCTGGCGCAATCTGTGGCGCAACCCGGCGCGCAGCGCGCTCACGGTGGCGGCGCTGGCCGGCAGCCTGGTGCTGCTCATCGTCTACCTCGCGCTCGTCGGCGGCATGACGCGCCAGATGGTCGAACATGCCACCGACCTGTCGGTGGGCCACCTGCAGCTGCGCCGCCAGGCCTTCATCGACGACCAGGATCTGTACGCCACCCTGCCCTCGGCCTGGCTGGCGCAGCTGCAGCCTGCGCTTCCCGACGCCCGGTTCGCGCCGCGCCTGTACGCCGCCGGGCTGGCCAGCGCGGCCCAGGCGTCCACCGGGGTCATGATCAAGGCCGTCGACCCGCTGCGCGAGCGGCAGGTCACGCGCATCCTGGACGCGGTGCGCGCGGGCAAGGCCGAACTCGGCGCGGCGCAGCTCGGCAGCGACGGCCTGACGCGCCACCCGGTGCTCGTCGGCGCCCAGCTCGCGAAGAACATGCGCATCGGCCCCGGCGACGAACTCGTGCTCGTGACCCAGGCCGCCGACGCCAGCATCGGCAACGCGCTGTTTCGCATCGCCGGCGTGCTCAAACCCGTCGACCCGGCCTTCGATCGCACGGGCGTGATGATGTCGATCGACGCCTACCGTTCGCTGATGGCGATGGACGACGGTGTTCACGAGCTGGCGATCCGGCTCGATGACCCGGACCGGCTGGCCGAGGCCCAGGCGCTGCTGGAGGCGGCCGTCGCGAAGGCTGCGGCGCTGGCGCCGCTGGACCGGCTCGGTGGCGCGGCGCTGGTGCGCAACTGGCGCCAGGTGGTGCCGGCCGTGGCCGACATGCTCGAGGTCTACGGCGGCGTGACCTGGGTCATGGGCGCGATCATCTTCGCACTCGCGGCGCTCGGCATGGTCAACACGATGCTGATGGCCATCCACGAGCGCACCCACGAATTCGGGATCCTGCGCGCGATCGGCATGCACAAGGGCTGGCTGCTGCTGATGGTGATGCTCGAATCGCTGGGCCTGGCGCTGATCTCGGCAGCGCTTGGCGCCACGCTGGGCGTGGCCCTGGTGCTGGGCCCGCTGCGCCAGGGCATCGACATGAGCGCCAGCCTGCCCGACGGCTTCGACATGGTCGGGCTGAGCATCGAGCCGGTGCTCGGCATGGCGCTGACGGCGCCTGACGTGCTCTACGCCTGCGTGATGATGATCGTGCTGGCGATGCTCGCCGCCCTGGTGCCCAGCTGGCGCGTGATGGCGCTCGAGCCCTCAGAGGCGATGCGATGAAGGCCAGCCTGCCGCTGTCGACGATGGCCCTGCTCGCCTGGCGCAACCTCTGGCGCCACCGCCGGCGCACCGTCGTCACGCTGGCCAGCATCGCCATCGGCTTCGGCCTGGCGGTGCTCATGATCGGCTTCGGCGACGGCGCGCACAACTCGCTGATCCGCAACGCGATCAAGCTCGGCGAGGGCCATGTCACGGTGCAGCCGCGCGGCTATCTCGAATCGCCGTCCAACGAGCGCTACATCGCCGATGGTCGGGCGCTGCAGACTCGGCTCGAGGCGCTCGGTCTGGCGGCACGCATCGAGCCGCGCATCACGTTGCAGTTGCTGGCCAGCACGCCGGCCAATTCGGTCGGTGCCGGCCTCGAGGGCCTGGACGGTGGCGACGACGAACGTGCGCGCCTGTTGCGCCCGCAGCTCGTGGCCGGCGAGTGGTTCGACGCCGGCGATGCGCTCGGCCTGGTCATCGGCGACGGCATGGCGCGCAAGCTCAAGGCCGAGGTCGGCGCCAAGATCGTGCTCATGGCGGGGCTGCAGGGCGGTAACTCGCAGGCCCATCTGGGGCGCGTGCGCGGCATCTTCGACAGCCGGGTCGACGAGCTCGACGACTTCCTCGTGCTCGCCGACCTGTCCCTGGCGCGTCGGTTCCTGGTCGGCGAAGGTGCCGACCCGGCGCTGGGCCCGGTGACGCGCTTGGCGGTCTTCCTCGACGATGCCGACAGCCTGGCCACTTCGGCCGGCGCGCTCAGGCAGGCGCTGGCCGGCACCGAGCTGGTGGCGCTGGACTGGCGCGAAATGATGCCGCAGCTGGTGCAGTTCATCTTCATCGACGACGCCGGCAACTACGTCTTCCTGCTCCTGATCCTGGTGATGGTCGTCTTCGGCATCGTCAACACGGTGCTGATGAGCGTGCTCGAACGCACACGCGAATTCGGGCTGCTGCGCGCGCTCGGGCTGGGCCGGCGGCATCTGCTCGGCCTGGTGTTCTTCGAGTCGCTGCTGCTCGGCCTGCTGGCGCTGGCCTTCGGCTGGCTGCTCGGCGGTGGCGGCCACGCCTGGTTCGGCCATGCCGGACTCGACGTGACGGCGCTCATCGGCGAAAACACCGCGATGATGGGCACCTTCATGGACCCGGTGATCCGCACCGAGCTGTCGGGTGCACGCGTCTGGCAGCTGAGCTGGATCATCTTCGCCGCCACGCTGGGCAGCGGCATCTATCCGGCCATCAAGGCCTCGCGCGTCACGCCCGTGCAGGCGCTGCGCACCTGAGACCGAAGGACATCCGCATGCCGCTGCTCAGACTCCAAGGCATCTGCAAGACCTACCGCCAGGGCGAACTGGCCGTCAAGGCGCTGGACGCGGTCGACCTGGAGGTCGAGGAAGGTGAATTCGCCGCCCTCGTCGGCCCCTCCGGGTCGGGCAAGACCACCTTGCTCAACATCATCGGCGGGCTCGATTCGCCGAGCGCGGGCCGCGCCACGATCCGCGGCATCGAGATCACGGCCATGCAGGAGGCCGAGCTGTCGGGATTCCGCCTCTTCGAGCTCGGCTTCATCTTCCAGGCCTACAACCTCGTGGCGGTGCTGTCGGCGCTGGAGAACGTCGAGCTCGTGATGGTGCTGCAGGGCCGCGCCACGGCCGAGCGGCGCGAGCGCGCCAGGCATTACCTCGATCTCGTCGGCCTGGGCCAGGTCATGGACCGGCGCCCGTCGGCGCTCAGCGGCGGCCAGCAGCAGCGCGTGGCGGTGGCGCGCGCATTGGCCGCCGGGCCGCGCCTGGTGCTCGCCGACGAGCCGACCGCCAACCTCGACTCGGACAACGCGTCGGCGCTGCTCGACATCATGCATCGCCTGGCCCGCGAGGAGAAGACGACCTTCCTGTTCTCGACCCACGACCCGCGCGTGATGGAGCGCGCCGAGCGCATCGTCACCCTGCGCGACGGCCGCATCGAGAGCGACGAGCGCCGTGCGCAGCCGATCACGGCTTGAACCGCCCTGGCGCGCTGCGCTGGGCGCGGCGCTGCTCGGCCTGGCGGGTGGTGCCGCTGCGGTTGACTGGACCGGGCGCGTCTCGCTGCTCGGCAGCGTGTCGATTCCGGCCCGGGGTGATGCCGGCGCCGCCGCCGCACATGTCCCCAGTGCCGACCGGCAGGGCCTGCGCCTGATGGCCCAGGACCAGGGCGAGCGCAGCGAGTGGTCGCTGCACCTCGACGCCGGGCGCTCCAACCAGCGCGCCCTGGTGGGCGCCGCGTCGCAGGCCAGCGATTTGTTCCGCTGGCGACGCCTGGCCGGCGAGCAGCTCAGCGGCGACGGCATCGAGCGCTCGACGCGCATCGGCTGGGTGATCGACCGCGCTGTCTTCAAGCGGCGCTTCGATCAGGCGTCACTGGCCCTGGGGCGCCAGCCGGTGGACTTCGGCAGCGGGCGCTTCTGGCAGCCCCTGAACGTCTTCGGCGCCTTCGCCCCGACCGATCTGGACACCGACGACAAACCCGGCATCGACGCCGCCGTGCTCGACATCTACCCGTCGGCGTTCTCCTCGCTGACGGCCGTCGTCGCGCTCGCGCCCCGGCATCAACCCGAGATCGAAGACAGTGCGGCGCTGCACTACCGGCGCCAGGTCGGCGAGACCTCGCAGTTGTCCCTGCTGGCGGCGCAGGTCGTCGGCCAGCGCCAGGTCGGCGCCGCCTTCGAGTCGGACTGGCGCGGCATCGGCTGGCGTATCGAAGGCCTGCACACCAGGCCCGAGGGCGGCGGTGCCGGGTCGCTGTTCTGGATCGCCGGCGCCGACTACCAGTTCAACAACGGCACCCTGGTGGCGCTGGAGTGGCACGACGACGCACGCGGGGCCTCGCATGAAACCACACTCGTCGAGGTGGCTGCCCGGCGCCCGGTGGTCCTGGGCCTGCAGCAGCAATTGGCCCGTCGCGTGTTCGGCCTGTCGGTGCAGAAGGATCTGACGCCGCTGCTCAATGCCCGCTACACCCTGCTCGCCAGCCGCCTGCGCGCGGCCGACGGGCAGCATTCGGTCTCGATGCTGCACCAGCTGAGCCTGGTCCGGTCGCTGAGCAACGAGTCCGACCTGCTGCTCTCGGCGGCCTTCGGCAGCGGCAGAGGGCTGGACGGTGCGGGCGCGCCGCGTTCGTCCTTCGGCCACCTGCCGCCGACGGCGACGCTGCGCTGGCGCCGCTACTTCTGAGGCGGTCGAACAGACTGTTCGAGCCTTGGCAAGGCCCACAAGGTGGTCTCGCCTTGTCGACAATCCTTGAGCCTGGGCAAGTCCCCGGGCGTCACGTGTCGCGAAAGTCCAGTTCCAGGCGGCGAGTCGACGCCGAGTACAGGCTGGGTCGCAGCGGCGGCAGTTGCGACCATTGCAAAAGGTAGAGATGAATCAAGCATTGATGTCCCCCGGACGGGACGGCACGGCGGGCACGCTGCGCGCGAGGCCCGCGGGGCGCGCCCAGACCTTCGGCGAAGAGATCGCCAATGCGGTCAGCCACGGCCTGGGTTTTCTGCTGGCCGTGGCCTCGCTGCCGATCCTGGTGCATTT
>CAZWUR010000017.1:55321-69000 GCA_964637205.1 uncultured Rubrivivax sp.
CCGGGGTGGGGCGGCCGACGTGGTCGGCGCCAGCCTGTTTGCGGGGACGATGATCCTGCTGTATCTGGTGTCGGCGCTCTACCACGCGATGCCGGCCGGTCGCGCCAAGCAGGTCTTCAATCGCCTGGACCATGCCGCGATCTACGTCTTCATCGCCGGCAGCTACATGCCCTATCTGCTCGGGGTGTTGCGCGGCGCCTGGGGCTGGACGCTGTTCGGCATCGTCTGGGCGGCGGCCGTCGTCGGCGTCAGCGCGAAGCTGCTCAACCGCCTGCGCCACCCGCTGTGGTCCACCGGCCTGTATGTGGCGATGGGCTGGGTGGCCCTGATCGCTGCGGTGCCCCTGTTCGAGCGATTGTCGGCCGAGGCACTGGCCTGGTTGTTCGCGGGCGGCATCAGCTACACCCTGGGCGCGGCCCTGTACCTGCTGGACAACCGGGTTCGATATGCCCACTTCGTCTGGCATCTGTTCGTGATGGCGGGCACCGCCTGCCATGTCGTCGCCGCGCTGGCGCAGATGGCCTGAGCCGTCGGGCACGGGCGATCCTGCAGCGCCGGCCGGGGCGCCGCGATCCCGTCGATGGCCTGGATGCTTCGGCTACTGCCGGATGGCTTCGATCTGAATCAGGAGACGGACATCGTCCGGAATGCCTGGCAGGCCGAAGGACATGCCAAAGTTGCTGCGCTGAAGGGTGGTCTCGAAGTCGCCGCCGCAGATATGACGCTTGCTGCGCGGGTTGTCGTAACAATTGAAGCGCGAAGCACGCAGCGTCACCGCCTGGGTCTTGCCGAGCAGGGTCAGGACACCTGACAAGGCGGTGACCTTGTCACCCTCGAAGCTGAAGCCGTCGCCCACGAAGGTCGCTTTCGGGAAGAGCGGGACATTGAGGAAATCCGCGTTGCGCAGATGTTCGTCGAACGGCGGGACGCCGCTGCTCACCGAAGCGGAATCGATGATGATGTTTGCGTGACCGGTCTTGTCGGTCGGGTTCAGGGTGATGCTGCCCTGGACATCGTCAAAGCGGCCGCGTGTCGTCGATGTCGCCGAGTGCACGACCTCGAAATACACGAAGGTATGACCCGGTTCGACGGTGTAGGTCGCACTTTGTGCAGCCGCCAGGCTCGTGGCCGAAAGGGCGACGGCGGACATCAGCAGTTTCAACATGACAGGGTTCTCCGTTCAGCGGCTCGCGAGGTCGCGGGATCGCGGGATCGCGAATCCTTGACGGTGCATGCCGGCGATGTCCGGGCTGTTGAGCGGCGTCAACACCTGGAGTGAACCCCTTGACCTGATCGGCGGTGCGTGCCGGCGCGGCCCGATGGATCCGTGCGGCCGCACCTGCGCCAGACAGGAGCCATGGCGCCTGAATCAATCGTGCGCGTGCGCGCCATGTCGCGGTGCCTTGGGAGACGCTGCATGACCGCGCTGCAACAGCGCCCAGGCACGGTCATAGAACCAGCGTGCGCGCGCGCTGCGCTTCCAGAACAGCGGGAACACGTCCTGCAAGGGCAGCAGTTCGTCGGCCGCCAGCGTGCCGGCCGCCACCGCCTGCAACAGTTCGTCGAGCGTTCGCTGCCAGGCCGTCGCCACGGCGTCTTGCCAGAAGCCGATGCCGCCCGGCGCGTGCGCCGGCAGGAACTCCAGCACCTCCGCCTCGCCACCGTCGAACGCGGCCGAGGCCGGCAGCAATGCAGCCCCGATGGCGTGCAGCAGGCGTCGGTAGGCGTCGATCGACACCGGGTTGATGCGGTCGCCGTCGTCGCCGCTGAAGCTGTGCTGTGACGCCGGCTGCCGGCCGATGTGCCCGATCAGCGCGTCCAGCGCGCTGTCGTCCCAGGGCTTGTGGATGGCACCGCTGGTGCCGAAGGACAACATCTGGCGCATGCTCGACGACAGCAGCAGGAGCTGCAGTCGCCGACCGCTGGCGGTGTCGAGTTCGAATCGGCGCCCGTCAAGCGGCTGGCCCATCAGGGTATCGACCGTCACGCTCGCCATCTGCGGCGTGGCCGCGCTCAGCCATTGCCAGAGCTGGGTCTGCTGCGACTCGCGCAGATGCGCCTCGCCGATGACGCTGCCACGCAGGTCGAGTGCCGGCAGGATGTCGGCCAGCACCGGTGACCACGCCAGGTTGCCGGGCCAGAAGATGCCGGGTCGCCGGCCGAACAGCCGCTGCTTGAGTTGCAGGTCCAGCTCGATCTGGCGGTGCAGGAAGCGCGGCGGGATGAGGAAGGGGCAGACCTCGTGGAAGCTGGTCGCCAGCAACTCGACGCCACCGTCGGCCAGGGCGCTGCGCAAGCGCGTCAGTGCCGCCGGGTGGCTGCGCTCCAGCAGCGCCAGCAGGCCGCCGGTCACCGCCAGGGCGAGCGGCGCGCCCGTGTCACGGTGCGCGTCCAGCAGCAGGCGCAGGCTGCCGTCGAAGACGGCCTCGACCTCGGCCGCGCCGGCGCAGGATGGGAGGTGGAAGTACCAGCCCAGGGTCAGTGCCATGCCGGCTCCAGGGCAATCGGGGTGGTCGCTTGCAGCAGGCCCAGCAAGGCGCCGACATGCCGCTCCCAACTGAAGCCGCGCGCGCGCTCTGCGGCGAGTTGCCCAAGCCGCGCCAGGGCCTCGCGGTCTTCGTGCAGTGCGAGGATGCGTGCCACGAGCGCGTTGACATCGGCCACCGGCGTGCCGAAGTGCGGCGCCAGTTCGTCGCCCCACAGCGCGGGCAAGGCGCCGACCGCAAAGCCGACGGTGGGCCGCGCCGACGCCATGGCTTCGAGCACCGCCAGGCCAAAGGTCTCATACAGCGAGGTGCTCACCAGCAGATGGTGCGCGTCGTAGAGCGACCAGATCTCGTCGGGCGCCCGTGCGGGCGCGAAGCACACGGCCTCGGCGACGCCGAAGCGTTCAACCAGATCGACCACGCGCTGCGCGTCGGCGCGGCCGCAGGCCATCGTCAAGCGCACGTCGATGCGCGAGCGCAGCGCGCGCAGGGCCTGAAGCAGAAAGTGGAAGCCCTTCTGCTCGGTCGGCCGCCCGACGGCCAGCAGCCGCAGCGGGCCGGGTGGCAGCGGTGTCGGCGGCTGCGGCCGCGCCGCGCCAAGCGGCACGACGGCAAGTTTGGCGCGCGGCACGTTGTGCGTCAGCCTCAGCATCCGTGCGGCGAATTCGGAGGGCACCACGACGCGATGCGCCAGTTGCACCAGCTTGGCTTCGAGCACCTGGTGGATCGCGTCGCCGATCGGCTTGTCGAAATAGGTGAAGCCGGCGCTCACCGGCAAATGGCAGGCGGCAACCACGCGCGCGCCCGGCAAGGCCGCGCGCAGCGCCGCAGCGACCGGCGCCAGCGCGTAGTCCTGCACGTAGACCGTGGGTGCGGCGGCACTGCCGAGAAGGCCTCGGCAGCGGGCAGCCACGAACTCGGCGCTTTGCGTGAGTGTGTGCAGCCTTGACGGGTCAAAGGCGGTGCACAGGGCCTGGCGGTAGCCGCCGTCGTCGAACGCAACGGCAAGCCCGCCGCCGGGCCGCGCGCTGGGCAACCCTTCGGCACCGTCATAGGTGGGCACCACCATCACGCTCAGTGGCAAGCGCGGACTCAGGCGTTGCGCAAGCTCGTGCACATAGCGGCCGACACCGCCGATCACCCGCGGCGGGAACTCCGAGCTCAGGATCAGGCAGGGGTGCGTCACGGCTTGGACCCGTGCGGGCTGGTTTCGGGTGGGCCCGAGGCGGCGGTCGATGCCGCGCCCGCCTGTAGCCAGCGCAAGCCCTTGTCGACCAGGCCCAGCGAACTGGAAAGCGTGATCGCCAGCGCCAGCCCCAGCCAGGTCAGCAGCACACGCTGCCGGCTTTCGCGCAGGCGCAGCATCTCCATCGATGCGCTCGAAGTGCGTCCTTGCAACTGACGCTCCAGCAGGGTGTGCGCAAGGTCGCGAATGATCGGCAGTCGCAGACCTTCCAGGCTGGCCGCCAGCAGGTGCAGGTCGGTGGCGCGTTTGCGCCATGGCCAGCGTGGCGGCCAGCCCAGGCGCGGCGCGAAGGCCATTTCATGCACCTCGCGCAGGGTTTCTTCGTGCGCGGCGGCGTACTGCAGCAGGGGTACGGCCAGATAGCGCAGCGGCGGATACTCAGGCAGCAGGTCGTAGCTCGGGTAGGCCCGCTGCCCGATGCCAGCCGCGTTTGACGCGTTGAAGACGAACGGCGCCGGCGACAACTGCGGCGGTGCGGGCCGAAACCAGCCGCGATGTGTCCGTTGCGCTTCGTCAGGATAGGGCGACGACAGCGACACCACCCCGCCCGGCTGGTGGTACAGGCGGAAGAACGCGGCCGATCCCCAGGCCGGCGGCAAGCGCGCCGTGGCGGTGGCCGAATCGACGCCGCGCGGGTGCAGAAACAGCAGTCGGTAGACGTTGAGCCTGGCGGCCCTGGACGGCGCCTTGATCGCGCGGGCATCGTCGCAGACCACCGACGCGTGCACGTAGCGCGACACGCCCAGCGTGTTGCGACGCGAGCGCGCCGTGATGCCGAGCAAACGCGACAGCTCGGCCAGCGGCCCCGACATGAACCGCTCGTGTTCGCTGAGCTGGTAGACCCGCCGCAGGAAGGCTGCGCCGGCCTCGACACCGCGGCAGTCGGGGTTCTCGATGTCCAGGCGCAGGTCCTGGAACGCAAACGCCAGGTGCAGGGTGCTGACGCCCAGCCGTCTGTCGCTGACCAGGGTCCAGTCGCTCCACACGCGCCCGGCATCGGCGTCGTCGAAGGGCGACGACAGAATGTGCCGGACCGCCAGCGGCTGCGCGTAATAGTCGTTGAAGCAGAACGTGAACGCGCTGCGGTAGCTGAGCTCGATGTGCTGCGCCCATGGCGGCAGTGCGGCGTCGGTCGCAGCAAAACGGCGCAGCCGCTGCAGGGGCAGGCGCATGCGCGTCGAACTGAACAGTGCGCTGGCATAGAGCAGGGCCATGGTCAGCGCCGAGCATACCCGTGCGACAGCGTCGCCGGCCGTTGCGCCATCGCGGGCGCGTGGCGGCACCGCCGCCGAGTTGCCCACCCTGGCCGCGCCTTGGCGCAGTGGCCGGATCCGTGTCAACCCGCCAGAGTCAGAGCGCCGCTGACGTACCGGTGCCGTCCACGGCCGCACGCCGCGGGCCGTCGAGCAGTTCTTCGCGCGTCCAGCCGGCCACGGCCGCTGCGGCATCCACCGCATGCGCCCAGGTGCAGCGGTTTGCGAACAACATGCCGGCCACGTCCAGGGTGCCGCCTCGGCAGATGTAGCCCAGGCCGCGCGTTCTGGCCGGGCCCCCGTCGATGCGGCGCAGCAGGCCGAGCATGGGTTCGGGCCGGGTGTGCGTGACGATCACGCGCGGCATGTTCGCTGGGAACAGTGACTGCACGGTGGCATCGTCATCGACGAATTCCGCCTCGATGGTGTCGCGCGGGATGCGCAGGCGGCCGGGCTCCAGGATGACGGTGACGCAGCTGCGCTTGCCAAGACGAGCCAGGTGCTCGTGCGCCTTGATGGCCTCATCAAGCTGGTAGGCACCGATGGCGATGAGCTGCACTTGCGCGTCGGCGGGATCGCCGATCAGGTGTGCGGCACCGTCGCGCACCAGCGCGTTTGCAGCGTCGGCATCGAAGCGGTTCTCGACATCGCGCTTGGAGACGATGACGCAGGCCAGTTGGCCGCGTCCTGAATAGACGTCGCGCAGGGCGGCGACGGCGGTGTTGCCGTCCACCGGGAACAGCACGCGCGAGGTGTCGGACATTTCGCCCAGCAGGGCTTCGCCGATGCTCGGGTCCTGGTGGGATTGTTCGTTCTTGCTGTTTTCCCAGGTGTGCGAGGTCACGATCAGCGGCACCGGCAGCCAGTTGGGCGGGTGGCCAGCCTGGCGCTGGCGGCGGGCAAAAATGATCTCCTGGCGCATCAGGCCGAGCATCTTCATGGCGAAGGCTTCGTAGCTGACGATCAGGTTCAGCCCACCCTTGTTGCCAAGCGCAGCGGCAGCAACGGCTTCTTCGTTGAGCGCGGTGATGACGACACCATGCCGGTGTTCGGGCACGCCGGGCTCGGGTTCGTTGACGCGGTGCTTGAGCAGCTTGAGTGTGTCGCCCATCTTGTTGCTGGCCAGTTCGTCGGGGTTGCCGATGCGGATGCGAAGCTGGGGATTGGCCTGGGCAAACGCGACGAACCATTCATCCAGCGCAAGCATGGCGCTGCCCATGCTGCCCGGCGTCTCCCAGTCTGGTTGCGGCAGGTTGGGCGTGGCGGGATGACGATGCGCCATCGGGTGCGCACTTTCCAGCGCGCGCCGCTGCGCAGCGTGGGTGGCAAACGCCGCCAGCGCTGCATGCAATTCGGCCGGCGGCACGAACAATGCGGCCGCACTCTGGTTGAACAGCGCACGCACGCCGGCGTCGGTGTGGGGGTTGCCGCCCAGTGGAAGGTTGTGCGCGGCATTCGTGCCGGCACCGGGAAAACCGAAGCCCTTCTCGGTTTCGGCAATCACATACGGCAGCGGCGCCGGATAGCGTCGATCCGGATCGGCGGCAAATCGGCGCAATGTGTCTTCCGATTCGATGATCGCCCAGGCGATCGCGGCCGGGTCACGGCCATCGACGATGCATGGCGAAAAACCGTTGTGGCGCAGGTCCTCGGCCAGCCATTCGGCGCCGCCTTGCTGCCGTATCTGGGTGCGCTGCTCGATACGGCGGCCGTTGAGGATCATCACCGGCACTGCAAAGCCGCTGTCCCGCGCGCGCCACCATCGCGGTGCCCAGTCCGAGCCGCGTTGCTCCTCGAAGGCGCCGTCGCTGAGGAAGGCGACCAAGGATTCGCCAGGCAAGGGCATGTGGATGTATTGCAGCTCGGCAAAGCCGAGGTAGCCGCCTTCGGACACCGCGCCGGCGGTGTTCGGGCCGGCATGACTGCCCAGTGGCACGGCCGCGTGGCCCTGCCCGTCGATGGCGTAGGAATAGAAGTCGGCGCACAGGCGCGACAGGCCTGCCTCGCTGCGGTCGTAGCGCCCACGCTGTGCCGGCGACACGTCGCCGGTGAGCGCGTTGATGGCTTCGATGGCCGCCACACAATGGCCCTGACCCATGATCCAGCCGCGTGTCGTGCCGGTGAGGGCATTGGCCAAGAGGTGGCCGACAAAGGCCTGCACCATGTTGAGCGAACCGCCGGTGTGGCCCTCGGGCGTTGGCTTGAAGTCTTCGGCGCGCAGCGGCGCACCCGACAAATCGAAGCGGCGCGCATAGCTCATGTGCGCGACCACATTCATGGCCACGCAGCTCAGCCGGTCGGCGGCGACGAGCAGGGTGTAGGCCGTGTCTGCATTGGCGACGCGACCTTCGGCGACCAGCAGGTCGACCAAGCGATCGACGCGCTCGACGATTTCGGCGCGGTGCGCGACAGGGCCGTAGCCCGAAATCCAGTGCTGACGGCGGGTGGACACAGTGCTCATGCAGACTCCTCCTGATCGATGGACCCACCTTGTGGGTGATGCTGCGTGGCCGCCATTGCAGGTTCCCAGCGGCCGCGAGATCAGTTGACGGCCATCAGACGCCGAGCGTAGCGTGCAGCGATCCATTCTTCGTTGGTGGGCTCGACGGCCACCCGCACTCGACTGTCGGCCGTGGAAATGACGGTGGCGTTGTCGGCGTTGGCATCGGGATCGAGCTTCATGCCGAGCCAGGCCAGACCCCGGCAGACGCGCTCGCGGACAAAGGCGCTGTGCTCGCCGACGCCGGCGGTGAACACCAGCAGATCCAGGCCGCCGAGCAGCGCAGTGAGTGCACCGATCTCGCCGACGATTCGGCGCACATACAGGGCCAGCGCCAGGCGCGCTCGTTCACCACGCTCGCCAGGGTCGTCTTCGTGCTGCACGATCACCCGCGGCTCGGCGGAGATGCCCGATACACCCAGCAGACCGGACTCGCAGTACAGGATGTGCCCCACCTCTTCCAGCGTGAGCTTCTCGATCTCCATCAGATAGATCACGGCGCCAGGATCGAGCGCGCCGGTGCGGGTGCCCATCATCAGACCATCCAGCGCCGAAAAACCCATCGTGGTGGCGACGCTTTGCAGGTTCTTCATCGCGCACAGACTGGCGCCGCTGCCCAGGTGAGCGACGATGACCCGATCATGCGCAAGCGCGCCGTGGCGTTCAGGTAGCGCATGGCTCATGTAGTCGTAGGAAAGGCCGTGAAAGCCATAGCGGCGCAGGCCGCGCTCCCAGGCCGAATAGGGCAGCGGCAGGATCTGTTCCACCTTCGGCAGGGTGCGATGGAAGGCCGTGTCGAAGCAGGCGACCTGGACGACGCCCGGCTGCTGCTCGAGCAACAGACTCATTGCCTTCAAAGGAAAGGGCTGATGCAGCGGCGCCAGCGGAATCAGCGCGCGCAGGTCGGCGACGATGCCGGCGTTCACCAGCGTCGGCTCGAAGTACTTGACGCCGCCGTGAACGACCCGGTGCACGACACAGACGATGCGGCGTCCGTTCAGCCGGGCCGTTGTCCGGGCCCGGATCAGCGCCAATGCGGCGGTGTGCGGATGTTCGACATCCAATTCGACGCTGTGCGGCTCGACGCCGGTCTCGCCAAAACTCGGCGCGGGGCCGCCGATACCCTGTACCTTGCCGTTCCACAGCGGCGCGCGCGGTAGCGGGTCCGCATCGGCATCGAATACGGCGAACTTGATGCTCGATGAGCCGCAGTTGAGAACCAGGATGAGGTCTTGTACGGAACTGCTCACGGCCGCGCCTCCCGATCATGGGGCGTTGCCCTGAATGCGATCAGGCACGAGATGACGCCTGGCTCACGCCTGTGGGCGCGCCTGCCTGGCATCACGGGACACCAGGCGACAGGCGCGCCGCCGATCATTTGGAACGACACCATTCGATGACTCCGACATTGTGTTGAATTCTCCGAACCGGAACGCAAAGAGCCCCGACGCGATGGATGATGGATTTGTCCGCTGTTTTGAATGCCGCTCTCCACGGAAAGGCCCTGCGAACGGCTCACGGAACTTCTGATGACAACTCAGGCAGCTTGCAGTCCGTACAGGTGCTGGCGCAGGCCTGAAGGTGTAGCCCATGCGTTCTCCTTTGAGGTCGTACAGGCAGGCGTCATGCGCAGGCCGGCCGTTGCCAATGCCGGCCGCGTCTGGGCACCGGGACGAATCGGACAGCTGCCGCCACCGTGGGCCGGTTCCCGCCAGCGCGCAGCTCGAATCCGGGTTTGGCGGCAGTTTCGGCATTCTCCGAGATCAGTCTGGCCATGCGGGGCTGTCTGAATCACGCTGACCCAGCATTCACCATTCGGCCGGCATGGAAGCGCTCCAGGGCGGCGATGATTTCCTCGGCGTCGTCAGCGTACTCGAACAAATCGATGTCTTCCACTGAGATGTAGCCCTCATCGACCAGATGATCAAAATCGACGACACGGCGCCAGAACGTGCGCCCGACCAGCACCACGGGAATCCGGGGCATCTTGCCGGTCTGAATCAGGGTCAACACCTCGAACAGTTCGTCCAGAGTGCCATAGCCCCCTGGAAAGGCCACCAGCCCGCGCGCGTGCATCAGGAAGTGCATCTTGCGCAGCGCGAAGTAGCGGAAGCGGAACGCCAGCTCCGGGCTGATGTAGGGGTTCGGCGCCTGCTCGTGCGGCAGGGTGATGTTGAGCCCGATCGAACGCGCTCCGGCATCAAAAGCGCCACGATTGGCGGCCTCCATGATGCCCGAGCCGCCACCGGTGATGACGACGAAGTCACACCGATCCAACTGCTGGAAGCGCAGCGAGATCAGATGCGCGAAGCGCTGTGCCTGCGCGTAATGGCGCGCCTGTTCTACCCGGCGACGTGCTGTGGCCAGTTTTCGTCGAAGCGCAGGGTTCTCCGAGGCGCCGACCTCCTGCTGCTCCAGCGCGGCGAGCCGATCGCGTGCGGTGTCGGCTTCACAGACGCGCGCACTGCCAAACACCACCACGGTCGAATGCACGCCCTGCTCACGCAGGATGCGCTCGGGCTTGAGCAGTTCGAGCTGCAGGCGCAAGGGGCGCAATTCGTCCTGGCCGAGCAGATCGATGTCTTCGTACGCAAGACGGTAGGCGGGCGATTCGGTGATGGCGCGCAGGCGCTCGGCAAGATGGGTTGAGGGGCTCATCGCGGGTCTGCCAGGAATTCCGGCCAGCGCAGCACCTGCCCGCGCTCAGGCGCGGTCACGTGCCAGCCAGTCTTTTGCTGAAGCATGTCGGCCAAGGTCTGCGCCGCCGATGATTCACCGTGCACCACGAAGGTCCGGCCCGGCGGTTGGCGAAATGCGCTGGCCCAGCCCAGCAGGGCAGCCTGGTCGGCATGTGCAGACAGACCGTCGACGCTGTGAATCGCGGCGTGCACTGGAATTTCCTCGCCGAACATGCGCACCTGCTTCGCGCCGTCGACCAGCCGCCGGCCGAGCGTTCCCTGTGCCTGGAACCCGGGCATCAACACGCTGCATTCCTGTCGCGGCAGGTTGTGGCGCAGGTGGTGCCGGATGCGTCCGGCATCGCACATGCCGCTGGCGGAAATGATGATCGCGCCAGAGCGGATCCTGTTGAGTGCCATCGATTCCTCGACGCTGGCGGTGAAATGCAGATCGGGAAGATCGGCGCCGCGCGCATGCCAGCCGGCCAGTTGGCGCGCCTCCTCGTCAAACAGCTCCAGATGCTGGCGGGTGATGCGGGTGACTTCGGTCGCCATCGGAGAATCGACGAATATCCTGGGTTTCCGCAGTCGCCCTTCGCGCGCCAGGCGATGCAGCTGGTAGATCACCTGCTGAGTGCGGCCAACCGCGAACGCCGGCATGACGACGTTGCCGCCGCGCTCGAACAGGGTCTGCTCGACGATGGCGATCATCTCGTCTTCGGTCGTTGCCATGTCCTGATGGTGACGATTGCCGTAGGTGGACTCGATGATCAGGATGTCGGCGTCATCGATCGGTGTAGGGTCGCGCAGGATCGGCCGCCCGGGCTGCCCCAGGTCGCCACTGAACACCAGCTTTGTGACATGGCCATACTCCGTGACCGAGACCTCCACGATCGCCGAGCCCAGGATGTGTCCAGCGTCGCGCATCCGACAACGCACCCCGACGCGCGGGGCGAACTCACGGTCGTAGTCCACGCTGCGCGCCTGCTTCAGGCAATCGCGTGCGTCCTGCAGGGTGTACAGCGGCGGCCGTGCGTTCTTCTGACCGAACCGCCTGGCTTCGCGCCTGGCATCACCTTCCTGAATGTGGGCGCTGTCAGGCAGCATCACACCGAGCAAATCGACCGTGGCCGCCGTCGCGTAGATCGGCCCCTTGAATCCCCCGCGAGTGAGCTTGGGCAGCAGGCCGCTGTGATCGATGTGGGCATGCGTCAGCAGGACAAAGTCGATGGCCGCGGGGTCGAAGTCGAACGGGTTGCGGTTGCGGGCCACGGCCTCACGCCCGCCTTGCACCATGCCGCAGTCGACCAGGAAGCGCATGCCCGTGGCTTCCACCAGAAAGCACGATCCGGTGACCTCGCGAGCTGCGCCAAGAAAGCTCAGTTTCACGGCAACCTCACCGCGGTTTGTGCCAAGTACAGGTTTTCAGGCCCGGTGGCCGGTGGACGGCAGCCCGGACAGCGGCCCGCCAAGCCCGTGATCAAAGGCATCGTGCCGATGAGCCCCCACCAGCGCCAAGGCGAGTCAAGCCGGAACGGCGGGCCCGGCAATGCCAGGCTGGCGCCGATGCGAACGCTGCGGTCGAGATTTCGAATGTTGATTTGCATGGCAGCTTGCCTCACTGGGAAAGACCGAGCGGCCGCGGCTGCGACGATGACCCTGTGCCATCACCGCGGGCGACGGCGGTGCTCGGCGCAGGGCCGCGGGCAGTGCCGGCAGCGGCTGGCGTCGTCGCGGGCGGGCTCCATCCGCCGCCGAGCGCCTTGTACAGCGCCACCAGCTGGATCGCGGCGGCGGTGTGGGCGTGCACGGTCGAGATTTCTGCCTCGTACACAAGGCGCTCTGCCGCCAGCAGCTCAACCCGCGCGATGTCACCGGCCGTGTAGCGCGTCCTGGCGTGGCCAAAGCTGCGTCGCGAGGCGCCCAGGGCCACCTCTCGACGTTCGAGCGTATCCAGACCGGCGCGATAGTCGCCCAGCGCCTGCTCCGCGTCGCCCAGGGCGCTGAGTACGGCCTGCTCATAGGCCAGTGCAGCTTGTTGCTCGGCGGCCTCGCGGGCGCGGATCTCGGCGCGCACGCGGCCACCGTCGAACAGGCGCCAGGAAATCAGCGGCAGGATCGAAAAGCGCGTGCTGGAGGCATCGAACCAATTGCCGCTGGCCAGCGCCTGGAACCCGCCGCCGACGCCGATGGACAGCTTGGGGAACAGCTCGGCCGTGGCCACGCCAATGTCGGCCGTGCTGGCCGCCAGACGCCGTTCGGCAGCCAGTACATCGGGCCGGCGACGCAGCACGTCGGCGCGCTCACCCACCGGGAACGGCACAAGCTCGAGCGACACGGCTGCGCTGTCCAGCAGCGCCAGTTCACGCTCCGGCGGCGCACCCAGCAGTACACCGAGGCCGAGTATGGCGGCGCGCCGGCGCGCCTTGATGCCCGGCAGCGCGGTATCGGCCGCCGCCCACTGCGCGTAGGCCGCGTCCACATCGGCGCCGGAGGCGTCGCCCAGGGCCATGCGCTGACGCACCACTTCAAGGGTCTGCAGCAGGGACGCCAGCGTCGCCTGCTGTGCGCGCAGCTCGTTTCCCGCACCGGCGGCGGTGAACCAGGCACGGGCCACTTCGGCGACGATGCGCATGCGCACGCCTTGCGCCTCGGCTTCGCTCGCCTGCACTTTGGCGCTGGCGCTTTCCATTGCCCGCCGGTTGGCGCCGAACGCGTCGATTTCCCAGCTCGCGTCGAACCCGGCGTCGTGAATGGTCTGCGTGGCGTCCAGACCCGGAATCGAGCCGATCGGCAAGGCGCCGTTCTCGCTTTGTCGGCGCCGGTTGACACTGGCACCGACCGCCACGACAGGAGACTGCCCACCGGCGACACGATCACGCAGCGCGCGCGCCTCGTCGATGCGCGCTGCGGCCTGGCGCAGGTCGAGGTTGTGCGCCAAGGCGGTATCGATCAGGCGTTCGAGCACCGGATCGCCCAGCGTCGACCACCACTGGCTCAGGTCCGCGGACTGCGATTCGCCAGCCGACGGCAGGGTCCAGCCGCTACCGACCTCGACCAGCGGCGGCGCGCGGTCGTCGGGGCCCACGCTTGCGCAGGCCGTCAGCAGCACGCAGGACAAGGCCAGCGCCAGCGGACGCAGCGGCCCGGCGGCCGGGCCGGAGGGGGCCGCGCGAAAAAAGGGAATGCGGGTTTCGGGTTTCATTGCAGGCGTCCTCGGACGAACCAGGTGGCCATCGTCAACGTGGTGAGGGCGATGAGCACCAGCGGCCACAGGCTGGCAAGAACGTCGCCGGCGGGCATGGCCTTGAGAAAGCTGCCTTCGACGATGATGAGGAAGTGAGTCAGCGGAATCGCCTGGGCCAGCCATTGCAGGACGACGGGCATGTTTTCCACCGGCGTCGCAAAACCGGACATCAGCACCGCCGGCACGCCAATGGCGAATGCGCCCAGGATGGCCTGCTGCTGCGTCATGCTGACCGCGGAAATCATCAGGCCGATGCCGACCACCGACAG
>CAZWUR010000018.1:0-67350 GCA_964637205.1 uncultured Rubrivivax sp.
TGTAGCGGTGGCTGAGCTCGGCCGCGGCGACGATCGCCGGGTCGGTGATCTCGACACCGTGGTGGACCTCGTACTTCTCCTGCAGGCCGCGCAGGATGGCCACCGTGGCCTCGACGCTGGGCTCTTCGACCAGCACCTTCTGGAAGCGGCGCTCCAGTGCGGCGTCCTTCTCAACGTACTTGCGGTACTCGTTGAGCGTGGTCGCGCCGATGCAGTGCAGCTCGCCGCGCGCCAGCGCAGGCTTGAGCATGTTGCCGGCGTCGATCGCGCCTTCGGCCTTGCCGGCGCCGACCATGGTGTGCAACTCGTCGATGAAAAGGATGATGCGGCCCTCGTCGGCGGCCACTTCCTTGAGCACCGCCTTCAGCCGTTCCTCGAATTCGCCGCGGTACTTGGCGCCCGCCAGCAGGCCGGCCATGTCGAGCACCAGCACGCGCTTGTCGTTCAGGCTGTCGGGCACCTCGCGGTTGACGATGCGCTGCGCCAGGCCTTCGACGATGGCGGTCTTGCCCACGCCCGGTTCACCGATCAGCACCGGGTTGTTCTTGCTGCGCCGCTGCAGGACCTGGATCGCGCGCCGGATCTCGTCGTCGCGGCCGATCACCGGGTCGAGCTTGCCCTGACGGGCGCGTTCGGTCAGGTCCAGGGTGTACTTCTTCAGCGCCTCGCGCTGGCCCTCGGCCTCGGCGGAATCCACGCTCTGGCCGCCACGCACGGCCATGATGGCGGCTTCCAGCGCCTTGCGCGTCAGGCCATGGCCGCGCACCGTGCCGCCGAAGTCGCTCTTCGCGTCGGCCGCGGCGAGCAGGAACATCTCGCTGGCGATGAACTGGTCGCCGCGCTGGCTGGCTTCCTTGTCCGCCGCCTGCAGCAGGGTCAGCAGATCGCGCCCGGGCTGAATCGGCTGCCCGCCGCTGACCTGCACGCTGGGCAGGGCGCCGATGGTGGTGTCCATCGCCGTCTTCAGCGCCGCGGTGTTGGCGCCGGCGCGGTCGAGCAGGGCCTTCGGGCCGTCGGGCTGCTGCAGCATCGCCGCCAGCAGATGGGCCGGTTCGATATAGGGGTTGTCGCGCGCCACGGCCAGGCTCTGGGCGTCGCCCAGGGCTTGCTGGAAGGCGGTGGTCAGCTTGTCGAGACGCATGGATGAATCCTCCGATTGCGATCAGAGATGAGGCCGCGGGCGGGACATTTCAAGATCGACCGGGTTTGCGCCAGCGCAAGCCGGCGTGCAGTGCACGCTACAGTGGCCGCCATCCATGATCCAGCCTGACACCCCCGAAGCATTGCAGGCCCTGGCGCAGCGACTCGACCGCGAAGGCCGCCCCGCCGAGGCCGCCGGGCTTTACAGGCGCGTGCTGGCGCTGCGACCCCAGTGGCTGAACGCACGCTACAACCTCGGCCAGGCGCTGTGGAAGGCGCGCGAATTCGAGGCCGCGCTCGACGCCTACCAGCAGGCGCTGGACGGCGGCATCGAGCAGCCCGAGGAAGTGCACCTCAACCGCTCGGTGATCCTGGCCGTGCACCTGGCGCGACCCGACGAGGCGCGCCGCGAGATCCAGCGCGCGCTGGCGCTGAACCCGAACTATGGGCCGGCCCTGCTGAACGTGGGCAATCTGTGCGAGCAGGCCGGCGACCGCGACGGCGCGCGGCAGGCCTACGAGCAGGCGCTGGCCTTGGACCCGACGCAGGCCCTGGCCCTGTCGCGGCTGCCCAATCTGCGCCGGCTGAGCCAGGCCGACGACCCGCTGATCGCCCGCCTGCAGCAGGCCCTGGCCGACCCGGGACGGCATCCGGCCGACCGCGCCGACCTGGGCTTCGGCCTGGGCAAGGCGCTGGACGACGTGCAGCGCTACGACGAGGCCTTCGCCGCCTACGCGGCGGCCAACGCGGCCAGCCGCCAGGCCGGTGGCCCCGGGCTGCGCTACGACGCCGTTGCGCACGAACGTTTCGTCGACCGCCTGATCGCGACCTTCGCCGCGCCGCCGCCCATTCGTGCGTCGGACGCCGGCGAGCCACCGATCTTCATCTGCGGTCTGTTCCGCTCCGGCTCAACCTTGATCGAGCGCGTGCTGGCGGCCCATCCGCGGGTCACGGCCGGCGGCGAGCTGGACCTGCTGCCCGCGCTGGCGCGCCAGCATCTGCCGCCCGGCGGCGACTGGCCGCTGCTGCACGACGCGGCGGCGCTGCAGGCGCTGGCCGACGACTACCGCCGCGCGGTCGCGCTGCGCTTTGCACGGGCCGATCGGCTGACCGACAAGCGGCCCGACAACTTCCTGAACATCGGGCTCATCAAGGCCCTGTTCCCGACCGCACGCATCGTGCTCACCCACCGCCATCCGCTGGACAACGGTCTGTCGATGTACTTCCTGCACCTCGGCCGTTCGATGCCCTATGCCCTGGACCTGGGCGACCTTGGGCACTGGATCCGCGAGCATCAGCGCCTGCTGGCGCACTGGTGCCGCGTCCATGGCGACGACGTGCATGTGGTCGACTACGACCGCTTCGTCGTCGACCCCGAGGGCGCCACAAGGCGTCTGCTGGACTTCTGCGGCCTGGACTGGCATGCCGGCTGCCTGGACTTCCACGCCGCCGGCGGCACGGTGCAGACTGCCAGCCTGTGGCAGGTGCGCCAGCCGCTGTATCGGCATGCGTCGGGGCGCTGGCGGCACTATGCCAAGCACCTCGGCCCGCTGCGCGCCGCGCTCGAGGATCGATCCGCCTGATGTCGACATCGCGCCGCCGCTTCCTGGCCCAGAGCGCGCTGCTGGTGACGGCCAGCCCGCTGCCAGCCGCCGAATTGCCCGCCGCAGGCCTCGAGTCGCTGGTCGCGGCGCTGAAAGCCGGGACCACCAGCGCGGCAGCCGAGGTCGACGCACGGTTTCGCCGCGCCGACGAGATCGACCGGGCAGGCCCAAGCATCAACGCCATCGTCGAACGCAACCCGCTGGCCCTGACCATCGCCCGCGCCATGGACCACGAACGTGCCCAGGGCCGCGTGCGCGGGCCCTTGCACGGCGTGCCGGTGCTGCTGAAGGACAACATCGACACCGGTGACGAGATGCTCACCAGCGCCGGTTCGCTGGCCCTGGCCGAGCGCCCGGCGCCGGCCGACGCGGCCCTGGTGCAGCGCCTGCGCGCGGCCGGCGCCGTGATCCTGGGCAAGAGCAACCTCTCCGAATGGGCCAACTTCCGCAGCCCGCGTTCGGTCAGCGGCTGGAGCGCGCGCGGCGGCCAGACGCGCAACCCGCATGTGCTCGACCGCAGTCCCAGCGGCTCGAGTTCCGGCTCGGCCGCGGCGGTGGCGGCCGGCCTGGCACCGCTGGCCGTGGGCACCGAGACCGACGGCTCCCTGGTCACGCCGGCGTCGATGTGCGGCGTGGTGGCGATCAAGCCCACGCGGGGCACGGTCAGCCGGCGCGGCCTGGTGCCCATCGCCCACAGCCAGGACACGGCCGGGCCGATGGCCCGCAGCGTGGCCGAGGCCACGCTGCTGCTGCAGGCGATGGCCGGCGCCGATGCCGCCGACCCGGCGACCACGGCCCCTGCCGCCGTGGCTGCACGTGCGGGCCTGGTGACCCTGCGCTGGAACCCCGACGCGCTGGTCGGGGCCAGGCTGGGCGTGGCGCGCGAACATTTCGGCGTGCACCCGGCGGCCGATGCACTGGCCGAGGCCGCACTGCGCACGCTGCGCGACGCGGGAGCGGTGCTGGTGGACCCGGTGCGCGTCATCGCCGATGGCGCAGCGCTGGGTGCTGCTGAGTTCGAGCGCCTTCTGCACGAATTCAAGGCCGACCTGAACGCCTACCTGACTGCCCGCGGGCCCACGAGCCGGGTGCCTGACCTGGCCGCGCTGATCGCCTTCAACCGCGCGCATGCCGACCGCGAGATGCCCTGGTTCGGCCAGGAGACCTTCGAGGCCGCACAGCAGCGTGGCGGCCTCGACAGCCCGGCCTATCGCCGGGCCCAGGCCAGCTGCCACCGGCTGGCCTGGCAGCAGGGGCTCGGCAAGGCCCTGCGTCAACACCGGCTGGACGCCATCGTGGCGCCGACCACCGGCCCCGCCTACCCCATCGACCCGGTCGGCGGCGACCATTGGGCCGGCGGCTGCTCGCAGCCGGCCGCCGCGGCCGGCGCGCCGCACGTGACGCTGCCGATGGGCATGGCCTTCGCCCTGCCGGTGGGGCTGTCGTTCTACGGCGCGCCGGGCCGGGACGCGCAGTTGCTGCAACTGGCCTGGGCCTGGGAGCGGCGCGCGCCGGCGCGGCCGGAGCCCGGCTTTCTCGCAACGCTGCCCTTGTCGCGCTGAGGCATCGGCACCGGATCAGCTCGCCTGCCGCAGCAAGTTCAGGCCCAGCCAGGCCACCGGGTCGCCGGCGCCTGCGGCGTTCACGCCTCGATCTCTTCGTCCCGTTCGCCCGGCTCGTAGAGGCATTCGCGGCCCAGGCGGTCGACGCAGAGCTCGGCCGTCCAGGGCAGCATCAGGCTGCCGCAGCGGCTGTCGCGGTAGATGCGCTCCAGCGCCAGGCTCTTGAGCATGCTCTGCCCGCCGCAGGTACGGATCGCCAGCCGTGCGATGTCGTTGGCGTTTTCCATGATCGAGTAATGCGCCGCGTACAGGCGCATGCGCGTGTCGGGGTCGGGGTCGATCGTCGCGTCACGTGCGTTCTGCAGGAACAGCGCGCGCGTCTGCTCGAGCTTGATGCGCATCTCGGCGGTGGCCACCTGCTTGGTCGGGTACATGCGCCGCTTGACCGGCGGCGTGCCCGCCATCTCCCCGCGCAGGTACATCACCGTGAAGTCGTAGGCCGCCTGCGCCAGGCCCATATAGGTCGGCGACAGGGTGGCGAACATGTGCGGGAAGCGGCTCGCGGCCTGGAAATACAGGCCCTCGGGCATCATGCGCGCGTCGTCGGCGACGAAGACCTCCTTGAACTCGAGGTTGCGCGACACCGTGCCGCGCATGCCCATCGGATCCCAGGGGCCGCTGACGACGACACCCGGGGCATCCGCCGGCACCGCCAGGTACATCGAGTCGCGCATGCCGGCGCCGGGCTTGTCCAGGGTGCACAGCACGCCGTAGTAGTCGGCCGCGCCCGACAGCGAGGCGAAGATCTTGCGCCCGCTGACCAGATAACCACCGTCGACCTTCTTCGCCAGGGTGCCCCAGGGCGCCTTGCCGGCAGCCGCGGCGCCACCTTCGCTGAAGGGTTGGGCATAGACCTTGCCTTCTTCCACCACCCGCCGGAAGTGCACGGCCCGGCAGCGCTCGTGGTCGGCGCGCTGTTCGGGCGTCATGTCCAGCGCGTCGGCGATGAAGCCGGCCCACATCGCCGAGCAGACGTGCATGTTCCAGGTCAGCGCCGTGGCGCCGCAATGCCGGCCGATCTCGGCGGCCACCATCACATAGGTGGCGAAGTCGGCGCCCAGGCCGCCATGCGCCCCGGGTACGCAGATCTTCAGCAGCCCGGCGTCGCGCAGCTCGGCATAGTTCTCGAACGGGAACACCGCGTCGCGGTCGATCTGGGCGGCGCGCGGGGCGAACTTGTCGCGGCCCAGCGTGGCCGCAATCTCGATCAGCTCACGCTGCTGCGCCGTCAGCTTGGCCGGGTTGCCGGCGATGTGGCCAGGGCTCATGACAGCTCCCGACGGGCCGCCCCAAGGGAGGTGGAGGCCCCCTCGGGGGGCAGCGAATCAATGTGAGCTTGGGGGTCCATGCGGGTCTCCAGAAGAAAGGCGATGACGGCGGCGTCGAAGGCCGCCGGCGTCTCGACATTGGCGATGTGGCCGGCGCCGGCCAGCGCGGCGAAGCGGGCACCGGCAATGCGCTCGGCCATGCCGCGCAGCACCTGGGGCGGCGCGGTGCGGTCGGCTTCGCCGGCCAGGCACAGCGTGGGCACGGCGATCGCGGGCAGTGCGGCGCGGCGGTCGAAGGCGACGATGGCCGCCAGCACGCGCCGGTAGGTGGCCTCGGGCACCGCCGCCATCACGCGCGTGGCCAGCGCGGCGCCCGCGGCGTCGGCGGCCGGCCCCAGCATCGGTGGCACCAGGGCCGCGGCCAGGCCGACCATGCCCAGGCCCGCGTCCAGCGGCTTCAGCCTCTGGGCGACAAATCGTGCCTGCCAGTCGCCGTCCGGCTTGCCAAAGGCCGGTGACGTACAGGCCAGCACCAGGGCCGAAATGCGCTGCGGCGCGATGGCTGCGATCTCCTGCGCCACCATGCCGCCCATGCTGTGCCCGACCAGGGCGGCCTGCGGCAGACCCAGCCGATCCAGCGTGGCCAGCACCGCGGTCGCCATCACCGGCATGCCGCCCGCTTCGACGCCCTGCGAAGCCCCGTAGCCCGGCAGATCGACGGCGATGGCGTCAAGACCCGCGGCGGCCAGCGCGGCCACGCTGCCGGCCCAGATCGCCCGGCCACCGCCGATGCCGTGCAGCAGGATCACGGGGCACCCCCCTGGGCCGGCGCGGTCGAAAGACAGGCTCATGGCAGCCGCCCTTGGTCGACCTCGATCCGCTCGTCCAGCGTCACCGTGCAGCGCCGCAGCGGCAGGTCGAAATGGCCCAGGGTGTGGCGACCGGCGACCTCGTTGGCGCCGGTGGAGTACAGGAAACTGCCGGCGAAGGCGCGCAGTTCGGTGCCGTTGAAATCGGCCTTGTCGTAGAAGGTCATCGCGTCCCAGCGCGCGCGGCGGTTCAGGCCCCAGCCGACATGCGACACGGCATAGGCCTCGGTGTCGCCCCAGGCTTCGAAGTAGCCGCGCATCAGGTCGGCGTCGACGCTGTCGCCCTCGATGGCCACCACATGGTCGTATTCGATGCGCAGGCGCACCGGGTCCTGCAGATAACGCTTGAAGCTGAGGTTGACGTCACCTCGGTCGAGCACCAGGCTGCCCTGCACGCTGCCCGCCGCGGGGAAGGCCAGCACCAGGCCGCCGGGCCAGTGCGACAGGCTGCCCGGCCTTGCCGAAAAACCCCAGACACCGCCCACGCGCGCATCGGCCAGCGTGATCGCCAGGTCGGTTCCCGCGGCCGAGCGCACCCGCATCTGCTTGGCAGCCTTCAGGCGGCGCATCGCTTCGCGCACCGGGCCTTCGTCTTCCGCGCGCGGCGCGGTGCGCTCGAGGATCTCCGGATGTTCGTTGCTGATCGCCAGCACCCGTGCCCCGCCGTTCAGGATCGCGGGCAGCTCCGGCGCATGCTGCAGACCCTCGACCGTGCAGTCGGCGATGAAGACGCTGCCGGCCAGCGCCTGCAGCACCGGGCCGAGCCCGCCGATGGCGTCCGACGCACCCGTGCTGCGCACCGGCACCGGCGCGGTCTGCCGCGGCGTGGGCAGCACGACGTGGAACCAGCGCGCGCCCAGCCGGGCCAGCGCGAGTTCGCTGAGTTGCACGATGGCCGGGCGGCTCTGCGTCTCCGACAGGATGGCGCAGGCATCGCCCGGACGCACGCCGCACAGGCTGAACACCTCGGCGAAGGTGTCGATCCACTTCGGGTCCAGTCTCATCGCGGCCTCACAGGATTTCGCCCAGCAGGTGGTAATGCCCCCCATGGAACAGCAGCGGCGGGGTCGCGATGTCGTCCAGCTTGAGCACCCGGCCGATGAAGAGCACATGGTCGCCGGCGTCCTGTGCCTGCACATGTTCACATTCCAGAACGGCGGCGGCGCCGGCCAGCAAGGGCGCGCCTCCTTCGCCGCCGCTCCACACACCTTCGGCAAACTTGTCCTGCAACGACGAGGCAAAACGCCGCGACAGGTCCACCTGCGACTCGGCCAGGATGTTCACCGCAAAGTGCTTCGCCGCGCGGAAGGCCGGCAGACTGGGGCTGGACTGGCGCAGCGACCACAGCACCAGGGGCGGCGACAACGACAGCGCGTTGAAGGAGTTCGCCGTCAGGCCGATGCGGTCGCCGGCCGCGTCCAGACAGGTGACGATGGTCACCCCGGTGGCGAAGCGGCCGAGTACCTGGCGCAGCTCACGCGGGTCGACGATGGGGCGGGCGACGGGGCTGGTCATCACGGCTCAAATATATGAAAATTCATTGATCTAGCGCAAGTCCCATTTTCCCCCTCTCGCCGCAAGCCATGACCGAGCGCTTCGTGCACCGCCACCTGCCCTATCTGCTGGCGCGCGCCAGCCACGCGCTGTGGCAGGGTTTCGAACCCCAGGTCAAGGCCGCCGGTCTGAACTCGCTGGAGTGGCGGGTGCTGGCCACCCTGTCGGACAGCGCACCGCTGACGGTGGGCGAGTTGGCCCTGGAGGTGCTGGCCAAGCAGCCGACGCTGACCAAGTCGCTGGACCGGCTGTCGACGCAGGGCTGGGTGCAGCGCCGCACCGATGCCGGCGATGCTCGCCGGGCCCGCGTGGCGCTGACCGCCGCCGGCCGGCGCAAGGTGGCGCCGCTGATTGCGGCCGCCGAGTCACACCAGCGCCTGCGCCTGCGGGCCCTGGACGTCGAATCGGACGCGGCGCTGCGCGATGCGCTGACGCCGCTGGTGCGTCAGCCGGACCCGGCGCCCTGATCCGGCGCCGCGCCGGCGGCGTTGTCGGCAACGATGCCCCAGCGCGCCAGCGCGGCGTCGTCGGCCACCCGGGCGTCGACCCAGTGCTCGCCCTCGGCGGTGGTTTCCTTCTTCCAGAACGGGGCCTGCGTCTTCAGATAGTCCATCAGGAACTCGCAGGCCTGGAAGGCCTCGCCGCGATGCGCCGAGCTGACGGCCACGAGCACGATCTGGTCGCTCACGCGCAGCCGGCCGACGCGGTGGATGACCCGCGCGCCGCGGATGTCGAAACGCGCGAAGGCGCTGTCGATCATCGCCTCGATGGCGGACTCGGTCATGCCTGGGTAATGCTCGAGTTCCATCGCGCTGACGGCGCTGCCGTCGCTGCGGTCGCGCACGGTGCCGATGAAGCTGGCCAGCGCGCCGACGCCGGTGTCGGCCGTGCGCAGGGCCGCGAGTTCGGCCGAGAGGTCGAAATCCCCGGTCTGGATGGTGACGCGGGGCGAGACCACGCTCAGCCCCCGGTCACCGGCGGGAAGAAGGCCACCTCGGCATCGGGCACCAGCGGCGCCGTGTCGGCCGCCATGACCTGGTTCAGCGCGCTGCGCAGCGGGCGCTGTGCGCCGAGCGCCTCGGCATGGCGGCCACCGCGCGCCACGAGCAGGGCGCGCAGCCCGCCGAGCGTGGTGCCTTCGGCCACGTCGAACGCCTCGCCCGGACCGAGGGCCTCGCGCAGCGAGGCGAAATAGCGGATCTGGATCTTCATCGGTGCAGCAGGCTGTCCAGCGGCAGGAAGCGCACGCTGTCGCCGCGCTTGATCGTCTGGCCGACCGCGATGTCGACGAGGCCATCGGCCCAGACCGTGCTCGTCAGCACGCCCGAGCTCTGGTTCGGGAACAGCGCCAGCCCGCCCTCGGCATCGAGCTTCACGCGCACGAACTCGCGCCGGCGGTCGGGACGCGGCCAGTCGAAATGGGCCGGCAGCGCGTAGGCGGCCGGGGCGGCCGTGAGCATGCCCTGGATCGTGCGCAACACCGGTGCCACGGCGAGCAGGAAGGTGACGAAGCTCGACACCGGGTTGCCCGGCAGGCCGATGAACAGCGCCCCACCCACCTGCCCGAAGGCCAGCGGCTTGCCCGGTTTCATCGCAATCTGCCACAGGTCCAGCGTGCCCTCGGCCATCACCGCCGGGCGCAGATGGTCTTCTTCGCCGACCGAGACACCGCCACTGGTCAGGATCAGGTCATTGCCGTCGGCGGCGCGACGCAGCGCGTCGCGGGTGGCATCCAGGCGGTCGGGCACGATGCCGAGATCGATCACCTCGCAGCCGGCGGCGTGCAGCAGGCCGCGCAGCATGAAACGGTTGGAGTTGTAGATCGCGCCGGGCTTGAGCGGCTCGCCCGGCATGGCGAGTTCGTCACCGGTGGAAAACAGCGCCACGCGCGGGCGGCGCAGCACCTGCAGCGTCGCCGCACCCACCGACGCGGCCATGCCCATGGCCTGCGGCGTGAGCCGTTCACCGGCCGTGAGCACGGTGGCACCCTGCATCACGTCTTCGCCACGGCGGCGCACCCATTGGCCGGGTTGCGGCAGGGCGTTGACCCTGACCCTGCCGTCCAGGGCCTCGCATTGCTCCTGCATCACGATCGCGTCGGCACCCGGCGGCACCTGGGCGCCGGTGAAGATGCGTGCCGCGCTGCCCGGCTGCAGCGCCTGGCCGACGACACCGGCCGGGATGCGCTGGCTCACCGGCAACACCGTGCCCGGGGCGGACACGTCGGCGGTGCGCAGCGCGTAGCCGTCCATCGAGCTGTTGTCGCCCGGCGGCACGTCGAGCAGGGAACAAACGTCGGCCGCCAGCACGCGGCCCAGGGCGTCGAAGGTGCCGACGGCCTCGACCTGCACGATGCGGTGCTGCGCCGCGCCGTCGACCAGGCGTGCCAGCGCCTCGTCCAGGCTCAGCAGCGGGGGTCTCCTGGGCTCATTCACAGTGACGCTCGATATAGGCCTTCACCGCGTCAGTATCGGCCGCAAGCACCGTGAAGCGCTTGGGCAGGGTTTCTATCCCCTCCAGTGCGGCAGGGCGTTGCGGCTCGCGGCCCAGGGCCTCGCGGATCGTCTGGGCAAACTTGGCCGGCAGCGCGGTCTCGAGCACGATCATCGGCACGCCGGGCTCGAGATGTTCGCGCGCGACCTTCAGGCCGTCGGCGGTATGCGTGTCGATCATCGTGTCGCAGCGCTGCCAGGCGTCGCGGATCGTCGCCAGGCGGTCGGCATGCCTGCTGCGGCCGGAGACGAAGCCGAACCCGGACACGCGGGCGAACTCTTCGGCCGCCAGCGTGAAGCCACCCCCCTGGGTGATCGCCTCGCCGAACAGCGCCCTGGTGCGCGCACCGTCGCGGCCCAGCAGGTCGAAGACGAAACGCTCGAAATTGCTCGCCTTGCTGATGTCCATCGACGGGCTTGAGGTCTCATGCGTCTCGGCGCTGGCGCGCACACGGTAGGTGCCGGTGCGGAAGAACTCGTCGAGCACGTCGTTTTCGTTGGTGGCCACCACCAGGTGTCGGATCGGCAAGCCCATCATGCGCGCGACATGGCCGGCGCAGACGTTGCCGAAGTTGCCCGACGGCACGGCGAAGCTGACTTGCGGTAATCCAGTGTCGGACGCCGGCGCCGGGCCGCCCCAAGCCGGCGCGGCCCCTTCGGGGGGTGGCGAAGCGAAGCGGAGCCCGGGGGCCAGTGAGGTGGCTTGAAAGTAGCCGGCAAAGTAGTAGACGACCTGCGCCAGCAGCCGCGCCCAGTTGATCGAGTTGACGGTGCCTATCCTGCGGCGGCGCTTGAAGTCGAGGTCATTGCTGACCGCCTTGACGATGTCCTGGCAGTCGTCGAACACGCCTTCGATGCACAGGTTGTGGATGTTCGGGTCCTGCAGGCTGAACATCTGCGCCTGCTGGAAGGCACTCATGCGGCCCCTGGGGCTGAGCATGAAGACGCGCACACCGTGTTTGCCGCGCATCGCGTATTCGGCAGCGCTGCCGGTGTCGCCGCTGGTCGCGCCCAGGATGTTGAGCTGTTCGCCGCGGCGGCCCAGTTCGTACTCGAACAGGTTGCCCAGCAACTGCATCGCCATGTCCTTGAAGGCCAGGGTCGGGCCGTTGGACAGGGCTTCGATGAACAGCTCACCTTCCAGCCTGCGCAGCGGCACGATGGCCTCGCTGCCGAAGATCTCGCGCGTGTAGGTCGCCTGCACCAGGCGCTTCAGATCTGCCGCCGGGATGTCGTCGATGTACAGGCTCAGGATCTCGAAAGCCAGGTCGGCATAGGACAGGCCACGCCAGCGCTTCAGCGTGACGGCATCGATCTGCGGATAGGACGCCGGCAGGTACAGGCCGCCGTCCGGCGCCAGCCCTTCGAGCAGGATGTCGGAGAAGCCGCGTGCCGTGCTGTCGCCGCGGGTGCTCAGGTACTTCACTTCAGTTCTTCCTTGCGGATCTTGACGATCGGCGCCAGGACCGTCGGCAGGTCCTGCATGCGGGCCAGCGCGGCGTCCATGCGCCCTTCGACGGTGTCGTGGGTCAGGATGATGAGGTCGGTCTGGCGCTCGCCTTCGGCCGATTCGCGCTGCAACACTGCGTCGATGCTGATGTCGTGCTCGGCCAGGATGCCGGTGATGCGCGCCAGCACGCCGGTCTGGTCGGCCACCACCAGGCGCAGGTAGTAGGCGGTGATGACCTCGGCCATCGGCAGGATCGGCGTGTCGGCCATCGCCCCGGGCTGGAAGGCCAGATGCGGCACCCGGTGGTCCGGGTCGGCGGTGTGCAGCCTTGTCACGTCCACCAGATCGGCGATCACGGCGCTGGCGGTGGGCTCGGCGCCGGCGCCCTTGCCGTAGTACAGCGTGGTGCCCACCGCGTCGCCATGCACGACGACGGCGTTCATCGGGCCTTCGACATTGGCGATCAGGCGCGTGGCCGGGACCAGGGTCGGATGCACGCGCAGCTCGATGCCCCCCGCCGCGAAGGCGGCGGTTCGCAGGTCGTCGCGGCGCCGCGTGATGCCCAGCAGCTTGATGCGGTAGCCGAGCTGCTCGGCGTAGCGGATGTCGGCCGCCTGCAGCGCGCTGATGCCTTCCACATGGCAGCGCTCAAACTGCACCGGCGTGCCGAAGGCGATGGCGCTCATGATCGTCACCTTGTGCGCTGCGTCCACACCTTCGATGTCGAAGGTCGGATCGGCTTCGGCATAACCCAGGCGCTGCGCCTGGGCCAGCACGCTGCCGAAGTCCAGCCCCTTGGCGCGCATCTCCGAGAGGATGAAATTGGTCGTGCCGTTGATGATGCCGGCCACCCATTCGATGCGGTTGGCGGTCAGGCCCTCGCGCAGCGCCTTGATGATCGGTACGCCGCCGGCCACTGCCGCCTCGAAGGCCACGACCACGCCCTTGGCGCGTGCCGCCTCGAAGATCTCGGTGCCGTGCACTGCCAGCAGGGCCTTGTTCGCCGTGACCACATGTTTTCCGGCGGCGATGGCGGCGAGCACCAGTTCACGCGCCAGGTCCACGCCGCCGATCAGTTCGACGACGATCTGGATGTCCGGGTGGGTGGCCACCTGCATCGGATCGGCCACGACGTCGACCGCGTCGCCGACGATCTCGCGCGCCTTGGCGGTGTCGCGGCGCGAGACCATGCGCAGCTCGATGCCGCGCCCGGCGCGCCGGCGGATCTCGTCCTGGTTGCGGCGCAGGACCTCGAAGGTGCCGGTGCCGACGACCCCGAGGCCGATCAGCCCGACCTGGATCGGCGGCATCTCGGCAGCGCGCGGCCGCGCCGCGCTGCCGTCGGCCTTCTCGGGGGATCGCGAACCTGGGCGAGCGTGGGGGCTGTTCATGCGGCGTGACGTTTGCGGTAGTGGGCCAGGAAGCGCTCGATGCGATCCATCGCGTCGTCGAGATCGTCCATATTGGGCAGGAAGACGAGCCGGAAATGGTCGGGTGTCGGCCAGTTGAAACCGGTGCCCTGCACGATCAGCACCTTCTCCTCGGCCAGCAGTTCGTAGGCGAAGTCCTGGTCGTCGGCGATCGGATAGAGCCTCGGGTCGAGCCTGGGAAACATGTACAGCGCCGCTTTGGGCTTGACCACGCTGACGCCGGGCATGGCGATCAGGCGCTCGTAGGCCAGGTCACGCTGCTTGCACAGGCGCCCGGTGGGCGCCACCAGGTCCTTGATGCTCTGGTAGCCCCCGAGTGCTGTCTGGATCGCCAATTGCCCCGGCGTGTTGGCACACAGGCGCATCGAGGCCAGCATGTTCAGGCCCTCGATGTAGTCGCCGGCATGGCGCTTGTCGCCCGAGACCACCATCCAGCCGGCGCGGTAGCCGCAGCTGCGGTAGTTCTTGCTCAGGCCGTTGAAGCTGACGGTGAGCACGTCGTCGCTCAAGGCGGCGACGCTGGTGTGCTCGTGCTCGTCGTACAGGGTCTTGTCGTAGATCTCGTCGGCAAAGACGATCAGATGGTGCTGGCGCGCGATCTCGACGATCTCGCGCAGCAGATCGGGCGGGTACAGCGCGCCGGTCGGGTTGTTCGGGTTGATGACCACGATGCCCCGGGTGCGAGGCGTGATCCTGCGCCGGATGTCGTCCAGGTCGGGCGCCCAGTCGGCGCCCTCGTCGCACAGATAGTGCACCGGCGTGCCACCCGAAAGCGACACCGCCGCCGTCCACAGCGGGTAGTCGGGCGCCGGCACCAGGATCTGGTCGCCGTCGTCGAGCAGCGCGTTGAGCGCCATCACGATCAGCTCCGAGGCGCCGTTGCCCAGGTAGACGTCGTCGACGTTGACGCCGGCGATGCCCTTCTCCTGCGTGTAGTGCACCACCGACTTGCGCGGCGCGAACAGACCCTTGCTGTCGGTGTAGCCGGCCGCGGTGGGCAGGTTGCGGATGATGTCCTGGACGATCTCTTCGGGGGGTTCGAGCCCGAACACGGCCAGATTGCCGATGTTCAGCTTGATGATCTTGTGGCCTTCTTCCTCCATCAGCCTGGCCTTGTCGAGCACCGGGCCGCGGATGTCGTAGCAGACGTTGGCCAGCTTGCTGGACTTGGCAATGGGCTTCATGAAGCGCGTGCGTGAGGGCGAAACTAGAATTATGGCCGCATGAAGTTCCAGCCCGACACCCTGCCCGGCGCCAACATGCTGTCCCGCCACGAGCCGGGCTGCGTCTGGGTCGGCGACACGCCCTTTGCGCACAGCCTGCTCGTGCCCTGGCGCGGCGAGGTTCGGCCCTGGCGCGCCGCGCACTTCGACGAGCTCGGACCGGACAGCTTCGGCGCCCTGCTCGGGTTCGCGCCCGAGGTGGTGATCTTCGGCAGCGGGGCGCGCCTGCGATTCCCGCCTGCGGCCTGGCTGCGCCGGCTGATCGAGCAGCGCATCGGCGTCGAGAGCATGGACACGGCAGCCGCCTGCCGCACCTACAACGTGCTGGCCGCCGAAGGCCGCTCGGTGCTGGCGGCGCTGCTCATCGAATCCGACAACAGCGGGTTCGGCCCGAAATGACCGGACTCGATACTGGATTTATAATCATCGGTTGAGCCGCAGCTGGCAAGCAAAAACCATGACCATGACTCCCGTCGTCGACAAGACCCTCCCTGACTTCGAGGCGCAGGCCACCAGCGGCGTGACCTTCACGCCGCAGGCCTATCTTGGCAAGTGGGTGATCCTGTACTTTTACCCCAAGGACGCGACGCCGGGCTGCACCACCGAGGCCATGCAGTTCCGCGACCGGCACAAGGACTTCGTCAAGGCCGGCGCCGTGATCTTCGGCGTCTCGCGCGACAACATGGCCAGCCACGACAAGTTCAAGGCGAACCTCGAACTGCCGTTCGAACTGATCGCCGACACCGAAGAAAAGCTCTGCCACATGTTCGGCGTCGTGAAGAACAAGATCATGTACGGCAAGAAGGTCAAGGGCATCGAACGCTCAACCTTTCTCATCGACCCCGAAGGTGTGATGCGTGCCGAATGGCGCGGCATCAAGGTCGCCGGCCACGTCGACGAGGTGCTCAAGGCGGTCAAGGAGCTCAAGAAGGCCTGACGCCGCCGCTGTGTATGATGGGCGCATGCCGCCGAGCGCGCTCGCCGCACGCCTCCTTGCAAGCGCACAGCAACAAGCCGCACAGACGACTGTGCGGCTTTTTTGCTTTTCACCCACCCTGGAGTGACCCGCCCCCATGCCGCTTCCGAAGCCGCCGACCCGCAAGGCCGCCCTGCTGTCCGCCGCCGACTACGACAACCAGGCCGCGCCGCGAACCAGCCGCCGCGGCAGCCGCGCCGCATCGGCGCCTGAGCAGGATGAAGCGGCCGACCGGGGCACCGAACTGCGCGCGGCACCGGCCCAGGCCTCGCTGCTGCTGGCCACCCCGGCCAGCGTGACGCCGGCCCGCGCCCCGACCCCGGCGCCGACCCCGGTGCCGGCGGCCCGCCCGCGCCGGCCGCGCGGCAACGGCCCGCCCAAGCTCTTCGTGCTCGACACGAATGTGCTGATGCACGACCCCACCAGCCTGTTCCGCTTCGAGGAGCACGACGTCTTCCTGCCGATGATCACGCTGGAGGAACTCGACGGCCACAAGAAGGGCATGAGCGAGGTGGCGCGCAACGCGCGCCAGGTCAGCCGCCAGCTCGACGCCCTGGCGACCTTCGACGGCAAGGACGGCAGCTTCGACCCGAAGGTCGGCATCGCGCTGTCCAAGACCGGCCAGAAGCAGGCCGGCGGCAAGCTCTTCTTCCAGACCACCCTGGTCGAGGTCAAGCTGCCGGCAGGCCTGCCCCAGGGCAAGGCCGACAACCAGATCCTGGGCGTCGTGCAGGGCCTGCGCGAGCAGCAACAGGGATCCAAGACGCCGCGCGACGTGGTGCTGGTGTCCAAGGACATCAATATGCGCGTCAAGGCGCGCGCGCTGGGCCTGGCCGCCGAGGACTACTTCAACGACAAGACGCTCGAAGACGGCGACCTGATGTACACCGGCGTGCTCGCACTGCCGGCCGACTTCTGGGAGCACCACGGCAAGACGATGGAGAGCTGGCAGCAGGGTGGCCACACCTTCTATCGCATCAGCGGTCCGCTGGTGCCGGCCCTGCTGATCAACCAGTTCGTCTACCTCGAGACGCCGGGCGCGGCGCCGCTCTACGCCCGTGTGGCCGAGATCACCGGCAAGAGCGCGGTGCTGAAGACCCTGCGCGACCACGCCCATGTCAAGAACGCAGTCTGGGGCGTGACGGCGCGCAACCGCGAACAGAACTTCGCGCTCAACCTGTTGCTGGACCCGGACTGCGACTTCGTCACCCTGGCCGGCACGGCCGGCACCGGCAAGACCCTGATGGCCCTGGCCGCCGGGCTGGCCCAGGTGCTCGACGAGCGTCGCTACAGCGAGATCATCGTCACCCGGGTGACGGTGCCGGTCGGCGAGGACATCGGCTTCCTGCCCGGCGACGAGCAGGAGAAGATGGGCCCCTGGATGGGTGCGCTGGACGACAACCTCGAGGTCCTGGCGCGCAGCGACGCCACCGCCGGCGAATGGGGCCGCGCCGCGACCAACGATCTGGTGCGCGCGAAGATCAAGATCAAGAGCCTGAACTTCATGCGCGGCCGCACCTTCCTGGCCAAGTACCTGATCATCGACGAGGCGCAGAACCTGACGCCCAAGCAGATGAAGACCCTGATCACGCGCGCCGGCCCGGGCACCAAGATCGTCTGCCTGGGCAACCTGGCGCAGATCGACACGCCCTACCTGACCGAAGGCTCCAGCGGTCTGACCTATGCGGTGGACCGATTCAAGGGCTGGCCGCATGGCGGGCACATCACGCTGGCACGCGGCGAACGCTCGCGGCTGGCGGACTTTGCGAGCGAGGTGCTGTAGCCGTTCAAGGAATGCTGCGCAGCCGCAGATAGGTCGCGAAGCGCGGCAGCCCGGACGCCGTCCGGCCGCGGTAGGTGTAGGTGACCACGCTGCCTTGCGGCGGCGGCAGCGCGCGCTCGGCGTCGCCCAGACCGCTGCCGAGCTGGAAGGTCCGGCCGGCATCGTCCCGCACGCGCAGTGCACCGACGCGGCCGGCGAGCCGGCCCTGACCGGGCAGGTGACCGATCACCACCGCTTCGGCGTCGGCCACGGGCTTGAGCTTGCGCAGGTCGGCACTGCGGCCGGGCTGCCACAAGGCCGCCGCGCGGTGCAGCACCAACCCTTCGCCGCCCTGCGCCACCACGCTGGCCAACCGGTCGCGCAGCGCCGCACGATCCGTCAGGATCTGCTGCGCGACGGCGTCGACGTAGGGCAGACGCATGGCCGAAGCGATCCGGCGCAGTGCCTCGGCGCGTTCGACGAAAGGCCGTGTATCGCCCGGCAGGTCGAAGAGGCCGTAGTGCAGCTGCCGCCAGGCGGATTCCTCGGGAACGGTGCGGCGTACCGTGCCTGACAGGCGCTCGAAGCTGCCCCGCCCTGCCCACAGCTCGCCGTCCAGGGTCTGCTGCGGCAGCCCGGCCGTGAACCAGGCCGGCGCCGCGATCAGCCCGCCGTTGCGAAAGCGCAGGCGCTGGCCGTCCCAAAAGGCACGCACGCCGTCGAGCTTCTCGCTGACGAGCCAGCCCCGGGGGTCGGAGTCGTCGGGTGCGTCGGTGGCCAGCATCAATGCAGGCCGCGCATCGCGGGCCAGCGACGGCAGGGCCAGCGCTGCGGCCAGCGCCGCGGCCGCGGCATGGAACAGGCGTCGATCGGCTTGCATCAGCGGCTCCTTGGAAAGGGAACCGCAGTCTGTCGCCGCCGACGCCCTGGCGCCATCACCTCCAGGGCGCCCCTCGACGGGGCGCCCCCGGTCGAGGGATCAGCCCGCCGCCACCCGTTCCTTGATCTGCGCCAGTGCCGACGGGTCTTCGATCGTCGTCAGGTCGCCCGGGTCGCGGCCTTCGCAGACGGCCTGGATCGCGCGCCGCAGCAGCTTGCCGCTGCGTGTCTTCGGCAGCACGGTCACGAAGCGCACCCGCGAAGGCCGCGCCACGGCGCCGAGTTGGCTGTCGACGAGCTTCATGATCTCGCCCTCGAGCTTGAGCGCCAGGTTCGCATCGGCGAGTGCCGCGCTGTCCTTCAGCACCACGAAGGCCATCGCCACCTGGCCCTTGAGCTGGTCGGCCACGCCGACCACGCCAACCTCGGCGACGTTCGGGTGGCTGGAGATGCTCTCTTCGATCTCGCGCGTGCCCAGGCGGTGGCCGGCGACGTTGATCACGTCGTCGGTGCGGCCGAGGATGAAGTAGTAGCCGTCGGCATCGCGGATGCCCCAGTCGAACGTGCTGTAGACCTGCCGACCCGGAATCGTGCTCCAGTAGGTCTCGACGAATCGCTGGTCGTCGCGCCACACGGTCTGCATGCAGCCCGGGGGCAGCGGCCCCTCGATGGCGAGCACGCCCTTCTGGTTGGGCTCGGTCAGCTCCTGGCCGCTGTCTTCGTCGATCAGCTTGACGTCGTAGCCGTAGACCGCCTTGCCCGGCGAGCCGAACTTGCTCGGCAAGGCCTCGACACCGTTGGACAGGCTCAGGATCGGCCAGCCGGTTTCGGTCTGCCAGTAGTTGTCGATGATCGGCCGGCCCAGGGCCTCGGCAATCCACTGTGCGGTGGGCTCGTCCAGCGGCTCGCCGGCCAGGAACAGTGCACGCAGGCTCGACAGGTCGTGTTTCTTCAACGCTGCCGGGTCCTGCTTCTTCAGCACGCGCACCGCGGTCGGCGCGCTGAACATCGAGGTGACCTTGTACTTCTCGACCAGGCTCCACCAGACGGCCGCGTCCGGCCGCGTCGGCAGGCCCTCGTACATGATGGTGGCCATGCCGGCGATCAGCGGGCCATACACGATGTAACTGTGACCGACGACCCAGCCGATGTCGCTGGTGCTGAAATAGGTCTCGCCCGGCTGACCGAGGAAGATGTGCTTCATGCTCGCGGCCAACGCCACCGCATAGCCGCCAGTGTCGCGCTGCACACCCTTCGGGGTGCCGGTGGTGCCGCTGGTGTACAGGGTGTAGCTGGGATGCGTGGCGTCGACCCAGGCGCAGGGCACACGCGCGTCCATATGCTGCGTGCGCAGGGCCGCGTAGTCGGCGTCACGGCCCTCGGTCATCGGCATCGCGGCCAGACCGCGGTTGACCATCAGGACCTTGGGCGCCTTGTACCTGGCCAGGCGGATGGCTTCGTCGAGCAGGCCCTTGTAGGGCACGACCTTGCCGCCGCGGCTGCCGGCGTCGGCGCTGACGATCACGGCCGGCTCGGCGTTGTCGATGCGGCTGGCCAGGCTGTGGCTGGCGAAGCCGCCGAAGACCACCGAGTGGATGGCGCCGATGCGGGCGCAGGCGAGCATCGCGAACGCCGCCTCGGGGATCATCGGCATGTAGACCAGCACGCGGTCGCCCTGCTTCACGCCCAGGGTCTGCAGCATCGCCGCCATGCGCTCGACCTCGGCCTGCAGTTCGCGGAAACTGTAGATCTTTTCCTGGTCGGTCTCGGTGGAGACGAAGATCAGCGCGTTGCGGTCGGGGTGCGTCGCCGCATGGCGGTCGACCGCGTTGTGACAGAGGTTGGTCGTGCCGCCGACGAACCAGCGCGCAAACGGCGGGTTGTCGTAGTCGCAGACCCGGGCGAAGGGCGTGTGCCAGTGAATCGCCTGCGCCTGCTCGGCCCAGAAGGCGTCGCGGTCGGTGATGGAGCGGCGGTAGAAGTCAGCGTAGCTCATGCGGGTCTCCTCGATGGCAGGCGGCCCGGGCCATTGGCCGTCCGCTGCAGTCCTTGGAATTAATAATTATGGGCAGGCCGCTTGCAGGGCGCTGACGCGCCAGGACCTGAATCGCGGCCATTCAGGCTCCAGCGCGTCATCCGGTGGCTGCACTCAGTCGATGCGCACGGCACAACGACCACGCACCTGGCCGGCCATCAGCCGCGCGGCCCATGCAGGCGCTTCACCCAGCGTGATGTCCGTGATCATGCGCTCCAGACGTTCAGGGTCCAGGTCGCGTGCCAGACGGTCCCAGGCCTGCTGGCGCAGCGGCCGAGCTGCCATCACGCTGTCGACGCCGGCCAGCGTCACGCCGCGCAGGATGAAGGGCGCCACCGAGCCCGGCAGGTCCATGCCCTGGGCCAGGCCGCAGGCCGCGACGACGCCGCCATAGCGTGTCTGGGCCAGTGCGTTGGCCAGCGTGTGACTGCCCAGCGCGTCGACCACGCCGGCCCAGCGTTCCTTCTGCAGCGGCTTGCCGGCGGCGGCAAATTCGGCACGGTCGATCACGCGGGCAGCGCCGAGCGCGGCCAAATAGTCGGCTTCCTGCGGCTTGCCGCTGGCAGCGACCACCGCATGCCCGAGCCTGGACAGCAGGGCGATCGCGACGCTGCCGACGCCGCCGGTGGCGCCGGTGACCAGCACCTCGCCGTCGCCAGCTTGCAGGCCATGGCGTTCGAGCGCCAGCACGCACAGCATCGCGGTGTAGCCGGCGGTACCGATGGCCATCGCCTGACGCGGGGTGAACGCCGCGGGCAGCTTCACCAGCCAGTCGCCCTTGAGCCGCGCGCGCTGCGCCAGACAGCCCCAGTGCGTCTCGCCGACGCCCCAGCCGTTGTGCACGAAGCGATCGCCGGGTTTCCAGTCCGCGTGCGCACTCTCCAGCACCGTGCCGGCGCCGTCGATGCCCGGCACCATCGGCCAGTTGCGCACCACCGGGGAGCGGTTGGTGAGGGCCAGCGCGTCCTTGTAGTTCAGCGTGGAGTACTCGGGCCGAACCAGCACATCGGCCTCGGGCAGCCGCGATTCATCGAGCTCGGTGAGCCGGCAGGAGAAGCCGGTTTCGGCCTTTTCCAGCAGCAGGGCCTGGAACATGTGCGTCCTTTCTTCATTGACAAGCGGGAGATGGCCGGACTATTGTGCGCGCCGTGCCGAATCTCCTCACCACGCGGCCTGCCCTGCTTGCCATTGCGCTGGCGGGTCTGCTGCTCGTGGGCACCGCGGGCGCACAGGAGGCCGACGCCGATCCGCTGGGCGCGTTGCTGACATCACGCGGCCTGGTGGCCGCGGCCAGCACACCGGAGACTCAACGCAATGTGGCCGGTGATCTCGTCATCACGGCGATGAACTTCCTCGACCTGCACTACCGCCGCGGCGGCAACAGCGCCGCCGCCGGCTTCGACTGCAGCGGCTTCACGCGGCATGTGGTCGAGACCGTGCTCGGCATCAGCCTGCCCCGGCGTTCGGCCGAACAGGCCCAGCATGCCGGCCTGCCGCAGGTCGACCGCGGCGCGCTGCAACCCGGCGACCTGGTCTTCTTCAACACGCTCAAGCGCGCCTTCTCGCACGTCGGCATCTACATCGGCGACGGGCGTTTCATCCATTCACCGCGCAGCGGGCAGCAGGTCCGCGTCGAGCAGATCGACAGCCCCTACTGGTCGCGTCGTTTCGACGGCGCACGAAGAGTCGCAGCGCCGGCAGGGTCTTGAGCCGGCATTGCACAATCCGGGGATGGGCGAAAACGTCATCCCTCTGGTCGACCAGCGTGTGGCCGCGGCCGTACCCCGCATCCCGGATCAGCTGAGCGCCCCCAGCGGTCTGCTGAGCGATACCCTGGGCCGGCCGCTGCGCGATCTGCGCATCTCGGTCACCGACCGCTGCAATTTCCGCTGCAGCTACTGCATGCCCAAGGAGGTCTTCGACAAGACCTACCGCTTCCTGCCCCAGCCCGCGCTGCTGAGCTTCGAGGAGATCACGCGCCTGACGCGGCTGTTCGTCGCCCATGGCGTGCACAAGCTTCGGCTCACCGGCGGTGAACCGCTGATGCGCAAGGACCTGGACATCCTGATCGGCATGCTGGCCGAACTGCGCAGCGCCGACGGTGCGCCGCTGGACATCACGCTGACGACGAATGGCTCGATGCTGGCGCGCAAGGCGAAGGCGCTGAAGGATGCCGGGCTGCAGCGCGTCACGGTCAGCCTGGACGCGCTGGACGACCGCATCTTCCGCGCCATGAACGATGTCGACTTCCCGGTCGCCGACGTGCTGCAGGGCATCGAGGTCGCACAGCGCGTGGGCCTGGCGCCGATCAAGATCAACATGGTCGTCAAGAAGGGCACCAACGACCATCAAATCGTGCCGCTGGCGCGCCATGTGCGCGAGCACTGCGGTGCCGGCGTGGTGCTGCGCTTCATCGAATTCATGGACGTCGGCGCCACCAACGGCTGGCGCATGGACGAGGTGCTGCCTTCGGCCGAGGTGGTGCGCCGGCTGGGCGAGGCCTTCGCGCTCGAACCCCTGCAGGCCAGCGCGCCGGGCGAAACCGCGCAGCGCTGGCGCTATGCCGATGGCGGCGGCGAGATCGGCGTGATCTCCAGCGTCACGCAGGCCTTCTGCGGCGAATGCAACCGCGCCCGCCTGTCGACCGAGGGCAAGCTCTTCCTGTGCCTGTTCGCCAGCCGCGGCCACGATCTGCGCACCCTGCTGCGCGGCGGTGCCAGCGACGCGCAGCTGGCCGCCGTCATCGGCGACATCTGGGGCGGGCGCAGCGACCGCTACTCCGAGCTGCGCAGCCAGATGGCCGCCGACCCGGGCACGGGCGAGCGCCGGGTGGAGATGCACTACATCGGCGGGTAGATCGAGCGCGCAGCTTGAACGCTTGGATCAAGCGGCCGCGGGCACCTGCTCCTCCGCGGTCGTGATCTCCCCCGGAATCCGCTTGCGCGCCAGCAGCGTGTAGACCGCCGGCACGACGAAGATCGTCAGCAGGGTGCCCACCGACATGCCGCCGACGATGACCCAGCCGATCTGCTGCCGGCTTTCGGCGCCGGCACCGCTGGCCAGGGCCAGCGGCATGGCGCCGAGCACCATCGCACCGGTGGTCATCAGGATCGGGCGCAGGCGCAGGCTGGCGGCGCGCACCACGGCGTCGATCACCGGCAGCCCCTGCTGGCGCAGCTGGTTGCTGAACTCGACGATCAGGATGCCGTGCTTGGAAATGAGCCCGATCAGGGTGATCAGTCCGATCTGTGAATACACGTTCAGCGTGCCGCCGAAGAGGTGCATCGCACCCAGTGCGCCGACCATCGACAGCGGCACCGCAAGCAGGATCGTGAACGGGTCGATGAAACTCTCGAACTGCGCCGACAGCACCAGGTAGATGAAGAGCAGCGCGAGCACGAACACCAGGCCCAGCGAACCCGAAGCATCGCGGAACTCGCGGCTGACGCCGTTGAGCTCGGTCGCATAACCCGGCGGCAGTACACGTGCGGCCAGCGCGTCCATGTACTCAAGCGCATCGCTGAGGGCGTAGGTCGGCGCCAGGTTGGCGGTGATGGTGACCGAGCGGCGCTGGTTGAAGTGGTTCAGCTCGCGCGGGCTGACCGACTCGCGCAGCTGCACCAGCTGCGACAGCGGCACCATCGCGTCGCCACGGCCGCGCACGAACAGGCGTTCGATGTCCTCGGGTCGGGTGCGCTCGCGGGCATCGGTCTGCACCAGCACGTCGTACTGTTCGGCGTCGCGCTTGTAGCGCGTCACGACGCGGCCGCCGAGCATGGTCTCGACGGTGCGCGCCACCGCCTCCACCGAGACGCCGAGGTCGGCGGCGCGGGCGCGGTCGACGTCCATGAAGATCTCGGGCTTGTTGAGCTGCAGGTCGATGTCGGGTTGCACGATGCCCGGGTTGTCGCGCATCTCGGTCAGCATGCGCTGGGCGGCCGCGGCCAAATTCTCGTAGCTGTCGTTGGCCACCAGCACCACGTTCACCGGCACCGAGCGGAAACTCTGGCCCAGGCTGGGCGGCGTCGACGGGAAGACGCTGACCCCGGGCAGGGCCGACAGCTTGGGCAGCAGGCGCTGCGCCAGCTCGCGTGTGCTGACGCTGCGCTCGTCCCAGTCGATGGTGCGCATCGAACCGAAGGCGTTGGACACACCACCGCCGCCGACGAAGGTGAAGCGGCGGTCGAACTCGGGGAATTCGCGCGTGATGGCCTCGATCTCGTCGAGATAACGCGCGGTGTATTCCAGGGTCGCGCCGTCGGGCGCGCGCACCGGCATCGCGACCACGCCACGGTCTTCGTAGGGCGCGAGCTCGCTCTTCGCGGTGCTGAACAGCCAGCCGCTGCCGCCGGCGGCCGCCAGCATCACCGCCAGCGCCAGCCAGCGCACGCGCAGCGAGGCGCGCAGCATCCGCGCGTAGCCGTTGCCCAGACCCACCAGCAAGCGCTCCATGCCGCGGTCGAAGGCGTTCGGTTTCGGGTTGTGGCGCAGCAGCTTGCTGCACATCATCGGGGTCAGGGTCAGGGCCACGAAACCCGACACCAGGACCGCGCCGGCCAGGGTCAGCGCGAACTCGCTGAACAGGCGCCCGGTGCGCCCCGGCGTGAAGGCCAGCGGCGCGAACACCGCGGCCAGGGTCAGCGTCATCGCGATCACGGCAAAACTGATTTCGCGGATGCCGCGCAGCGCCGCCTGGAAGGGCGTCATGCCGTCTTCGATGTGGCGGTAGATGTTCTCGAGCACGACGATGGCGTCGTCGACGACGAGGCCGATCGCCAGCACCAGGGCCAGCAGGGTCAGGGTGTTGACCGTGAAGCCGGCCAGGGCGATGAGCCCGAAGGCGCCGACCAGGCTCACCGGAATGGTCACCAGCGGGATGACCGACGCGCGCAGGGTGCGCAGGAAGACGAAGACCACCAGCGCCACCAGCACCACCGCCTCGGCCACCGTGGTGTAGACCGCCTTGATCGAACGGTCGATGAACACCGACAGGTCGGTGGCCTGCACCACCGTCACCGACGCGGGCAGTTCGCGCTGGATCTGCGGCATCACCTGGCGCACGCCCTCGGCCACCTCCAGCGGGTTGGCGGTGGCGTTGCGGATGATGCCGGTGCTCATCGCCGGCACGCCGTTCAGGCGCACCCGGGACCGTTCGCTGGACGGCGCCTCGACCACCCGCGCCACGTCGCGCAGGCGCACGGTGTAGCCGTTGATCGTGCGCAGCGCCACCTGCTCGAACTGCGCCACGGTGGCCAGGTCGGTGCGTGCGGTGACACTGAATTCGCGCTGCTGGCTTTCGATGCGGCCCGCCGGCACCTCCAGGTTCTGGCGGCGCAGCGCGTCCTCGACGTCCTGCACCGTCAGCCGCTGCGCGGCCAGCTTGTCCGGGTCCAGCCAGATGCGCATCGCGCGCAGGCGGGCCCCGCCGACCTGCACATCGGCCACGCCGGGCACGGTCTGCAGCCGCGGCTTGACGACGCGGTTGATGATGTCGGTGAGTTCCAGCGGGTCGATCGTCTCGCTGACGTAGGCCAGCCAGATCACCGGCGTGGCGTCGGCCTCGACCTTGGCGATGATCGGCTCGTCGACGGCGTCGGGCAGGCGCCCGCGCACCCGCGAAACGCGGTCGCGCACCTCGGCCGCAGCAGTGTCCGGGTCCTTCGTCAGCTTGAAGCGCACCGTGATCTGGCTCTGCTCGGTACGCGAGACCGAGGTGATGATGTCGACGCCGTCGATGCCGGCGATCGAATCCTCCAGCGGTTTGGTGACCTGCGATTCGATGACCTCGGACGAGGCCCCCTGCAGATTGGTGCGCACGGTGACCAGGGGTTCGTCGATGCGCGGGTATTCGCGCACGCTGAGTTGCTGGAACGACACCAGGCCGATCAGGATCACCAGCAGCGACATCACGCTGGCCAGCACCGGACGGCGCACCGAGATTTCGGACAGCTTCATCGGGCTTTGCGGCGTGGAGCCGGGCTCATGGGGCGGGCCGCGCGGCGCTGGCCGCGGGCACCGACGCCTGCGCCGGGACGTTGCCGCCGGCGCTCCCCAGTTCGACCACACGCACCGACTGGCGCTCGCCTTGCATCAGGCGCGACTGGCCGGCGGTGACGACCCGGTCGCCGGCCTTCAGCCCGGCCAGGATCTCGACCTTGCCGGACACGCGCATGCCGAGCTGCGCCTCGATGCGCTCGACCACGGGGCCGCTGCCGCCGTCGATCACGCGCAGCAGGAACTGCTTGCCGCCATCCGGCACCAGGGCCTCCTCGGGCACCACCAGGGCCTGCTCGCGCACGCCGAAGACCGTGCGCGCGCGGGCGAACATGCCGGGCCGCAGCATGCCGTCGCGGTTGTCGAGCCGGGCGCGCACCAGCAGCGCGCGGCCGTCGGCGTCGACCTGCGCCTCGATCGCCTCGATGCGGCCTTCGAAGCGGTGGTCGGGCAAGGCGTCCAGGGCCACCGTCACCGTCAGGCCCGGCCGCACGCGCGCCGCGTAGCGCTCGGGCAGACGATAGTCGACCCAGACCTGGCCGGCGTCGACCAGGGACACGATGTCGGCCCCGTCCCTGACGTAGTCGCCGACATTGACCTGGCGGATGCCGGCCTGGCCGTCAAAGGGCGCCAATACGCGCAGGCGCGCGAGCTGGGCCTGGGCCAGCGCCACCTGGGCCGCGGCCACCTCCAGCGCGGCGGCACTCTGGTCGACCGCGTTCTGGCTGACGAAACCCTGGCCGACCAGTTCGCGATTGCGCGCCAGCTGCGTGCGCGCGATGGCCGCCTGGGCCTCGGCCTGCTGCAGCTGGGCGCGCTGCAGTGTGTCGTCGAGCTGCAGCAAGAGCTGGCCGCGGCGCACCGGCTTGCCGTCGCTGAAGCCGAGCGCGGCGACCCGGCCGCTGACCTCGGGCCGCACCATCACGCCCTGGCGCGAGCGCAGGGTGCCGACCGACTCGGTGGCGTCGACGATGCGCATCGCCTCGACAAGGCCCACCTCGACGGCCGCCGGGCCGCCGCGTCCGCCCGGCACGCCGCCATTCGCCGGCCGCGCCTCGCCGGGTGCCGACGCGCTCACGCTCGGCCGCTGCTGCACCCACCAGGCCAAGGCACCCGCCGCCACCAGGGCGACGACGGCGATCACGGTCGTTGACGTTCTCTTCATGCGTGGGTCTCGGGCAATCCGAGAATGTAGCCGTTCGCCGCCCAGCCTGCCGGCGCCGGGCAGGGCAGACCGCAACCGCAAGCCGGTTCAGCGCCCACCCGAGGCCGTGACACCGCGGTTGGCCAGGGCATCGGCGCGCTCGTTGCCGGGGTTGCCGGCATGGCCCTTGACCCAGCGCCAGTCGACCTGGTGGCCTGTGCGCAGCGCGTCCAGGCGCTGCCACAGGTCCTGGTTCTTCACCGGCTTGCGGTCGGCGGTGGTCCAGCCGCGCGCCTTCCAGCCGTGGATCCAGGTCGTGATGCCGTTCTTCACGTAGGCGCTGTCGGTGTACAGCGTGACGCGGCTGGGCTGGGGCAGCGCGGCGAGGGCCTCGATGACCGCGATCAGCTCCATGCGGTTGTTGGTGGTCACGGCTTCGCCGCCCCACAGCTCGCGTTCATGGCTGCCCGCCTTCAGCCAGGCCCCCCAGCCGCCCGGGCCGGGATTGCCCTTGCAGGCGCCATCCGTGTAGATCTCGATCTCCGTCATGTCTTCTCCGTGAGGGGCACCGGGCGCCGCTGGGCGACGACGCGGGCCGCCTGGCGGCGGGCCTTGACGTCGCGCCTGGCCAGGCCGACGAGCCGCATGCCGCGCACGCGCTTGACGGCGTGCAGATAGTAGACCGCGCCGAACACCGGCCACCAGCGGTCGCCCATGCTGTCCATCCAGGCATAGCGCTGCAGCCAGCGCTCGCTGGTGCAGGGCGGGCGCCAGCAGCCGAAACGGCCCGCTTCGACCTCGAAGCCCAGCAGGCGCAGCCAGTCGCGCAGCCGCCAGTAGCCGATGAAATCACCGGCACGCGGCAGGTACAGGCCTTGGGCCTCGTTGAAAGCGGTACGCCGGCGCAGACGCCCGATACGCTGGCGCATGCCCCACAGGCTCGCCGGGTTGAAGCCGGTGATCAGCAGCCGGCCCTCGGGCAGCAGCACGCGCTCGGCCTCGCGCAGGGTCAGGTGCGGGTCGCGCGCAAGTTCCAGCGCATGCGGCATCACGACGAGGTCGAGGCTGCCGCTCGGAAAGGGCAAGGCGTCGAACTCGCTGTGCAGATGCACCGGCGGGCCGTCGAGCTGGGTGGTGACGATGTCGGCGGCCGCGGGCAGGGCCGGCAAGGGTTGGGGGACCTGCAGCACGTCGCTGGCGACCCAGCGATGCGGCATGCGGTTGGCTCGCAGACCGTCGAGCTGGGGCAGGCCCAGTTGCAGCGCGTGGAATCCGAAGGCATCGGCCACGCCCTGGTCCAGCCGGTCCTGCTCCCAGGCAAGCAGATAGCGCCCGGGCGGCGTCCGCAGCCAGGTGTCCAACTCTACAATCTGCGCCTCACGCGTCATGAACTGCGTCATGCCCCTGGTCCCGCTGCCCGCCTTCGCCGACAACTACATCTGGATGCTGCACGACGGCCACGAGGCCGTGGTCGTGGACCCGGGCGACGCCGCCCCCGTGATCGCCGCGCTCGACAGCCTGTCGCTGCGGCTGGCCGGCATTCTAGTGACCCACCACCACCCCGATCACGTCGGCGGCGTCGACGCGCTGCGTGCACGCCTGCAGGGCCCGGTCTGGGCGCCGGCCCGCGAAACCATCCCCGAGCCGAATCTGCCGTTGCGCGACGGCGACACCCTCACCACGCTCGGCCGACGCTTCGAGGTCATCGACGTGCCGGGCCACACCGCCGGCCATATCGCCTATTTTGAACGCGACGCGCCCCAGGCGCCGCTGCTGTTCTGCGGCGACACGCTGTTCTCCGCCGGCTGCGGCCGCATGTTCGAAGGCACGCCGGCGCAGTTCCACCACTCGCTGCAGCGCCTGGCCGCGCTGCCCGACGACACCCAGGTCTGCTGCACGCACGAGTACACGCTGTCGAACCTGCGTTTTGCGGCCGCTGTCGAACCCGGCAATGCCGCGCGTCAGACGCACCAGGCCTGGTGCGAAGCCGAACGCGCGGCCGGCCGCCCCACCCTGCCCGCCCGCCTGGCGGTCGAACGCGAGATCAACCCCTTCCTGCGCTGCGCCGAACCGACGGTGATCGAAGCCGCGCGCGCTCATGGCGCCGCCGATGACGGCGGCCCCGAAGTTTTCGGCGCATTGCGCCGCTGGAAAGACAGCTTCCGATGAATCGTGTCCTGCTGGCCGCCTCGGCCGCGCTGATGGCGCTGGCGGGTTGCACCTCGCTGCCGGCGCCGCCACCCGATGCCGCCGCCATGCAGCCCGAGGCGCCCGAGCTGCGGGCGGCAGCGGTACCGTTGCCGCCGAAGCCTGCAGCGTCGGCGGCCCTTGCGCCGCCGCCCGTGGTGCCGGCCACGGCGCAGGACGAGGCCGACGCGGTGGCCGAGGTCAAGGCGCGCAGCGATCTGTGGCTGCGCCTGCGCCGGGGCCTGGCCATGCCCGAGCTCGACGGCGAACGCGTCCGCAAATGGGAGGCCTATTACGCTGCCCGGCCCGATTACGTCGCACGCATGATGGCGCGCGGCGGCCGCTACCTGTTCCATGTCGTCGAGGAGGTTGAGGCCCGCGGCATGCCGATGGAGCTGGCCCTGCTGCCCTTCATCGAGAGCGCCTTCAACCCGCAGGCCCATTCGCAAGCCCGCGCGGTCGGCATGTGGCAGTTCGTGTCCGCCACCGGCCGCGACTTCGATCTGCGGCAGAACCTGCTGCGCGACGACCGCAAGGACGTCATCGCCTCGACGCGCGCCGCGCTCGACTACCTGGCCCAGCTGAACCGCCAGTTCAACGACTGGCATCTGGCGCTGGCGGCCTACAACTGGGGCCAGGGCAGCGTGTCGCGGGCCATCAAGCGCAATCTCAAGCTCGATCAGCCGACCGACTACGCGGCGCTGCGCATGCCCGAGGAGACCCGCGACTACGTGCCCAAGCTGCTGGCGATGAAGAACATCGTGCTGCACCCGGACGCCTTCGGCCTGAGCCTGCCCGAGCTCGAGAACCACCCGGTGTTCCTGGCGGTGCCGATCGACCGCGACATCGACGTCGCGCTGGCCGCCCAGCTTGCCGGCATGGACGAGGCGGTCTTCCGCGACTTCAACCCGCAACATGCCAAGCCGGTGATCCTGGCCGCCGGCACACCCGAGGTGCTGCTGCCCTACGACGCGGCGCAGCGCTTCAGGCAGGCCCTGCGCACCCACACCGGCCCGCTGGCCAGCTGGACGGTCTGGGTGGCGCCGCGCACCCTGTCGCCTGCGCAGGCCGCGAAGATGGTCGGCAGCAGCGAAGCCGCGCTGCGCGAGGTGAACCGGATTCCGCCGCGCATGAAGGTCCGCGCCGGATCGGCCCTGCTGGTGCCGCGCAAGCCGGCGCAGGCCACCGACGTCGGCGAACACCTGGCCGACAACGCAGCGATGACCCTGGTGCCCGACGCCGGCAAGCTCCGGCGTGTGGTGCTGAAGGTGGGCCGCCGGGGTGACAGCGTGGCCGCGGTGGCGCGCCGCTACCGGCTGAAGGCCGCCGAGGTGGCGCGCTGGAACGATGTTGCCGTCGCAGCGAGCTTCCGACCCGGCAGCCGGGTGGTGGTGATGCTGCCGCCGAAGACGAAGTCGGCGACCCGCCTGGCGGGCGGCGGCGGCGCCAGCGCCCCCAAGCCCACGACCCGCGCAGCCCGGTCGCCGCGCTGATCTTCGCTGTGCCGCGCCCCGGCGCGCCGCCCAGGCAGCCTCGGGCGCCGGCTCAGCGCCGGTCCACCAGGGCGTGCGCGATGGTGCTCAGGTCCACGTACTCCAGCTCGCTGCCCGCCGGAACACCGCGCGCCAGCCTGGTCACGCGCAGGCCGCGCGCGCGCAGCGCCTCGCCCAGCGCATGCGCGGTGGCCTCGCCCTCGGCGGTGAAACTGGTGGCCAGGATCACCTCGGCCACCACGCCGTCGCCCGCGCGGTCGAGCAGGCCACGCGCCTGCAGCGCCTCGACGCCGATGCCGTCCAGCGGCGACAGCCGGCCCATCAGCACGTAGTAGCAGCCGGCATAGCTGCCGCTGCGCTCGAGCGCGGCCTGGTCGGCCGGCGTTTCCACCACGCACAGCAGACGCGCATCGCGTGCCGGGTCACTGCAGGTGGCGCAGATCTCGGCTTCGGTGAAGGTGTGGCAGCGCGCACAGTGCCGCATCGCGTCGACCGCGTGCTGCAGCGCATGCGCCAGCGTCTGCGCGCCGCCGCGGTCGTGCTGCAGCAGGTGGAAGGCGATGCGCTGCGCCGACTTGCGGCCGATGCCGGGCAGGCGCTGCAGCGCCTCGATCAGGCTGTCGAGGGCGGGTTCGGCCACGCAGCGTCGAGTCGAGGATCCAGCCGGGGCCGATGCGGGTGCGGGCTCAGAACGGAAGCTTCATGCCCGGGGGCAGCGGCAGCCCCGCGGTCAGCTTGCCCATCTTCTCGGCGCTCGTCTCCTCGGCGCGGCGCAGGCCGTCGTTGAAGGCCGCGGCCACGAGGTCCTCGAGCATGTCGCGGTCCTCGTCGAACAGGCTGGGATCGATGGTGACGCGCCTGACGTCGTGCTTGCACGTCATCACCACCTTGACGAGGCCGGCACCGGACTGGCCCTCGACCTCGATGCTGGCGAGTTCCTCCTGCGCCTTCTTCAGGTTGTCCTGCATGGCCTGGGCCTGCTTCATCAGGCCGGCGAGCTGGTTCTTCATCATGGCGGGGGTCCTTTGCGGGTCTAAAGGGGTTTGATCGAACCGGGCACGATCATCGCGCCCTGGAAGCTGGACAGCAGTTCGCGCACCAGCGGGTCGGCATCGACGCGCTGCTCGGCCTGGCGCTGGCGCCGCGCACGATCAGCGGCCTCGCGCAGCGCCGGCGAATCAGCCGGCGCGCCGGCCAGCAACTCCAGCGTCAGCGCCGTGCCGAGCAGGTCTGCGAGCCCCGCCGCCAGCCGTTCGACCAGCGCCGGTGCACGCAGGGTGTCACGCTCCACACGCAGGGTCCAGCGCGCACCGTCGATGCGTTCGAGGCCGGCCTGCCAGGCGAGTTCACGCGTCAGGGTGCTGATCACGCCGCCGTCGATCAACTGCGCGACCAGGGCCTGCCAGCGGTCGCCGAGAGCGGGGTCGACATCACCGACCGGCGATGCAGGTGTCGCTGGCGGCGCCGGCGAATCAGGGGACGCCGACGGCGCGGTGGATTCAGCGCGCACCGGTGGCGATGTTTTCACCACGATCGCCGGCGGTGCGGCGGCGCGCAGCGGCTGAGGCCGCGCAGGCCGAGGCGCCGGCGCCGGTGCGTCGCCGGCGGGGAATGCGAACAGGCGCAGCAGCACCATCGTCAGCGCGCCGTACTCGTCACTCATCAGCGCCAGCTCCGGGCGGCCGTGCACGACGATGCTGTAGAGCAGCTGGATGTCCTCGGCCGGCATCTGCACGGCCAGCGCGCGCGCCGTCCGGGTCTCCGGCTCGCCCTCGTCGAGCGCTCCCGGCACCGCCTGCTCCACGGCCGCCTGCTGCAGCAGGGCCGCCATCGTCTCGAGCGTGGCGGCGGCCGACAGACCGGCGGCGCGCAGGCCGTCGATGCCGTCGAGCAGGGCCGGCGCGTCGCGCCGGGCCAGCGCGTCGAGCAGCGCCGCGGCCTCGCTGCGGTCGACACTGCCCAGCATGCCGCGCACCACCGCCTCGTCGACCCGGCCGGCACCATAGGCGATGGCCTGATCGGCCAGCGACAGCGCGTCGCGCATCGAGCCGCGCGCCGCCTTGCCCAGCACACGCAGCGCGCCGGTCTCGAAACCCACGCCTTCGGCGTCGAGCACCGTCTCCAGATGCGCCTGCACCGTCTCAGGCGCCATCGGCCGCAGATTGAACTGCAGGCAGCGGCTGAGCACCGTCGGCAGCATCTTCTCCGGATCGGTGGTGGCGAGCACGAACTTGAGGTACTCGGGCGGCTCCTCCAGCGTTTTCAGCAACGCGTTGAAGGCATCCCTGGAGAGCTGATGCGCCTCGTCGATCATGAAGACCTTGAAGCGGCCGACGCTGGGTTTGTAGGCGGCGCGTTCGATGAGGTCGCGGATCTCGTCCTTGCCGCCACTGCTGGCGGCGTCCATCTCGATGTAGTCCGGGAATCGGTCGATGTCGACCGCGGTGCAGGCCGGGCAGACGCCGCAGGGATGGGCCGTGATGCCGCCCTGGCCGTCGGCGCCGACGCAGTTCAGGCTCTTCGCCAGGATGCGGCTGATGGTGGTCTTGCCGATGCCGCGCGTGCCGGTGAACAGATAGGCATGGTGCAGCCGGCCGCGCTCGAGTGCATTGCTCAGCGCCTGCACGACATGCGGCTGGCCGACCATCTCGGCAAAGCTGCGCGGCCGGTACTTGCGGGCCAGGACGACGTAGCTCATCGCCCGGCCACGACGCCGCGCGCAGCGGGGCACCCAGGGCGCCCTGGGCGACCCGGGACCGCCCACGCAGACGGCGAATGGAGACTGGCGTGCATGCGCGGGATTCTACGGGCCGCCCTGGCGCGTCCCCCTAGGCTGGCCGGTTCCCAGGCGCCGCAGACGAACCTAGGATGCCCCATGTACACCGCCCTCACGCCGCAACCCCGCCACCCCGCCGCGCTGGCCTGGGCCCGGCAACGCTGGCAGCCGTCGACGCGGGCAGCCTTTGTCCGTCGCCCGGACGCGGATGCGCAGGCGGCGCAGCACCAGGACCTGGACCTCGTCGTCTTCGGCCGCGTCGACACCTTCCGGCCGGAGCGCCATGTGGCACCCGACGGCACGCCGGTCGACCTGGCCTGGTACCCGGCAGCGCTGCTCGACGATCCGGCACGCATCGCGCGCTCGGGGCTCGCCGCACACCGCATCGCCGCCGCTGACCTGGCCTGGCGTGCTGCCGATGACAGCGGCGATGCTGCGAACGACTGCGCCCCGCGGGTGCGCCAGCTGATGCGCCGGCCCGACGTGCGGGCCGACCGGCTGACCGTCTTCCTCGACATGGGCCGGCTCACCGTGCGCGAAACCGGCGTCACCGGCGATCTGCCGTCGCTGGCGCGTTTCTGGCTGCAGATGGGGCACGGCGGGGTCATTGCGGCGCTGGCGGATCTGCATGACCGGGTCTGCCCGAATGTCTACACCCGGCCCTTCGCTGTGCTGAGCTCACTGGGCCAGCAGCGCGCCGCGCCGGTCGCCAGCGCGCTGGGCCTGCACGACGACGCGGCCGCCGTGGCCCGGGCGCTGCGCGCCATGCACCGCCTTGTGGCAGGGCAGTTTTCCAGGCCGCCGTGGCCTGCGGCCATGCGCGAGGCCACACGCGCCGAATACGCCTACACCCTCGACGCCGCCGAGCTCGACTGGCGGCTCGCCGTGGCCGGCGAGATGCAGGCTTGCGGCCAGGGCGCCGCCGCCATCTGGTACCTGCGCTACTGGGCCTACGCCCTGGCCCGGCTGCCGATGGTCTGGCATGCCGCCGCCCGTGGCGACGACATCGCCTTCCTGCGCCCGGAGCGGCCCGTGCGGGCGGCGCTGGCGCAGCAATGTCCGGCCCTGCTGCCGCTGCTCGAGCGCGCGCTCGGCGGGCCGCTGGACCTGCCGGCGCTGCAAGCACCGATGCACTCGCTGCAGCGCCTGCGCCAGGAGGTGCTGACACGCTGCAACCAGATGTCCCTGCCGCTGCCCGACATCGCCGACTGGCAGCCCTACCGTGCTGCGGCCTGAACCACCGTACTTCGCCAACCCGGAACGGAGAACCTCACCATGTCCCAAATGCCTGTCGTGTGCACGACCTGCGGCCCCGAGTTCGACACCCAGTTCGATCCCGTCAGCGGCGCCCGCGGCACCTTGACCCTGAACCATCACCAGGAGTTCAAGGAGCAATGCGTGGTCTACGACACGATCGTGTTCTACGACGGCGGCGGCATCATCTTTGCACCGCACGACGTCGACGGCGGCGATCTCGCCGGCAAGAACCAGGCCTATTTCGACAGCTACAACGTCGTCTGCCGCAAGCTGGTGGTCATCGGCGGCAAGGAACCCCCGGTGAACAACCCCTGCCGGCCCGACGACCCGGGCGACACCTACCGCGATGCCAACGTCATCACCTGGAAGGACCGGCTGCACGCCGCGGCCGACGGGCAGGCCTTCGCCAGCGCGGCGCCCGACGGTGGATTCGGCCCCGGCGAGTCACCCTTCGACTCCGATACCTGGATCAACCAGGGCCAGGGCAACCACGGCAAGAAGGGGCAGCAAGGGCACGACGGCGCCCAGGGCAATGCCGGCGGCAGCGGCTTGAACATCCTGGGTTTCAGCCTTGGCCAGATCAAGGAAAGGCCGCCGACCCTGACCCTGGTGGCGCTGGAAGTCGAATTCGACGGCCCCGGCAGCAAGCTCGTGCTGGACTGGGACGGCCAGTCGGCCGGCAGCGGCGGGCGCGGCCAGAACGGTGGCGCCGGCGGCGACGGCATGGGCGGGCGCGACGGCGATACCGACGAGAGCGTCTGGGGCGACAGCTGCGAACGTTCGCCGGGCAACGGCGGCGACGCCGGCGACGGTGGCGACGGCGGCCGCGGCGGCAACGGCGGCACGGGTGGCACGGCGGGCAACATCATCGTCATCAGCCGCCATGACAACGTGCAACCCGGCGGGCCGCTGTTCGGCAGCCAGGTGAACTACATCAATGGCGGCGCCAGCGGCGGCGACCCGGGAGACGGCGGGCGTGGTGGGCGCGCGGCGAAGAAGGTGGGCCGCGCGGGCAAGAAGACGAGCGAATGTGAAGCCGCGCACGACGGCCAGGGCGGCGTCGACGGCACACCCGACCCGGTGGGCAGCGGCGGCACTGTGGCCGGCAATCCCGGTGCCCCGGGCGGGCCCGGCCAACTGATCTATGAGGTCATCGATCCGCCGGACTCCGGGACCTGTGCAGACATGATTCCAGACGGATCCGAGGCCGCGCCGTTGAGTGTGGCGTCGATCAGCCCGAACACCGGCGCGCGCGGCGCGACGGTGGCCGTCAGCATCGTCGGCACCGGCTTCACGGCGGCCGCCCAGGTTCAGCTGTCGGGCGCCGGCATCAGCGTCGGCGCGCTGACGATCACGCCGACCCAGATCGATTGCAGCCTGAGCATTGGCGCCGCGGCACCGCAGAACGCGCGCGACGTCACGGTCCGCCTGAGCGCGCTGGAGCAGGCAACACTGACGGGTGGCTTCACTGTCAGCTGAGCAGGCCGTCGCGCGTGCCCGCGACTGGTTGCTCGCGGCCGGCGAGGCCGGGTTTCCTGACGCGCGCCACGCGCTGACGTTTCCGCAGGCGCTGGGTTTCACCGGCACGCCGGAGCGCCAGGAATCGGATCTGTTCGCACGCGCAGCGATCGCCCTGTGGCTGCTTGACGCCGCCGAGGACCTCGGCGGCGACCCGGCGCTGCACGCGCTGGCCGTCGTCCAGGCCGAACATCTGGCGCAGCACCGCGTCACCGAACTGGCCGGCGGCTGGAGCTACTTCCCCGGCCTGCCGGAGCAGCCGCCGGACCTCGACTCGCTCGGCGTCGCGCTGGCACTCTTTGCACGCGCAGCGCCGGCGCACTTGCCACTTTGCGACGGGCCGGTGGCCCTGGCCCTGTCGCAGCGCGACGATGACGGCGCCATCCGCACCTTCCTGGTCGCCGACGACGACCCGCCCGATCGCCGCGATGCGATGCGCCGCGGCAACGATCTGTACTGGGGCAATACCGCCGATGCCGATGCGCTGTCGAGTTTTCACCTCGGGCTGCTGGCCAGTGGCCGGCACGATGTGCCCGTGCCGCTGGCCTGGCTGGCGGCTCAGCAGGCGAGCGACGGCGCCTGGCTTGTGCCCTGGTACGCCGGGCCCTACGCCGGCACGTCCCTGGTGCTGCGCCTGTTCGAATCGGTGGCGCCCGGGCATCCGGCGGCCCAGGCGGCACGCAACTTCATGGCGCGCCTGCCCGAGGCGCCGACGCCGCTCGCACTGGCCCAGTGCCGTGCCGGCCCGCCGGCACGCAAAGCACTGTGCGCAATGCAGCAGCCCGACGGCAGCTGGCCGCCCACGCCCTGGATCCGCATGCAGATCGGCCGCCCCACGGGCCGCGTCGTGCGCGAGATGACCTGGCAGAGCCGCGCCGTCAGCACGGCCGCCTGTTTCGCCGCGCTGGTGGCACCCTCGCAGGGCCACCGATAATCCCGGCCCATGACCCAGCCCGACACCCCGCTGACCTACGCACAATCCGGCGTCGCCTACGACCTGATCGACCCGCTGAAAATCGCCGCCCAGCGTGCCGCGGCGTCCACCGCACCGCTGCTCGGTGCGCATGGTTTTGCCGAGGTGGCCGCCTCGCGCGGAGAGTCGGCCTATGTGGTCGACGTCGGGCCCTTCTACCTGGCCAGCATCGTCGAGTGCCTGGGCAGCAAGGCCCTGGTGGCCGACGAGATGCAGCGCCTCACCGGCCGCAGCTACTACGCCGGCATCGCCCAGGACACGATCGCGATGGCGGTCAACGACCTGATCACGGTCGGCGCCACGCCCCTGGTGGTGCAGGCTTACTGGGCCGCCGGCGGCAGCGACTGGTTCGGCGACGCCGATCGCGCGCAGGCCCTGGTGGCGGGCTGGAAACACGCCTGCGAAGTCTGCGGCGTGGCCTGGGGCGGCGGTGAAACGCCGGCTCTGGCGGGCATCGTCGAAGCCGGGCGCATCGATCTCGCGGCCTCGTGCACCGGTCTCGTGAACCCGAAGTCGCGGCTGACCCTGGGTGACGCGCTGGCCGTCGGCGACGCCATCGTGCTGCTCGGCTCCAGCGGCATCCATGCCAACGGCCTGAGCCTGGCGCGCAAGCTGGCCGAGCGGCTGCCGCAGGGCTACCTGACGCCGCTTGACGACGGCAGCAGCTACGGCGAGGCCCTGCTTGCGCCGACCCTGCTGTATTCCCCGGTCACCGAGGCCCTGGCGCGGGCCGGCATCGTGCCGCACTACGCGGCCAACATCACCGGCCACGGCTGGCGCAAGCTGCTGCGCCACCCGGGCACCTTCACCTACCGCATGCACATGGTTCCGCCGCTGCCGCCGGTGCTGCGCTTCATCCAGCAGCAGGCAAGGCAGGACGCAACCGAGGCCTACGGCACGCTGAACATGGGGGCCGGATTTGCCCTCTTTGTGGCTGCGGCCGACGCCGGGCGCACGCTGGAGATCGCCCGCGCGCAGGGTGTGCCGGCCTGGGTGGCCGGTGGCGTCGAGGCCGGGCCGAAACAGCTGATCGTCGAGCCTCTCGGGCTGCGCTGGGAAGCCGATGCGCTCCAGCTTCGCTGAACCGCTCCGCTACAATCCGGCTCGCCGGGCCTCCCCGCATGGAAGCGCGCCCAACCGGGTCAGGTGGGGAACCAAGCAGCCCTCAGCGTTGCAACCAGTGCCGGGGTCAGGCTCGGCACCCTTCACCGCGACAAGAACACTCAGCCCAGTTGCCGGAAGGCCATCACGGCCTGGTTGCGCAGCGTACGCAGCAGGGACAGTTCCTTCTCGTCGAGCACGATGCCGCCCGCCCGCGCCTTGTCGGCGTAGATCAGCGCGAAGGTGCTGCCCTTGAGCGCCATCGGCAGCAGCAGGAAGGTCGGCGCGTTGACCTTCTCGCGGTACCAGGCCGGCAGGCGCTGGCCCACCGCGCCACTGGTGGCGTCGGCGATCAGGGTGTCCATGCCCTTGGTGCAGATCGCGCTGAACAGGTCCGGCGCCCCCTTGGGCCTGAGCGGGACGCGGAATGCCGCCTTCATCACGTCGACGTCGCTGCCCAGGCCGAAGCGGCCGGTCAGGGTCTCGGTCTTCGGGTCGCGCAGGCAGAACATGATGCGCCGGAAATCGAGCGCGCGGTACATCGTCTCCAGCACCATGCGCAGCACTTCGTTGAGCTTGGAGTTGTCGGCCACCATGCTGTTGGTGATGTCCTGCACCCCGGCGGCCAGCAGTTCGGCCGGTGGCGGCCCGCCGCGCGGTGCCGCCTCGGTGGGGTGATCGAGCACGATCGTCAGCCCGTCGTCCAGCGGCGCGGGCGCCGTGGCGGCGAGCCTGTGCGGCGCCAGGGTATCGGCGGGCAGATCCCGCGGCCCTGCCATCAGCCGGCTCGCCGGATCGTCCGCGCTCACCTGCAGGCCGAGCGCGCCGGCGAGTTGCGTCAGCCGCTCGCGCGCCGACTCCGCCGCCGCAAGCACGGCACGCTTGGGCAGGCCGAGTGCCGGTGCAAAGGCCTCGGCCAGGCGGCCGATGCGCAGGTCCAGGCCGGCCACGTCGTCGCCGAGCATCGTGTCGGTGATCTGATTGGCGATGCGGCCGATCCAGCGCTGGCGCTCGATGCCCTTGTCGACGCCCTTGCCCGGCGGATCGCCGGCGGGCTGCACCATCAGGCGCTGCAGGCTGTCCGGCAGGTCCCAGACCTTCGCAATGCCGACGCCGAGTTCCTGGTAGCTCAGGCCCAGCACCTGGGCCGCGGACCTGTCCTCTGCGGCCATGCCGGCACCCTTGGCGCCCTGACGAATCTGCTGCGCCTCCTCGGGGAAGTAGTACTGCGTCAGCATGCGGCCGAGGTTCTGGAACATCGTGCCGATGAAAATCTCTTCAGCCTCGCGCGGCGAGGGGGTCAGCTCGGCAGCCAGCGTGCCGGCCATCAGGCCGCGCAGGAACTCCTCGCGGACCTGTGCGGCATGCGCCTGGTCCTGCATGTGCTCGAGCAGCACCACCGACAAGGCCATGTTGCGGATGCCGGCGAAACCCACCAGGGCCACCGCGCGCGAGATGGTGCTGATGTTGCCGGCGCCGGCATTGGCGAAGTGCACGGTGTTGACCATGCGCAAGAGCTTGTTCGTCAGCGCGACGTCGTTGAGGATCTCGCACGACAGGCTGGCCAGGCTCTCGGTTTCGGAGTTGGCGATGCGCTGGATGCGCACGATCGATTCGCCCAGCGCCGGGAAGTCGCGCTTGTGCTTCATGCGCCGCAGCAGGAAGGCCAGCGTGCCATGCCCGCCGCCGGCCGACGCGTCGCCTTGCTCCTGGGGACTCAGCCAGGCATTCAGCGCGTCGCGGAACGAGGCGGCGCCGTCGTAGCGCTGACGCGGGTCGCGCGCCACCGCGCGAGCGACGATGGCACGCAGGCCGTCGTCGATGCGGATCTGCCGCGGGACGGCGAAGTCCTCGTGCTGCACCCGATGCATCGCGCGGTAGGGGTCTCGCTCGCGCAGCAGCGGCATGCCGGCGAGCAGTTCGCCGAGCAGCATGCCGGCGGCGAAGACATCCATCTGCGGTGCCGGCGCCTCGCCGCGCGCCGCCTCCGGCGACATGTAACCCGGTGTGCCGGCGATGCGCCCGTCGCCGCCACCGGCAACGCGAGCGGCAATGCCGAAGTCCATCACGCGGGCGCGGCCGTCGCCCGCCATCAGCAGGTTCGACGGCTTCAGGTCGCGGTGCACGATGCCCTGGGCGTGCGCCGTGGCCAGCGCTTCGAGCACGCCGATCATCAGCGTGACGGCGTCGCGCGGCGCCATCGGGCCCTTGTCGCGGCGGGCCTCGGCCAGCGTGCCGCCGTCGACGAACTCGAAGACCAGCATCGGCTGTTCGCCGACGGTGTCGGCCTCGAACACCGGAACGATGTTCGGGTGCGTGAGCCGGCTGACGGCACGCGCCTCGTGCAACCAGGTCTGCACCTCGGCGGCACCGGGGTCGAGCAGCTTGATCGCCACTTCACGGTCCAGGCGCTCGTCGTGGCCGAGCCAGACGGTGGCCTGGGCCCCGCGGCCGAGCTGGCGCAGAAGATCAAAGCGGCCGAGCCGGCGTCCCGCTGCGCGCGCTGGCGTCACGCCGTTCGCCCAGCGTCGTTGGCGTCGGCCGGCAGGAGTTCGAGCGCGCGCTGCAGGTCCTTCAAGGTCAGCCCCAGGGGCCGACCGTAGCGCTGCAGCACACGCTGCAAGGCATGCATCACCATGGCGGCGGGCTGGGACATGGCCTGCATCGCTTCGTTGGCGCAACTGGCGGTCATGCGCAGGATGTCGTCGTCGTTGTCGGCCGCTCGCACCGGGGCCGAGACCGGCAGCCGGCGCACCATGTGCTGAACCGTCGCGTCCAGGCCCCAGTGGCGGGCCACCGCCACGCCGAGGTCGTCGATCCCGGTGCCGAGCACGGCGTAGGCAGCACCCTCTTCGCTCATGCCGGGGTCGTCGGGCTCGCCCTCCCTGGGGTTCGGTGCCGGCTGCATCAGGCGCTGGATCTGCTGCGCCTCGTCCGGAAAGTGATAGTGCACGACCAGGGGTCCCAGGTTCTGCAGCAGGGCCACGAGGTAGACCACCTCGGCGTCATAGCCGGCCGGCCGCAGCGACTGCGCCACCCGCGCCCCACGCTTGACGCGGTCAAACAGCTGCTGGAGCCGGCGGGCGTTGGCCTCGTCCAGCGGGCCGGGCCAGGCGCGCAGCGACAGCGCACCGCGGCGGACGCCATCCAGCCCGAGCATCGCGATCGCGCGGCGCACGGTCAGCACCGGGCCGGTGCCGGCCACCTGGGCGCCGCGCACCTTGGCGGTGTTCACGGCGCGCAGCATCTCGAAGGTCAGCGCCAGATCCTGCAGCACCACCTCGGCCAGTTCGGCGGTGTGCTCGCGCTCCATCAGTGCCATGCGCGCGGCGCGCTCGGCCGACCCCGGCGAGCCGGGCAGCAGTCCGACGCTGTGCAGGCGGTCGAGCAGCAGGGCCAGGGGGCCGCCGCCGGCATCGGCGTCGGTTTTGAGCCAGCCCTGAAGCGCGCGCAGCAGGGTGCGCGCATTGCGGTAGCGCTGGCGTTCCTGGCGGTCGGTGGCGCGGTTGACGATGGCGCGCAGCGCCTCGGGCACCGGCTGGCCGGTGGTGAACGGCAGGCGGACGATTTCGCGTCCCGAGGGGGGCAGCTCGCAGCAGGCGAGCCCCACGTCGGGCAGATCGAGCGCAGGCGCGCCGGCCAGCGCATGGTGCACGATGAGGCCGAAGGCCAGCACGTCGCGCTGTGCGGCGCTGCGCTGGGCGGCCAGGGCGCCGGCATTCAGTGCGTCGCCGTGGGCGCCGGCGGCGGCGTCGATGATGGCCACCGCGGTGCCCAGCAGGCGCAGTTGGCCCTGGGTGCCGACGAGCACCAGATAGGGCTGCAGGTCCAGGTGGGCCACACCGGCCTCGTGCGCGAAGGCCAGGCCCTCGAGCCCCTGCACGGCCCAGGCGGCCACTTCGGCCGCCGGCTGCCCCTGGCGCGGGATCGTCTCCGAAAGGGCGGCGTCGTCACGCGGGTCATAGGCCACGAAGGGCCAGTGGTCGACCACCCCGCTGTCGACCACCGCCGCCAGGTTCGGATGGTTCAGCCGGCCAGCCTTGCGCACGGCGGCGATCCAGCCGTCGAGCGCCTGGCTCGTGGTCGGCTGCTGGCGCGGCAGCACCAGCACCAGATCCTGGGCGCTGCGCGGATCGGCCACCCGCCAGGCCATCGTTCGTTCGCTCTTGCCGAGCAGTTGCAGCAGTTGGTAGCGTCCGAACGAGCGCACCGCTGCGGCGCGTGCAGGCGCGGCCTTCGTCGTCGAAGTGGTGGCTACGGTCATCGAAGCCGATTTGATCTCGACGCGGCGCCGACGATCGAAAGATCAGTCCACGTTTACCGGCCCAGTTCGCTGCGGCACAGCGCCGGCGCCTTTATGTCAGAATTCCACCCACCGCGCCGTGCAGACGGCGCCGGTTTCGGAGAACCCCATGAGCAGTGAGTTGATCAAGCACGTCACCGACGCATCCTTCGGCACCGATGTGCTGCAGTCCGACAAGCCGGTCCTGGTGGACTACTGGGCCGAATGGTGCGGCCCCTGCAAGATGATTGCCCCGGTGCTCGACGAGTTGTCGAAGACCTACGAAGGCAAGCTGCAGATCGCCAAGATGAACGTCGACGAGAATCGCGAAGTACCGGCCCAGCACGGCATCCGCGGCATCCCGACCCTGCAGCTGTGGAAGAACGGCGAGCTGGTCCGATCCCTGGTCGGCGCCAAGCCCAAGGCCGAACTGGCGGCTTTCCTCGACGCGCATCTATAATCCCTGTCGAACCGGGCGCTCCCGATCGGAGCGACCCCGGTGACGGCAATGCCAGCGCGACCCTGGGCCACGACATCATCGGTGTGCCCCGCAGTCCGAACGCGCTGGACCCCTCCCAACGTTTCCCCCTGGTCGACACCGATCTGCCGCACCCGCCCACAGCGGGGTGTTCGCGCAGGCCGGCAGATCGGCGCCCCACACGAGGGCCTGCGCCCATGCACCTGTCCGAACTGAAATCCCAGCACGTTTCCGAGCTCATCAAGATGGGCGAGGAACTCGAGATCGAGAACGTCGCCCGCCTGCGCACGCAGGAGCTGATGTTCGCCATCATGAAGAAGCGCGCCAAGGCCGGCGAGCAGGTCTTCGGCGACGGCGTGCTCGAAGTGCTGCCCGATGGCTTCGGCTTCCTGCGCTCGATCGAGGCCAGCTACATGGCCTCGACCGACGACATCTACCTCAGCCCCAGCCAGATCCGCCGCTTCAACCTGCACACCGGCGACATGATCGAGGGCGAGGTGCGCGTGCCCAAGGACGGCGAACGCTACTTCGCGCTGGTCAAGGTCGACCGCGTGAACGGCGTGACGCCCGAGGAGAGCAAGCACAAGATCATGTTCGAGAACCTGACGCCCTTGTTCCCCAAGGAGCAGTTCAAGCTCGAGCGCGACATCAAGAGCGAAGAGAACATCACCAGCCGCATCATCGACCTGGTGGCGCCGATCGGCAAAGGCCAGCGCGCGCTGCTGGTGGCGCAGCCCAAGACCGGCAAGACGGTGATGATGCAACACCTGGCGCACGCCATCGTCGCCAACCACCCCGAGATCCACCTGATCGTGCTGCTGGTCGACGAGCGGCCCGAGGAAGTGACCGAGATGCTTCGCACCGTGCGCGGCGAGGTCATCAGCTCCACCTTCGACGAACCCGCCGCGCGCCACGTGCAGGTGGCCGAGATGGTGATCGAGCGCGCCAAGCGCCTGGTCGAGCTGAAGAAGGACGTGGTGATCCTGCTCGACAGCATCACCCGCCTGGCGCGCGCCTACAACAACGTGCTGCCCACCTCGGGCAAGGTGCTCACCGGCGGCGTCGACGCGAACGCTTTGCAGCGCCCCAAGCGCTTCTTCGGCGCCGCGCGCAACGTCGAGGAGGGCGGCTCGCTGACCATCATCGGCACCGCGCTGATCGACACCGGCAGCCGCATGGACGAGGTCATCTACGAGGAATTCAAGGGCACCGGCAACTGCGAGATCTACCTCGACCGCCGCATGTCCGAGAAGCGCGTCTACCCGTCGATCCTGCTCAACAAGAGCGGCACCCGGCGCGAGGAACTGCTGCTCAAGCCGGAGATCCTGCAGAAGACCTGGATCCTGCGCAAGCTGCTGTATCCGATGGACGAGATCGAGGCGATGGAGTTCATCCTCGAGAAGATGAAGGCGACGAAGAACAACCTGGACTTCTTCGACATGATGCGGCGCGGCGGCTAGGAGCGTGGGCTACAATGCGCGGTTTCCTCATCGGCAAGTGCGTTGCGTTGTGCGGCGTGGCTACCATCACTGAAGGCATTCCCTCGAGGCTCCCATGAAAGAAGGCATCCACCCCTCCTACCGCGAAGTCTGCTTCGTGGACCTGTCCAACGGCTTCCAGTTCGTCACCCGGTCCTGCCTCCAGACGAAGGAGAAGATCACCCTGGACGACGGCCGCGAGCTGCCGCTGGTGAAGCTGGAAACCACCTCCGAGACGCACCCGTTCTACACGGGCACACAAAAGAGCGTGGACAGCCTGGGCGGCCGGGTCGAGAAGTTCCGCAACAAGTTTGCGCACCTCAGCGGCAAGAAGTGAGCCTGCGGGCGACACCCAGAAACAGGCAGCTCCGGCTGCCTTTTTTGCGCCGGCAGCCCCGGCCGCGGCCGTTTCCGGGCGCGCAGCGCGTGACATCATCACCCGCGTGAACACGCCCACCCCTGCCCTGGTGACCCGGCGCGGCGCCCTGCCCCTGCCGCGCCTGGCCCTGCTGCTGCTGTGCGCCGCCTATGTGCTGCCGGGCCTGTTCAGGCGCGACCCCTGGCGCAATGCCGACCTGACCGCCTACGGCCTGATGGCCGCGATGGCCGAGGGCCGCACACCCTGGCTGGCGCCGACCCTGGGCGGCCTGCCGGTGGACAGCGCCTTGCTGCCGCACTGGATCGGCGCCGCATCGGTGTGGCTGCTCGGGCCGGTGCTGGGCGGCCCGTTGGCCGCGCGCCTGCCCTTTGCCCTGCTCCTGGTGGCCACGCTGAGCCTGCTCTGGTATGCCACCTACCACCTGGCACGCACCGAGGCGGCACAGCCGGTCGCTTTTGCCTTTGGCGGCGAGGCCGAGCCGGCAGACTACGCGCGCGCCATCGCCGACGCCGCCCTGCTGGCCTTCATCGCCACGCTGGGCCTGCTCCAGCTCGGCCACGAAACGACGCCCGAGCTGGCTCAGCTCGGTGCCGTGGCCGGCCTGCTCTGGGCACTGGCCGCGGCGCCGTTGCGGCCGCGGCTGGCACGCGCGGCAGCCCTCATCGCGCTGCCGGCGCTTGCGGCCAGCGGTGCGCCGGCGATGGCCCTGGTGGTCGGCGCCGGCGGCACCGTCGTCTGCTGGCGATCGGCCTACCCCGCCGTCCGCGCGACCGCGCGCTGGGTCGCCTCGGCGACCCTGGTGGCGGCCCTGCTCGGGGCCCTGACCGGCACCTGGGCCTGGCGGGTGCAGACCGGCTGGACCACGGCCGACATGCTGTCGGTCGCCCGTCAGTGGCTATGGTTCCTCTGGCCGGCCTGGCCCGCGGTGATGTGGACGCTCTGGCGCTGGCGGCGACATCTCGGCCACCGGCATGTCGCGGTGCCGCTGCTCCTGGTGGCGGCGGCGCTGGCCGGCAACCTGGCGATGCGCGGCTCCGACCGCGCTCTGATGCTCGGACTGCCGGGCACCGCGGTGCTCGCGGCCTTTGCCCTGCCGACCCTGCGGCGCAGTGCCACGGCGGCCATCGACTGGCTGTCGATGTGCCTGTTCAGCGCCTGCGCCATTACCGTCTGGGTGATCTACGCGGCGATGATGACGGGCGTGCCGGCCAAGCCGGCAGCGAATGTCGCCAAGCTGGCGCCGAGTTTCGTCCCGGTCTTCGCCTGGGTCGACCTGCTGCCGGCCGTGCTGGCCACGCTGGCCTGGCTGTGGCTGCTGCGCTGGCGCACCGGCCGCCACCGTGAAGCGGTGTGGAAGAGCATGGTCTTGCCGGCCAGCGGCGTGGCCCTGGTCTGGCTGCTGTTGATGACCCTGTGGCGCCCGCTGCTGGACCACGCACGCAGCACCGCGCCCTGGGTTGAATCACTGCGCCCGCACCTGGCGTCCGGGGTGGACTGCCTGGCCGCACCGGGCCTGCCGGCGGCGCTGACCGCGGCGCTGGAAGTGCACGGGCCCTGGCGGGTCGATGCGCGTCCCAGCGCCGACTGCGAATGGCGACTGCGTGTGCTGCGCGATCAGCCGCCGCGGGCACAGGCACCCCCGGCGCCGCCGGGCTGGATCCTGGTTGCCACCTTGCGCCGACCGACCGACCGCGCCGAAATGACGGCGCTGTGGCGTCGAGCGCCGGGCTGATCTGGCTGATCGCGCCGATCGGGCCGCCTGTGGCGGCGTCGCGCCGGGCTCAGGTCTGCACCGCCTCGGCCAATCGTTCGGCGCAATGCCGCGCCTGCACCGGATCGCGCGCCTCGACCATCACGCGCAGCACCGGCTCGGTGCCCGACGCGCGGACCAGCACCCGGCCCTCCGACCCCAGTTCACGTTCCACCGCCTGCTGCGCTTGCGCCAGGCCGACATGCGTCTGCCAGCCGTCCAGGCGCGGCAGCCGCACATTGAGCAGGGTCTGCGGAAAGAGCTCGACGCCTTCGAGGCACTGCGCCAGCGTGCAGCCGCTGCGCTGCACGGCATGCAGCACCTGCAGCGCGCTGACGATGCCGTCGCCGGTGGTGTGGCGGTCCAGTGCCAGCAGGTGGCCGGAGCCCTCCCCGCCGAGTTGCCAGCCGCGCGCCACCAGTTCCTCGAGCACGTAGCGGTCGCCGACCTTGGCGCGCACCAGGGGCACGTCGCGCGCACGCAGGGCGAGTTCAACCGCCATGTTCGTCATCAGCGTGCCGACCACACCGGGCACCGGGCGCTGCTGGTCCAGGCGGTCGGCGGCCAGCACGTACAGCAGTTCGTCGCCGTTGAAGAGCCGGCCCTCGCCGTCGACCAGTTGCAGCCGGTCGGCGTCGCCGTCGAGCGCGATGCCGTAGTCGGCACCATGCTGGCGCACGAGCTCGACCAGGGCCTGCGGCGCGGTGGCGCCGACGCCATCGTTGATGTTGATGCCGTCGGGTTCGCAGCCGAGCCTGATCACCTGCGCGCCGAGCTCATGGAAGACGTCGGGCGCCACGTGGTAGGCAGCGCCATGCGCCGCATCGACGACCACCGTCATCCCGCGCAGCGACATCGAGTGCGGCACCGTGCTCTTGCAGAACTCGATGTAGCGGCCCGATGCATCCTCCAGCCGGCGCGCCTTGCCCAGCGCCGCCGAATGCACCCACTGCGGCGCTTCCTCCAGCGCCGCTTCGACCTCGCGTTCCCAGCCGTCCGGCAGCTTGGTGCCGTTGGCCGAGAAGAACTTGATGCCGTTGTCGTCGAAGGGGTTGTGCGAGGCGCTGATCACGACCCCCAGGTCCAGCCGCAGCGCGCGTACCAGGTAGGCCACCCCCGGCGTCGGCAGCGGGCCGCTGAGCAGCACGTCGACGCCGGCCGATGCAAATCCCGCCTCCAGCGCCGATTCGATCATGTAGCCCGACAACCGGGTGTCCTTGCCGATGATGACCGTCGGCCGCTCCTGCGTGCGGCGCAGCACCCGGCCCACGGCATGGCCCAGGCGGAGCATGAAGTCGGGCGTGATCGGTGCGCTGCCGACCGGGCCGCGGATGCCGTCGGTGCCGAAATAGCGTCTGCTCATCTAGGTTTTCTCCTCCCCATCGGAACCGAATATGGCACTCCAGACCTTCAGCGCATCGACCGTGGCCGCCACGTCGTGCACCCGCACCACGCGTGCGCCCTGGTGGACCGCCAGCAACGCTGCCGCGACGCTGGCCGCCAGACGGTCCTGCGCCGGCCGTCCGGTCAGCAGGCCCAGGGTCGACTTGCGCGACCAGCCCAGCAGCAGCGGCCGCCCGAGCACCTCGAGTTCGGGCTGTCGACGCAGCAGTGACAGGTTGTGCGCCGGGGTCTTGGCGAAGCCGATGCCCGGATCCAGGACGATACGCGTCTCGGCGATGCCCGCTGCGCGGGCGGCGGACAAGCGCTCGCGCAGGAAGTCACGCACTTCGGCAACGACGTCGGCGTAAGCGGGCTCGAGCACCTGCATCGTGCGCGGCTCGCCGCGCAGATGCATCAGGCACAGCCCGGCGGTCGGATGCGCCGCCACGGCCTCGAGCGCGCCGGGCCGGGTCAGTGAGCGCACGTCGTTGACGATGTCGGCGCCGCAGCCCAGCACCTCGCGGATCACGGTGGGATCGCTGCTGTCCACCGACACCGGCACGCCGAAGCTCAGCACGGCGCGCAGCACCGGCCGCAGCCGCCTGAGCTCCTCGGCCCGGTCGGGCCCCTGGGCACCGGGACGGGTCGACTCGCCGCCGATGTCGAGCATGTCCGCGCCTTCGCCCACCAGCCGTTCGGCATGCGCGATGGCTGCGCCGGGTTCCAGGAACCGTCCGCCGTCGGAGAAAGAGTCCGGCGTGACGTTGACGATGCCCATCACCCGCGGGCGGGACAGGTCGATGCGATAGCGGGCGGTCTGCCAGTGCATGCAAAAGAAAGGGGCCCGGCAACGCCAGGCCCCGCGTGGGGATTCAGGGCCGGGGGCCGTCAGGCCGCGGCCGGGGCGCCGTCCGGGTTCACCGGCGGCGTGCTCCCGCCCGGGCGTGATGCCGGCGGTGTCCAGTCCTTCGGCGGCCGCGGTGGTTTGCCGGCCATGATGTCGTCGATCTGCTCGGCGTCGATGGTCTCCCACTCAAGCAGCGCGGTCGCCATCGCGTGCATCTTGTCCTTGTTCTGCTCGATCAGCTGGCGCGCCGTGGCGTACTGCTCGTCAATGATCCGGCGGACCTCGCGGTCGACCTTCTGCATCGTCGCCTCGGACATATTGGTGGTCTTGGTGACGCTGCGCCCGAGGAAGACTTCACCCTCGTTCTCGGCGTAGACCATCGGACCGAGCTCATCGGTCATGCCATAGCGCATCACCATGTCGCGGGCGATCGAGGTTGCGCGCTCGAAGTCGTTGCTGGCGCCGGTGGTCATCTGGTGCATGAAGACCTCCTCGGCGATGCGGCCGCCGAAGAGCACGCTGATGGTGCTCAGCATGCGTTCCTTGTCCATGCTGTAGCGGTCGCCCTCGGGCAGTTGCATCGTCACGCCCAGCGCGCGCCCGCGCGGGATCACGGTGACCTTGTGCACCGGGTCGGTCTTGGGCATCAAGCGCGCCACCAGGGCGTGGCCGGCCTCGTGGTAGGCAGTGTTCTTGCGCTCCTCCTCGGGCATGACCATGGACCTGCGCTCCGGGCCCATCATGATCTTGTCCTTGGCCTTCTCGAAGTCGACCATCTCGACCACGCGGCCGTTGCGCCGCGCGGCGAAGAGCGCCGCCTCGTTGACCAGGTTCGCGAGGTCGGCGCCGCTGAAGCCCGGCGTACCGCGCGCCAGGATGTCGGCCCGGATGTCCTGGCCCACCGGCACCTTGCGCATGTGCACGATGAGGATCTGCTCGCGGCCGCGTACGTCGGGCAGGGTCACGTAGACCTGGCGGTCGAAGCGGCCAGGGCGCAGCAGCGCCGGGTCGAGGATGTCGGGCCGGTTGGTGGCCGCCATCACGATGACGCCCACATTGGTCTCGAAGCCGTCCATCTCGACGAGCATCTGGTTCAGCGTCTGTTCGCGCTCGTCGTTGCCGCCGCCCAGGCCGGCGCCGCGGTGGCGGCCGACGGCGTCGATCTCGTCGACGAAGATGATGCAGGGCGCGCTCTTCTTGGCCTGCTCGAACATGTCGCGCACGCGCGCCGCGCCGACGCCGACGAACATCTCGACGAAGTCGGAGCCGCTGATGCTGAAGAACGGCACCTTGGCCTCGCCGGCGATGGCCTTGGCCAGCAGCGTCTTGCCGGTGCCGGGCGGCCCGACCAGCAGCACGCCGCGCGGGATGCGGCCGCCGAGCTTCTGGAACTTCTGCGGGTCCTTCAGGAAGTCGACCAGTTCCTTGACCTCTTCCTTGGCCTCGTCGCAGCCGGCCACGTCCTGGAACGTGGTCGTGTTGTTGCTCTCGTCGAGCATGCGCGCCTTGCTCTTGCCGAAGCTGAAGGCGCCGCCCTTGCCGCCGCCCTGCATCTGGCGCATGAAGTAGATCCACACGCCGATGAGCAGCAGCATCGGGCCCCAACTGACGAGGATGCTCATCAGCAGCGACGGCTCCTCGCGCGGGCGCACGTCGAACTTGACGCCGCTGTTGATCAGGTCACCGACCAGGCCGCGGTCGAGGTAGGTGGCATTGCTGCGCAAGCGGCGGTCATCGCTGGTCAGCGCGATGATCTCGGTGCCGCCGTTGCCTTCCTGCAGGGTCACGGACTTGATGCGCCCGGCACGCACTTCCTCGAGGAAGTCGGAGTAGGCGATCTGGTTGCCCGCGGTCGTCGTCCGGTCGAACTGCTTGAAGACGGTGAACAGCACGAGGGCGATCACCAGCCAGACTGCGACCTTGGAAAACCATTGATTATTCACCGCGGCTCCTTGCAAATGACGACGGCCCGCGCTCTCGCGTCCAGGGACGCGACTCAAGACGACCGGTGCCGGAATATCCGGCAGATGGGGCCGATTCTAGTTCACGCAAGGGTCTCAACACCCCTGCCGCGGACTCTCGGAAACACAGCACGCCTATTGCGCGGCCTTCGGCTTCAGACCCATGCCGACCAGAAAGGTTTCCGCCGATTTGTCGCGCGACGCCTTCGGCTTGATCGGCTTGACGATCTTGAAGTGCCGCTTGAACAGCAGCACCAGCTGACTGTAGCCGCTGCCGTGGAAAAGCTTGCACACCAGCGCCCCCTCGGGCCGCAGATGTCGGGTGGCGAACTCCAGCGCCAGTTCGACCAGATGCGAAATGCGGGCCGCGTCCGATGACGGGATGCCCGACAGATTCGGCGCCATGTCCGATACGATCAGGTCCACCGGTCGCCCGGCGAGCAGCGCTTCCAACTGCTGCATCACCGCCTCCTCGCGGAAGTCACCCTGCAGGAAACTCACGCCGTCGACCGGTTCGAAGTCCAGCAGGTCGAGCGCAAAGATGCTGCCGGTGCTGCCCAGCTTGCGCCGCAGGTACTGGCTCCAGGCCCCCGGCGTGGCGCCCAGATCGACCACCACCTGCCCCGGCTTGACCAGGTGCAGGGTCTCATCGATCTCCTTGAGCTTGTACGCGGCACGGGCGCGGTAACCGTCGCGCTGCGCCAGCTTGACGTAGGGGTCGTTCAGGTGGTCGTGCAGCCACGCCCGGTTGACCTTCTTCGATTTCGACGACTTCATGCGATTGCCCCGACCGAACCGGATAATAGGCAGATGCCCGCCATCGCCCTGACCCCGACCCAGCGCAAGGAATACCGCAGCGCTGCCCACCACCTCGACCCGGTCGTCATGATCGGCGCCGACGGCCTCACCGATGCCGTCGCCCGGGAGGCCGACGCCGCGCTCAGGGCGCATGGCCTGATCAAGGTGCGCGTCCACTCCGACGACCGTGCGGCACGCGAGGCCCTGTTTGCCACCCTGGCCGAGCGGCTGAGCGCCGCACCGATCCAGCACATCGGCAAGCTGCTGGTGCTGTGGCGACCGATCCCGCCCAAGCTGGCGGCCGAGGACGAGGACCGCAAGCCGGGGCCGCGGGTGGTCAAGCTGGTCAAGTTTTCCAAGAGCGGCAACCACCGCCCGACGGTGAAGAAGGTCAAGGTGCTGGGCAATCAGCGCGTCACGGCCGGCGGCCTGATCAAGCGTGCCAAACCGCGCGCGGCCAGCGGCGTCAAGAAGAAGGCGCTGACCTGACGCCGGCGGCACGCCAGGCCAGCGCGGCAACCAGCAGCAGCTTGATGCCGAAGAACGCTGCGCTGACGGCGTGCAATTTTCCGAAGCCCAGTCCGAAGCTCAGCCCAGCCTGGCCGGCGCGCGCCGCGTCCATCATCGGCTGCACGCCGAAATAACCGGCGATGGTGCAGAACAGCGCCCCGGCGGCCAGCGCCATGCCCGCGCTGAACTGGCTGGTGCCGCGCGCTTCGGCCGCGTCGCGTGCGGCAAAGCGCTCCAGCATCAGCAGCAGCAGGGCCAGCGCCAGACTGGCATAGGCTTCCTGGGCCAGGACGCGCGCAACGACACGGCCCGCGTCCGGCCGCTCCAGCAGGGCGAAGGGCGCGGGCGTCGCCACCAGGGCCACACACAGCAGCAGCCCGGCCCACAGGCCCGGCAGCAGGCGCCGCAGGCGCTCGGCCATGCCTTGGCGTCCGTTCAGGCGTAGCGCACCGCGATGATTTCCCAGTGCTTGAGCCCGCCGGGCGCCTGCACCTCGGCCACGTCGCCGGCCTCCTTGCCGATCAGCGCGCGCGCGATCGGGCTGCTGATCGAGATCAGGCCGAGCTTGAGGTCGGCCTCGTCGTCGCCGACGATCTGGTAGGTGACCTTGGCACCGGTGTCCTCGTCCTCGAGATCGACCGTGGCGCCGAACACTGCCTTGCCCTCGGCGTCCAGGGTCGACGGGTCGATGACCTGGGCCGCCGCCAGCTTGCCTTCGAGCTCCTGGATGCGTCCTTCGATGAATCCCTGCTTGTCCTTGGCGGCGTCGTACTCGGCGTTTTCCGACAGGTCGCCCTGCGCGCGCGCCTCGGCGATCGCCTGGATCACGGCGTGGCGTTCGACGGTTTTCAGCCGGTGCAGCTCTTCCTTCAGCATCTGCGCGCCGCGCCGGGTCAGGGGGATGGTGGGCATGTGATGTCCTGCGATTCCAAAAGCAAGACCGCCGCCCGCGGCCCCTGAGGGAGCCGGTCCGGCGGCGGAATGTGGGCGTATCTTAAGTCAGTTCGGCGTGCAGTTCCTGCAGCGAGAGCACGCTGAGGTCGGCGTCGTGCTTGAGCGCCTCGGTCACCGCCTCGCAGCCGGCCATCGTGGTGTAGTAGGTCACCCGATGGGCCAGCGCCGCGGTGCGGATGTAGCGCGAGTCGGCGATCGCGGTTCGGGTTTCGTCGACGGTGGTGAAGACGAGCTGGATCTCGCCTGCCTTGACCATGTCGGCGATGTGCGGCCGACCGTCCTTGACCTTGTTGACCACCGTCACCGGCACGCCGGCCTCGGCGATGGCCGCCGCCGTACCCCGGGTGGCCACCACCCGAAAGCCCAGGTCGACGAGGTCCGACGCCACCTTCAGGGCACGCGCCTTGTCGGCGTCCTTGACCGTGATCACCGCGGTGCCTTCCTCGGGCAGCTTGGAGCCGGCGCCGAGCTGGCTCTTGAGCATCGCCTCGCCGAAAGTCCGGCCGATGCCCATCACCTCGCCGGTGGAGCGCATCTCCGGGCCCAGGATCGGGTCGACGCCGGGGAACTTGTTGAAGGGGAAAACCGCTTCCTTGACGCTGAAGTACGGCGGCACCACCTCGTGCGGCGGGCGGCCGTCGGTGCCGCGCTGGTCGCGCAGCCGGGTGCCGGCCATGCAGCGCGCCGCGATCTTGGCCAGCGACTGGCCGGTGGCCTTGCTGACGAAAGGCACGGTGCGGCTGGCGCGCGGGTTGACCTCGAGCACGAAGACCTGGGCCTCGTCGCTCTCGCCCCCGTTCTGGCCCTGGATCGCGAACTGCACGTTCATCAGCCCGACCACGCCCAGGGCCCTGGCCATCAGGCTGGTCTGGTGGCGCAGTTCGTCCTGCAGTGCCGGCGACAGCGAGTACGGCGGCAGCGAACAGGCCGAGTCACCGCTGTGCACGCCCGCCTGCTCGATGTGCTCCATGATGGCGCCGATCATGACCTCCTCGCCGTCGGCGACGCAGTCGACGTCGACCTCCACGGCATCGTCGAGGAAGCGGTCGAGCAGTACCGGCGATTTTTCCGACACCCGCACCGCCTCGCGCATGTAGCGCTCGAGATCCTTGTCGCCGTGCACGATCTCCATCGCGCGGCCGCCGAGCACATAGCTCGGGCGCACGACCAGCGGGTAGCCGATCTCCTGCGCCATCAGCAGCGCCGATTCTTCGGTGCGTGCGGTGCGGTTGGGCGGCTGCTTCAGGCCGAGCTCATGCAGCAGTTTCTGGAAGCGCTCGCGGTCCTCGGCGATGTCGATGCTGTCGGGCGAAGTGCCGATGATGGGCACGCCATTGCGCTCGAGGTCGAGCGCCAGCTTCAACGGCGTCTGGCCGCCGTACTGCACGATGACACCGACCGGACGCTCCTTGTCGACGATCTCGAGCACGTCCTCCAGCGTCACCGGCTCGAAGTAAAGGCGATCGCTGGTGTCGTAGTCGGTGGACACGGTTTCCGGGTTGCAGTTGACCATGATGGTCTCGTACCCGTCTTCACGCATCGCCAGCGCCGCGTGCACGCAGCAGTAGTCGAACTCGATGCCCTGGCCGATGCGGTTGGGCCCGCCGCCGAGCACCATGATCTTCTTGCGGTCGGTCGGTTCAGCCTCGCACTCCTCGTCGTAGGTGGAGTAGAGGTAGGCGGTCTCGGTGGCGAACTCCGCCGCGCAGGTGTCCACGCGCTTGTAGACCGGGCGCACGCCCAGCGCATGGCGCGCCGTGCGTACCGCGTACTGGTGCGCCGACATCAGCGCGGCCAGGCGCCTGTCGGAAAACCCCATGCGCTTCAGGTGGCGCATCTCGGCGGCCGTCAGGCTGGCCAGGGTGCGGCTCCTGACCTGCGCTTCCATGGCCACGATCTCCTCGATCTGGGCCAGGAACCAGGGGTCGATCGCGGTTTCTTCCTGGATTTGGTCGAGCGTCATGCCGATGCGAAAGGCGTCGGCGACGAACAGGATGCGCTCCGGGCCGGCCTCGCCGATCTCCTGCACGATCTCCTCGCGGTCGCTGCTGCGCTCGCTGAGGCCGTCGATGCCGGTCTCCAGCCCGCGCAGCGCCTTCTGGAAGCTTTCCTGGAAGGTGCGGCCGATGGCCATCACCTCGCCCACCGACTTCATCTGCGTCGTCAGGTGCGGGTCAGCCTCGCGGAACTTCTCGAACGCGAAGCGCGGGATCTTGGTCACGACATAGTCGATGCTGGGCTCGAACGCGGCCGGCGTGGCGCCGCCGGTGATGTCGTTCTTCAGCTCGTCGAGCGTGTAGCCCACGGCCAGCTTGGCCGCCACCTTGGCGATCGGGAAGCCCGTGGCCTTGGACGCCAGCGCCGAGCTGCGCGAGACGCGCGGGTTCATCTCGATCACGATCATGCGGCCGGTGGTCGGGTCGACCGAGAACTGCACGTTGGAGCCGCCGGTGTCGACGCCGATCTCGCGCAGGATGGCGATGCTCGCGTCGCGCATCACCTGGTATTCCTTGTCGGTGAGCGTGAGCGCGGGAGCCACCGTGATCGAGTCGCCGGTGTGGATGCCCATCGGGTCGAGGTTCTCGATCGAGCAGACGATGATGCAGTTGTCCGCCTTGTCGCGGACGACCTCCATCTCGAACTCCTTCCAGCCGATCAGGCTTTCTTCGATCAGCAGTTCCTTGGTCGGCGACAGGTCCAGCCCGCGCTTGCAGATTTCCTCGAACTCCTCGGGGTTGTAGGCGATGCCGCCGCCGGTGCCGCCGAGCGTGAAGCTGGGCCGGATCACGCTCGGGAAGCCGGTGCCGCCGGTCTCTCCGGCGATGCGCCGGTGCACCGTCCAGGCTTCGTCCATGTCGTGCGCGATGCCGCTCTTGGCCGAGCCCAGGCCGATACCCGTCATCGCGTCCTTGAACTTCAGCCGGTCCTCGGCCTTCTCGATCGCGTGTTCGTTGGCGCCGATCATCTCGACGTCGTACTTCGCCAGCACGCCATGGCGGTGCAGGTCGAGCGCGCAGTTCAGCGCCGTCTGGCCGCCCATCGTCGGCAGGATCGCCATGCCACCGTCACAGTTCTGTCGCTCCTTGGCGATGATGCGTTCGACGACCTGCCAGGTGATCGGCTCGATATAGGTGGCGTCGGCCATGCCCGGGTCGGTCATGATCGTCGCCGGGTTGCTGTTGACGAGGATGACGCGGTAGCCCTCCTCGCGCAGGGCCTTGCAGGCCTGGGCGCCGGAGTAGTCGAACTCGCAGGCCTGGCCGATGACGATCGGGCCGGCGCCGATGATCAGGACGCTCTTCAGGTCGGTACGCTTGGGCATCTCAGGACCCTCGCCGGGCCGCCCCAAGGGGGGCCTTTGCCCCTTGGGACACGAAGAAGCCCCGCGCGGGGCCCCGGGGCAGCGAACGCAGTGCGCTTGGGGGTTTCATTTCTTCTCCATCAGCGCCACGAAGCGGTCGAACAGATAGGCGATGTCGTGCGGGCCGGGGCTGGCCTCGGGGTGGCCCTGGAAGCAGAAGGCCGGCCGGTCGGTGCGCGCCAGGCCCTGCAGGGTGCCGTCGAACAGGCTCAGGTGGGTGGGGCGCAGGTACTGCGGCAGCGAGTCGGCGTCGACGGCAAAACCATGGTTCTGGCTGGTGATGCAGACACGCCCATCGTCCAGGTCCTTCACCGGGTGGTTGGCGCCGTGGTGGCCGAACTTCATCTTGAAGGTCCTGGCCCCCGAAGCCAGGGCCATGATCTGGTGGCCCAGGCAGATGCCGAAGGTCGGCAGCCCGGCGTCGATCAGTTCGCGCACGGCGGCAATCGCGTAGTCGCAGGGCTCCGGGTCGCCAGGGCCGTTGGACAGGAAGATGCCGTCCGGCCGCAGCGCCAGCACCTCCGAGGCCGGCGTCTGCGCCGGCACCACGGTCAACCGACAGCCGCGGCTGGCCAGCATGCGCAGGATGTTGTGCTTGACGCCGAAGTCGTAGGCCACGACGTGGAAGCGCGGGCTCTCGAGACGGCCGTAACCCGCCCCGAGTGCCCATTCGGTGGCATCCCAGGCGTAGGGCGAACCGGTGCTGACGACCTTGGCCAGGTCCAGCCCGGCCATTGCCGGCGCCGCACGCGCGGCCGCCACCGCCTCGGCGATCTGCGCCGCGCCGACCTCGGTGCCCACCGGGTAGGCCACGATGCAGCCGTTCTGTGCGCCGCTGCTGCGCAGCAGCCGGGTCAGGCGGCGGGTGTCGACGTCGGCGATCGCCAGCGTGCCTTCGGCCTGCAGATACTGCGACAGCGTGCGCATGGCGCGGAAGTTGGAAGCGCGGCGCGGCAGGTCGCGGATCACGAGGCCGGCGGCATGCACATGGCGACCCTCGACATCCTCGTCGCTGACCCCGTAGCTGCCGATGTGCGGATACGTCAGCGTGACGATCTGGCGGCTGTACGACGGGTCGGTGAGGATCTCCTGGTAGCCGGTGAGCGCGGTGTTGAACACCACCTCGCCGACGGTTCGACCGGCCGCGCCGATCGAGGTCCCCAGGAAGGTCGAGCCGTCTGCAAGTGCCAGGAGTGCGGGGGGCAGGACAGGCAGCAAGAATGGGCTCCGGTGTGCGCTCGCCAAGCCCGCCCGGTCCGCTCGACCGGCTCGGTGCAGGGTCGAAGGAACGGCCGTCCTGAGGGAAACCGGGGGAGATTTCGCTGGGCTGCGCTGTTGGCAGGTAAACCGGCAGAGTATAGCCTGCCGGTGCGCCGCCCCCGGGTCAACCCTGGGTCAGGGCCGCGATACCGGCACGCGCGATCTGCGCGTCTTCGCTGCTCTTGACACCACTGACGCCGACCGCACCGATGCAGTGCCCGTCGACGAGGATCGGCACCCCGCCCTCCAGCATGCCCTGCAGGGCCGGCGCACTCAGGAAGGACATGCGCCCCTGGTTGATGGTTTCTTCGTAGATCCGGCTCTCGCGCCGGCCGAGGGCCGCGGTGTTGGCCTTGGCCGGGGCGATCTGCGCCGAGATCGGCGCGGCGCCATCCAGGCGCTGCAGCCACAGCGTGTGACCACCGTCGTCGACAATGGCGATGCTGACGGCCCAGCCCTGGGCCCGCGCTTCGGCCTCGGCCGCGGCCGCGATGCGCTTGACGTCGGCCAGTTCGAGTTCGGGTTTTTGTTTCATTTGCGCGGTTCTCGTCGTCGTTTTGGCCAACGATAGCAGCACGAAGCCAGAGTGGAACTAAAATGGAGCCTGACAAGTCGAATCCTGGCTTGAGTTTCAACCCCTGGAGGCATCTCGATGATCGACAACGTGCAAACCTACCCTGGCGCGTCCGGAGCAGGCGCACTTTCGCAGCAGCGCAACCGCGTCCTGCGCAACACCTACTGGCTGCTCGCCCTGTCAATGGTGCCCACCGTGCTGGGTGCCTGGATCGGCGTGAGCACCGGCCTGGCCGCGGCGATGTCGCCGGGCATCGGTCTGATGGTGTTCCTGGGCGGTGCCTTCGGCTTCATGTTCGCCATCGAGAAGACCAAGAACTCGGCTGCCGGCGTGCCGGTCCTGCTGGGCTTCACCTTCTTCATGGGCCTGATGATTGCGCGGCTGGTGGGCGTGGTGCTCGGCCTGTCCAACGGCATGGGTCTGATCATGACCGCCTTCGCGGGCACGGCGACCATCTTCTTCACGATGGCCTCGCTGAGCACCGTGATCAAGCGCGACCTGAGCGCGATGGGCAAGTGGCTGATGATCGGCGCGGTGATGGTGCTGGTGGCGATGATCGCCAACTTCTTCATCCAGTCCAGCGCCCTGATGATCACGCTGTCGGTGCTGGTGATCGGCATCTTCTCGGCCTTCATCCTGCACGACCTCAAGCGTGTGCAAGACGGGCTGGAGACGAACTACATCACCGCCACCCTGGGCGTGTACCTGAGCATCTACAACGTGTTCCAGGCCCTGCTGTCGCTGCTGGGCATCTTCGGCGGCGAGGACTGAACCGGTTCAGCCACCCGCACAAGGGGCCTTTTGGCCCCTTGTTCATTTCAGGGCCGATCGAACACCGCCATCGACTCGACGTGCGCGGTATGCGGGAACATGTTCACCACCCCCGCCAGCGTGCAGCGGTAGCCGGCCTGGTGCACCAGCAGCCCCGCGTCGCGCGCCAGGGTGGCCGGGTTGCAGCTGACGACGACGATGCGCCGCGGCGGCGCCCAGGCGGCGCCGGCCTGCAGCAGATCGGCGGTGGCCTTGGCCAAGGCGAAGGCGCCTTCGCGCGGCGGATCGACCAGCCAGCGGTCGGCCGAGCCCAGCGCCTGCAGATCCTCGGCGCTCAGCTCGAAGAGGTTGCGCGCCTCGAACTCGGCCGACAGTCCGTTCAGCCTGGCGTTGTCGGCGGCACGCTCGACCAGGCTGCGGCTGCCCTCGATGCCCAGCACCCGGGCGCCGCGGCGCGCGATCGGCAGCGTGAAATTGCCCAGGCCGCAGAACCAGTCGATGACACGCTCGCCGGGCTGCGGGTCGAGCCTGGCCAGCGCACGCTGCACCAGCACCCGGTTGATGTGCGGATTGACCTGGGTGAAGTCGGTCGGCTTGAAGGGCATGTGCACGCCGAACTCGGGCAGCGCATAGGCCAGTTCCGGCCCGCCCTCGTCGAGCCTGTGCACGGTGTCCGGGCCCTTGGGCTGCAGCCACCACTGCACGCCGTGTTCGGCCCCGAAGGCCCGCAGGCGTGCCAGATCGTCGTCGGGCAGCGGCGCCAGATGGCGCAGCACCAGGGCGATCACCTCGTCGCCCATCGCCAGCTCGATCTGCGGCAGCCGGTCACGCTCGGCCATGCCGGCGACCAGCGCACGCAGCGCCGGCAGCATCGCGCTGACCTGCGGCGCCAGCACCGGGCAGACCGACATGTCGGCCACATAGCGCGACTTGCGCTCGTGAAAGCCGACCAGCACCTCGCCCTTGCGGTGCACATGCCGCACCGACAGCCGCGCCCGGTAACGATAGCCCCAGGCCGGGCCTTCGATGGGCCGCAGCAGCTGCTCGGCGCGCACCTTGCCCAGATGCCAGAGGTTGTCCTCCAGCACCCTTTGTTTGACGGCGACCTGCGCCGCCGGGTGAAGATGCTGGATCTTGCAGCCGCCGCAGGCTTCGCGGTGCAGGCCGAAGTGCGGGCAGCCGGGCCGCACACGCTGCGCACTTTCACGCGCGATGGCCGTGACCTGGCCCTGCTCCCACTGGTTCTTGCGCCGGCCGACATTGACCTGCACCGTCTCGCCGGGCAGGGCCCCCTCGATGAAGACCACCTTGCCGTCGCTGCGGTGCGCCACGCCCTGCCCTTCGAGGTCGAGCGACTCGACCTCCAGCCACTCATCATTTTGTTCCGACATGGTCGGCATTATCCCGGGGCGCAAGGCCGCAGGCAGGCGGCCCGGACCGGCGGCGGCGCGCGGTCTACTTGATGTAGTCCGACACCACCTTCCAGCGCTGGCCCTGGATCTGCGACAGGCGCGAACTGTCGTTGCCCAGGCGCTTGGTGGCGCTGAACGTGGCCTCCGGGCTGCCGAAGATGTCCGCCGGGATGGTCATCGTGTCCATGGCCTTGATGAAGCTGTCGGTGCTCAGGTTCGGCCCGGCCTTCTGCGCTGCCTTCACGAAGGCGTTGATCGCGTTGTAGCCGTAGACCGAGAACACGGTGGGATCCTCGTTGAACTTGGTCTTGTACTTCGTCGCCCAGAAGCGGATCGGCTGCGCGGCTTCGTCCAGGTAGGGGTGCTGCGCCGTGTGCGTGGCGTAGAGCCCGTCCATCGCCGGGCCGCCGAGCTTGTGAATCAGGTCGGTGTAGGCCGCGCTCGAGCCGAGGAAGGTCGGGTTGAAGCCGAGTTTGCGTGCCGTGGCGATGCCGCCGATCGTCTCGCGGATGATGGTGCCGAGCACGACGAAGTCGCAGCCCGCCGACTGCAGCTTGGCCATCTGCGACGAAAAATCGGTCGCGCCGCGCTTGTAGGACGTCTTCTCGACCAAGGCCATCCCGGCGGCCTTCAACCCGTCCTCGGCGCCACGCAGCACCTCCAGGCCGAACTCGTCGTCCTGGTACATCGCGCAGACCTTTTTCGCGCCCTTCTCCTTGGCGAGCTTGGGCGCGGCCTGCCGGATCTGGTCGTAGTAGGTCGCCGCGAAGGAGTACTTCAGTCGGTGGAAGGGCTCGTACATCTGGCGTGCGGCGGTGACCGGGAAGAAGTTGATCACGTTCTTCTCGAACTGCACCGGCATCGCCGCCATGTTCTGCGCCGTGCCGATGTGGCCGATCATGATGAAGATCTTGTCCTGGTTGACGAGCTTCTGCGCCGCCAGCACCGCCTTCTTCGGGTCGTAGGCCGAGTCCTCGACCAGCAGCTTGAGTTTGCGGCCGTTGACGCCGCCCTGCTCGTTGACCTCGTCGACGGCCAGCATCATGCCCAGGCGCACCTGCTTGCCGAAACCGGCGATGGGGCCCGACAGATCCTGGATCGATCCCAGGGTGATCTCGGTCTTGCTCACGCCCTGGGACTGGGCAAAGGCGACGCCGCTGGCGAGCAGCGCCGCGGCGGCGATCAAGTGACGGGTCTTCATCGGGTGTCTCCTTGGGAAAAAACCGTGCGCTGATGGTCGCACCGGGCGGGCCGGCAGCCCATTGGCGTAATCGCTGAAGCCATGCCTGATTCAGCCGGCATACATGGCCTCGATCTGCGGGGCGTACTTCTTCTGCACCAGCTTGCGCTTGAGCTTCATGGTCGGCGTCAGTTCCTCGTCCTCGGCGCTGAGCTGGGCCTCGATCAGGTGGAACTTCTTGATCTGCTCGGCACGCGCGAACTTGAGGTTCACGCGGTCGATTTCCGACTGGACCAGGGCATGCACCTCGGGCGCGCGCGTCAGGCTGGCGTAGTTGCTGAAGGGCACATCGTGGTCCTGGGCGTACTTCTCGACGTTCTCCTGGTCGATCATGACCAGCACCACCAGATAGGGCCGGGCATCGCCGATCACCACCGCGTCGGTCACGTAGGGCGAAAACTTCAGCTCGTTCTCGATCTCGGTCGGCGTCACGTTCTTGCCGCCGGCGGTGATGATGATGTCCTTCATCCGGTCGGTGATGCGGAAGATGCCCTCGGCGTCGACCTCGCCGACGTCGCCGGTGTGCAGCCAGCCGTCCTTGTCGATGGCCTCGGCGGTTTTCTCCGGCTGGTTCAGGTAGCCGATGAAGACGTTCGGCCCGCGCACCAGGATCTCGCCGGTGGCCTCGTCGATGCGCACCTCGTTGTAGGGCGCGGCGACGCCGATGCGGCCCGGGCGGATGCGGTCCAGCGGCGTGTAGGTGGAAATGCCGCCGGTCTCCGTCATGCCCCAGACCTCGGCCATCGGCACGCCCAGCGCCATGTACCAGCGCACCAGCTCGGGCGAAATCGGCGCTGCGCCGGTGATGCACACGCGCGCGCGGTGGATGCCGATCAGCCGGCGCACATTGTCCAGCACCAGCAGGCGCGCGAGGCGGAACCTGAGCTTCAGCAGCGCCGGCACCGTTGTGCCGGCCAGCACATGATCGACCACCTGCAGCCCGGTCTGGATGCCCCAGGCGTAGGCCAGCTGCTGCAGGCGGCCGGATTCCATGATCGCGATCGTCACTGCGGAGTAGAACTTCTCCCACACGCGCGGCACCGCCACCGCCACCGTGGGTGCGATCTCGCGCACGTTTTCCGGCACCGTCTCCGGGTTCTCGACGAAGTTCAGCTTGGCGCCGGTGTACAGGCAGAAATACTCGCCGCCCATGCGCTCGGCGATATGGCACAGGGGCAGGAAGCACATGCGCTCGTCGCTCTGATCCTGGCCGCCGGTGAGGTTGTAGCCGTGCATCGACGTGATCAGGGTACGGTGGCTGTGCATCGCGCCCTTGGGCCTGCCGGTGGTGCCCGAGGTGTAGACCAGGATCGCCAGGTCGTCGGGCTGCACGGCGGCCACGCGCTCGGCGACGGCGTCGGGGTGCTGCTGGCGGTGGGCGCGGCCGAGTTCGCGCAGCGCTTCCAGCGAGATCACGCCGGCGTCGTCCAGCTCGTGCAGGCCGTCCATGTCGAAGACGACGATCTTGCGCAGCAGCGGCAGGCTCTCGCGCACCTCGAGCGCCTTGTCGAGCTGCTCGTCGTTCTCGACGAAGAGCAGGACGCTGCGCGAGTCCGCGCACAGATAATGCACCTGGGCCGCGGCATCGGTGGGGTAGATCCCCGAGCTGACGCCGCCGCAGCTGAGCACGCCAAGGTCGGCGAGCACCCATTCGACGACGGTGTTCGACAGGATCGATGCCGTTTCGCCGCGCTGAAAGCCCAGTGCCATCAGGCCATGCGCGATCTCGCCCACCGCCTCGGCCACGCGCTGCCAGCGCCAGGCATGCCAGATCCCCAGATGTTTCTCGCGCAGCCAGGTGGCGTCGGCACGCTGGCGCGCGGCGTTCCAGAAGATCTCCGCCACGGTGTCACCGGGCACGACGATCCCGCTGATGCTGCGCTGCCGGGCGTTCCAGAGGTTGGACATGGGTGTCAGTCTCCGTTCAGCGCCAGGTCTTCTTCTTCTTCCAGCGCCGCTCGCCACGCACACCCTCTTCCTTCATGCCGAGGTAGAACTCCTTGACGTCGTCCTTCTCGCGCAGCACGGCACAGCGGTCCTCCATCACGATGCGGCCGTTTTCCAGCACATAGCCGTAGTCGGCCACGTTGAGCGCCATGTTGGCGTTCTGCTCCACGAGCAGGATGGTGGTGCCGCGTTCACGGTTGATGCGCACCACGATCTCGAAGATTTCCTTGGTCAGCTTGGGGCTCAGGCCCAGGCTGGGCTCGTCGAGCAGGATCATCTGCGGCGCCGCCACCAGCGCGCGCGCGATCGCCAGCATCTGCTGCTGGCCGCCCGACAGCAGGCCGGCGTCCTGGCGTTCACGTTCGCGCAGGATCGGGAAATAGCCCAGCGCGAGCGCGATGTCGCGCGCCACCGCGTCGCGGTCGCGGCGCGTGTAGGCGCCCATCAGCAGGTTGTCGCGCACCGACAGCAGGGGGAAGACCTCGCGCGCTTCGGGCACATGGCTCAGCCCCAGGCGCACGATCGCGGCCGGGTCGCGGGCGGTGATGTTCTCGCCGCGGAAATGCACGCTGCCGCGGTTCGGGTCGATGATGCCGGAGATGGTCTTCAGGATCGTCGTCTTGCCGGCGCCATTGCTGCCGAGCACGGTGGCGATCTCGCCCTTGCGCACCTTCAGGCTGACGCCGCGGATGGCCTTGATCGGGCCGTAGGCGCTCTCGACGTTGGACAGCACGAGGACGTCGTCACTCATTGCGCGGCCTCCGCAGCGCGACCACGTCCTCGGCCGAGCCCAGGTAGGCCTCGATCACGCCCGGGTGCGCCTGCACCTCGGCCGGCGTGCCCATCGCCAGCACCTCGCCCTGGTTCATCGCCAGCACGCGGTCCGACACGCTGGAGACCAGGGACATGTCGTGTTCGACCATCAGCACCGTGATGCCGTATTCGCGCCGGATGTCGTCGATCCAGAAGGCCATGTCCTGCGTCTCCTCGACGTTCAGGCCCGAGGACGGCTCGTCCAGCAGCAGCAGCTTGGGCTCGGCACACAGCGCGCGTGCCAGCTCGACGACCTTGCGCACGCCGTAGGGCAGGCCCGCGATCAGCGATTCGCGGTGGTGCTGCAGGTCGAGGAAATCGATCACGCGTTCGACCTTCTCACGGTCGGCCAGCGCGGCGCGGCGTGCCCTGGGCGTGTACAGCAGGTCGTCGAGCAGGTTCGTGCGTCGGTGCGTGTGGCGGCCGATGAGCAGGTTCTGCAGCACGCTGGCATGCTCGAACAACTCGATGTTCTGGAAGGTGCGCGCGATGCCCAGGCCCGCCACCGCATGCGGCGGCTGCGCGATGAGGTCGATGCCGTCGTAGTGGAGGCTGCCGGCCGTAGGGGTGTAGATGCGGCTGATCAGGTTGAAGACCGTGGTCTTGCCGGCGCCATTGGGGCCGATCAGGGTGAACACCTCGCCGCGCCGCACGTCGAAGCTGACGCCGTTGACGGCCAGCACGCCGCCGAAGCGAACGCTCAGGTCCCGGGCCGAAAGCACGATGTCCGTCATTTCAGTCGATCGGACTTCTGGAACGATTTCTGCCGCTTGAACATGCCCTTGCGGTAGAAGGGGAAGACCTGGATGAAGGTCCGGATCTTGACCCAGCGCCCGTACAGCCCCAGCGGCTCGAAGAGCACGAAGGCCACGAGCACGATGCCGTAGACCGCCGACTGCAGGCCCGGCGCCTGGCCGATGGCCGCCGGCAGGACGTCCTTGCCGAGCGAGATCAGCTGCGGCATCGTGATCAGGAAGATGGCGCCGAGAAAGGCACCGTGCACCGAACCCAGTCCGCCGATCACGACCATCAGCAGCAGGTCGATCGACTGCAGGATGTTGAACTGCTCGGGCGACAGGAACTGGATCCGGTGCGCGTACAGCGCGCCGCCCAGGCCGGCCAGCGCCGCCGAGATCGCGAAGGAGAGGGTCTTGTAGCGCGCCAGGTGGATGCCCATGCTCTGCGCCGAGATCTCCGAGTCGCGGATGGCGACGAAGGCGCGGCCGGTGGGCGAGCGCAGCAGGTTCAGGATCGCCAGCGTGGCCACCCCGGCCACCGCCAGGCACAGGAAATAGAACGGCGTGCCCGAGCCGACCTGCCACTCGCCGATCGCCGGCGCCTTGACGAAGAGGCCGGCGTTGCCGCCGGTGACCGACTCCCAGCGCGCGAAGCCCTCCTCGACGACGAAGCCGAAGGCCAGGGTCGCGATGCCGAGATAGATGCCCTTCACACGCAGCGCCGGCATGCCGACGACCACCCCGACCAGGGCCGACAGCCCGCCGGCCGCGGCGAGCGCGATCGGGAACGGCACGCCCATGTTGTTGAGCACCGCCTGGGTGTAGGCGCCGACGCCGAGAAAGGCCGCATGGCCGAGCGAGAACAGCCCGGTGAAACCCGACAGCAGCATCAGGCCGAGCCCGACCACGGCGTAGATCAGCACGAAGGTCAGCTGCGCCAGCCAGTACTCCGGCAGCAGCCAGGGCGAGGCGAGCAGGAAGACCACGAGTGCCGAGTACCAGAACACATGGCCGCCATGTTTGGCCAGGCGCAGGTCCTGCTCGTAACTGGTCTTGAAGATGAATCGCATGGCGCTCGGCCTTCCTTCAGACCTTCTTGCGCAACGATTCGCCGAACAGCCCGTTGGGCCTGACCATCAGCATCACGAGCACGACCACGTAGGCAGCGATGTCCTTCACGCCCTCGGGCAGGTAGAAACCGGACAGGGCCTCGACAATGCCGATGATCAGCCCGCCGACGATGGCGCCCGGCAGGCTGCCGAAGCCGCCGACCACCGCCGCCGGGAAGGCCTTCAGGCCGATGAAGCCCATGTTGGCGTGCACGAAGGTGATCGGCGCGAGCAGCAGCCCGGCCACCGCCGCCACCGCCGCCGCCAGGCCCCAGACCATGCCGTTGAGCCGCTTCACCGGGATACCCATGTAGTAGGCCGCGAGCTGGTTCTGCGACGCCGCCTGCATCGCGATGCCGACGCGGCTGAAGCGAAACAGCGCAAACAGCGCGGCGCAGAGCAGGCCGGTGACGACGATGACGGCGATCTGCTCGGCATTGATCACGATGCCGGCGAAGCGCCAGATCTGGTCCTTGTAGGGCACCGGCAGGACATGCGTCTCGGTGCCGATGCCGGGGATCATCGTGATCAGGCCGCGCGCGATGTAGCCGATGCCGAT
>CAZWUR010000019.1:0-64497 GCA_964637205.1 uncultured Rubrivivax sp.
TCATAACCGTGGTCTTCTCATAATGGCCGTTATGCAAGTCCTGCCATAACGGCCAGGAGCGGTCACAGGCGACGGGCAGCTTCACTGCTTCGCCCCTGGGTCTCATCAAGACATGTCCAGCGTCGGAAATGCGGCTTCGCCGCGGATGCCGTCCCACAGGGACACGGCAAAGCCCGGGTCGCCGGTCCACAGCGAGTCGCGTAGGCGGCCATATTGCGCTGCGTGTGCCTCGGTCTGGTGGATGCCATGCCTTGCAAAGGTACGCGCCCGCCCAAGCCACCGCGGATCACCCGTGCAGCTCCCCGCTTATCGAAGCCCTCCAGTGCAGGGCGGTCAGGCATTCCTCAACCCTTAACTCGTTGGATCGCCCGTGGCCACGGCTGGCGCACTGGGTCGCCGCAGGCGATGATCGCGGCTGCTGCCGCCGTCGCGGCCTTGGGCTCGATCCCGATGCATCTGCCTTGCGCCCCGCGTGGTCGCGGCCTGGCCACCAAGTATGCGATCGTCTGGTCGCTGCTGGTGGGCCTGCTGCTGGGCGTGAGCGGGCTGATCGCGGCCGCGTTTGCCTGGCAGGACACTGTCCAGGGCGTTGGTGCAGTGCAGCGCGAGAAGGCGCTGGCCGCGGCCGAACGCATCGACCACGTGATCGATGCCCTCGAGCAGCCCTTGCGCTGGGTCGTCGATGACGTCGCCCGCCGCGACGATCGGGCGCCGCAGGCCCTGCAGATCGAGTTGCTGCAGCTGCTGCGCCGCCAGCCGGCCTTCGTCGAGGTGCGCTGGATCGACGCCGCGGGGCGCGAACGGCTGGCCTTGTCGCGGCTGGCGATGGACGTGCTCGACAGCGGCCGCGACTGGTCCTCCCATCCGCTCGTCCAGGGCGCGCGGCGCGACGGCGTCCGCTTTGGTGCGGTCGAGTTCCGGCGCGGATCCGAGCCCCACCTGGCGATGACCTTGGCCGCCCGCGGCGGCGGGGCGGTGATCTGGGCCGTCGTCAATCTGAAGGCGCTGGGCGAGATCACGCGCGAGGCCCAGCCGGCCGCGGTCGGCGTGGCCTATGTGGTGGACGCAGCCGGCCAGCTGCTGTCGCATCCGGACCCGAGCCTGGTGCTGCGCCGCACCGACATGGCCGGCCTGCCGCACGTGCGCGCCGCACTGGCCGTCGACCGGGCGACGTCGGCAGACGACGCCCGTGCGCTCGACGGCACGCCGGTGTTCGCCGCCGCGGCGCTGGTCCCGCGTCTGGGCTGGACGGTGATCGTCGAGCAGCCGCAGCGGCAGGCGCTGGCGCCGGTCTGGGGTTCGCTCGCGCGCTCGGCCGCGCTGACCGCGCTGGGCGTCGCGCTGGCGGTGGCGGCCAGCGCGTGGCTGGCCGGGCGGCTGGTGCGCCCGATCCGTGCACTGCAGGCGCGCGCTGCCGACATCGCTGCCGGCCAGCTGGACCAGCGCATCGAGCTCGCCGGCGGCGACGAAGTGCAGGCGCTCGGCGAGCAATTCAATCGTATGGCGGCCAAGCTGCAGGCGCTGTATGCGTCGCTGGAGGCGCGGGTGGCTGACCGCACGCGCGAGCTGGCCGACGCGAACGAGGCCAAGAGCCGCTTCCTCGCGGCGGCCAGCCACGACCTGCGCCAGCCGGTGCACGCGCTCGGGCTGTTCGCGGGCCAGCTGCGCCAGGCGCCCGACCACGCCGCGCAACGTGCGCTGGTGGGCGACATCGAGCGCGCGGTGGCCGCGTTCGAAGCGCTGCTGGCCTCGCTGCTCGACATCTCGCGCCTGGACGCCGGCAGCGTGGCCGTGCAGCGCACGCCGGTGGCGCTCGGCCCGCTGCTGGACCGGCTGGCCGGCGGTTTCGCGCCCGCCGTGGCGGCCAAGGGCCTGCGGCTGCGCACGCGATCGACGGCGCTGTGGGTCGACAGTGACCCGGTGCTGCTGGAGCGCGTGCTGCTGAACCTGCTGGGCAACGCCCTGCGCTACACGGCCCGCGGCGGGGTGCTGCTGGCGGCGCGGCCGCGCGGCGCGGCGGTCGAGCTGTGGATGGTCGACACCGGCATCGGGATCGCCCCCGAGCACCAGGCTCCGGTGTTCGACGAGTTCTTCCGCGTGCCCGGCGTTCCGGCCGACGGCGAGGTCGGGCTCGGGCTGGGCCTGGCGATCGTGCGGCGGCTGGTCGCGCTGCTGGGGCACGGCTTGGTACTCCGGTCCGTGCTGGGCCGCGGCAGCGCCTTTGTGCTGACACTGCAGCGCGCGGCGCCAGCGGCGCCAGCGGCGCTGGAATTGGTGCCGCTGGCGGCGGCCGAGCCGCTGGCGGGCCGTCGCGTGCTGATCGTCGACGACGATGCTGCGGTACGTGAGGCCACGCGCGGCCAGCTCGCGCAATGGGGCTGCGAGGTACTGGTGGCCGCCGACGGCGCGCAGGCGCTGGCGCGGCAGGCCGCCGGTGCGCCTGAGATCGTGCTCACCGACTTGCGCCTGGCGGACGGGGAGGATGGTCTGGCCGTGGCGCAGCGCCTGCGCGAACGGGCCGCGGTGCCGGTGGTCGTGATCACCGGCGACACCGTGCCAGCGCGCTTGCGAGCCGCACGCGAGGCTGGCTGCACGGTGCTGACCAAGCCGCTGCGGCCGGCACGGCTGCGGGCCGTGCTTGAGGCGCTGCTGCCGGCCCGCCCGCCGCGCTGAGTTCAGGCGTCAGCGGCGCGCCTGCCCCAGGCCCAAGCGGGCGGCGGCCAGTGCCGCCTGCGTGCGGCTGCGCACGCCGAGCACGCGCATGACTTCGGTCACGTGGGCCTTGACCGTGCGCTCGGCCAGACCGAGCTCGTCGCAGATTAGCTTGTTGGGCTTGCCATCCGCCAGGCGCTGCAGCACGTCGAGTTGGCGTGGCGTCAGGCCCAGGGCGTCTAGCGACGCCGGCGGCGTGCGGCCAGGGCGCGTAGCCCGCTCCGGTCCGGTCAGCACGGCGGCCGGCAGGTAACGTCCGCCGGCCAGCACCAGGCGCAGTGCCGACAGCATCACCTCGTTGCTCGATGACTTGGGCACGAAGCCGGCCGCCCCGGCGGCCATCGCGGCCAGCACGGTCGGCCGGTCCTCGGCGCTGGACAGCACGACCACGGGCAGCGCCGGGAAGCGCTGACGCCAGGCGCGGAGCGCCGGCACGCCGCCCAGCCCGTCGACGTGGAAGTCCAGCAGCAGCAGGTCGAGCTCCAGTTCGGCGGCGGCGAGCGCGAAGCCCTGCTCGTTGTCGGCAGCCGCCAGCACCGTCACTTCGCCGCCGAGTGCGCCGACGACATGGCGCACCGCTTCGCGGATCAGCGCGTGGTCGTCGACGATCAGGAGCTTCATCGATTGTCCTCCCACGGTCTGCAACTCGGCGGCACGTGATGCCCGACGGCCCTTTGGCGCCGGCCCTTTCGGGCCGCTGCCGCGGACGTCCCGCAGAGGTGCGGCGCTCGATTATGGGCACGCGGGCGCGTCGCGCCCGCGCCGGATCGGCCCCAAGGTCCAATGGCCAGCGCCAGCGCGGGCGCGCCGAATGCGATGCGTGGAGACGGCGCGGGAGGTTCCCGCTGCCGCCGATCCACTTCCTTCCGGGAGCAGCCCATGTCTCTCACACGTCGCATGATGATCGCCAGCGCGGCCATCGCGCTGGCCACGCCGGCCCTGTCCGCCGACCCGCCGCTGCGGCTGATCGTGCCTCTCGGCGCGGGCGGCCCGACCGACGGCGCCGCACGCGTGCTGGCCGCCGCCCTGGCCGTCGAGCTGGGGCGCCCGGTGCAGGTGCAGAACCTGCCGGGCGGGCAGGGCGCCACGGCCGTGCTGGCGCTGCTGGCCGAGCCGGCCGACGGCGGCACGTTGCTGTTCGCGCCGGCGTCGGTGGCCGGGCTGCCGTTCACGATGAAGACGCCTCCGTTCGCATCGATGGCCGACTTGGACGTGCTGGCCGCCATCGGCGGCAACCGCATGTGCCTGTTCGTGCACCCGGGCCTGGGCGCCGACAGCCTGGCAGGCTTCATGCAGCGGGCACGCGGCGAGTCGCTGCACATGGGGCAAATCTCGCTCGGCGAGACGCTGATCAGCACCCAGCTGATGCAGGCCGGCGGCTTCCGCGCTGAAAGGGTGCCGTACACCGCCGGGCCGCAGCTGCTGGCCGATCTGGTCGACGGGCGGCTGCAGGCCGCGGTGCTGCCCAGCGGCCTGGGCGCAGCCGACGCCGAAGCCGGCCGGCTGCACATGCTGGCCTGCGCCTCCGAGCAGCGCATCGCCGCGCTGCCGCAGGTGCCGACGATGGCCGAGGCCGGGCTGCCGGGCCTGCGCGCGCCGACGGGCCACCTGATCGTCGCCCGCCCGGGCCTGCCGGCAGAGCGCTGCGCGCAGCTGGCCGAGGCCGTGCAGCGCGCGGCCTCGCGCCCCGAGGTCCAGGCCAACCTGAAGCGCCTGCACCTCGACGGCCCAGCGGTCGGCCCTGCCGCGTCGCTGGCGCTGGTGCGCGAGACCGAGGCCGCCTGGAGCCGCTTCGTGCAGGACACCGGCATGACACCGCAATGACCCACGGAGCCGAGGAAAACGCCATGACCTGTACTCCATCTCCGATCGGTCGTCGCCGGTCGCGCCACTCCTGGCGCGTGCAGGCGGTGGCCGGCGTCACGTTGTGCCTGTGTTGCACGGTGCTTACCGCTGGCGCACCGCCTCTACCGGCTACGGCCGGCGACTGCGCGCCCTTGCTCAGCGCGCTGCTCAAGGCCCGCCTCCAGCCGCTGGTCTCCCAGTACCTTGTTGACGACGGGTTCATGCCAGTGGCGCTGGAGCCCATGGCCTTCCGCGTCCGTGATCTCATCTACGAGACCGAGAACGGCGTGCTCGTGGCGCACCAGCTTCAGCCAGGTCAGGACCGGCTCGTCGCCGCGCTGGAAGCGGAGCTCGCCGCCGGACGCGCGTGGTGCCGCGACGAAGGCGACGCCCGCTACTTCGGCCTGCCGGCCACAAAGGTCAGTTTTCGCCATCCGGACCTGGCCGAGCACCACCAGCCCGCCACGGTGTTGATCGACCGAGCCGAAGGGCTGCCGCGCTGGCACGGCTATGCCAGCATGAGCGGCGGCTTCGCCTGGGTCTACGACGCGCCCGGCTTGGTGTTTCCGCCGCTGCCCGCCCGAGGCGCGCCATGACGCCGGCCGTCCGGCGCGGCTTGCGCTGGTGCCTGGCAGCCAGTGCGGTATCGCTTGTGGCCTGCGCCGAGCAGCCGGCCACGCCGCCGCGCCCGGGCGAGGAACCTGTCCAGGCGGCGCGCACCCAGCCCGCCGCCCTCGCCCTGGTACTGTCCAGCGGAGGCCTGCGCGGACTGGCCCACGTGGGGGTACTGCAAGTCCTTGAGGCCGAGGGCATCCGGCCCGACCTGATCGTCGGCTCCAGCGTGGGGGCGCTGGTGGGGGCCGTGCATGCCTCCGGCCGCAGCGGCGACGAGCTGGCCCGGCTGGTCGAGGCCGAGGACTTCGACTTCGGTCGCGACTGGCTGCGCGCCGGTGTCGAGCGGCCCAGGCAATCAGTGCACGACTTCGTCGCCCTGCACTTGCGGCGCCAACGCATCGAGCGCTTCCCGACGGCCTTCGCCGCGGTCGCCACCGATTTGCAGGCCGGCTGCTTGTCGATTTTCAACGTCGGCGGGGCGGCTGTCGCAGTGCAGGCATCGACTGGCCTGCCGGGCGTGTTCGCCGCGACGCCGATTGGTGGCCGCATCTTTGCCGACGGCGGCCTCAGCAGCCCGGTGCCAGTGCGCGTGGCGCGCGCGCTCGGCGCCGAGCGCGTGATCGCCGTCGACGTGACCTATCCGCCGAGCGAATCGAGGCTGGACGGCCTGGTCGACCGCCTGTTCCAGATCGGGCTGGTGATGTCGCACGTGCTGGCTGCGCAGGAGACGCAGGAGGCCGACCTCGTGATCCGGCCCCAGCTGCCGCCTGGCGACGAAATCCACCTGGGCAATCGGATGGCGTTGATGGCGCAGGGGGCGGCGGCCGCCCGGCGCGCCCTGCCCGAGATCCGCCGCCTGCTGGCCGAGCCGGCGCCGCCGCGTGCGCCCGCGCCCGCAGACGCGCGGCGCTGCCCGCTTGTCACTGAGGCGCGTCGATAAAACGGTCGACGCGTGCCTGTACCTGAGGCGGCAGGGCCAGGCCCAGCGTCTTCAACGTGCGGCGGTTGATCGTCAGTTCGACGTTCGAAGGTGTCTCGGCTGGCATCGCCGACACCGGCACCCCCCGCAGGGCCCGATCCGCGTAGCCGGCCAGCTGATTGAAGAACGACTGCACCCCGGCGCCGTAGCTGAGCAGGAACCCATCGTCGACATGCGCGCTCCAGCCCGAGACCACCGGCACGCCCTGGGCGGTGGCGAAATCGGCGATCCGACGTGCATTGCGGCCGACCAGTGAGTCGGTCGCCGTCAGCAGCACCTGCAGGCGCTCGCGCACGATGGCTTGCAGGGCCGGATCGATGTCGGCGGCCCCCTCCAGTGGCAGGGGCCGCAGGCTCAGGCCGAGCGCCGCCGCGGCCGCGCCGGCCTCCTTCAACTCCTGGCGCGCGCCCGCGTGAGGGGCGTAGTAGAGGTAGCCGACCCGCTCAAGCCCGGGCACGATCTGCTTGATCAGTTCGAGCCGCTTGCCGATCAACTCGTAGGCCAGCAATGTCATGCCGGTGCGGTTGCCGTGCGGGCGCGCCATGCTCTGAACCAGGCCGGCCTCGACGGGGTCGCCGCCGACGACGAAGATGACCGGGACCTCGCTGGCCATCAGACCGACGTCGAGCCCGATGGCGCCGGTCGCCGCGATGACGTCCGCACCGTCCCGCACGAGCTCGCCGTACAGGCGCTTGGCGTCGGCCCGGTCGCCGGCGCGGGCATCGATTAGGAGATTGCGGCCCTCGACCCAGCCGCGGTCGCGCAAGCCCTTGCGGAAGGCCTCGAATGCGCCCGGGGTCGCGCCGTCTCGCATTGCGATCCAGCCAACCCGGGCGACCCGCTCGGCGGCGGCTACCAGCGGCAGCGTGGACAGCCATGCCAAGCCAGCCGCCGGGCCCAGCAAAGCCACCAGCAAGCACCTGCGTCGCATGGCCCCTCCCCGCGGCTGGGCGCTATCGGCCAGCCTGTTACGAGGATACGCGGGTCGCCCGCGGCCGGCAATTGCTGTTCACGGCGCTGCCGCCGCGAAAGGGGTCTGAGCGGCCGCGCCGCGTCCTTGCTCAGCCCCTCGAGCACGGCAAGCGAATCGTCCAAGCCAATGCAGGCGTCGGTGATGCTCTGGCCGAAGGTCAGCTTCTAGACGTCGACCTTGCCGGGGTAGGACTTCCACGCGCCACCGTACAGATGGCTCTCGACCATCGCGTCGACGATGCTGCGGCCGCCGCCGGCTGGCTGGGACGCGACGCCGTGCGCCACGTCCACCTGTTGCTGATGCTGCTTGGTACAGGCGGCCGCGACGCTGGCGGCACCTTAGTTCGGCGCCTTGGCGCCAGGCAGGACAACGTGAGAGTCCTGGTTGCCGTGGGTCGAGACGATGGCGACCTGCCCGTTCTTGTGCATCGACAGCAAGTATTGCGGGTTGCCGGCGGTCTGGATCGCGTCGCAGGCGACATACGGGTTGCCGTCGGTCCCGTTCTTGAAGGCGATCTCGGGGGCTGAGGCCCGAGGTCAGCTTGAGGTGAATCTGCCTCTCGGTGTTGCAAACGCGGATCATGCCCCAGCCGATCACGTCGCCGATGTATTGCGCACTGATGGTGTCGAGGAACTCGCTGCCGGCCAACATGCCCAGGTGGTAGATGTCCACCAACAGCTGGTGCGCGATGCGCAGGCCTTCGTGGATGTGGAAACTGCTGTCGAGATCGGGGGCATTGATCAGCTCCGTCGAGCTGGCCGTGGCGCGCGAGTTCTCGAAGTACGCCCATGTCACGATCGCGAGCTCGCCAGCGTGCTGCTGGCGCTGTTCCCTCGGGCGTCGCGCGTAGTTCAGCGCCGCCAAAATGCCGTGGATCGGGCAGGTGCCGACGATCATGAGCAGCCGCTCGTCATCGCCATGCAGGATCCGCTGCACCGCCTGGCGCGTGTGCTCGATCAGCCACTCCACCGGCGTGCTGGCGATCGGGCGGAAGCGGATCGGGTGCTCGTGCAGCGGCAGCGGCAGCGGCCCCACGTCCTGGATGCCCTGATCGTCGGCTTCGCTCGTTTACTAGCTCAGTGCAAAGCGAGCTTCGCCTCCTGGCGGCGGTGGCCTCGGCGTGCGCTACGTGGCTCGCCGCGTGCTGCTGCACCAAGAAGCGTAGCGCGATCTGCTCGGCGCGGTGACGTACGTGGTGAAGCGGGGCACCATCCGGCGCCCGTTGTGGCTGCAGGCCAGTGTCTTGCGAGCCGGGCCACCGATGGGGTGAGCCCGCACGGCCTCGGTCCGGGCTCTCTACCTCAATCGTTCCGACTGCTGCCCGACAATGTGCGCCCACCGCCGTCGGGCCGCTTTCGGGTGCCAGTGTGTGAGACCGGCTGGCGCCTTTGTCGCAGCGAGATCCCAAGAGCGGATGTCTGGTCAGGGTCGCTATGGAAAGCTTTGCATAGCGAACCTTGTCGACCCCTCGTCGAACTCAAGACGGGATCACCGCGCGCTTGCGAACGCTGGCCAGCCTACCCACTGATGGCCGTGTTCAGATTCGCGCGACCCGTCCAGGCCGCGGCCCTCGTGCAGGCGCAGTCGAGGCGCATGCGCGAGCTCAGCGCCGACACCGCCGCGCTGAGCGAGCGCGCGCGGCCGCCCGCCCGAGCATCACCTCCTCCAACGGCACGCTGCCTTGATCTGGCAAGAAGCCTTTGGCCGCAACTTGCCGTTTCTGGATAACGCCGGGCGCACACCGCTGCCCACAATCGTCGCCATCCCTGCAATCGCCCCGCATGGCATGCGCATGCCCTGCGGCACCCGCGAAGGCAATGCCCGCTTGCACCCACACGCAAGCGCCGCCTTCGCACCGGATCCGATGGAGACGCGCGATGCGCATGACCTGCCGCCCCCGAATGCACGCCGCACTGCACGCCGCATTGCGCGCGCTCACACCGATCGTCACCACCCTGGCCGCTGCGCTGGCCGGCTGGCTTCCCGCCACCGCCCAGGCCTTCGAGGCAGACTCCCTGGTGCGGCAGAAGTGCAGCAGCTGCCACGCGCCGGACGCCCAAGGGCGACTGGCACGCATCGAGGAGATGCGCACCACGCCCGAGGAATGGACGGTCATCGTCGACCGCATGCGGCGGCTGCACGGCGTCAAGATCAGCACCGCCGACATGGACCAGTTGCTCAAGGAGCTCGCTTCGACGCAGCTGCTGACGCCGCAGGAACAGGCGCGCGTGTCCTACCTCAGCCTGTGGCACAACTCGCAGCAGATGGAGGATCCCGCCGGCAAGGACGAGGAGCGCTTCTTTGCCACCTGCGTGCGCTGCCACTCGGCGGGCAAGGTGTACTCCTACCGGATGACGCCCAAGGCCTGGGCCAAGCTGCGCGACACGCACCTCTACACCATCCCGACCGTCGTCTTCCAGCTGCGCGAGATGCGCTGGATCGACGAAGCCGACGCCGTGCTCGGCTGGCTCGCAGGCCAGTTGCCCTACGACAAGCCCTGGACGGCGCCGGCGATCCGGCTCGACGGCCGCTGGGGCGTGTTCGGCTGGCAATCCGGCCGCGGCGCCTACCGCGGGCAGGCGCAGATCACCGACGCCGGCCAGCTCGAATACCGCGTCAGCGGCAGCGTCACCCACGCCGACGGCCTGGGCGAGGACTTCCGCGGCGAGGCCACGCTCTACGGCGGCTATGCGCTGCGCACGCGCACGCGCAACAACGGCCTGGAAAACATGGGCGCCTTCATCGTCGAGGGCGACCAGGCGCGCGGCGAATGGCACCTGCCTGCGCCCGACTTCCGCACCGCCCGCGCGACCTGGCTGCGCGACGACGGCAGTGCGAAGATCGCACGCGTGTTGCCGGGCTATCTGCTGGCCGGCGAGAAGACGACGTTGACCGTCGAGGGACTGAACCTGCCCGAGGTGCGCGCCGCCGACATCTCCTTCGGTGGCGCGCCGGTGAAGGTGCTCTCGGCACGGCGCATCGCGCCCGATGCGCTGCAGATCGTGGTGCAGAGCAGCGGCGCCAAGGTGGCCAGCGCCGCCCTCACCGTGAAGGGCATCGCGGCACCGGCGCTGACGCTGGCGCCGCGCATCGACCACATCGCGATCACCCCCGAGACCGGCCGTGCGCGCGTGGGCGTCAACGACGACCATCCGGCCGAGGGCGTGCAGTTCGAGGCCATCGCCTATGCCCGCGAGGGCAAGCGCAAGGTGGCGCTCGGCCCCGTGGCGGCGTCGTTCCAGCTCGCCGAGGAGAAGACGCGCCCCGACGACGACGACATGCGCTGGCTGGGCGCCATCCAGGAGAGCGGCAACTACGTGCCCATGGTCGACTTCGGCTCCAACCCGACGCGCGGCTTCAAGGGCGAGAACAGCGGCTACGTCAAGGTGCTCGCGCAGTATCGGCGCGGCAAGCAGACCTACAAGGCGCAGGCCCATCTGGCGGTGACGCTGCCCGACCTCATCGGCAGGCTGCGTTGAGCGGCGGCACGAGGAGGGACGCACGATGACCCGCTACGCCTTTCGCGACCACCGTCTCTTCGAGACGCCGCATGCCGGCGCCGAAGGCACGCTGCTCTTCGGCGCCGACGACGCCAGCCTCTTCACCATCGACGACATGACGCGCGCGGTGCTCGCGCGCTGGCGCGACGTCTCGGCGATCGACCTGGCCAGCGTGCCCGAGGCCGACCGCGAGGTGCTGCAGGCGCTGCACGACGCCCGCCTGCTGGTGCCCACGGAACACCAGCGGCCGCCGGCGCGCGCGCCCTACGACCCGGCGCAGATCCCGCTGGGCACGCTGGTGCTCGAGGCCGCGCAGGCCTGCAACCTGCGCTGCACCTATTGCTACGCCGGCGGCGGCTCCTACGGCGGCGCGGCGCGGCTGATGGACCCGGCGCTCTCGCGCCGCGCGGCGCGCTACCTCGTCGAGTCCTCGGGCGAGCGCGAGAACGTCACACTCGTGCTCTTCGGCGGCGAGCCGCTGCTGAACCTGCCGGCGATCGAGGCCGCGGTCGTCGAGGCCGAGACGGCCGCACGCGAGCGCGGCAAGACGGTGACGGTCTCGATGACCACCAACGGCACGCGCTTCACGCCCGAGGTGCTGGCCTTCCTGCGCGCGCACCCGATCTCGCTTTCGGTGAGCATCGATGGCCCGCCCGATCTGCACGATGCCAACCGGCGCTTCGCCGGCAGCGGCGCCGGCACCTACGCAGCGATCATGGCCGGCCTGGCCGAGCTGCGCGAGCACCTGCAGCGCCCGCCGGCGGCGCGCGTGACGCTCACCCCCGAACAGTGGCAGCGCGCGCCCGAGGTCTTCGATCACGTCGCGGCGATGGGCTTTCTCGAGGTCGGCATCGCGCCGGTGAGCCCGGTGAACGCGAAGATGCTGCCGACGCCCGCGCAGGAGCGCACGCTGCTGGAGGGCTTCGCGCAGATCGCCGCGCGCTTCGCGCAAAAGGCCGCCGCGGGCGAACTGCTGCCCTTCTCCAACCTGCTGGACGTGCTCGCCCGGCTGCACGTCGGCCAGGTGAAGGACGTGGCCTGCGGCGCGGGCCTGGGCTACCTGGCGATCGACAGCGAAGGCCGTTTCTACCTCTGCCACCGCATGGCGGGGATGGATCACTTCCGCGTCGGCGACCTCGAACACGGCATCGACCACGCCGGCATCGCCGAGCGCCTGGCCGAGCAGGCGGCGCCGCGCCAGGACGCCTGCAGCCGTTGCTGGGCACGCAGCCTGTGCGCCGGCGGCTGCCACCACGACAACCACATCCGCGAGAAGGACCTCGGCCTGCAGCCGGGGGGCATGTGCGACTTCATCCGCGGATGGCTCGAGATCTGCATCCGCGCCTACGCGCAGGTGCGCCACGAGGCCGACGAGCGTCTGCTCGCCTTCCTCGCGCGGCGTGCCCAGGGCTGACAAGGAGATGGTCATGAAGAGGAAACCGATCGAGGCGCTCAACGAGAAGGCCCGCGCCATCGAGCGCCTGGCCGAAGACGAGCGGCAGACGGCGCAGGCGCTGTCCATCCCGCGCATGCCGCAGGGTTGCAACACGATCTTCGACACCGGCTGGGAGACCAACCCGCGGCCGACCTACCCGATCGGCAACTGCCAGGCCTCGGCACGCGACTTCCACGGCTGCGTCGGCGACTGCTGGTGGCCCGCCCAGGCGCCGGACGGGCTGACCAACCACAAGGACTTCGATGCCGCCTGCCCGAACGTCGCGCGCGACTGGCGCAAGCTGAAGTACGACTAGGAACTCGCCATGCGCTGCACCCGCTTCTCCCTTTTCGACGCCGGCAGGCGGCTGCTGCGCGCCGCGCCGTTTGCCTTGCTGGCGCTGCTGGCCGGCGCCTGGGCCACCGCGGCCGAGGCGCAGCCGCGTGACCGCTTCTATTACCTCGGCTACCAGATGATCCAGGTGGTCGACGGCGAGACCGACAGCATCGTCGCCGACATCCCGCTGCAGGGCTTCGTGCGCGAGGTCGATCTCAGCGCCGATCGCCGCTTCCTCTACGTCGCCGCCAGCCGCCACCTGGTCCACAAGCTGGATCTGGACACGCACCGCATCGTCTCGACGATCGACCTCAACCGCGACGGCTGGGAACGCTTCATGTACGGCTTCGCGCTCGACCCCGACGGCAAGACCGCCTGGGGCGCGCTGATCTCGCGCAGCACCGTGGACGGCGAGCCGCTGATCGGCGCTCCGGTGGTGGCGCAGTTCGACCTCGCCGACGGCCGCATCCTGCGCAGCGTCGAGGTGCCCTGGGGCGTGGGCCACCTCGTGCGCGTGAAGGGCGGGCGCATCTACGCCGTCGGCCAGGACGTCTTCAAGATCGACACCAACGGCCCCGAGCCGCGGGTGGTCGAGACCGTGCCGATGTTCGACAAGGGCATGAACATCCTGCCGTTCTGGGAGTACCCATGGGAGAACGGCGATCAGATGATCGCCACCTACTACACGCCGACCGCGATGGGCCTGCTGGTGATCGACCAGAACACCGGCGAGCTGCGCGAGGACGTGTTCAAGGGCGACCCGGTGATGGCGTACTCGGTCATCCTCTCGCCCGACCGCAAGACCGGCTACGCGGTGATGGACGACATCAACGTGCTCGACATGGACAAGCGCGTGGTGACGAAATCGGTGCCGCTGGTCGAGGGCACCTCCTACGGCGTGAACCTCTCGAGCGACGGCCGCAAGCTCTACGTCGGTGCCGGCGGCGCCACGCTGACCGTCTACGACGCGCAGTCGCTGCGTGCGCTGAAGGTGCTGCACATGGCCATCGACGGCATGGATGTGCGCCGCATCACACGCTGATGGACGAAGGGCCCGCGCGGCAACAGGGACGAGGCGAGCGCGTGGAATACGGCCTGCGACTGACGCGCGGCAACACGCTTCCCGCCGATCCGCGCGCGGCCTGCCCCGAACCCTGGCGCGGGCTGCTGCCGCCGGGGCCGGCGGTGGCGCTCTACTTCGGCTCCGAGTTCTGCGAAGACCGGCTGCCCACGCTGGCCGAGGCGCTGAGCAGCTGCGATCTCGCCGACGCGCACGCGCTGGAGCCCACGCTGCTCACCCCGCTGGCCACACCCGAGGCGCTGCAGCGCGTGCAGCAGCTGCTGCACGCGCTGCGCACCGAGGGCCGCCGGCCTGCCGTGGTGTTCAACGACTGGGGCGTATTGGGCCTGCTGCGCGAGCACTGCCCCGATCTGCCGCGGCGCGCCGGGCGGCTCATGAACCGCTCGCTGCGCGATCCGCGCGCCTACCGCGACGCGCCCGACGGCCGCGCCACGCACCAGGGCGCGCGCTTCGCGCGCATGCGGCGCTTCCTGGTCGACGCGGGTGTGGCGGCCATCGAGAGCGACGCCGACCTCGACGGCGGGTTCCTCGGCGACGGCGAGGAGGCCCTGCAGCGCACGCTGCACCTGCCCTACACCTTTGCCGCCTCGGGCCGCAACTGCCCGCTCAAGGCGCTGCTCTACCGCGACGCCGGCGGCTTCTCCAAGGCGATCGCCGAGCGCTGCACCGCCCCCTGCCGCAGCGGCCCGCTGCCGGCACCGCGCGCGGACACGCCGGTGGCGCAATGGCGTGCCGGCAACACGCTCTTCTTCGAGGTGCCGCGCGCCGCCATGAGCGGCTTCCTCGCCCACGCCGACCGCATCGTTGTGCACGAGGAGGCCGCACCGTGAAGATCCTCGCCCCCCTGCGCGACGCCGCCGAAGTGCAGCCGCTGCTGGAGGCCGGCGCCGACGAGTTCTACTGCGGCCTCACCCCGCCGGGCTGGGAGGAGGCCTTCGGCAACGCCTGGGCCCATCGGCGCAACGCGCGTTCGGCCGGCGTCGGCAGCCTGGCCGACATGCACCGCATCGTCGAGCTGGCGCAGGGCCGGCCGGTGTTCGCGACGCTCAATTCGCCCTCCTACCCCGCCGGCGCGGTGCCGCGCCTGGTCGAGTTCGGCCGCACCCTGCTGGACGAAGTCGGCGTGAGCGCGCTCGTGGTGGCCGAAATGGAGCTGATGCTCGCCCTAGTCGACGAGGGGCTGGCGCCGCGGCTGCACGTCTCGAGCCTGGCGAGCTGCCGCAACCCGGGGGCGGCGGCCTTCTACCGCGACCTGGGTGTGGCGCGCATCGTGCTGCCGCGGCACATGACGCTGGCCGAGATCGAGGCCACGGCCATCCCGGGCCTGGAATTCGAGACCTTCATCCTCAACGACGGCTGCGTGTTCGAGGAAGGCCTGTGCGCCACCACGCACGCCCTGGGCACCTACTGCATGAACGATCGCGTCGGCGGCAAGTACGTGCAGCTCGACGAGCGCTACGAGTTCTGGCGCTGGCTGCAGAACAACAGCGGCTGCCAGACGAGCCGCGGCTTCACGCTCGGACCCTGCGGCCTGTGCGCGCTGCCGCGGCTGGCGCGCACCGGGGTCGCGAGCCTGAAGGTCGTCGGGCGCGAGGCCTCGCTCGCGCGCAAGGCGGCGTCGGTGCGCCTGGCCGCGGCCGCTCTGGCGCGCTCGCGCAAAAGCGGGCGGCCCGAAGACATCCGCGACCGCGTCATCGAGCTGCGCGGCGCACCCGAACTCTGCCGGGGCGCGCACCTGTGCTACTACCCGGACGTCTGGGGCGAGGCGAAGGAAGACCAGGCCGCGACGAGCGGCGCCGCCAGCGCCATCGACGCCACGCCGTGCTGAAGACGCTGGCGCGTTTCGCGCAGCACCTCGCCGGGCGGCGCCCGGTGCTGGCGCTGCTGTTCGTGCTCGGCCTGATCGGGGCGGCGGTCTCGCTGGCCACGCCGCTGCTGGGCAAGGCCTTCATCGACGCCGTCGCCACGCGCGGCGACTACACGATCATCCCGGCGATCGCCGCAGCCCTCGTCGGCCTCGCGCTGCTGGACCTGCTGCTGGCCGTCGTCTCGCAGCGCCTGCACGCGCGGCTCTCCGCCGACGTGCTGGCGGCGCTGCGCGCGATGCTCTTCGCGCGCTGCGCGAACGGGCCGCTCGAAGCCATCGAGCCGATCCGCCACGGCGACCTGCTGACGCGCTTCGGCACCGACCTGCCACGCATCCAGACGCTGCTCGTCGACGGACTGCTCGGCGCGCTGCAAAGCCTGCTCTTCCTCGCCGTCGCGGCGGCGATCACCTTTACGCTCTCGCCGCTGCTGGCGCTGTGGAGCTTCCTCGGCCTTGCGCTGGCCCTGGCGGCGACCACCGCCTTCCGGCGGCCGATGGAGGCGCGCGCCGAGCGCGTGCGCGAGGCCATGAGCGCGCTCTCGCACTTCCTGGCCGAGCGCCTGGCCGCGCTGCGCGCGATCCGCCTGCACCGCAGCGCCGACGAGGAGCAGCAGCGCCTGGGGCAGGCCAACGCCCGCCTCACGCACGAGGTCGTGGGCATTCAGCAGCTGGACGCGCTCTCCAGCGGCGTGCCCGGGCTGCTGCTGACGCTGTCGCTGGCCTGGATCTACCTCATCGGCGGGCGGCTGCTCGAAGCGGGGACGATCAGCCTGGGGACGTTTGTCGCCTTCGTGCTCTATCAGGGGCGGCTGTTCGCGCCCGCGCAGGGCTTGCTCGGTCTCGTGCGCAACCTGCAGACGGCGCGGGTGAGCATCGATCGCGTGGTCGAGCTGCTGGACGCGGATCCCGTGGCCGCGACGGCAGCGATCACCCGGGCCACGGCACAGCCCACGCCGGCGGCCAAGACGCAGCAAGCCGCGCCCGTCCCTGCGCCCGTCCCGGCGATCGAATTTGCAGGCGTGGACTTCGCCTACCCCGGCAAGCCACCGCTCCTGCGTGCCCTGGACCTCGTCGTGCAGCCGGGCGAGCGCGTCGCGCTCGCCGGCGCCTCGGGCGTGGGCAAGTCGACCATCGTGCAACTGCTCTTCGGCCTGCGCACGCCGGCCGCGGGCCGCGTGTGCATCGAAGGCCAGCCCGCCGGCAGCGCGGGCGAGGCCCTCGGCTACGCCGGCGCCGAGCCCTTTCTGATGCACGCCAGCGTCGAGGAGAACCTGCGCTACGGCAACCCGGGCGCGAGTCGTGCCGCGCTGGAGCGCGCCGTGCGGCTGGCCGAGGCCGACGCCTTCATCGCCGCGCTTCCGCAGGGCATGGCCACGCTGATCGGCGGACGGGGCCTCGCGCTCTCCGACGGCCAGCGGCAGCGCCTCGGGCTTGCGCGGCTGTTCCTGAGCGACCCGCGCATCCTGGTGCTCGACGAGGCCTTCTCGGCGCTGGACCTGCAGACCGAGCAGCGCGTGCGTGCCAATCTCTGGCAAGCCTTTGCCGGACACAGCGTCATCATGATCTCGCACCGCGCCGTCGGCCTGGACGAACTGGACCGCGTGCTCGTGCTTCGCGACGGCCGCCTCGAAGCCGCCGAGCCTGGCGAAACCCACAAGCTGCCCGCCCTGGCCGCGCCATGAAGCGCCATCACCGAGCCGCCATGGCGCTGCGCATCGGCATCGTCGACAGCGGCGTCAACCCCTGGCACTCGCATGTGCGCGGCGCCGTCGACGGTTGCCGCATCTTCGTCGACGCCGAGGGCCGCATCGGCGAGGACGACGACTTCCGCGACCCGATCGGCCACGGCACGGCCGTCGCCGGCCTCGTGCGCGAGGCCTTTCCCGAGGCCGAGATCTATGCCGTGCGCGTCTTCGACGAGCGCGACACGACCTACCCCTCACTCGTCGCGCGCGGCCTGCTGCGCGCGGCGGCGCAAGGCTGCAGCCACATCAACCTGAGCCTGGCCGTGCCGGCAGGCGCGGGCACCCGGCGGCTGGAAGAAGCCTGCGCCGCGGCCATCGAGGCTGGCTGCGTTCTCGTGGCACCGCTGCACCCCGAGTGGCCCGACGCGCTGCCGGCCGCGCTGCCCGGCGTGTACGCCGCACGCGCCGACGACACGCTCGACCCCGGCGAAGTCCGACGCGAAGGGCCGCTGCGCCTTTGTGCACCCGACCGCCCGCGCGAGCTCACGCTGGCGATTCCCCGCAGCAACCTGCGCGGCCCCTCGTTCGCCTGCACGCGGGTGCTGCTGCACCTGGCGCGGGAGCCCGTGTCCGGGCAAGGCTGAGTCTGGCCCCCGCCGGGCGTCCGGGGAAGGGTTCGTGCGGCACGCCGCATCTTGACGCGCGACAATCGCGCGAGCTTCACCACCCTGCGCGGGGGACCCCATGCCGATCTACGAATACCAGTGCGAGGACTGCGGCAGCGAGTTCGAACTGCTCGTGCGCTCCGAGACCGCACTCGTCTGCCCGACCTGCGACTCCAACCACCTCGAGAAGCAACTCTCGGTCTTCGCCACCGCCGACGCGACGTCGGCGCCCGCGCCCTTCACGCCCTGCGGTAGTTGCGGCAACCCCGACGGACCGGGGGCCTGTCGGATGCCGTGAGGCCCGAAGGCGGCGGCGGCAGCGCCGGTGCCGCCCTCAGCGTGCCGGGCCCGACCCCGCACCTGCCGCCAGATCGCCGGTCTCGCGCCGGATGACGCGCCCGTTGGGGCTGTCGGCAAGCCGAATCTCTACAGGCCATGCGCCAGGCCCAGTGGGACACCTGCAGGCCGCAGATGCAGCTGGCCTGGCGCGAGCAACTCATGCCTGACCCGGCGCCGCCTGAGTTCGATCCCAACCCGCCGTTGTGGATGTCGTGTGAGCGTCTGGCCGTCCCGACTTGCATCGCTCCGATGAGCTGCTGACCATGGTGTCCACCTAAATCTGGTGGACACCTATGAATCCCAATCGCGCCAATCGCCGCATTCACAGTGGCGAGTTCAAGGCACAGGTCATTGGCGAGTGCCAGCAGCCGGATGCATCCGTCGCGGCCGTGGCCATTGCCCACGGGCTGAACCCCAACGTCGTGCGCAAATGACTCGCCGGGCAGAACCTCAGTAAGCGTGGCCTCAAGGCCGCATTGCCCCATCCTCGCTGAATACCCGAGCATGCGTCCACATGCAAGCCTGTGGACACACCCCGATCTGGACCGGCGAGCGCACGTTGCGGACGAATGCGCGCGGCCGTCATACGTACCTGCCCGAGTTCAAGCGCTGGATCGTCGAGCAAGCGCTGCGACCTGGCATGTCGCTGGCCGGCCTGGCGGTGGCCAACCGGGTCAACGCCAACCAGCTGCGTCGCTGGGTGCAGTTGCACGGCAGGCGCGGTGAGGTGCCCGTAGAGACAGCGCGCCTCCTGCCGGTGACGATCGCCGCCGCTGCGACTGCTGTCACTCCATCTCCGATCTCCGTGGTTGCTGTCGAGATCGAACTGGCCGGCGCCGTCATCCGAGTCCGCGAACGCGTTGCCCCGTCGGCCCTGCGCATGGTGCTGGCCTGCCTGTGCGGTGTGGGTCCGTGATCGGCCTGCCGGTCAACACGCGGGTGTGGATCACCTGCGGCTGCGGCCAGTGCGGGGGCCGGCTGCGCGAGATCGGCCGCGACGTCTCCGAGCAGCTGGAGTACGTGCCCGGGCACTTCAAGGTCATCCGCCACGTGCGGCCCAAGCTGGCGTGCTTGCGCTGCCAGCGGGTGTTCCAGGCGGCCGCGCCCAGCCGGCCGATCAGCCGCGGCCTGCCCGGGCCGGCGTTGCTGGGCCACGTGATGGTCTCCAAGTACTGCGACCACCAACCGCTGTACCGCCAGAGCGGGATCTATGCCCGCGACGGGGTCGAGCTGGACCGCTCGACGATGGCCGGCGTGATCGAGGACGAGATCCGCGGCCAGCCGCCCGACGCGCGGCGGGTGCAGCGCCAGGCCCGGGCCGGGCCATTGCTCAAGGCGATGCGGACCTGGCTGGAGGACCTGCTGCCGCGGGTGTCGGCGAAGTCGGAGATCGCCCAGGCCATCGGCTACAGCCTGGGCCGGTGGACGGCGCTGACGCGCTACGTGGATGACGGACGCCTGGAGATCGACAACAACGCGGCCGAGCGGGCGCTGCGCGGCGTGAACCCGGGGCGCAAGAACGACCTGTTCATGGGCTCGCACGCCGGGGGCGAGCGGGCGGCGGCCTTCTGCAGTCTGGTCGAGACGGCCAAGCTCAACGGGCCGGATCGCGAGGTCTACCTGCGCACAGTCTTCGAGCGCATCGCCGAACACCCGATCAACCGCATCGACGAGTTGCTGCCCTGGAACATCGGGCTGGCGCCGGTGGTGAACCAGGGCAGCAGGAGGAAGGCCGCGTGAGCACGCCCGGCATCGACGCGCGGCTGCTGGAGTTGCTGCAGCGGGCGAGCAACCTGCAGTTGTTCGAGCTGAACTCGGTGATCCAGCGCATGCTGTCAGACCCGCGTCCGATCGTGCAGGTGCGCAAGGACCTGAACCTGGGGCAGGCCGTGCGCTTCATGGACTGGCGTGATGGCCAGATGCGTGCAGGCACCGTCGTGGCGATGAAGGACACGCAGCTGACGATCCAGGAGCAGGCAACCCGCAGCGCGTGGACGGTGCCTTACACGGCGGTGGAGCCGCCTGCGCCGGGTGCCCCGCAAACGGCACCCGAGTCTGCACCGCCGGCAGCACCTCGGGCCGGCCGCAACGACTTCCGCTGCGGCGAGAAGGTGGCCTTCGAGGACAAGCACCTGAACACCGTCATCGGCGTCATCGTACGCATCAACCAGCGCACCGCCAGCATCGACCCGGGCGACGGCACAACCTGGCGGGTGGGCTTCTCGTCGCTGCGCCACGTGGTCGACATCTGACCTGCCAGTGCTCCCGTCAAGAGGGCCTTCGGGCCACGCTTACTGAGCGTTGGAGTGGAGGCGCTGTTCACCAGCGCGTTGGGACTGCGGGCGCCGTGGGTGGTTGAGGATGTCAAGCTTGACGTGCCGGCCAAGCGCATCGACTTCGAGGTCGGCTGCGCTGGCACGTTGCTGAGCTGCCCGGCCTGCGGCGTCGCTGCGCGGCCCGTGTACGACCGGCTGCGCCGGGCGTGGCGGCATCTGGACTTCTTCCAGTTCGAGGCCTGGCTGCACGCTGACGTGCCACGCGTGGCCTGTGGCAGCTGCGGCAAGACCACCCAGCTTGCCGTGCCGTGGGCACGGCCGGGCTCGGGCTTCACGGCCGCCTTTGAAGCCCTGGCGCTGGCGTTGTGCCGCGAACTGCCGGCGCGCCAGGCCGCAGCGCTGCTTCGCTGCAAGGACAAGCAGCTTTGGCGGCGCATCGAGTTCTAAGAAGTCATCCGTAAATAGTACACTGTCGATCCGAGCCGCTCAATACGCGGCGACGGGGCGATGGCATGGCAACACGCAAGCGAGTGGATTCGTGGGTGGTGACGGATGATTTCTGGGCTCGCGTTGAGCCGCTGATCCCGGTGCGTGAGCGGCCCGCGAGCCGGGAATATTTGCGCAAACCCGGTGCTGGGCGACCTCCCAAGCCAGCGCGACAGGTGTTCGAGGCGGTCGTATATGTTCTTCGCACGGGCTGCCAGTGGAAGGCGCTGCCCAAGGAGAGATTCGGCAGCGCCAGCGCGGTCCACAAACGCTTCCTTGAATGGGAGGCCGCTGGAGTGTTCGAATCGATATGGCAGGCCGGGCTTGCCGAGTACGACCAGATGGAAGGCATCGCCTGGCGATGGCAGAGCATCGACGCAGCCATGTTCAAGGCACCGCTGGCGCAAGAGGCTGTGGGGCCCAACCCGACGGATCGGGGAAAAAAAGGGGAGCAAGCGACACCCGTTGGTGGACGGCCTTGGCGTCCCGTTGTCGCTCGTCGTGACCGGGGCCAATCGACATGACGTCACCCAGCTCGACGAGGTGCTGCGGGCCATCATGGTCAAGCGCAAGACGCCCAGCGTTCGACGCAGCAAGCACCTGTGCGCCGACAACGGCTATCGCGGCGGGCCGGCGCTCGAGATCATCGAGTCCCACGGCTACATCCCTCACGTCGTGGGTCGTCGCATGGAGGCCGACGCCAAGCGCCGAGACCCAACGAAGAAGGCGCGGCGCTGGGTCGTCGAGGTTTGCCACAATTGGTTCAACCGCTTCCGCAAGCTGCTTGTCCGGTACGAAAAGCCCGAGCGCAGCTTCGTCGCGCTCAACCACATCGCCGCCGCGATCATCGCGTTCCGCAAGGTGAAGTTGATGGTCAACATTCATTACGGATAACTTCTTAACAAGGCAAGCCCAAGTTGACATGACAGGCGCTCTCTCACACATCCGCGTGCTTGACCTTAGCCGTGTGTTCGCGGGCCCTTGGGCCGGGCAGATGCTTGCCGATCTGGGCGCCGAGGTGATCAAGATCGAGCGCCCAGGCGTGGGCGATGACGCCAGGCGACTGGGCCCGCCTTTCCTGCGTGACGACAACGGCAAGTACACCGACGAGTCAGGCTTCTACCTCAGCGCTAACAGGAACAAGAAGTCCGTGACCGTCGATCTTGCCTCGGCCCAGGGGCAAGAGATCGTGCGTGAGCTTGCGAATTCCTGCGACGTACTGATAGAGAACTACAAGGTGGGGGACCTGGCCCGCCATGGGTTGGACTACGCGTCACTGAGCGCAATCAACCCCCGGCTCGTCTATTGCTCGATTACGGGTTTCGGGCAAACCGGCCCGTACCGAAAGAAGCCGGGCTACGATTCCGTCTTCCAGGGAATGGGGGGGCTGATGGCGGTCACTGGTCACCCGGACGGCGAACCGGGTGGGGGGCCGCAGAAGGTCGGGATCATCGCCTCCGATCTCATATGCGGGATGTACGCTTCGGTCGCCATAATGGCAGCACTTCAGTATCGTGACCAGGTGTCCGGCAAGGGCCAGTACATTGATCTGGCTTTGCTTGATGCTCAGGTGGCAGCGCTCTCCCACGTAGGCGTTGGACATCTGGTGTCCGGTGATCGACCGGATCGATGGGGCACTATGTCTCCGACTGCGTCGCCATCGCAGATGTACCACTGTGCCGACGGGCCGATCATGCTCGTCGTCGGTAATGATTCGCAGTTCGCACGGCTGGCACTGGCAATGGGGCGGCCCGACTTGGCCACGGATGGGCAGTTCGCCAACAACCAGGCGCGCGTCAAGAACCGTTCGAATCTGAACGTCCAACTCGAACCGGTGTTCCTGAGCAAGTCAAGACACTACTGGATCGACACGCTGGGTGATGCAGGCATTCCGTGTGGGCCCGTGAACCGAGTGGAGGAGATCTTCAACGACCCCCAGATACACGATCGCAAAATGGTGACGAACATGCAGCATGGCGAGCGCGAACGGCTGCCGCTGCTGGCGAACCCGATCAAGCTGTCCGAGACCCCGATCCAGTACCGTCTTTGCCCGCCGACCCTGGGCGAGCACACCAATGAGGTGCTGAGAGAGCTGTTGGGATACGACGCCGAGCGTCTAACCCGCCTGCGCGCGAACGGCACGATCTAGAGACCGGCTCATCGGGCACGGCTCGCACTCGACGATCAACACAACAGTAGCCTCGCTACTCGGGCGCGCACAGGTGGCCAGACTACCGTGGCTTGCGCGGCTTCTTTTTTGGGGAGGCGACGCCGGCCCACGGAGCGGCTGTGAGTGCGAGCTCGGTTCGGAGCAAATCACGCAAACCGTCCAGCCGCATATCGTTGACGGCATGTGCCGGACGCACAAGCGAGTACGAGAGCTTCGACACCGCGCGGATCTGCGGGCTGAACGGAATGACGAGCACGCCTGAGGCGACCAGGTCGGCGACGCACAGGCGGCTCGCGATTGCGACGCCCAAACCATGGCGCGCCGCTTCAACGACAGGCAGTGGACGAATGAAGGTCAGGTTCTTGGCCGATTTCGATCGTTCAACGTCCGCAGCGTTCAACACCCGATCCCAGGCCACCGGTCTAGAGTCCGTGTGTATGAGCGGCACATCTGCAAGTTCCTGCAAGCTTGACAGCGGGCCGTGGCGGTCCAGGAAATCCGGGCTGCAGACGACGCATAGTTCGTCCTCGATGAGCAGCTCTCGCACCAGGCCCGACCACCCTGCGCTGCCCCAACTGATCTGGGCGTCAACGCCCTCGGATTCGAAATTGACCTTGCGCACGGTGTCGACGAACCGGATGTTCGATAGCAGGTTCTCCCGTATCAACCTGTGCAGCCGAGGAATCATCCAGCCGGAAAGGAAGTGCGGCGGAACGCAAAGCGTCAAACTGGGCTGGCCGCCGGACTCCCGGATTTCCTCGGTCGCTCTGGCGACGCTTTCGAGCTGCCGCGCGATACGAAAGAAGTAAACCGAGCCCTTCTCCGTCAGCGTGATGCCCTTGCGCAGGCGTTGGAACAGCGGGAATCCAAGGTAGTCCTCAAGGGCCTTGATCTGATGGCTGATCGCGGGCGGCGTCACGTGCAGCTCAGCCGCGGCCACGGTAACGCTCAGGCAACGGGCTGTGGCCTCAAACGCTCGAAGTGCGTTGAGCGGAGGAAGTGGTTTTAGCGACATGCGGTGCGCATCAAGGTCGTGGTCATCTCGGGCAAGCGGCCGTTGGTCGGGTGCATCGATAGGCCGGATGCATCGACACGCAACTGCCACGCCGACCGCAGGACCGTCTTCCGGGTTGCCTGCGGGGGCACTCCAACGTCGCGCTCACCCAACCCGACCAGTGCGCCACTGCTTTGAATTGGAGGATCTGCCCGTCTCGCGCCTGGTCCATCCCTCATCGCTGCTTTCAGGAACTCTGGTTCCATGGACGCTAGAACCTTCCCAGCGCGGGGAGCATGACTCCTAGAACCTAAGAAATCTTAACACAGGACATCAAAAATCAATTGCCGGGCCGGAAGTCGGAGCCTAACCTGTCTGTAACGGCTGTATGAGCGCTACCCCTAAGAAGCGTGGGCGCAGGCGTTCATCTAGAACTACATCCGGTCCTAAGGGTCGTTTAGTGACCCAAGGCCGCAGCCCGCTACCCGAGTCGCGCTGTATGGCACGACCTGAGTTCATCCGAAACGGAGACAAGTACATGAAATGCATCTCAAAGTGGTTCATCACTGCAGCAGCATCGATGGCGGTCGTTGGCATGAATGCCAGCGCACAAGAGACCTACCCGTCCAAGCCAGTGAAGATCGTCGTTCCCTACGCGCCCGGCGGTTCTGCCGATCTCTTTGCACGCACGCTTGCCAAGCACCTACAGGAGAACCTTGGAGCGCCCTTCATTGTCGACAACCGTCCCGGCGCGAGTCAGATGATTGGTGCGATGGCTGTAGCGAGCGCACCACCGGACGGCTATACGCTGTTTCTCGGAAGCACGACGAGTCTTGCGGTCAATAGCTATACGCAAAGCAAGAATATCAAGTACGACCCCGTGAAGGACTTCGCACCGGTTTCGCTGGGTATGACAGCGCCGCTGTTCTTGGTTGCGACCCCGTCACTCCCGGCCAAAGACATGAAGGAGCTGGTCGCGCTCTTGAAGGCGGCCCCGGGCAAACACACATTCGCATCGATCGGAGTCGGCAGTTCCACCCATGTCGCAATGGAGGAGTTCATGAGAGCGACGGGAACGAAGATGCTTCATGTGCCGTTCAAGAGTTCCGTGCCCGCGGTCAACGCCATGCTCGCCGGAACCGTGGACCTCAACTTTGACGTGGGCTCCACAAGCATTTCCATGATCAAGTCCGGGAAGCTGCGCGGTCTTGCCGTAGGGAGTACGAAGCGCTTTCCTGCGATGCCCGACTTGCCGACAGCCGCGGAAGCCGCCGGAATTCCTGGATTCGAGGCCGCTGTCTGGTGGGGCCTCGTGGCTCCCGCGCAAACCCCCCGACCAGTCGTCGACAAGCTCTCGAAAGAGATCCAAAGAGTCCTCAATTTGCCCGCAATGCAGGATCAATTTCTTGAGCTCGGCTTGATGCTCACGCCCAATACGCCGGACGAGTTCGGAGCAATGATCAAAGCCGAGGTCAGCAGATGGAACAAGGAGTTGCGCGAGGCCGGTGTTCAGCCTGAATAGCACATCCCTACCCTCGCATTGGGGTGCCGGTTGATCCTGCGGTGATCGCGGCACACCAAGCGTCCCAGCCCAACAGGATTCGTCACCAATGATCGACAATGTTCTTGCCGGCTCCCTCGCACGCGCGGAACGCCAATTTCGCGACAAGACGGCCATCATCCATGGTGATCGTGAGTTCACGTTTGCCGGGATCGGGGAGGCCTCCAGCCGCCTCGCGTCGGCGCTTACGCTACGGCTCGGTGTGCCCAAGGGGAGCCGTGTGGCGCTCTTGCTTCCGAACCGCCCCGAACTCACGATCGTCGACTGGGCGTTGATACGCGCCGGTCTGGTCCGGGTACCGCTCAATCCCAGGCTGGCGCCCGCCGAGATCGAGTACATGCTGAAGGACTCGGGGGCGCAAGTCCTGGTCTATGACGACGAGTGCGCCAAGGCCGTGGAGAAGATACGCGCATCCTCGCCGGCGGTCAGACATTACATCTCCTTGGGCGAGCTGATGGCGGGCGCTCTGGCCTGGCAGGATGTCCTGGCACAAGGGGATCCGGACAACTTCCAGGTCAGCACCGACCTGGATGACCCGTACATGATTCTCTACACCTCGGGCACCACGGGGCGGCCCAAGGGCGCGCTGACGACCGTGCGTTCACGCTGGTTCACCATCTTCACTTCGGCGGCCAACGAGAACTTCGTCGAAGAATTCGACGTGATGCTCCATGTCGCCTCGCTCGGGCACGGTAGCGGAACCAAGGTGATCAACCACTACGTGAAGGGTGCCACCAACATCTACCTTCCGAAGTTCACGGTCGAGGCCTTCTGTCAGGTCGTACAGAAACACCGGGTCACAACCACCTGGGTGGTCCCGACGATTCTCGGAATGCTGCTCGACTATCCCGATCGTTCGAAGTACGACTTGTCGAGCCTGCGCACCGTGGTATACGGCGGCGCGCCGATGCCGGTCGAACGACTGAAGGAGGCGCTTGCGATCTTCGGACCGATCTTCGTCCAGGTTTTCGGCCTATCCGAGACCCCGCACCCGATCATGTCGATGGGAAAGCGAAGCCATGTCGAAGGCACTCCTGAGCAGCTCGACCAGCGCCTGGCCAGCGCCGGGCGTCCCAGCCTGGGCGTCGATGTCCGGCTCGTCGGCGAAGACGGGCAGGACGCGAAGATCGGCGAGATCGGTGAGATCGCGGCACGCGGCGACAACATCATGGTCGGCTATTGGAACAACCCCGAGTCGACCGCCGAAGTCATGAAGGACGGCTGGTTCTTCACCGGCGACCTGGGCGTGGCATCCCCGGACGGCTATGTCGCCATCGTCGATCGCAAGAAGGACATGATCATCTCCGGCGGCTACAACGTGTACCCGCGGGAGATCGAGGAAGCCCTCTACACCCACGCAGCGGTTCGGGAATGCGCCGTGATCGGCATCCCGGACGCCAAGTGGGGTGAGGCGGTCAAGGCTATCGTTTCCGTGAAGGAAGGTTGCCTCACCACACCGGAGGAACTGCTCGAGCACTGTCGAGAACTGCTGGCCGGCTACAAGAAGCCGCAATCGATCGAGCTGATGGACGATCTGCCGAAGAGCCCCAACGGGAAGATCCTCAAACGCGAACTCAAGAAACGCTATTGGGACAACCAGCAGCGAAAGATCTAGGTTCGGCTTGGTAAAGAGTGGAGTGTGTCCATGAGTGAGACTTTGCGCAAAGAGGAATTCCGTACCGCCGACGGAATCACGCTTGATCGTGTCTATGCGCCGGATGGCGCGGCCAGCGAAGATTCGCATGACCGCATTGGCGAACCCGGGCAGTTCCCATTCACGCGCGGAGTCGATCCGCAGATGCATCGACGTGCCTTCTGGATCATGGGCATGTATTCGGGCGGAGGCAACGCCGAGGAAACGAACAAGCGCTTTCGGTACTTGCTCAGCCAGGGACAGACTGGATTCAGCATCGCGCTCGACCTGCCAACCCAGATGGGGTACGACCCGGATGATCCGCAGGCCAGGGGCGAGGTAGGCAAGATCGGCGTCAGCCTGGCCTCGCTCGAGGACTTCGAACTCATGTTCGAAGGGATCCCTCTTGAGGAGGTGCGACAGATCCGCACTACTGCCAACGCCATCAGCCCGCTCTTCGCGGCGATGGTCATCGCGATGGCCCGGCGCAAGGGCATCGATCCCGGCAAGATCAAACTGTTCCTGCAGAACGATGTGCTGAAGGAATACATCGCCCGCGGCACCTACATCTACCCGCCTGCACCCTCGCTGAAACACAGCGTTGACGTTATCGAGTACTGCGCTCGCCACGGCCTGAAGAGCTGGACGCCGATGTCGGTCGCGGGCTATCACATCCGCGACAGCGGTGCCACGCCGGCCCAGGAACTGGCGTTCGCCCTTGCCAACGGCATGGCCTACTTCCGGGAGGCGCAAAATCGCGGGATCCATGTCGACCAGTTCGCCCAGAACGTCTGGATGTTCCTCGCCGGCGACATCAACGTGCTCGAGGAAGTTGCCAAGTTTCGCTGCGCGCGTCGCATTTGGTCGAAACTCATGCGCGACGAATTCGGCGCTGTCCAACCCGAGACACAAGCGCTCAAGATCTTCTGCTACACGCTTGGCGGTCGCCTGACCGCTCAACAGCCGCTGAACAACATCGCACGTGTCGCCCTCATGACCCTGGGTGCCGTATTGGGAGGCGTGCAAACCATCGCCACATCTTCCTTTGACGAGGCCTTTGCCACGCCCACGGAGGAGTCCGCGGCCATTGCGCTGCGTACACAGCAGATCATTGCGCATGAGTCCGGCGTCGCCGACATCGCCGACGCCCTGGGTGGCTCATGGGCCATCGAGGCGCTGACGGATCAGATGGAAGCGCGTGTCATGGAGATCCTCGCGCGCGTCGACGAGCAAGGCGGTGCGGTGGCCTGCATCGAGAGCGGCTTCTTCCAGCGCGAGATCTCCGGCAGCGCCTACCAATACCAATGCGATGTCGACAGTGGCAAGCAGGTCGTGGTCGGTGTCAATGCCTTTGAGACAGACAAGAAGACTGAGATTCAAGTCCACCGCCCGGACCCCCTGGTTGAGCAGCGCCAGATTGAACGGGTGCAGGCCCTGCGAAAGCGACGCGACGCTGCTGCGGTCGAATCGGCGTTGTCCGCCCTGGATCGCGTGGCGCGTGAGGGAGGCAACACCATCGAGTGCCTGATTGCGTGCGTCGACGCTTATGCGACGACAGGCGAGATCTGCGGCACCCTGCGCAAGGCCTGGGGCAAGCATCAGGATCGTGCGTGGTTCTGAAGGAACGTGGAGATTTCATGGAAAAGCGAATCAGGGTCCTTCTGGCCAAGCCGGGATTGGACGGGCACGATCGGGGCATCAAAGTCATCGCGCGCGCGCTCGTCGACGCCGGCGTCGAGGTCATCTACACGGGCCTGCACCAGACCCCGATGCAGATCGCACGTGCGGCTGCGCAGGAGGACGTCGATCTCGTCGGACTCAGCATCCTGTCGGGAGCTCACATCACCTTGGTGGGAGACGTCATGCAACTGCTGCGGGATGAAGGCCTCGACGATGTTCCGGTGTTTGTGGGTGGGACGATCCCCGAGTCCGATCGGCCCGAATTGCGCGCCATGGGTGTCGTCGCAGTGTTTGGCCCGGGAGACTCGATGAGTCAGGCCGTGAGCCTCGTGAAACAAAAGGCGAGGTCCAGTTGAGCAGTCGACTGTTTCGACAGTCCCATCACTTGCAATTGAATGGGTGAATTCCCTTGGCAAACAATCTGTACATCGTCGGCATCGCAATGACCGGGCTCGGGAAGTTCCCCGCCCAGTCAGTGAAGAGCATGAGCCGGGACGCCGTAACGGCTGCGCTCGCCGATGCTCGCTGCACCCTGTCCGACGTGCAAGCTGCATGGTTCTCCAACACCCGCCAGGGCATGTTGGAAGGCCAGAACACGATCCGAGGGCAGTGTGCATTGCGCCCGCTTGGCTTGTCCGGAATACCGATCGTCAACGTCGAGAACGCCTGCGCAAGCGCCAGCACCGCATTGCGCGAGGCCAGCGCGCATCTCCTGGCCGGCATGTGCGATGTCGCCCTGGTCGCGGGTGCCGACAAGATGTTCTTTCCCGACCAGAAGGAACAGACACTGCGCGCATTCCGCGGCGGCACGGACGTCCACATGATCGAGGCGACGCAGGCGTGGTTGGCCGGGCTGGGCAAGGGCATGGCGCCCGAGGCGGACGTCAGTGCTGGTGGCGGAGCTGGCCATAGCTTCTTCATGGACTACTACGCCGGCATGGCGCGCATGCACATGCAGCGCTTTGGCACGACCCAGCGGCAGATGGCTGCCGTCGCGGCCAAGAACCACTTCCACTCGACGCTGAACCCGCTGTCGCAGTACCGCAACGACATGTCGATCGAGCAGGTTCTCGAGGACGCGGCGGTCGCGTGGCCGCTGACCCGGTCAATGTGTGCACCCATCAGCGACGGTGCCGCGGCGGCCATCGTGTGCCATGAACGCGTTCTGGACCGCTTCGATCGCTCGCGCGCGGTCCGGATTGCGGGTATCGCCCTGGCAAGCAGCAGCGACCGCGACCCGGACGACTACGACCACCATATCGGACGCGTTGCAGCGCTACAGGCGTACGCCGCCGCCGGCGTCGAACCCGGCGACATCGACGTCGCCGAGGTTCATGATGCATGCTCTTTCGCGGAGATACTTCAGTCGGAGAACCTGGGGTTTTGTGAGCGGGGGGCAGGCGGTCGGCTCGCTGACAGCGGCGCAACGACACTGGGCGGTCGCATTCCGATCAATCCGTCCGGCGGTCTCGTCTCCAAGGGCCATCCGGTGGGTGCAACCGGAATCGTGCAACTGCATGAACTGGTCATGCAGTTGCGCGGCGAGGCAGGTCCTCGGCAGGTCGCGGGTGCCCGCCTGGCGCTGGCCGAGAACGGCGGAGGCCTGTGGGGCATCGAGGAAGCTGCAACCACCGTCACGATCCTCGAGGCCTCGTCCAGGAATTGAGTGACGTCAGTGACGAATGCAGCAAATCGCATTCTGTGACCTCATCTCTCATCGGAGACAAATTGCATGGCCTACATCGACGTTCGTGACTTGATTGGGGGGCTCGTGCTGGTCGCGGCGGGGACCACGGTCGCCCTCTACGCCGGTGCGAACTACCAGGTTGGAACGCCGGCGCAGATGGGTCCGGGCTACTTCCCTGTCGCGCTGGGTTGGATTCTGGCCGCGCTGGGCGCCATCATCGGCTTGCTGGCCTTTCGTCGGACCCTTCATGCGCTGACCCCACCGCCTTTCGCATTGCGGCCGCTGCTGGCGGTCCTTGCGGGCGTGTTGGGATTCTCGCTGCTGGTGGAGCGGGCGGGCCTGGTGCCGGCCACGTGGTTGCTGATCTTCATCGTCGTGCTTGCCGAGGGCCGGTATCGCTGGCGGCGGACGCTGCTGTTGGCGCTCGCACTCTCGCTCATGGTCTGGCTGATTTTCACGATAGCGTTGCAGATGACGCTGCCTGCTTTTACTTTCCGGGGCTGAGCGGCTATGGACATTCTTTCCGCACTGGGTTCCAACCTGGCCCTCGGCCTCAACGAAGCGGTTTCGTTGAGCAATCTCTGGTACTGCTTTGTCGGTGTGTTTCTGGGCTGCCTGGTCGGCGTGCTGCCGGGGCTGGGGGCGCTGATCGCGATCACGCTGCTGTTGCCGATCACCTACCATCTGCCAACCTCCGGCGCCCTCATCATGCTCGCGGGCGTGTACTTCGGTGCCGACTACGGCGGCGGCACGACCTCAATCTTGCTTGGCGTACCAGGCCATGCTGCGGCAGCAGTCGATGTCCTGGACGGCTACCCGATGGCAAAGCAGGGCCGCGGGGGCGTTGCGCTCTTCATGAAGTGCGTTGCCTCGTTCTGGGGCTCGACGGTCGGCATCGTGCTGCTGATGGCGTTTGCGCCGATCGTCTCGGAGTTCGCCCTGCGCTTCGGCCCGGCAGAGTACGCAGCACTGATGCTTCTCGGCCTGGTGGCCTCGTCGACCGTGGGCCAGGGTTCGCCGATCAAGGGCGTGGCCATGATGGTGGTCGGACTGATCCTGGGCGTCGTGGGCACCGACGTCGGCAGCGGTGTGCAGCGATTCGCCTTTGGCGTGGCCGAGCTGGGTGACGGCGTCGGTCTGATCGCATTGGCGATGGGTCTTTTTGCCATCACCGAGGTCGTCAAGAGCGCCGGCTCGACGCGCGTCTTCACCGGGCAGCAAAAGTTCACGCTGCGCGACCAGTTGCCTACGCGCAAGGACTGGCGTCGCTCCTTCGGCCCGATGCTGCGCGGATCAGGCCTGGGCGCCTTCTTCGGTGCCCTTCCCGGAACCAGCGGCGGCATGGCCACCTTCTTGTCCTATGCGATGGAGAAGCGGATCTCCAAGCATCCCGAGGAATTCGGCAAGGGCGCCATCGAAGGCATCGCGGGACCGGAAGCGTGCAACAACGCGGGCGTCGGTACGGCCTTCATCCCGACCCTGACATTGGGCATCCCCGGCGATGCCGTGATGGCTCTCCTGCTTGGCGCGCTGCTGATCCAAGGCATCCAGCCCGGGCCCCAGGTCCTGACGAGCCATCCAGCCCTCTTCTGGGGCCTGATCGTGAGCTTCTGGATCGGCAACATCTTCCTGGTCATCCTCAACATTCCCTTGATCGGAATGTGGGTTCGCCTCCTGAGCATTCCGTATCCACTCATGTATCCAGCCATCGTGCTCTTCACTTGCATTGGTGTCTACGGTACTCACAACAACGTCTTTGACCTCTACGTGCTGCTGGCCTTCGGCCTGCTTGGCTACCTGATGCTGCTGCTTCGGTTCGAGGTGGTGCCGGTTCTTATGGGGCTGATCCTCGGCCCGATGTTCGAGGAGAACCTGCGCCGCACACTGCTTCTGTCGCGAGGTGATTTCGGGGTGTTTGTCGAACGCCCGATCGCCGCGACCGCACTCGCAGTGACCACCGTCTTGATGTTTTGGTCGGTGAAGTCCCATATGCGCCGCAAAGGCACCTCCAAGCAGAGTGAGGCCTTGTCCCAGAGCGAGGCGTAGGTTTCATATGCGGTCATATCACAAGGCAGACGACTGACTCTGCTTGCGGAAAACCAGAAATCAGCATGGAAGCGATCCTGAATACCTTGCGCGAGGCGCTTGGCGAGACTGCAGTGCTGGTCGGCGATGACGTGCGGGCACGCCCCGTCTCGCGCTTCGTGCAACACGGCTGCGCAGCGGGTGCCTTGATTCGACCGGCCTCGACCGACGAGGTGGCACTTGTCATGCGGCTGTGCCACCAAGCCGGCCAGCCCGTGGTGCCGCGCGCCGGCATGACGGGTCTGGTCGGCGGCGCATTGGCGGGACCCGGCGAAATCGCGCTGTCGCTCGAACGCATGAACCGCATCGAGGAGGTCGATCCGATTTCGCAGACCATGACCGTCCAGGCCGGCACCCCGTTGCAGGTGATCCAGGAGTCGGCCGAGGAGCACGGATTGCTGTTCCCGCTCGACCTTGGGGCGCGCGGATCAGCGACCATTGGCGGCAACATTGCCACCAATGCAGGCGGCAACAAGGTGTTGCGCTACGGCATGACGCGTGAGATGGTGCTGGGCCTTGAAGCAGTGCTGCCCGATGGCGAGATCGTCTCGTCGATGTTCAAGATCATCAAGAACAATACCGGCCTGGACATCAAGCAGTTATTCATCGGCACCGAGGGCACGCTGGGCGTGGTCACGCGGGCGGTGCTGCGCCTGCAGCCCCGACCGCACACGCGGCAGACCGCGCTCGCCGCGTTCCGCGATTTTCAATCGGTGACGACCATGCTGGACCGCATGCGCATGGCTTCGGGCGGCAGCCTGAGCTCCTACGAGATCATGTGGCGTGACTACTATCGGCTGTTGACGGTCCCCGGCCGCCGGCCGCCGCCGATGTCGCGGGACCATCCGTTCTATGCGTTGATGGAGTGCGAGGGTGCAGACGAGGAAGCTGACACCGCACGATTCCACGCGGTACTCGAAAAGGGCATGGAAGACGGATTAATCATCGATGCGGTTGTCGCCCAGTCCGAGTCCGAGCGCGTCGATCTCTGGCACATCCGCGACGAGGTGCACTACCTGCGCACGCTGGACCCGCTGTTCCTATTCGACGTCAGTCTCCCGGTGTCGGCGATGACCCGCTACGTGGATGACCTGCGGGCCGCACTGGCTCGACGCTGGGGTGAGGTCGAACTGATTTCGTACGGCCATCTGGGCGACGGCAACCTGCACCTTGCCGTGTCGTGTGGCAGCGTTGCGGACAAGGTTGAAATCGAGCGACTGGTCTACGAGCCGCTGCGCGCTGTTCGCGGCTCGGTGTCGGCGGAACACGGCATTGGCGTGGACAAGAAGCCGTATCTGAACTTCACTCGCACGGCGCAGGAAATTGCCGTGATGCATGCAGTCAAGGCCGCCATCGATCCAACGAACATTCTGAACCCAGGAAAGCTTTACTGAGTCGGCTCCAGCAAGGCCCCTCAGATCATCACTTCGATCAGGCGCGGTCCTTTTTGCGCCATGGCCGATCCGTATTGCGAAGCGAACTCCTCGGCCGTCTGCGCACGGCTGGACTCCACACCCAGGCCGGAAGCGATTTGCGTCCAGTTCAACTCGGGGTTGTGCAGGTCGAGCATGGACAAGGCCTTGCTACTCACTGTTCCCACGCCGACTCGCTGCAACTCGATGTTCAGGATCGCGTAGGACCGATTCGCGTAGATCACCGTGGTCACATCCAATCGCTCGCGCGCCATCGTCCACAGCGCCTGCAGTGTATAGGCGGCGCCTCCGTCGCCATGCGGGCAGATCACCTTGCGCTCGGGCGCGGCGAGCGCAGCGCCTACCGCCAGCGGCAGGCCCTGTCCGATCGAACCACCAGCCAGCGGAAGATGGGTGTGCGACCGGGCCCGCGCGAGGCTTCTCAGCAACGCTGCGCCCGAAGTGGCCGCCTCTTCTGCATAAATTGCGTGATCCGGAGTCATGTGTGCAATGACCTGCGCGGCGCTGATCGCGTCGAGCTTGCCCGTGGGCAGCTCGGGCAATTGCAGCGGCATGCGCTTGGCGGGTGCCGCCGGCGCGTCCAGCGCATCGGCAAGGTTGGCCAGCGCGCGCGCGCCGTCTTCGTGCGCCTGAGCCAGGTAGCTGAAGCTACAGGTATCGGGCGCTGGCCAACTCGGCTTGCCGGGGTACGCAAAGAACGACACCGGCGGCTTGGTACCCACCAGGATGATCTGCTCGATGTCCTGCAAGAACACGCTGATGTCCTCGGCGAAGTAGGGGATGCGTTCCACCGGCACCCGGCCAGCCCCCAGTTCGGAATGCGGCGCGAAGGTGTCGCGCAGCAACCGGGTACCGGTCTTGGCCTGTATGCGTCCCGCTGCCTCCAGCCCCGCCCCCAGCAGCGCCTTGCCGCGCAGCAGCAGCGCCGACTTCTTGCCATTCGACAGCAGGCGTGCGACGCCCTCGATGGTGGATGGATCCACCACCGAAGGACCAATGTCCGGCAGCGCTTGCGCAGCGCGCTCCGCCGGGTTCCAGGCGGTGTCGGCCGGCAGGATCAAAGTCGCGATGCCGCCGGGTGCGGTGCGCGCCGCCTGCACCGCGCGGGCGGCGTCGGCGGCCACCGTGCCAGCGCTTTTCGATTCGTGTATCCATGACGACACCGGTCGGGCAAAGCCGGCGATATCGGACGTCAGGAGTGCGTCGTACTGGAGATGATAAGTGGCATGGTCGCCGACGACGTTGACCACCGGACTGCCCGCACGGCGAGCATTGTGTAGATTGGCCAGACCGTTGGCCAGACCTGGGCCGAGGTGCAGCAAGGTGGCCGCCGGCTTGCCGGCAATGCGGCCGTAGCCGTCTGCCGCGCCCGTGACCACACCTTCGAACAGGCACAGGACCGGACGAATACCGCTGACCGAATCCAGCGCGGCAACGAAGTGCATCTCCGATGTGCCGGGGTTGGCAAAGCAGACATCGACACCGCAATTCACCAAGGTCTGCGCCAGCGACTGCGCACCGTTCATCTGTTCATTCATACCGCGCCTGCTTCCCGTAACCTTCGTTCAATGCCGTCGAGCGGGAGCTGCGTTCGGGTATCTGAGCGCAAGCCCGCACGATCGGCATCTTGAAACTGACGATCGCCCCTCGAGGGATGCCGATCAACCCAGAATGAGTTCGACGCGCAAGGGCAACCTAGAGAGTGCCACGCCGAATGCCTGCTGAAAATCCGCCGGCGCAGCATCCACGCGCACGCGCCAGCTGCCGCCAGGGAGATGACCGATCTCCAGCGTGGGAGCGTCCTTCCGTCCTGCGTCCCTGGCGCACTGCAATGCCGTGGCCTCGATCACCGCCACCGTTGCCAACACACGCAACTCAGGCTTGAAGATCTTGCTCACGCCGGTCAACGGCATCGCATCCAGGATCGTGACCGACTTCGGCCTCGCCGGAGGCTCATCCACGCGATCAGCGGCATAGGCGCAGAGCTCGGCGGACGTGACGTCCTGACCCGGCCAAAGTGTGACGAAGGCCACCGGGATCTCCCCCGCATAGGCATCGGGGGCGCCGACGGCAGCGCAGTAGCGTACCGCCGGGTGCGTGGCGAGCGCCTCCTCGATCGCGCGAGGATCGATGTTGTGGCCGCTGCGTATGATCAGATCCTTGGCGCGGCCACTGACATGGATCCGCCCGAGGTCGTCGCGCCATCCGACGTCGCCCGTCACCAGCCAGCCATCCTGCGTGAAGGCGCGCTTCGTCTCGGCTGGATCCACGTAGCCCGGAAAAACATTGGGGCCCTTGAAGAGCAGCATGCCGGACTCGCCGAGCTTCGTTTCTCGGTCCGTGCTGGCGCCTTCCGGATCGATGGCGACGATGCGACATCGCACGTGCGGGAGAGGATAGCCGACACATTCCGCAGGCGCTTCTACGCCAGGCGGCGTGACGCAAGACAGGCCGGCCATCTCCGTCATGCCCAGGGTTCCGTTCACCCGCAAACCGAAGAGCTTCCAGAAACGTGTGGCCAGTTCCTGTGACAACGGCGAGGCACCGGAGCGGCAATACCGTACCGACGACAAGTCGGCGCCCTCCAACGGCACCTCGGTCAGCGCCGCCAGAACCGTTGGGACCAGCGTCAGCACCGTCGGGCGGAAGGCTTGCACGAGCTTCCAGTAGTTGCGCACAACCTCCGGATTGCGCATCAGCCGCATCGTCGGGATGATCGTTTCGGCGCCGACGGACAGGGTCGGCAACGCCCCCACCAAGGCGGCAGCCACGTGAAACAGCGGGCTGCTGCTCATGACCACGTCATCCGACGTGAATCCCTGCGTCATGACGGTGGCCCAGGCCGAGAACACCTGGTTGGCGTGTGTGTGCATCGCCAGCTTGGGCGCGCCTGATGTCCCGCCCGTATGGAAGTAGGCCGCAAGGTCCGACGGCGCGATCTCGCGCGCGCTGACGAGCCGATCGGCTGGCTGGTCCGAGACGATCGTGTCGAAGTCCAGCACATCCGAAGCAAGCGCCGACAGCTCGCCCCCGGCCTCCTCTCGTGGCGCGACGCGAATGACATGCGTCAGCGAGGGCACCCGCGATCGAATGCGTGATGCCTTGCTCCAGTATCCGGCATCGTAATCATCACCGTAGGCGATCAGGACCTTGGCGCCTACGGCGCACATCAATGCGACGAGCTTGTCCTCGTTCAACAGCGGATTCAGCGGTAGCACGATGCCCGCGGCCTGCCCTCCCCAATGCGCAAGGTGGTACTCCAGACAGGTGGGCAAGAGAACGGCAATGGCATCCCTGGAGCCCACGCCCAGCGAATGAAGCGCATTGGCCGTTTGATGGATCCGGCCGAAGAGCTCCGCGTAGGTCCAGCGAACCGATTGCGTCGCTGGGTCAGCATCGAGCAACAACGTGAGCGCCGTGCGTTTCGCAAAGGCAAGCGACGCGTTCGCGATCAGCTCATAGGTGCTTCGCGCAGGCAAGGCATCGGCGAGCGGGGTCGCTTCAACACGCTGGATGTCTTCCAGGCAACGCACCGGGGCATCGGCACCGAGTGGCGGATTCGGCACCATGGTCATGTCATGCCGCGGACACCGTGGCCGGCTTCACCCCTGCCTTGGCCTGGACATTGGATGCCGACAGCGCGACGTAGCGGGCCAGGTGGTGGTCCTCGTCGCCGAGTTGATGGTCGATCATCACGAGCCGCTTGGCGTAGTGAGACAAGGGCAGTTCCCATGTCATGCCGATGCCGCCATGCAACTGAATGGCCTCCTCGGCCACGAGCGCGCCGATACGGCCGATGCTGTACTTCGCGGCCGACAGCGTGCGCTCGCGAACCGACCGTTCCTCGTCAAGTGCCGCGGCGGCATTGATGACGGCCGATCGTGCCTGTTCGATCTCCAGCAGCAAATCGGCCACGCGATGCTGCAGCGCCTGGAAGCTGCCAAGCGCCTTGCCGAACTGCTTGCGCGTCTGAAGATACTCGATGGTCTGCTGCTTGGCCACTTCCATCGCACCGACCGCTTCGGCACATAGCGCCAGGACACCGCGCCCGATGGCGTATTCGAGCGTGACCAAGCCATCGTCCTGCGCCCCGAGCCGTGAACTGATTGGCACGCGGACTCCCCGCAGGTCGATCTCGGCAGCATGTCCGCCGTCAACAGTCGGGTAGCCGCGCACGGCCAGGCCGGAGGCGTTCTTCGGAACGATGAAGAGCGAGATACCGGTCGGCGCCGCAACTTCTCCCGACGTGCGGGCGGAAACAATGATGAAGTCAGCCGCCGAGCCAAAGGGAACGACCGCCTTGGCGCCATCGATCACATAGTGGTCCCCTTCGAGCCGAGCCCGCGTTTCAACGCGTTCGAGGCGGAAGTGGGATCCAGCTTCCTCATGGGCCAGCGTCCCGACAGTCTCCCCCGTGACGATGCGTGCCAGGATCTCCTGCTGGTCCGGATTGCCGGCGTGCATCAGCGCGCTGCCTGCCAGAACCGCACTCGCCAGGAAGGGCTCGACAACGAGGCCCCGGCCGAGCGCCTCGAAGACGACCATGATGTCGAATCCTGCGCCGCCGAAGCCACCATGCTCCTCAGGGAACAGGGCACCGATGACGCCCAGGTCAGCGTACCTGGCCCACTGCTCCAGGCTGTATCCGGGTTCGATCGCGGCAATGCGATGCCTGACGTCGATGGGGTACTGCTCGGCGATGTACCGGTCGAGCGAGTCCGCCAGCATGCGGCGGGTTTCAGTGTGGGTGAAGTTCATGGGCCAGGACCCCTCGTCAAGAGCCCAGCATCATCTTGGCGATGATGTTGCGCTGGATTTCGTTGGAGCCGCCATAGATCGACAGTTTGCGGTAGTTGAAGTAGTGTGCTGCCGCAAAAGCCGATTCGGGCATGCCGATCGGCGCTTGATCGTAGTCCGCATCGAGCGCCTCGTGGATGTAGGGCAGCCCGTAGGGGCCCTGGGCCCTGCGCGTCAGGGACGAGATCTCCTGGCGGATCTCGGTGCCCTTGATCTTCAGCATCGAGCTCTGGGCCCCGACATCGTGACCACTGGCAACCGCGGCGATGACCCGCAGATTGGTGGTCTTCATGTTCTCCAGGTCGATTTCGACACGTGCCATTCGTGCGGCAAACGGCGGGTCCTGAGCGAGCGGCTTGCCGTCCTTCATGGCCCGGGATGCCGCCATCTTGAGCCGGTCTAGCTCTGCAATGGCATAGCCAACGCCGGCAATCGTCGTACGTTCATGGGTCAGCATGTACTTCGCACAGTCCCAGCCCCTGTGCTCCTCTCCGACCAGGTTCTCCGCCGGCACCTTCACGTCGACGAAGAAGACCTCGTTGACCTCGCGTTCACCGTCCAGCGTCACGATCGGGCGCACTTCGATTCCGGGCGAGTTCATGTCGACAAGCAGGAAGCTGATGCTCTCTTGCGGCTTGGCGTCCCGTTTCGTGCGCACCAGACAGAAGATCATGTTCGCGTACTGGCCGAAGGTGGTCCAGGTCTTCTGGCCATTGACGACGTAGTGGTCGCCATCGCGCACAGCCGAGGTCTTCACCGATGCCAGATCAGAGCCCGCGCCCGGTTCCGAAAAACCCTGGCACCACCAGTCTTCCCCACTGAGGATGCGCGGCAGCCAGTGGTTCTTCTGCGTGTCGTTGCCGTACTTGATCAGCACCGGGCCGAGCAAGGTCAGGCCAAAGGGCTGGATATGGGGCGCAAAGGCCTGGGCGCACTCGGAATCAAAGATGAACTTCTCGACCGTTCCCCACCCCGGACCGCCGTACTCCCGGGGCCAGGTCGTGGCCAACCAGCCGCGCGCATTCAGCAACGCATGCCACTCCTCGAAGTCGGCCTTGTCGAGGCGCTTGCCATCGAGTTTCTTGCGCTTGAGGCGATCGAGTTTCGCTTGAGTCAGGAACTGCCGTACTTCGGCCTGGAACGCAAGTTCCTCGGCGGTAAAGTTCAAGTCCATGTTGCCTCCCCTCAGGGGAATACCTCGAACAAGCCCGCGGCACCCATGCCGCCCGCGATGCACATGGTCACGACGGCATACCGAACCTTGCGCCGCCGGCCCTCGAGCAGCACATGGCCAACCTGGCGCGCGCCCGTCATGCCGTACGGATGCCCGATGGAGATCGCGCCGCCATTGACGTTTAGCCGCTCGTCGGGGATGCCCAGACGCTGCTGGCAATAGATGGACTGCGAGGCGAATGCCTCGTTGAGTTCCCACAGTCCGATGTCATCGATGCCGAGTCCGTGCCGGGCCAGGAGCTTCGGCACCGCGAACACGGGCCCGATGCCCATCTCGTCGGGTTCACACCCGGCAATGACCAGCCCGCGGAAGGCGCCCAGCGGCTTCAGGCCACGGCGCTCAGCTTCCCGGGATTCGACGAGCACGCATGCCGATGCGCCATCAGAAAGCTGCGAGGCGTTACCGGCGGTGATGAACTGCCCCGCACCGCGCACCGGCTCAAGCTTGGCCAGTGACTCGAGGGTCGTGCCGGGGCGATTGCACCCGTCCTGCGTGATCGTGGCCTCGCGCTGCGAGACAACTTTCGTTGCCTTGTCGACCACCGACATCGTCGTGGTGACGGGCACGATTTCATCAGCGTAGCGGCCGGCGGACTGAGCCTCGGCCGTCTTGCGCTGGCTCTCGACCGAGAAGCGGTCTTGCGCTTCGCGGCTGATGCCGTAGCGCTGCGCCACGATGTCGGCGGTCTCGATCATCGCCATGTAGAGCGCCGGCTGGTGCTCGGCAATCCACGGATCGACCCCGTTCTCGCCGTCCTCCCGCGGGCGCACGCCCGAAATGCTCTCGACCCCGCCCGCAATCATGGCCGGCGCACCGTCGACGATGATCCGACCGGCCGCCATCGCCACCGCCTGCAACCCCGAGGCGCAAAAACGGTTCACTGTGGTTCCGCCAACGCTGATCGGCAGTCCCGACCTGATGACCGCCTGGCGGGCGATATTGCGGCCCGTGCGCCCTTCGGGGTAGCCGCAACCCAGGACGGCGTCCTCGATCAGTTCCGGGTCGATGCCGGCCCGCTCGACGGCAGCCTTGACCGCAAACGATGCCAGCGTGGCCCCGGGAACGATGTTGAACTCCCCGCGATGGGACTTGGCAATCGGCGTCCTGGCCGTGGAAACGATGACAGCTTCACGCATGAGCAGACCTCAAGATATGTTGCACGTTATGTGGAAAAGGTGGCGAAGGAGCCCGCATGGCGGCAGGCTAGGCCTTGGCTTCGTGGTTCAGGCTTTCAAAGTCGCGGCCCTGTTCGACGAGATTGACGATGAGCGGCGAGGCCTGCCAGAAGACGGGATCCGCCTTGGCAAATTCGTGGATGTCGGCGAGTACCCGGTCCAGACCGACGCCATCGGCGTATTTCATCGGGCCGCCTTTGTGCCGAGGGAAACCGTAACCGTTGACCATCGTCACGTCGACGTCGAGCGGCCTGAGCGCAATTCGCTGATGCACGACCTCGGCCGCTTCGTTGATCATCGCTGCAAGGTAGCGCCGCACGATTTCGTCGGAATCAAATTCGCGTGGAACGATTCCTGCACGTGAGCGATCAGCCTCGATCAGGCGCAGTACCTCAGGGTCCTGAGCGCCGGCCCGCGATCCCTTCTCGTACAGGTAGTAGCCGCGGCCGGTCTTCTGGCCGAACCAGCCCTGCTCGCACAGGCGATCCGGAATCTGCACGTAGCGCGCCCGCGGGTCGCGCGTTGGCGCCCTGCGCTTGCGCGTCGCCCAGCCGATGTCGCCGCCCGCCAGATCCGCGACCTGGTAGGGGCCCATCGGATAGCCGAACCCGCGAATCGCCTGGTCGATCTGGTAGGGCGACGCCCCGTCTTCCAGTATGTGATCGGCGGCCGTTCGGCAGGCCGTCAGGATGCGATTGCCAATGAAGCCATCGCACACACCGGCACGCACCGATATCTTGCCAAGCTTCTTTGCGAACTCGAAAGCCGTGACGATCACGTCCGCCGAGACCCGAGGTGGCACCACGATCTCCATCAGCTTCATGATGTGCGCCGGGGAAAAGAAGTGCAGCCCGATGACATCCTGCGGGCGCGACGTCGCCTCGGCGATGTCACCCACATCGAGACACGACGTGTTCGTCGCCAGGATGGCACCCATTCTCGTGGTCCGGTCGAGCTCGGCAAATACCTGCTTCTTCAGGTCAAGATCCTCGAACACCGCCTCGATCACCAGGTCGACTTCCGCCAAGGCCGAGTAGGAAGCGTGCGCTGCAAATCGCCCCATCACGGCTTGCATGGCCTCGGCCGTCATCCGGCTCTTCGTCACCAACGCCCCGTAGACCTTTTCCACGTTGGAGCGGCCATTCGCAGCCGACGCCTCGTCGCGCTCCACCATCACGACCGGCAGGCCAGCGTTCAGTACCGCCACAGCAATGCCCGACCCCATGATGCCGCCGCCCACCACGCCGACCGAGCGAATGGGACGCGCGCTCGCCGTGCGTGCTTCCGCAGCGCGGGCGGCCTCACGTTCGGCAAGAAAGAGATGGATCAGATTTGCACGCTGAGTGCTCGCGATGCAGGCGCGGAAAAGCTCACGCTCGGCCTCGAGCGCCAGGTCGAACGGCCGGTCGAGGCCGGCGGCGACCGCCTCGATCACCTTGAACGGCGAGAACAGGCCCGGCGTCTTCTTGGTGGTCTCGACACGGAACTGCTCCAGCGTGGCGTGGCATGCGGCAACATCATCGAGATCGCCCTTCATGTCTCGTGTCCGTCGCGGACCCGCGCCCGACTTCACCAACTCGTGAGCGTAGGCCAATCCTTGTTCAAGCACATCGCTGCCGGTGCCCAGGCGATCGATCAGCCCTGAAGACAGGCCCTCCTTTGCCCGCAGCTTGCGCCCACTGAGCATCATTTCGACGGCGGCGCGAACGCCCATCAGCCGCGGCGCACGCTGTGTGCCCCCGGCTCCCGGCATCAAGCCCAATTGCACCTCCGGCAGCCCGAGCAACGCATCGGGCATGGCCAGGCGGTAGTGCGCCGCCATGGCAACTTCGAGACCGCCACCCAAGGCGGGCCCGTGAATCGCCGCAATCACCGGCTTGGCGCAGGATTCGATTCGATTGCAGACAAGCTGAAACGCGGGCGGCACGGCTGCCTTGCCGAATTCCCGGATATCGGCTCCGGCGATGAAGGCCCGACCTACGCCGACGATGAGGATCGCCAGGGTCTGAGGATCGGCATCGGCAGCCTCGACGGCCGCCAGAAGGCCGCGCCGAACATCAACGCTGATGGCGTTGACGGGTGGGTTGTCGATCCCGATGATCGTGACCCCATCGCGTAGCTGCGAGGAGACAGATCGAACCGATCCCCCTTCCTGCACCTCGGGTGAGGCGGGCGGTGAAGTTCCACTCATGTCATGTTTCCCAATGAAGCGATGGCGCGAAGTCGGACCACCCGACTCCGCAACTCGCATGGCCAATATCGTTGGCGCGTCTCACGTTCCTTCTCAGGGTCGCGCTCCTACTTGCGCTTCACTCCGGCCGCTTCCATCGCCTCCCCTTCCTCGCGGATGGTGTCGATGGCGTATTGCTGCAGGTCTTTCGAACTGAGGTACTTCGGCGCCATCTCGTATTGCGCAAGGGCGCGTCGGTACTCGGGCTGCTCCATGGCCTGCTTGAAGGCGTCATGAAGCTTCGCCACGATCGCGGGGTCCGTGCCCTTGGGCGCGACGAGAGCGATGCGCGAGACCTGCTCGAGGTTGAAGCCTTGCTCCTTCAAGGTCGGCACATCAGGGAAACCCGGCAAGCGTGAATTGCCCCAGACGGCGATCAACCGCAGCTTGCCGCCCTTCACGAGGGGCACCCAGGCCGTGGTTTCAGCGCCCGCGTCGATCTGCCCTGCCATCACGGCCTGCAGCGTCTCGGCGGAGCCCTTGTAGGGAACGTGTGTGAACTGGACTCCCGACATGCGGGCGACGCGCTCCATGTGCAGGTTGTTCACCGTTCCAACGCCAGGGGTGCCGTAGGTGATCTGTCCGGGCTTGGCCTTTGCAGCAGCGACCAAGTCGGCCATCGACTTGATCGGCGACGATGCCTGCACGACGTTGCCGAACTCGAAGCTCGTCAAGCCGATGATGTAGCTCAGGTCGGTCGCCGGATCCCAGGTGATGCCGACCGTGTAGGGCAGCCGGAAAACGGCATTCCAGATCACGCCAATGGTGTAGCCGTCGTTGCGCGTCGACTGCAAGATGATGGACGGCATCGCACCGCCTGCACCGGGGCGGTTGTCGACGATGACAGGCTGGTCCAGGATCTTCGAAACGCCGGCAGCAAGCACGCGCAGCGGTGCGTCGGTCGAGCCCCCCGGTGGCGCTCCCAGCATGATCTTGATGGGGCGCGAAGGGAAGGAACTGACCTCGTCATTGGCCTGGGCGAGCGGCGTGAAGCCCAGCGCAGCCAGTGCGCAAGTCAGGATGGATCGTCTGGTGTGGGTCATCGTGGTCTCCTGTGGAACTGATTGAAAATCGAAGAGAAACAAGGTCTTCAGTACGCGTGGGCCGGAACCGCACGCAACGATATGAAACGGTCCGCTGCGCGCCGATACTCACCTTCGAGCGTCGCCACGATCTCGGCGACCGAGGCAACCTCGCGCACCGCACCGAGCCCTTGGCCGGCACTCCAGGTGTCGACCCAACGGCGCGCTGCAAACGGACGATTGCCGTCGTAGTTGCGCTGAGGCACGGCTGGCATGTTGTCCAGATCGACACCGGCGGCCTGCAAGGACGGCTTGAGCCAACTGGCTGCTGTGCCGGTCAGGCCGGCGCTGACGACGAGATCGTCGATGCCGCAATCGACCAGCATCTGCTTGTGGCCCGCGGGCGCCATGCTCTCGGTGCTGGCGATGAATCGAGTTCCCATATAGACCAGGTCCGCGCCGCCCGCGATGGCCGCGGCCACGCCGAATCCGTCGGCGATGCCGCCACCCAGGACGATCAGTCCGTCGAAGAACTCCCGCACCGCACTGGTGAAGGCGAACGGGGACAGGGTTCCGGTGTGACCACCGGCGCCCGTGCAGACGCAGGCCAGGCCGTCGACGCCAGTCGCGACGGCCTTGCGTGCCAGTGCAAGATTGACCACATCGGCGATGACTATCCCGCCGTACGAATGCACGATCTCGATCGCCGCCTTCGGACTACCCAGGGCGGTGATCACGATCGGCGGCCGGTAGCGCGCCACCAGGGCCAGTTCGTCGGCCAGGCGGGCGTTCGACGAGTGCGTCATCAGATTCAGTGCCCAGGGGCCGACAGGGCTCCCGTCACCTGGCAGCGACAAGCCTTCGGAGATCTGCCGCATCCACGAGTCAAGCACATCAATGGGTCGCGCATTGGCCGCAGGCAGCGCGCCAACGATGCCTGAGCGACATGCCGCCATCGCCATGTCGGGGCCCGACACCAGAAACATCGGCGCACAGACGACAGGAATCCGAAGACCCCGCAACAGCTCGACTGTCATGACTGATACGGGCCCGCTACCGCCGACCCTGGGGTACCCGCGCCAGCGCCCGAACCACCGGCGCCTGCCGGAGTGAGGTCTTGCGCGCCCGAGGAATCAGCGCGATCCAGGAACTCCCTCGTGTGCTCTCCGAGCTCCGGTACATGCTTGCTGGCAGCCAGATCGGCACCCGACATCTGGAATGGCGGATTCAGGGTCTTGAACGCACCCGCCGAGTCCACGACCTCCACCAGTGCGCCCCGGTGCGCGAGCTGCGGGTCGGCCAGAGCCTCGGCCACCGTCCGATAGAGCGAAGCCGGCACGCCGTACTCGGCCAGCCTCTCGAGGCATTGAACCGAGGTCAAGGTACGCGACCACTGCTCGACGATGTCCATCAATCCGGCCCAGTTCGCGCGCCGCTCCGGGTAGCGCTCGAAGCGCGGATCGACGAGGATTTCCGGACGCACCATCGCGTCGGAGATTCCCTTGAAGGTCTTTTCGCTGCCCACGGCCAGCATGACGTAGCCGTCATTGGTTTCGATGGGGCCGAACAATGGCCGACTCGGCATCGGTACGTGAAACTGGGCCTGCTGCAGTTCCGCAGGCATCAGGCTGAGCACGCTTTCGAGCATCGACACGTCGATGAACTGGCCGCGCCCGCTGGATGCCCTCACGTGGAGCGCCACGCCGATGGCCCCGAACGCGTAGGCGCCTGCGAGGACGTCGGCAACATAAATGCCGCAGAAGTCGGGGCGGTGGCGGTCTTCCTGATAGCGCAGATGGGCGCGGTCATACCCCGCGGCCGCGTGGATCACGGGGGCGTAGGCGGGCAGGTTCGCCGAAGGGCCGGTCTGGCCGTAGCCCGAAATCGAGCAATAGATCAGCCGCGAATTCGCCTCGCACAGTGCGGCGTGATCCAGACCGAGCCTTCGCATCACGCCGGGCCTGAAGTTCTCGACCAGCACATCGGCATCCCGCGCCAAGCCCGCGGCCGCCCGCGCTCCCTCTTCGGACTTCAGGTCGATGACAACGCTCTTCTTGCCGGTATTCAGGTGTCCGAAGAGCGTGCTCGCTCCGTCGCGCACCGGCGGACGGATGCGCATCATGTCCCCTTCAGGCGGTTCGATCTTGACGACCTCGGCCCCCATGTCCGCCAGCATTCGCGTGCAGTGCGGGCCCGCGAGCGTCGTGGAAAAGTCGACGACACGCAGGCCGGCGTAGGGTTTCGTCACCGTCATTCGCTTGCCTCTTCGTGAATCCTGCGATTGCGCTGAAGTGCCGGTTCCCCGGCCGCGTGCGTCAGGGCAGCAGGACTTCCGCTGTTCCCGCAGCGACCTCTTCGCCGTGCTGGTTCTTCGCGAAGACGTCCAGAACCACGTAGTCCTTGCCAGGTCCGTGGAAGTGCTTCTCCTTGACCTTGCCCCCTGCAGTGACCGTGTCGTTGACCTTGACCGGGCGAAAGTACTTCGCCTGCAGCTTGCGGATCTGTCCGCCCGCGCCATAGGACCAATCGGCAATCGCGGTGGCAATGAAGCCGAGCGTCATCTGCCCGTGCACGATGGTCGACTCGCCGCCCGGAAGATTGGGGTGCCGCTTCTTCCATTCCGGATTGATGTGAATCGGGTGGTAGTCGAGCGAGGCCACGGCGTAGCGGTCAATCACCTCTTGCGGGCAATGCCTCGTGACGGCCGGAATCACGGTCTCGCATTCAACGTTCTTGAAACTCAATGTCATGGAAATCTCCATCAGGATTCGAGGCTAGAGGCCGCGCATGAACCTCTGGCGGGTCGTGAGACAGCTAGCTGCCACACACATGCGATCGCAAGGACGGGAAATCGGTCCTTGTCCGGGGACCGGTCAGTCCAGATACTTCTGGATCTCCGCTCGGGTGTGGGGAATCGCGAGAATCGGCCAACGCCGCACTTTCAGAACGCCCTTCTGATCGACAAAGTCCTGCTGGCACTGCACGTAATGCAGGCCGCGCTTGATCCACTTGTCCGTCGACGTGAGCGTCAAAGTGATTAGATCTCCGGGGCGAAACGGCTCATAGAGCTCGTTGACCTGTCCCGGATTGAATGCCCCGGGAATCCGCATCCAGTTGCAGAATCCACGGTCGATCGAGTAGAGGCTGATGAAGTGGAAGAACAGCGGGTGCGCGATCAACCCCTTCCAGTGCGTCGTCTTGGCATGCGCTTCGTCATTGAACAGCGGGTTGGTGTCGAGGATGGCCGATGAGAAGAACTTGATGTCTTCCACCGTCACGTCGAACTTGGCTGCAGCCTCCTGCACCTTCCCGATCTCGATTTCTTCCCAGATTTCGTACTGATCGACGTCGAGAAAGAAGTTCCGCTCGAACCCCTTCTGCTTTTTGGTCGCAATGTAATTGTCGAGATGTTGATACAAGGTCATCTTTAATCCCCTAATGATTAATCGGAGCCAAGCGAATCAGTTTGAACTCTCGGCTGTCTTCTTCATCCTCGCGTTCTGCGAGAGTTCGCACGAAAACCGACCATCGGACCCAGCCCGTGCATAGCCCAAAGTCGATGCGGCGCGCTGATCGTTGACGTTGGTGCTGTCGCGGCAATCCGTGTAGCGTTCATTGCACCAAGGAGGCTCCTGGAGACGGTCCACGCAACTTTGAAAGCACGGTCAAGCTGACTCTAGTCGCGCACCCTCAGGGGGACAATTGAGATATTGTTTTTGGAGATTAGCTTTCTTGAGTCCGCCCCTGCCTGCCTTTGGGCTGGGGTCGTTCTGGCGCTGTCGCGACGCCGCACTCGTTTGAGCTGCAAGTGGGTCGCGCAACCGCATCAAGGTGGGCTGCCGCGCCGAAGGCTTGGGGACCCCCTGCATGAAGCCCAGTCAAGCGTGCTTGCCGGGACGAGCTTGACCCCTGACGATTCGAGTCATGAAACGAATCTACCTGGGTCTGATCGTGACGACCAAGCGCAAGCGCGAGCTTCTTGCCGCAATGGATCGGGTCGCGCCTCCGGCGGCGCTGATCGCGCTTGCGGCGCAGTACGCGCCCAAGAGCAGGCGCGGCCGCCTACCGATTGCAGTGATCACGATGCTGCGCTTTGACTTCCTGCAGCGGTGGGGTACCCGTTGAAATTCCTCTTCCGAAGACGGGTGTAGGCATTGAGGCTGGATGAAGACTCGCGACCACGAGGCCATGCGCTCGCGGCGGACAAAGTTGCTCGCCGATGCCGGCCAGGGCGACCGCCTCAGCCTGATGATATCGATCGGCGAGGCCGTCAAGGCGTGTGCCACGGCCGGCAAGGTATCCTGCGTCATGCGCTTGCGCGTGGGCTAAGCTACGACCCGTTCGACGTGGTTGCGTGCCCGTTCCAGTTGCACGGACCCGTGCAGGAGACTCAGCTATGAACAGCGACATCAATGTCATCGTTTCGACGATCGGAGTGGACGACCACAGCACCTGCGGCGAAATCGTGTCGATGGTCATGCGCGCGGCGATGCAGGAGGACGTGGACGCGATCGGAATCATTTCGCACGCGTCAACTGCGCGCTGGTCGAGGAACAGGTGCAACTGCTTGAGCAGCGTGGCATGGACGACGTGCCGGTGATCTGCCGCGGTGACTTCGCGCCGCACGCGCGCGAGCGTCAGCGCGGTCGTGGCGTGGCCGCGGTCGTGCCGCCGAGAAGATGCAGCGCCGACGTCGTGGCCACCGTGAACCGGCTGGCCCGGCAGTTTGCCGCCCGGGTCGTCGGCGGCGGCGCCTGAACGAGCATGGACGCCGTCGAGGTCACAACTCAGGTAGCGGCACTGGCCGCAGGCGACATGCGCTGCTGCGCGCGGCTGATCACGCGCATCGAGCGCGGCGACGAGGGTCTGGTTCCGTTGCTGCAGGCCCTGTATCGCCGGGGGGGCCGCAGCCGTGTCGTCGGCGTCACCGGGCCACCCGGGGCGGGCAAGAGCACGCTCATCAGCAGCCTGATCACGGCCTGGCGCGCCCGCCAACTGCGCGTGGCGGTGCTCGCGGTCGACCCGTCGAGCCCGTTCTCGGGCGGCGCCGTGCTCGGCGACCGCGTGCGCATGGCCGACCACGTGTTCGACGACGGCGTGTTCGTCCGCAGCATGGCCTCGCGCAGTCAGATGGGAGGGCTGTCGCGCGCCGCCGGCGATGCGCTGGTAGTGCTGGACTCGATGCCCTGGGACATCGTACTGATCGAGACCGTGGGCGTAGGTCAGAACGAGACCGAGATCATCCGCCATGCCTCGGTCGTGGTGCTGATACAAACGCCGATGGGCGGCGACGACGTGCAGGCGGCAAAGGCCGGCATCACCGAGATCGGCGACGTCTTCGTCGTCAACAAGTGCGACCACCCGCAAGCCGACGCCACCGTGCGTCAGCTCCGGGACATGCTGGCGGTGATCCAGCAGCTGCACCCCGATCGCAGCTGGAAACCACCGGTGCTGAAGACGAACGCACTACAGGGCGAGGGCGTCGCGGAGCTGGCAGTGCAGATCGACGCCTGCTTCGAGCATCTGGAACAGGATACCGACGCTGCGCAGGCACGCCAGCGCGAGCGCCTGCGACAGCGCGTCAACGAGGTGCTGCGCGAGTTGCTTGAGCGGCGCCTGCGCCGCGAGGCCGACCCGGCAATCGACCCACAGCTGGCGACCCTGCTCGCCCGCACAAGCGACCCCTATGCGGTGGCAGCTGGGCTACTAGCACGCATGGGCTGAAGCACCCGTCTTGCCCCACAGCCCGCAGCAAGTCCAGCATCTTCGACGACGTGCGGGCCTCGATCCTGGACACAGGCCCGACTGTTCGCATCGCATGGCTCTCGCCCACCAACCTCGTGGACACCGGCCGCGCCTGCCAGGTCTTCGAGTCGCACATGTGCCACTACGTCGAAGCAAGGCGGTGTGCTGGCGGGAATGCTGGCGCAGCATCCCGCCGTGCTGGTTTGAAGCATGCTCAACCGGCCCTACCCCTGGTGTAGTGCGCCACCGTGTTATGTACTTTTCGTGAGGCAGCGGCCAAAGCGGCCTTGGCCCGTGTGACTGCGCATTCCGCGCCATCGCTGACGCCGTTCCGCCGTGATGGCGGACAGCATGTCGGCGCCGATGCAAATTTGAGCCACCGTGCCGACTGAATATTGAGCCAGGGGTGGAAGCCGACTTTGAGATCGTCGGCTGTGGACAACCTGAATCCCTGGCCCCACCGCGGTAGACGAGCACCCTGTAGGTGATGCGGACAGTTGAAGGAAAGTGTGCGCTTCGAGACAATTTGGGCATGCGCACGATCGAAGTCAAGCAACTGAAGTACGACCTGACGCCGGTAGCCGGCCTGGCATTGGTCGGGGACCACCTCAAGACCTTTGCGCCGGTGCTTGCGCAACTCGACTGCGCGCTGCCGGTGCGCAATGGCGTGAGCAACGGCGACATTGTTCGCAGCTACATGGGCCTGCTGGTGCAGGGCAAGAGCGATTTCGACGCCATCGAGAACCACCGTGGCGAGAAGTTCTACAAGCACGCACTGGGCATCACGCTGCTGCCGTCCAGCCCGACGCTGCGCCAGCGTATGGACGCGCAGGCTGCTTCGCTGTCGCAGCGCGTACTGCCGATGATCGAGACGCTGCTGACGCGGCGCTCACCGGACTATGGCGTGCTGCCCTGCGGCTGGCTGCCGGTGGACATCGTCACCTTCGCCATGGACAACGGCGGCACCGCCAAGGAAGGCGTGGGCCGCACTTACGCTGGCGTGGATGGCTTCTGCCCGCTGGCGTCATACATCGGCGCGCACGGCTTCTGTCTGGAGCTCAAGCTGCGCCCGGGCACGCAGCACTCGGCCAAGGACACGCAGGACAACCTGCAGCGCGTGATCCCGCTGGCGCAGCGGCTGAGCGCGGCAGGCCCGAAGGCGCCGCTGCTGGCGCGGCTGGACTCGGGGTTCGACTCGGCTGCATTGATGTCGAGCATCGAGGAGCTGAACGCAGCGGGCTTGCCGCAGGTGGACTGGCTCATCAAGTGGAATCCGCGCAGCACCGACCGCTTGGAGATGGCCGCGCAGATCGATGCGGCCACGGGTACGCCGGGTGCGGTGCGCTGGGATCATCCCCGCCCAGGCAAGCGCGTGGCGCTGTGGGAGCAGGCCGTGGAGGTGGCCGGTGTGGCGCGCCCGGTGCGTCGCGTGCTGCGCCTGACCGAGCGCACCATCGGCGCCGGCGGCCAGCACCCGATCATGCCGGAGTACGAACTCGAAGGCTGGACGACGACACTGCCCCAGCGTATGGGGCCAGAGCAGATCATTGCGCTGTACGCCGACCACGGCACGCACGAGCAGTTCCACGCCGAGTTCAAGACGGACCTGGACCTGACGCGACTGCCATCGGGCAAGTTCACCACCAACGCGCTGGTGTGTGAACTCGCTGCGCTGGCGACGAACATCCTGCGCCTGATGGGCCAGAGCGGTCTGCTCGGGCCGGAAGCGCCGGTGCGACACAGCGCCAAGAGAAGGCGCATCAAGACGGTGATGCAAGAGCTGATCCATCGCGCGGGTCGGCTGATCGAGACGGGCAGGCGGATCGTCCTGGGTCTGGGCGCCAACGACAGATCGGCCACGGTCTTCGGCAAGACAGTCCTGACCGACAGCGGCCCGGTCCGCATCGATGTGCCCCGCGACCGCGAAGGCAGCTTCGAGCCGGTGCTCATCCCCAAGCACGAGCGACGCTTCACCGGCTTCGACGACAAGATCGTGGCGATGTACGCACGCGGCATGACCGTGCGCGAGATCCAGGGCTTCCTGGCCGAGCAGTACGGCACCGAGGTGGGCCCGGACTTCATCAGCTCCGTCACCGACGCCGTGATGGCCGAGGTCGGCGCCTGGCAGGCCCGGCCGCTGGAGCCGATGTACCCGGTGGTCTTCTTCGACGCGCTGCGCGTGAAGATCCGCGAGGACGCTGTGGTGCGCAACAAGGCCATCTACCTGGCCCTGGGGATCCTGCCCGACGGCACCCGCGACATCCTGGGGCTGTGGATCGAGAACAAACATCGGCCGCTTCGAGCCGCTGGCCGGCTTCAACTGGGCCTGACCCAAGGGCGTCGACCGAAGCGCGGTCGACAAGTTGATGACGCTGGACTTCGTCAAGGACGCTACCAGCGTCGTCCGGGTCGGCCCGAACGGCGCGGGCAAAACCATCTGCGCATGCAACATCGACGACCAGGTGGTGCTGGCCGGGCACACCGCGCTGTTCACCACGGCCGGGCAGTTGCTGGGTGAGCTCGCCGCGTTGGACAGCGACTCGGGGCTGCGCCGCAAGCTGCGCCACTACGCCGCCCCCGACATGCTGCTCATCGACGAGGTCGGCGACCTGTCGCACTCGAACCGGCATGCTGACTTGCTGTCCCAACTGGTCAGCCTGCGCGACCAGAACAAGAGCACGGTGGTGACCACCGACCGCGCGTTTGTCGACTGGGGCGAAGTCTTCGCCAGCGCAGCCTGCGTGGTCTGTTGATCAACCGGCTGATGCACTGCGCCGAGGTGGTGCGCGTCGACGGCGATTCCTATGGCGCCAAGGAAGCCCAGGAGCGCGAGTGGCAGCGCCTGGCCGACGGCTCGGCCAAGGCGAGCACGGCGCGATCACGCAAGGCAGGCCGACGAACTCGAGTGTCAACACTGGACTCCCTTTCCCCAGTGGGTCAATTTGATGTCGGCGCCAACAGATGCCGTTTCCCAACGACAACGGGCCGGCAAGCCGACCCGTCGCCAGAGCGTGAAGAGCTCAGATCACTGACGGCGGCGACGGCGGGCCAGGAACAGGAACCCGAGTGCGCCCAGGCCGGCCAGCATCATGGCGTAGGTCTCGGGCTCCGGAACGGGCGCGGAAACTTCCAGGCTGTACACATAGTCAGCACTTCCGCCACCGGCGAATGCAAAATCGGCATAGCCCGAGACGGCAACGTAGTGCACGCCCGCCAGGACCGGAATGGCGATGTAAGCGTCAAAGCCCGGGCCAGCGTCGTCGTCGATTGCCAACGGTGCAAAGGCGGCATCGAACAAGCCCAGCACCGGGTCGTTCGTGAACGTCGGACCCCCCGGCGTATTGACCGCCAGCCACAACATTGTTGGCGCCGTGACCGTGATCTTGAAGAAGTCGGCACTGTCGGCACCCGGCAGGGCCAGCAAACGGGAGCCGAACAGGTCGGTGAAGGTGCCTGGACCAACCAGTCCCAGATCCTGCGCCATGACAAATGAGTCATTGGGACCTGTCGCCAGGAAGGCTTCGCCTTCGAAGTAGGAAGTCGCATGGGCGCTGGGCAACACCACAGCACCAAGAACTGCCAACGCAGCCATCGCTTTCGACTTCATGGTGACCCGCCTCGAATCAGACCAAAATGATCCTGGATCACAGTTTAGGCATCACTTCTCGTGCGCCACCCTTCATTCTAGGGGTGTGCGCTGGCTGGTCATGCGCCCAGTCCTCATCTGGGAAAAGGGGCACGCCGCAGGCCTTCCGCGTACGGATTCGAAACGCCAGGGTGAAGGGGCCTTTCGGCCCCAACCGATACGGGGACGATCGGGGCGGGCGCGCCAAGTTCTTGTTGCGCCTCACTTTTCCCCGGCAAGTGTCGTGAAGCCAGGGCTGTTTTTGCGCTTCGGGGATGGTGCCGGCTGTCCGAATCGAACGGACGACCTTCCGCTTACAAGGCGGGTGCTCTACCAGCTGAGCTAAGCCGGCGCGAAGAGTCGATTCTAGGACTGCACCGCCAGCACTGCGGCGATCGTCATTTGATGCGCTTGAGCGCCGGCCGGCGACCCCGCGGAGGCGGCGGCGGCTCGTGCGGCCCACCGTCGTCGGCGCTCGGCTGGGTGGCCGCCGGCGCGGCGGGCTCGGCAGGCTGTGCATCCGAGTCGTCGCGGGTGGCCAGGCGCAACCCCTTGGTCGGCCCCACCGACACCTCCGGGGCTGGCGCCGCTCCGTCAGCCGGCGCCGGGAAGGCCATGCCCTGGCCGTTTTCGCGCGCGTAGATGGCCAGCACATGGTCCACCGGCACGATGATTTCGCGCGACGAACCCCCGAAGCGGGCGCGGAACTCGATCGCCTCGTTGCCCAGCTTCAAACCCGAGGTGGCCTCGAAGCCGATGTTGAGCACGATCTCGTTGTTCTTCACGTACTCCTGCGGCACCTGCACGCGCTCGTCGACATGCACCGCGATATAGGGCGTGAAGCCGTTGTCGGTGCACCAGTCGTGCAGCGCCCGCAGCAGATAGGGGCGGGTCGAGCTGCCGGGGTTGTCGCTGGCCTGCGTCATCGCGCCATGTCGCCTACTTGCGCATCACTTTCTCGGACGGCGTCAGCGCCTCGATGTAGGCCGGGCGCGAGAAGATGCGCTCGGCGTACTTCAGCAGCGGCACGGCGTTCTTGCTGAGGTCGATGCCGTAGTAGTCCAGCCGCCACAGCAGCGGCGCGATCGCCACGTCCAGCATGCTGAAGTCGTCGCCCAGCATGTACTTGTTCTTCAGGAAGATCGGCGCCAGCTGCGTCAGGCGGTCGCGGATCTGGCTGCGCGCCTTTTCCAGCTGCTTGTCGGTGGCCTTGACGCCGCGGCCTTCGAGCAGGTTGACGTGCGCGAACAACTCCTTCTCGAAGTTGAACAGGAACAGCCGCACGCGCGCGCGCGCCACCGGGTCGCCCGGCATCAGCTGCGGGTGCGGGAAGCGCTCGTCGATGTACTCGTTGATGATGTGCGACTCGTACAGGATGAGGTCGCGCTCCACCAGGATGGGCACCTCGTTGTACGGGTTCATCAGCGCAATGTCTTCGGGCTTGGCGAACAGGTCGACGTCGCGGATCTCGAAGTCCATGCCCTTCTCGAACAGCACGAAGCGGCAACGGTGCGAATACGGGCAGGTGGTTCCGGAGTAGAGCACCATCATGGTGGCAGACCTCGATCAAAAACGGCGGGGGCCGCTGCGGCCAACCCCCTGAAAAAACCAGGCGCAGTGGGCGCCAGACCAGCCCCCACTGCGCCGACCCGGCCGCGACGGACCGGAACTGAATGCTACTTGACGTCCTTCCAGAACGCCGCGTTCAGGCGCCAGGCGATCACGGTGAAGATCAGCAGGAAGAGGATCACCCAGACGCCCAGGCGCACGCGCTCGCCCTGCACCGGCTCGCCCATCCACTGCAGGAAGGCGACCAGGTCAGCCACCGACGAGTTGTACTCTTCAGTGCTGAGCGTGCCCTTGGTGATGGGCTCGAACCCCTTGAAGACGTGCAGGGTCCTGGCCGGATCGTGCGCGTCCTTCTCCTCGGCGAACACGGCGCGCTGCTGGCCCTGCAACTCCCACAGCACGTGCGGCATCGCCACACTGGGGAAGGCCAGGTTGTTCCAGCCGGTGGCCTTGGTGTCGTCGCGGTAATAACTGCGCAAATAGGTGTAGAGGTAGTCGGCGCCGCTGCCCTTGGAGGCGTCGGCGCGCGAGCGCGCGATCACCGTCAGGTCGGGCGGCACGGCGCCGAACCATTCCTTGGCCTCCTTGGGATCGACCGCGACCTTCATCGTGTCGCCCACCTTGACGCCGGTGAACACCAGGTTCTTCTTGATCTGGTCTTCGGTCAGCCCGATGTCGCGCAGCCGGTTGTAGCGCATGTAGGCCGCGGCATGGCAGTTGAGGCAGTAGTTGACGAAGATCTTGGCGCCGTTTTGCAGCGCGGTGACGTCGGTGACGCGTTCCTTGGGGAACTTGTCCCACGCCGGACCTTCGGAGGAGGCCTGCGCGCCCGAGACCAGCGCCAGGCTGCACAGCAACCAGAGGATCAGTTTCTTCATGGTCTTATGGCTTTCGGTCGGCTCTTCTTCAATGCGGCTGGAAGGTCACGCGATCGGGCACGGCCTTGAACTCGCCGATCTGGCTCCACCACGGCATCAGCGCGAAGAAGCCGAAGTAGAAGACGGTGCCGATCTGGGCGATCAGCGTGCCGATGTCCGACGGCGGCTGGATGCCCAGGTAGCCCAGCACGAAGAAGAACACGACGAAGATCGCGAACATCACCTTGTGCCAGCGCGGGCGGTAGCGGATCGACTTGACCGGGCTGCAGTCCAGCCAGGGCAGGAAGAACAGGATGATCACCGCGCCGCCCATCACCACCACGCCCCAGAACTTGGCGTCGAAGGTCTTCAGCAGCGCGATCACCACCAGCCCCGCCACCACCACGCCGATGCGCGCCAGGCCGCTGAGCCCGCCCTTGAGCAGCGCCGCCACGGTGCCCAGCGCGGTGATGACGACGAAGACGTCGACCATCGGGTCGGTGGTCGCGCGCAGCATCGAGTAGTACGGCGTGAAGTACCACACCGGGGCGATGTGGGCCGGCGTCTTCAGCGGGTCGGCCGGGATGAAGTTGTTGTACTCGAGGAAGTAGCCGCCCAGCTCGGGGGCGAAGAAGATCACCGCCGAGAACAGGATCAGGAACACCGCCACGCCGACGATGTCGTGCACCGTGTAGTAGGGGTGGAAGGGGATGCCGTCGAGCGGGATGCCGGTCTTCGGGTCCTTCTTGGCCTTGATCTCGACGCCGTCGGGGTTGTTGGAGCCGACGTCGTGCAGCGCCAGCAGGTGCGCGACGACGAGGCCCAGCAGCACCAGCGGCAGCGCGATGACGTGGAAGCTGAAGAAGCGGTTGAGCGTGGCGTCGCTGACGACGTAGTCGCCGCGGATCAGCAGCGCGAGGTCCGGGCCGACGAAGGGGATCGCGGCGAACAGGTTGACGATCACCTGCGCGCCCCAGTACGACATCTGGCCCCAGGGCAGCAGGTAGCCGAAGAAGGCCTCGCCCATCAGGCACAGGAAGATCGCGCAGCCGAAGATCCACACCAGCTCGCGTGGCTTGCGGTAGCTGCCGTAAAGCAGCCCGCGGAACATGTGCAGATACACGACGATGAAGAACGCGCTGGCGCCGGTGCTGTGCATGTAGCGGATCAGCCAGCCCCAGGGCACGTCGCGCATGATGTACTCGACCGACTCGAAGGCCTTGGCGGCGTCGGGCTTGTAGTGCATCACCAGGAAGATGCCGGTGACGATCTGGATCACCAGCACCAGCAGCGCCAGCGAGCCGAAGAAATACCACCAGTTGAAGTTTTTCGGCGCGTAGTACTCCGAAAGATGCTTCTTGTACTCGGCAAAGGCGGTCGGGAAACGGTTCTCGAACCAGACCGTTGTCTTCTCGAGCACCGAGGCGCCCGCGGGCGCGTCCTTGAATTCAGCCATGTGTTCCTCTGATCTTGTGTCCAGCGCGCCGGATCAGGCCTGCTTGTCCTCGCCGATGAGCAGCGTGGTGTCGGACAGGTACATGTGCGGCGGCACCTCGAGGTTGTCGGGTGCGGGCTTGTTCTTGAACACGCGGCCGGCGAGGTCGAAGGTGGAACCGTGGCAGGGGCAGAGGAAGCCGCCCAGCCAGTCGTCGGGCAGCGACGGCTGCGCGCCCGGCTTCAGTTTGTCGGTCGGCGAGCAGCCCAGATGCGAGCAGATGCCGACCGCGACCAGGTATTCCGGCTTGATCGAGCGGTATTCGTTCTTCGCGTAGTCCGGCGTCGGGTACTGCGTGCGCTCCGAGTTCGGGTCGGCCACTTCCGAGTCGGTGGTCTTCAAGGTGGCCAGCATCTCGCTCGTGCGGCGCAGGATCCACACCGGTTTGCCGCGCCATTCGACCGTCATCTTCTCGCCAGGCTGCAGCGCGCCGATGTCGACGCGCACCGGTGCGCCGGCGGCCTTGGCGCGTTCGGACGGCGCGAAGGAGCTGACGAAGGGTACCGCGGTGGCCACGCCGCCGACGGCGCCGGCGCCGCAGGTGATCGCGATCCAGGTCCGTCGGCTGCGGTCGAGGGCAGCGTCGCTCATGAAATTCCTTGGATTCAGGCAGACAAATACGTCCGGGTCAACCCGGGATTCTAGCCCAGGCCGCCGGGGGGTCTTTCGGGGGCACAATGCGCGCGACTCGACCCCTCAGAAACCACCGAAGAAGGATCTTCCGCATGGGATTCATGACTGAATTCAAGGAGTTTGCCAGCAAGGGCAGCGTCGTCGATCTCGCCGTCGGCGTCATCATCGGCGGCGCCTTCGGCAAGATCGTCGGTTCACTGGTCGACGACGTGATCATGCCGGTCGTGAGCAAGATCTTCGGCGGGCTGGACTTCAGCAACTATTTCTTCCCGCTGGCCGGCCAGACCGAGACGGTGCTGGCCGAAGCGAAGAAGGCCGGCGCCGTACTTGCTTACGGAAGTTTCATCACCGTGCTGCTGAACTTCATCATCCTGGCCTTCATCATCTTCATGATGGTCAAGCAGATCAACCGGCTCAAGCGCGAAGCGCCCGCCGAGCCGCCGGCGCCGCCGGCGCCGACCCCGGAAGACGTGCTCCTGCTGCGCGAGATCCGCGATGCCCTGAACAAGCAGGCTTGAGCGCCGCTTCATCCGCATTTGGCGGGCGGGCGCGCGCCGCACACTGTTCATAGCGCCCGTCCGTCCCATGAAGCCCCGACCCGTCCACCGCCTTCACGCCCTGCTGGAAGCCGCCGCCCAGCGGCTGAAGCTGGCTGCGCGTGCGTCGGTCGAGCGCACCATCGAGAGCCTGGGCCTGGCCGCACTGGCGGCCGGCAACGTCTTCCAGCGCGACGCCCTGCTCGGCGCACAGTTCGAACTCAACCGCAAGTCGGCGATGTTCGCGCTCGCCTTCAACGACTGCCTGGACGAAAGGCTGATGCAGGACAGCGCGCCGCGCAGCCGCAGCGGCGCCGAGACCCCCTGGGACGCCCTGGGCCTGGTCGAGGACGTCGAGGTCGAGCGCAAGATCTCGGCCGACCGCTTCGGCCTCGAGGTCCAGCACGCCTGCGAATGGGAGCTGCGCGAGCTCGAGGGCTACGTCGGCTCCCTGCTCGGGCCGACCCTGGAACGCAACCCGGTGCGGCCGGAGACGGTGGGCCTGGCCCTGCTCAAGGGCATCGAGGCGGTCAGCGAGCGCGCCGACGTGCGCAGCCTGCTGCAAAGTGAACTCGGCCGCGTGCTGGCGCTGGAGATGCGCGCCACCTACGCCGCCATCGTCGGCGACCTGCGCCAGGCCGGCGTGCAACCCGCCGGGCTCAGCGTGCGCTCGACGCGCGACCATGGCCGGCATGTGTCGGGCTACGACTCGCTGCGCGACCTGCCCGACAGCGGCGGCATGACCGCGCAGGGTGGCCCCTCGCGGCACGGGCCGGCGAGCGGCCATGCCGGCGCGCGCAGCTCCATGCATGGCGGCCACGGCGGCAGCCGCTACGGCGCACATTCGACACGCGCCGGACGCCTGGGCGCAGCTCACACCTTCGGCCAGGTCGACCCGCAGATGATGTCGCTGATCCGCCAGCTTGCGCACCTGGAGTCCGCTGGCGGTGGCGGCGGTGGCGGCGGAGGTGGATACGGCAGCGGCTGGGGCGAAGACGGCGGCGGCGGCGCGATGCCGGCCAACCTGATCCGTGCGCACCGCGACGAACTGCGCCGCGCCGCCAATGGCGGTCTCGATCACATGGTGATCGACGTCATCGGCAGTCTGTTCGACCAGATCCTGTCCGACCCCAAGGTGCCGCCGCAGATGGCGCGCCAGATCGCGCGCCTGCAACTGCCGGTGCTGCGTGCCGCGCTTGGCGACCCGACCTTCTTCTCGTCGCGCCGCCATCCCGTGCGCCGCTTCGTCAACCGCATCGCTTCGCTCGGCGCGGGTTTCGACGACTTCGACGACGACGGCGCCAAGCGCTTCCTGGCGCATGTGAAGGCGCTCGTCAATCACATCGTCGACGGCGACTTCGACCAGATCGAGGTCTACGAGCTCAAGCTCGGCGAGCTCGAGCAGTTCATCGCCGAACTGGCGCAGGAAGAGTCCCACGCCCGCGGCGATCCGGCGGCCATGCTGGGCGCGAAAGAAACCGAGCTGCGGCTGGGCCAGCGCTACGCCGAGCAACTGGCCGGCGAGCTCAAGCAGCTCGCCGGGCACGACTTCGTGCGCGACTTCCTGACCGAGGTCTGGAGCCGCGTGCTGGTGCAGTCGGCGCTGAAACACGGCGCCGACGGCGAACGTTTCCAGCGCCTGCGCAGTGTCGCGCGTGATCTGTACATGAGCGTGCAGCCCAAGGGCACGCCACTGCAGCGCAAGGAATTCCTGGCCGCGCTGCCGCGCCTGATGCAAGGGCTCAACGAGGGCATGGACCTGGTGGCCTGGCCGGAGCAGGCGCGCAAGGCCTTCTTCGGCCAGTTGCTGCCGGCACATGCCGAGTCGCTGAAGGCCCCGCAGAGTCTGTCGACCCTGGACTGGAACCTGCTGGCACGCCAGGTGGACGGTGCCTTCCAGACGCCGCTGCCGAAAAAGGACGAGCTGCCGCCCACCCCGGCCGGGTTGCCGGTGCTCACCGAGGCCATCGGCGAACCGCGCTTCACGGCGGAGGAAGCCGCGCGCGTGGGCCTGGTCGACGAAAGCCGGATCGACTGGTCGGCCCAGCTCGACATCGACCTCGACGAAGAGGCACCGGTCAGCGAACAGGACCTGCGCATCGCCGGCCTGCCGACGCCGGAACCGGTGGAACCGACGCGCGGCAAGTCCCTGGTCGAACATGTGGAGCTGGGTTATCCGTACCAGATGCACGTCGACGGCGCCTGGCAGAAGGTCAAGCTCACGCATGTCAGCCCGGGCCGCACCTTCTTCGTCTTCTCGCACGGCAAACGCCAGCGGCAGACGATCTCGCTGACCCACCGCATGCTGGCCCGGCTGTGCGAAGGCGAGCGTTTCCGCGCCTTCGAGAACGCCTACCTGCTCGAACGCGCCACGGCGCGCGCCCGGCGTCAGCTGGCCGCGGTGGGCGCTCCCGCCTGAGCCGGCCCGGCCAGCTTGCGCGCCAGGCGCAGCGCGGCCACCAGGCTGGCCGGATCGGCCTGCCCGCGGCCGGCGATGTCGAAGGCCGTGCCATGGTCCGGACTGGTGCGCACGAAGGGCAGCCCCAGGGTCACGTTGACCCCGTCCTCGACGCCCAGGTACTTCACCGGAATCAGCCCGTGGTCGTGCGTCATCGCCACCACCAGGTCGAAGGCGCCGCGACGGGCGCGCATGAAGACCGTGTCCGGCGGATGCGGCCCGCTGGCGTCGATGCCTGCGGCGCGCGCCGCCTGCACCGCCGGTGCGATGAAGCGAGTCTCTTCGTCGCCGAACAGACCGTCTTCGCCGGCATGCGGGTTCAGGCCGGCCACGGCGATGCGCGGCGCCGCCGCGTCGGCCTGCAATGCCGCCGCGTGGGCGATGCGGATCGTCGACAGCACGGCGTCGAAGTCGAGTGCCGCAATCGCGTCGCGCAGCGCGAGGTGGATCGTCACCAGCACCACGCGCAGTTCGGCGTTCGCCAGCATCATGCGCACCGGCGGCAGCGCGCCGCCGGGCGGCGCGGCCAGGGCCTGCAGCATCTCGGTATGGCCCGGGTAGGGCACGCCGGCGGCGGCCAGCGCCGCCTTGTGGATCGGCGCGGTCACGATCGCCCGGCCCTGCCCCGCCTGCAGTGCGGCCACCGCGGCCTCGATGCAGCGCGCCGCCGCGGCCCCGGCACGGGCGTCGACACGGCCCCAGGGCAGCGCCGCCAGGCCTGACGGCAGGCCGGCCACCGGGCACAGGCGCAGGCAGCCGGGTGGTGCCGGGTCCGACGGCGCGTCGAGCACCGCGATCGGCCCGACACCGCCGAGCAGGTCGGCGGCGCGGCGCAGCACCGCCGGATCAGCGAACACCACCGCGTCCTGCAGCTCACCCTGCCGCGCCGCCGCGGCAATGATCTCGGGCCCGATGCCGGCGGCATCGCCCATCGTCAGCAATAGCGGCAGCGCCTGGGTCATGCCGGATTCTGGATCTCGATGAAACGGTGGGCCAGGCCGAGCTGCGCGGCCACATGCGCCGCCAATGCCGGTGCGCCGTGGCGCTCGGTGGCATGGTGGCCGCAGGCCAGGAAGGCGACGCCCGTTTCGCGCGCCAGATGCGCCTGCGGTTCGGAGATCTCGCCGGTGAGGAAGGCGTCGGCGCCGGCGGCGATCGCGGCCTCGAAAAATCCCTGCGCGCCGCCGGTGCACCAGGCCACGCGCCGCAGCGGCCGGCCGTCGCCGGGGACCACCAGGGGCGGGCGCTGCAGCGCGCCTGCGACGCGCGCCGCCAGCGCGTCCAGCTGCGTGTCGGCGGCCGGCCCGGCGAACCCGAGCTGCTGTTCGCCGAAACGGGCATCGGCCGTCAGGCCCAGGCGCAGGCCGAGCTGGGCGTTGTTGCCGAACTCGGGCTGCGCGTCCAGCGGCAGGTGGTAGGCGAAGAGATTGATGTCGTGGGCCAGCAGGCGTGCCACGCGCTGGCGCAGCCAGCCCGTCAGGCGGCCATCCTGGCCACGCCAGAACAGGCCGTGGTGCACGAGGATGGCATCGGCGCCGTCGGCGATCGCGGCATCGATCAGGGCCAGGCTGGCGGTCACGCCGCTGATGAGGCGCGTCACCGTCGGGCGACCCTCGACCTGCAGGCCGTTCGGCCCATAATCCTTGAAGCCGGCGGGCTGCAGCAGTTCGTCCAGCAATCCCTCCAGCGCGGCGCGTTCGGCCATGCAGGCGCCCCTTTCTTCATTCGATGCGCAAATCCTGGCTCCTATTCTCGCAGGCGGTCACCGTCGCCCTGGCGCTGCTCTTCGTGCTCGCGACGCTCAAGCCGCAATGGCTGGGCACGCAGGCGACTGCCCTGCCGCGCCCGACCCTGAGCGTCGCCGCGCCGCCGGCGGCCGCGGCCAGCGGCGCTGTCGCCGGCTACAGCGCCGCGGCCCGGGCGGCGGCACCGGCGGTGGTCAGCATCATGGCCAGCCAGGCCGCAACGCCGAATCCGCATGCCGACGACCCGGCGTTCCGCTTCTTCTTCGGCGAAGCGCGTCCACGCGCCGGGCTCGGCTCGGGGGTCATCGTCGCCCCCGAGGGTTATCTGCTGACCAACCACCATGTGGTCGCCGGGGCCGATGCCATCGAGGTGCAGCTGGCCGATGGCCGCCAGGCGCCGGCGCGCCTGGTCGGCAGCGACCCGGAGACCGATCTCGCGCTGCTCAAGCTCGACCTGCCCGACCTGCCCTCAGTGGCACTGGGCGACGCGGCGACGCTGCAGGTCGGCGACATCGTGCTCGCCATCGGCAACCCGTTCGGGGTCGGGCAGACGGTGACCGCCGGCATCGTCAGTGCCCTCGGCCGCACGCGGCTCGGCCTGTCGACCTACGAAAACTTCATCCAGACCGACGCGGCGATCAACCCCGGCAATTCCGGCGGTGCGCTGGTCGACACCCGGGGCCATCTGGTCGGCATCAACACCGCGATCTTCACGCGCCAGGAAGGTGGCGGCAGCCTGGGCATCGGCTTCGCGATCCCGGTGGACACGGCGCGCCAGGTGCTCGAGGCCCTGGTCCGCGACGGCGTCGTGCAGCGCGGCTGGCTCGGCGTGGAACAGCGCGACCTGAGCCCCGAGTTCGTCGAGGCCTTCAAGCTGCCGATCCGCCACGGCGCACTGATCACCGGCGTGCTGCAGGACGGCCCGGCCAGCCGTGCCGGCCTGCGCCCGGGCGACGTGGTGCTGCGTGTGGACCAGCACCCGGTCGAGGACTCGACGCAGTTGCTGGCCGCGGTGGCGACGCTCAAGCCCGGGCTGCCCATCGCCCTGTCGGTGCAACGCGGTGGGCAGACGCTGACGCTGCAGGTCACGCCCGGCCAGCGGCCGCAGCCGCGGCGCTGAACTCAGGACGCCTCGACGTCTTCCGGCGCCTGGGTGCGCTTGACGAAGATGCGGGCGGCGACGATGCCGGCTTCGTAGAGCAGGCACATCGGCACCGCGAGCGCGAGCTGCGAGATCACGTCCGGCGGCGTGACGACGGCGGCGACGATGAAGGAGCCGACGACGAAGTAGCCGCGCGCCTTCTGCAGCTGCTCGATGCTGACGACGCCGATGCGCACC